>NZ_JBFAKK010000003.1:0-204983 GCF_040655735.1 Phytomonospora sp. NPDC050363
AGCGTCTGCGACACCACTGACAGATCATGTCGCGCACGCACCCTGCCAGCCCGTGCTGCATCAGCCCGCCACACCGAGCCAAGACCGACGAAACGCCGCCGCCACCCTCGGCACCGTCGTCGTGGAGGCCCAGGTCCGAAGTGGAGCACGCAACACCGCCCGCCACGCCGTCGAACTCGACCGCCAGCTCATGATCGTCCCCGGTGAGGCCACCTCCCCTCTGAGCGTCGGGGTGCACCAACTCGCCCGCGAGCCCGGCGGTGCCCGCATCGTCACCCGCGCCGCCGAGATCATCGAAGACCTCGGTGAACTCGGCACCGACCTCGCCGAGCCCCTCCACTCCCCGGACACCGTCCTCGACCGGCTCGACGAGATCGCCGCGCGAATCCTCGACTCCGTCCCCCGCCGCACAGCGGCCCTCCCCGCCCAGATCGCCGCCCAGGCCGGCACCACCCTCCGCGAAGTCAACCGGACCCTCCCCCTCCTCCACATGCGCGGCCTGATCGAGGACACCGCCGGCCGCTACCGCCAGACGAAGGCCGCCATCACCCCCGCCTTGGCAGCGGGAAGGGCGAGCGGGGCAGGTGGGGGTGGGGACGGGTGAGCGGGGTGAGGGCGGGAGCCGGGGATGGGCGAGCGGGGGCGGGAGCGGGGCCGGGGCCGGGGCCGGGGATGGGCGGGCCGGGTGAGCGCGAACCGAGCCGGGGCCGGGGATGGGCGGGCCAGGTGAACGCGAACCGAGCCAGGGCCGGAGACGGGCAGGCCGGGTGAGCGCAAGCCGAGCCGGAACCAGAGACGGGCAGGCCGGGTGAGCGCAAGCCGAGCCCGGGATGGGCGGGCGCTGAGGACCTGGCCCTGGCCAATCGCACCGCACCGCACCGCAGCCAGCAAACCCGTCCACGACACAAACGGAGGTGACATTCCCGGTCGACCGAAGGACACCCTGGGATGGGTTCCCTAGGTTCGCTCGCGGTTCGCCGGCTCGCCGGTTCGGGCACCTTCCGGACGGCACGACAGGCACGACAGGTACCGGGCCTCGCGAGCGCCGGTTGCCGGCGGCGACCGGCGTCGGCGTCGGCGTCGGAGCCAGCCGCCGTGGGCGGGAAGATGCTGCGTCGCGTCTTGGACATGCCCGCGCCGTCCGGGAGGCCGGCGCGTGGATGCCCGCGCTGCCAGGCCATGGCGGAACAGAGTCCGGAATCGCCACGATCAGGACACGGACGGAGGTGACGCCTCGGCGACGATGATGACGCAGACCGCCGCGAGCAAGCATCCGGAGCCGCAGCGGCGATGGACAACGGCATGCAGCGGCGTGCAGCGGCGTGCAGCTGCACCTCCCGTCCTTGCCGGGCTTCGCCTGGCTACGCCAGCCCGCCTCTACAAGCGACATCGAGCCATGGCGAGCCCGGCGGAGCCGGGCCCTGTCACCGAGCTCGCCAGGGGGGACTGCCAGCGCCATCTACCGTCGGCATTCAGCGAGGCCTCTCGGCGAGCGTGGCCATAAGGCAGCGATGCCAAGCGAGCCGATGGCTGCCGGGCCGGGTGAGCCGACGAGCACCGAAGTCGAGCGTTGGATGCCGGTGCTCGGCAACAGACTGGACGCCGGCTCGGGTCAGCCATCGAGTGCCGAAGCCGGGTGCCGGGTTTCGGGGCCGGGCGAGCCTTGGGCACATTTGTTCGCGCCAACAATGGGGCCTCGGCGCTCGGCGGGCGGGCAGACTGAATCGCTCGCGGCAACTACAGCGCATACCCGCCTGCCGTGCTGACGCGTCCACGGCGGCTACCGCACCAGTCGCGGCCGACGCCGGGCCACAGCGCTTGCCAAGGTTGCCGCATTCGCCGCGTCCATACCCAACGCCGAGCCGCACACCGAGCGAGCAACCGACCAGCCGCCAATCGGTGAAACGGCGAATCGACCGCCCAAACGTCCGCCCAACCGACCGACTGACACAGCCAGCCGACCAGCCGACCCAGCCGCCTACGGCAGCGTGATGTCTGGTTTGTCCAGCTCTTCGACGTTCACGTCCTTGAACGTCATCACCCGCACGTTCTTCACGAAGCGCGCCGGGCGGTACATGTCCCAGACCCAGGCGTCGCGCATCTCCACTTCGAAGAACACCTCGCCGTCGGTGTTGCGCACGTGCATCTCGACGTGATTGGCGAGATAGAACCGCCGCTCGGTCTCCACCACGTAGGAGAACTGGCGGACTATGTCGCGGTACTCCCGATAGAGCTGCAGCTCCATCTCGGTCTCGTACTTTTCGAGATCCTCAGCGCTCATGTCGCGGCCTCCACCCCGTCATTGTCACCCATGACCGGCGTGCCAGGCACCGCAGGCTGCCGCGACACACCCGCGTTCCTGACATTCGCGTAGGAATGCCGGTGCGCCACGCACGGACCGTAGGCGGCCAGCGCCTCCTGGTGGCCCGCGGTGACATATCCCTTGTGCGCGTCGAACCCGTATCGGGGGAACCTGACGTGCCAGTCGTCCATCAATCTGTCCCTGGTGACCTTCGCGAGCACGCTCGCGGCGGCGATGCACGCGGCCACCTGGTCACCCTTCCACACGGCCAGACCTGGCACGGAGAGCCCGTCGACGGCGAAGCCGTCGGTGAGCACGTACCCCGGCGCGACGCTCAGTCTGGCCAGCGCCCTGCGCATGCCGGTGAGGTTGCACACGTGCAACCCGCGCCTGTCGACCTCTTCCTGCCCGATCACCACGACCGAGTGGGCCATGGCGCGCGCGAGGACCTCCACGTAGGCCTCTTCGCGGGCGGCGGGGGTGAGCAGTTTCGAGTCGGCCAGCCCCGGCACTCGTCCGCGGCGTCCCGGCGGCAGGATCACCGCCGCTACGACGAGGGGGCCGGCGCAGGCCCCGCGGCCCGCTTCGTCGGCACCGGCGACGGCGTGGAAACCACGTCGCCGAAGCGCGTCTTCGAAGGTGTACAGGTCACCGTCGCGGCGGATGACCGTACGGGGAATGGTGATCACAGCGCCTCACGCAGAATTCGGCTCAGTTCCGGCGGGTAGATCACCTCGGCCGTGCCCGCAAGCTCGGCGGCGCTCCACCAGCGGTGCTCGTCCATGGTCGTCCGCTCGATCGGCTCGAAGCCGGCCGTGTCGACCACCCACGACTCGACGCGCGCCAGGAAGAACCAGTGCCGCTGCCGGTAGGCGAGGCCGTCGAAGGCGAACTCGGCGACTTCCTCGAACACCGGCCCGGCGAGTTCCTCGGCCGGCAACCGCAGGCCGGTCTCCTCGAAGAGTTCCCGGACGGCCGCGGCACGGGCGTCCTCACCCTCGTCGATGCCGCCGCCCGGCGTGAACCAGTACTTGTCGTCGGGCAGAGCCGGGTCGCAGCCACGAAAGAGCAGGACCCGGTCCTCGGCGTTGACGAGCAGAACCCTTCCGGCGAGCCGGTCGACCACCTCGGCAGAAGACATCACGTCAGACGACACTACGTCGGTTCGGGTACATCGGCAAAGGTGTCGGGAATCGCCAGCCAGCGCCAGCGATCGATCGGCCAGATGATCACGAAGGCCTTACCGATCACCGCGTCCACCGCGATCGTCGAGCGGTCGATGCTCTCGAAGCGGATGAAGTTCTCCCGCGAGTCACCCGACGCCGAACGGTGGTCGCCCATGACCCACAGGCGGCCTTCGGGCACGACGACGTCGAACTTGTTCGCGCTCGGCGCGTCCTGGACCCCGTCATCGTTGGTGTACAGGTATTCCGACTCGTCGAGCGGCTGGCCGTTGACGGTGATCTTCCCGTCCACACAGCACACGACGTGGTCGCCGCCGATCCCGATGACCCGCTTGATGAAGTCTTCCTCATTCGGGTCGCTGCGCCAGTCGTTCGGCGCGGTGAAGACGATGACCTCGCCGCGCTCGGGGTCGCGGAAGTCGTAGACCAGCTTGTTGACCAGCACCCGGTCCTTGAGGTCGAGGGTGTGCTCCATCGACCCCGAGGGGATCCAGAAGGACTGCAACACGAAGGTCCGCACGAGAAGGGCGACGACGATCGCCACACCGAGCAGGATCGGCAGTTCCTTCCAGAACGACCCGCTCTTCTTCTTGTCCTCGTCCTTGGACCCCTTCGCGGCGTCCTCGGCGGGCGGCTCGGTCTTCGGCTGCTCTTCTTCAATCACACGCGGAGTCTACGCATTGAACCTGAAACGTGGTGCCGGGAACACGGCGGTCAAAATGATCGGTGCCAACAAGACCGGACCGCCCTGGCCCCCTCCGGCCGCGATCGGCGCCGACCCGCCGGTGCCGGACGCCGGGTCGGGCACTCCGGCGAAGGTCGCCGGCAGCGGCAGCGCGTGCCAGCGGTCGACCGGCCATACGACGGCGATCGCGCGCCCGATCACGTTGTCCATCGGCACGAATCCCTGGCAGCGCGAGTCCTGCGACCTGCCGCGGTGGTCACCCATCACGAACAGCTGCCCCTCGGGGACCAGGACGGGCCCGAACTCCCGCGTGCGGCAGTCCCCGCCTTCCCCGCCGCCCTCGGCGCGGGGCGAATCCTCGAACAGGTACTCCGACTCGTCCAGCGGGTAGCCGTTGACGGTGACGCGGCCGTCCGCGTCGCAGCACATGACCGTGTCACCGGGCCGGCCGATCACCCGTTTGATGAAGTCCTTCTCCCCCGGCTCCCCGATTCCGACGAGGTCGGCCAGTCCCCCGCCGATGCGGCTGAGCAGCCCGGCGTTCGGGTCGGACTGGAACTCCGGCGCCCAGCGGTCGTTGCCGCGGAACACGATCACCTCACCGCGCTGCGGGGTGCGCACCTGGTAGACGACCTTCGACACCAGGACGCGGTCGCCTTCGGTGAGGATCTGCTCCATCGACGCCGAGGGGATCCCGAAGGCCTGCAGGAAGAAGGTCCTGATCAGCACCGCCACGCAGAACGCGACGAGCAGCAGCAGCGGCAGCTCTTTCCACAGCGGCATCTCCCGGCGGGCCGCCGTGCCCAGTGCGAGCCTGCGGCGGCGCTTCTCGTTAGCCGACTCGCGGCGGCCCGCGGCGGCCTTGCGCTCGGTCACGCCGGGCGCCGGGTCGGTGCCGGGGGTGTCGGCGTCCATGGCTCCTCCGGGGGCTGGGTCGCGCGGGTGCGCGCCTGGCCATCCTTCACGAGCCGTCAAGGGCACGGCAACGCAGGCACACGACAACGCGGGCCCGCCCGAAGGGGGACCCGCGTCGTGCAGATCTGGCGGCGAGGCCGCGGCGGACTAGTTCGCCGGACGCTCGCGCAGCTCCTTGATCTTCGCCTTCTTGCCGCGAAGCTCACGGAGGAAGTACAGCTTGGCGCGACGCACGTCACCGCGGGTCTCGACCTCGATCCGGTCGATGACCGGAGAGTTCAGCGGGAAGGTGCGCTCGACGCCGATGCCGAAGCTGACCTTGCGAATCGTGAAGGTCTCACGGAGGCCGGAGCCCTGGCGGCCGATCACGATGCCCTTGAAGATCTGGACACGGGAACGGTTGCCCTCGACGACCCGCACGTGCACCTTGAGCGTGTCACCGGCACGGAAATCCGGGATGTCCGCCCGTACCGAAGCGGCGTCCAGAAGGTCCAGCGTGTTCATGGCGAATAATCCTCGAAGCTCAAGGCGCGCTTTCGCGCCGAGTGAAAGTCTTGTCAGGTGTCGGCGGCCGAGTTCGGGGTGAGACACCGCGGAGCGGCCGATGCAACCGCTCAACAATACACATTACGATGGGCCGACATCGAACCCGGCCCCTTGCAACGTCGCCCGATCATGCTTGTCGAACTCCTCGACGGGCGTGGCGGCCAGCAGATCAGGCCTGGTCTGTGCGGTTCGCAACAGCGCCTGATCCCGCTTCCACCGCACGATCCTCGCATGGTGCCCGGACACGAGTACATCCGGTACCTCGAGTCCGCGCCATTCGGCCGGTTTCGTGTAGAGCGGCGCCTCCAGGAGACCCGTGGTGTGGGACTCCTCGACGATCGACTCGGCGTTGCCCAGCACGCCCGGCACGAGCCTGGTCACGGCCTCGGCGATCACCAGCGCGGCCACCTCGCCGCCGAAGAGGACGTAGTCCCCCAGCGACACCTCGGTCACCGGCATGCGCGTCGCGGCGTGCTCGATGACCCGCTGGTCGATGCCCTCGTAGCGGCCGCAGGCGAACATCAGCCACGGCTGCGTGCTCAGCTCCTCGGCCATCCGCTGCGTGAACGGCCGGCCGGCCGGGCTGGTCACCAGCAGGTGCGGGACCGGACCACCGGCCGGAACCAGCTCGTCGAAGGCCTCGCCCCACGGCTCGGGACGCATGATCATGCCCGGTCCCCCGCCGTAAGGGCTGTCGTCGACGGTCCGGTGGACGTCGTGCGTCCACTCGCGCAACTGGTGCACGCGCACGTCGAGCAGGCCGCGCTTGCGGGCGCGGCCGATCAGCGACAGCTCAAGCGGCTGAAGGTACTCGGGGAAGACGGAGACGACGTCGATCCGCAGCGCGGCGCCGTCCGGAGAGGATTCGCTCACAGGTCGAGCAGACCCTCCGGCGGGTCCACCACGATCCGGCGCCCGGGCACGTCGACCTCGGGAACCATCACCTTGATGAACGGGATGTAGACGGGCTTGGCACCCTTGCGCGACACGACGAGCATGTCGTGCGCGGCGCCGTGGTCGATGCGGGTGAGTTCGCCCACGCGCTCACCGGAGACGGTGACCACGTCCAGGCCCCACAGGTCGTGGTCGCGGAACTCGTCGGGGTCCTCGGGAGCCGCCATGCCCTCGCTCTCGAAGCACAGGCGGACTCCACGCATCTCATCGGCCCGAACCCGGTCGCCGACCTCCTTGAAGGTCATCAGCAGGCGACCCTGGTGCGGGCGGATGCCAGTGGTGGTCAGCGGACCGGCCGCCGCCGGGTCGGTGGAGTACACCTTCCCGACGGCGAACCGCGAGTCCGGCTCGTCGGTGCGAATCTCGACGACGAGCTCACCCCGAACGCCATGTGGCCGGATGATCCGGCCGACGACAAGCAGCACGGTCAGTACGAGTCGAGGATCTCGACGCGCACACCCCGGCCACCGATGCCGGTGACGACCTGGCGCAGAGCCTTGGCGGTACGGCCGCTGCGGCCGATGACGGTCCCGAGGTCGTCGGGGTTGACCCGAACCTCGAGCCGCTTGCCGCGGCGTCCGTTGATCATGCGGACCCGAACGTCGTCCGGGTTGTCGACGATGCCCTTGACCAGGTGCTCCAACGCGGGTCGGAGAACGTCAGGACTCCGCGGCGGCGTCCCCACCGGCAGTCTCCTCAGCAGTCGCGGTCGACTTGTCGGTCTTCTCGACCTTGGCCTCGTCGGCCTTCGCCTCGTCGGCCTTCTCGGCCTTCTTGGCGGGAGCCTTCTTCTTCGGCTTGGTCTCCGCGTCCTTGGCTTCCCCACCGGCGGCAAGGGCCTCGGCCTCGTACACGGCGGACTTGTCGGCCTTCGCAGCCGCGACCTTCAGCGGCTCCGGGGCGGGCAGGCCCTTGAACTTCTGCCAGTCACCCGTCTTGGACAGGATGGCCTTGACCGGGTCGGACGGCTGGGCGCCGACGCCGAGCCAGTACTGGACCCGCTCGGAGTTGACCTCGATGCGCGAGGGCTCCTCCTTCGGGTGGTAGATCCCTACGAACTCGATCGCCTTGCCGTCGCGCTTGGTGCGCGAGTCGGCGACGACGATGCGGTACTGAGGGTGGCGGATCTTGCCCATCCGCAGAAGTCGAATCTTTACGGCCACAGCTGTGTTAGCTCCTGTTGCGATATTGGGTGAGCGGCCTCGACACCGCGTAGGGTTGCGGCGCTTTCCGCTCGATGGACTGGCCGTACGACGTCGATGAGAGGGCGCCGCGCACGATCCACTACCAGCGGTCCATCCTACCGAGGCCCGATCAGTAGGAACGAGCCAGGTAGGCGACCAGTCCCTCTTCGTCCTCGGAGTCGGGAACCGAGCCGTCGGCACGGACCAGGCAGCGGACGCTGACGCCCTTGGTGTTGGCCTCGTTCTCACCCTCCACGCCGCAGTCCGACCACGGCAGCCGGACGAAGCCGTCGTTCGCGGCCTCGATCGCCTCGGCGAGCGTGCTCGCATCGGCGGTGTGGGCCTCGCGGTAGGCGAGCGCGGCGTCGAAAAGGGCCTTCTGGTCGGTTTCGAGGGCTTCGGTGACGGCCTTGGCGACCGCGTCGACGGACACGGCGGTCTTGGAACCGTCGATCCGGCGCACGATCGTGGCGTTGCCCTCTTTGAGGTCGCGCGGGCCGAGTTCGACGCGGATGGGGTAGCCCCGCAGTTCGGCGTCGACGGCGCGGCGGCCGAACGGGATGTCGGTGCGGGTGTCGAGTTTCACTCGGACGCCGGCGGCGCGCAGCTCGTCGTGGAGCTTCGCGGCGGTCTCGGCGACGCCTTCGCCGTCCTTGACGACGATGACGTAGGCCTGGACGGGGGCCAGTCGCGGCGGTACGCGCAGGCCGTTGTCGTCGCCGTGGGCCATGATCATGCCGCCGACCATGCGGGTCGACACGCCCCACGAGGTGGTCCACGCGTGGTGCTGCTTGCCGTCGCTGCCGAGGTAGCCGATGTCGAAGGCCTTGGCGAAGTTCTGGCCGAGCTCGTGCGAGGTGCCCATCTGGAGGGCCTTGCCGTCGCGCATGAGCCCTTCGAGGGTGTAGGTGTCGGTGGCTCCGGCGAATCGCTCGCGGGTGGTCTTGCGGCCGACGATGACGGGGATGGCCAGGATGTTGGCCATGAAGTCCTCGTAGACGTCGTGCAGGATGCGGCGGGCGTAGGCGCGGGCGTCGTCCTGGGTGGCGTGGGCGGTGTGGCCCTCCTGCCAGTGGAACTCCGCCGACCGCAGGAAGAGGCGCGTGCGCATCTCCCAGCGCAGGACGTTGGCCCACTGGTTGAGCAGCAGGGGCAGGTCCCGGTAGGACTGGATCCACTTGGCCATGAACTCGCCGATGACCGTCTCCGACGTGGGGCGGATGACGGCGGGCTCGTCGAGTTCCTTGCCGCCGCCGATGGTGACGACGGCGAGTTCGGGGGCGAAGCCCTCGACGTGCTCGGCCTCACGCTGGAGGTAGCTCTGGGGGATCAGCAGGGGGAAGGAGGCGTTCTCGGCGCCGGCGTCCTTGATGCGGAGATCGACCTCGGCCACCATGCGCTCCCAGATGGCCCACCCCGTCGGTCGGATCACCTGAGAGCCGCGGACTGGACCGTTCTCGGCCAGTTCGGCTTTCGCGATGACGTCCTGATACCAACGGGGGAAGTCCTCCGCCTGGGGAGTGAGCACTCGTGCCACGGTGATCCCGGGTCCTTTGCATGATCGTTTGTGCTGGTCAGAGTGGGTGTCGCCGTGAGGGACACCACGAAGGCAGCCTACAGGGCGCGTTTTGGGCGGTGACAGCGAATATGCGCCGCTCAGGCGTGAGCAGCGCGTGGGAGGCACTCGGTCCACTGAGGACTGTCGCACGAGGCCGGTAGCCTGCCCGCCGTATCCGAGCCGAAGGAATCCGCCTTGAGCGACTCGTCCGTCCACATTCCCCTCCACATCGCCGACCGCGCGATGGTCACCCTGATCAGTGCCGCCGGACCGCAGGAGTGGGACCGCGCCATCGCCTCGCGGCCGCGGATCGTGCGCGCGGTGCTCGACGGCCACGTGCCGGTGCCCGCCGCATTCGCCGAGGAGGCGCTGCGGGGCGGGGACGAGGAGTCGCTGATCTCGCTGCTCAAGGCCCACGAACGGGTGCAGGACATGCCCGACGTGCTGGACCGGCTCGCCGCGACCGGCCGCGCGCGGCTCTACCGCCACCACGACCGGCGCTTCCAGACGCGGCTGCTGGCCTCCGCGCACCTCGACCGGGCCGGCTGGGCCGCGATGGACCTGAGCCGGTGGGTGACGTGGATGCGTCCCGAGGACGAGGTCCGAACGTGGCGGCTGTACGTGCACTCGCGCCTGCCCGCGCTGCTGCGCGGCACCCTGGAGCGCGTGGGACACCTGCTGTCGGACCGGGAGCGGGCACTGGCGCTGTGGAACCTGCACGCGGCGGCCGGGCGCGAGGCGGCGGAGGCGTGGTTCGAGCGAGTCGGCGGAGTCGTCGGGGAGAAGGCCGCCGCCGAGGTCGCCGACGGAGGCGATCTCTCCGCCCTGGCCGCCTGGGCCGAGAGCACCGAGCTCGCCGTGGCCGAGTTGCGGGACACCGGGAGCGGCGACCGGGCACAGACCTTCGGTGCCCGCGAGGTCCTCGACTGGGACGTGTTGCGCGCGGCGCACCGCGAGGAGCCCTTCGACGTCGAGGCGGCGGGTCTGCTGGCCGGGCGTGAGGGCTGCCCGGAGGACTTCCTCGCCGAACTCTACGAAGCCCATCCGGGAGCGGTCGTCGACAACGCCGCGCGTCCCGACCGGGCCTGGTGGGCACTGAGGCCCAGCGGCTCGGCGGCGGTCGTCGCGCGGGCGTCGAAGGTGCTCGCCGGGCGGCTGGTCGCCGAGGGCGAGCCGGAGGGCGTGCTCGCCGAGGCGCGGCCCGCGGTGGCGGTTCTGGAGGCCCTGCGGACGTCGCGCGAGCGGCACGCCGAGAACACCGCCGCGCTGATGGACGAGCTGACCGCGCCGGTGGCGCGGCTCGGCGCCGATCCGGCCAGGTGGCGGGCGCTGCGGGCGGCGTTGAAGTCCGCGAAGGGCCTGACCGTGCTGGAGCTGTTCGCGAAGGCGGAGTCGATGGCGGCGGCCGGGAAGGCACCGGCGGCCTGGCCGGACGCGGCGGACGTTCCCCCCGAGGGCAAGGCGACGTCGCTGACGGGTGCGCGGTCGGCGTTCGTGCCGCTGTTCGACGTGGCGGCCGTCGAGGTGCAACTGGCCCTGCTTCCCCACCTGGACGGCAGGACTCGGCACGAGGTGTTCACCCTCGGCGCGTGGCGTCCGGAGTGGCTCGACGCCGCCCTCGCCGGCCCCGACCGGGGCTGGTGCCTGTCACTGGCCGCGCGGGCGTCGCTGAGCACACCCGCCATCCAGCGGCTGCTCGAACTGGACGATTCGGAGATCAACGCCCGGCTCTTCCTGCGCTCGCAGGTCTCGAACCTCCAGCGCACCGCGATCCTGTCCGGGCGGCGCTTCGGCGGCGGCGAGGGGCCGGTCCCTCTCGACCCGGGCCTGCGCGGCAGGCTGCTCACCCGAGACGGCGGCTGGCGCGGCACCGACGCGATCGACTGCGCCGACGCCGAGTTGCAGACGCACATCCTGGCGAAGGTACGGGTGCGCGGGGAAATGCCGCAGACGCGGCTGCTGGTCGAGGCGTGGGATCGGCACGGACGGGAGCTGGCGGCGAAGTACGTCGCCGGCGACATCGGGCCGAAGGCCTACTCGGCCCACCCGATCGGGCCGGGGCTCAAGAAGCGCTTCACGGCACTGCTGAAGCTGGACGATCCCTCGGCCGAGCTGGCCCGGCTGCGCGAAGAGGCGCGGGAGTCGCTGACCGCCGAGTGGCAGATCGGCCAGGTCCGGGCCGATCGCTCCGACCACTTCGACCTGGCCAAGCACTCCCACCACTGGCATTGGGACGAGCTGGTCGCCGCGCACCGGGAGGAGCCCTTCTCGCCGTGGATGATCAAGGGCTTCGACTCCGAGACCGCAGGGTGCCCGACCGAGTTCAAGGCGGACTCGGAGGAGCTGGGACCCAATCCGGAGGTCGGCGAGACCTGGGAGGACCGGATCCTCTCCTCCGGGGACGTCCTGCGGCGGCTGGAGGCCCCGCTGTCGGTGGACTACCAGAAGCGGCACTGGCTCGGCAGCGCGCTCGCGCGGGGCGCGGTCTCCCCCGGCGATGTCCTGGCCGTCGCGCGGCCCGCGGCGGTCGCGCTGGCGGTGGTGAACACGCGCGGCGCCGACGCGGTGTCGAAGCTGCTGGCGGAGACCGTCGCCGGGGACCCCGACGTGTGGATGCTGGTGCTGGGCATGCTCCCGGACTTCGCCGGCTCGCTGCCCGAGCTGCTGGACACGGCGAGGCTCGCCGTGGGCTGAGCACGTCAGCGGCCCGTGCGCGAACCGTGCGCGGGCCGTCAGCGCTCTCCGGGAACGTTCGGGGCACAGGGATCCACGACAACCCGAGGAGCGCGAGATGTCCCACGAATCCACCGTCGTCGCCGGCGGCGCGACCGACTTCATGACGGTCCGCCACCTGCGGCTGACCGGCGGCCAGCAAGAGATCGGCCGCGCACTGGGCGGCGAGGCGACCGGGTACGGCTGGGCGCCCACGCCGATCGACCCGGTGCTGGGCCGGGCCCGGCGCGTCTGGTTCGAGCGGCACTGGCCGCAGCACGCCGAGCGGCTGCGCGGGATCGCCGAGGCGGCCGGCGTCGACCCCGATCGCGACGACCTCGCCTTCGACTCGCCGTCGAGCGTGCCCGCCGGGTCGGGTTGCTCGGCGGTGTTCTGCCCGCCGTCATCCACAGTGGATGGACACGGGTTGTTCGGCCGCAACTACGACTTCTTCACCATGTCGTGGGAGGAGATGGTCGCGGCGTTCTCCGGGCCGGACGGCACGCCCGCCGCTCCCGGCGGCACGCCCATCGCGTCGCGACCGTACGTGCTGACCACCGTCCCCGACGACGGGCTCGCCACCACCGTCATCACGATGGACAACCTCGACGGCGCCACCGAGGGCGTCAACGAGGCGGGGTTGTCGGTGGCGTTGCTCATCTCCGACATCACCGAGGCCAAGCCGCCGGAGGGGCCCACTCCCCCGCAGGTCGGCGTCAACCCGATGCAGCTGCCGCGGTTCGTGCTGGAGACCTGCCGCACCGCCGACGAGGCGAAGGCGGCGCTGCTCGGCGCGAAGCAGTCGGCGGAGGTCGGCTGCCACTACCTGATCGCCGACGCCTCGGGCCGCGCGTTCGTGTGGGAGCGCGCGGGCGGCGTCGAGCACATCATCGAGGCCGAGGGCGGCGGTCCGCTGTGCGTGACCAACCACCTGCTCAGCCGCCACCCCGTCGCGCGCGACCTCCCGGCCGACACCGAGGAGACCTTCCTGACCTACGGCCGGGCCCGCACCCTCACCGAACGGGTCGAGGGCGCCGAGGTCGGCCGCGACTTCCTGGAGGACGCGATGGACGAGGTCTCGGTGCCGGCGGCGCCCGACTTCCCGTGGCGGACCCTGTGGCGTTCGGTGATCGACGTCAACGAGCCCTCGCTGGAGACGCGCTTCTACCTCGGCGACGCCGACGGCGCCGTCCGCCGCAGTGAGGCGCTGCGCTTCACGCCGAAGTAGCCGGCGAGGGCACCGGGCGCGCCGTCGCAACACGGACGGTGCGCCCGTCGTACGCGGTGCGCTGTCGCGGCGTGGGACTAGCGTCGGCAACCGGTCGGCGGGCGGGAAAGCGGAACCGTTCGTCCACTGAGGACTGTCGTACGCCGGCGGTAGCCTCCCGGTAGCCGAGCAGAAGGACGACCTTGAACGCACCGCATCTCACCCCCGACCACAGGCAGGCGTTCTCCGCTCTGATCGACGCGGCCGGCCCACTCGACTGGCGCGCGCTCCTCTCGGCCCTGCGTGGCCCCTTCACCCACGTCCTGGGCAAGTCTCACCGGCTTCCCGGCGAACTGATCGAGGCCGTCTTCGAACTCGGCGACGCCGAACTCCTGCGCGCGCTGGCCGGCAACGCCGAGCTGCGCCGCGATCCGGACGCACGGCGGAGACTCGCCGCCGGCGGGCACCCCGCGGTTGCCCTGGCCTGCGCCGACGACCGCGACCTGCGCCGCACCGTCCTGGAGAACGCCGATCCCTCGCACCCGGGTTGGCACGGGGAGACGGGCGCGATCACGCGACTGTGCACGGAGAAGGACCCCCGCGTCATCCGGTCGTTCGCGTACGCGCCCTTCACGCGCCTGCTGGAGCACGTCCTCGACATCGCCGCCGGTGAGCTGAGCGAGCGCGAGCTGGCATACGCCCTCGCCGGCCTGCGCCGCCACAGCGCGACGGACAACGCGCGCACGTGGGCCGAGCTGATCGGCGGGCCCGTCGCGTCGCGGGCCATCGTCGAACTCGAAGCCGGCGGCGACCTCTCCGGGCTCCTCGATTGGGCCGACGGAACCGAGTGCGCCGTCCGGGAGCTGCGTCCCGGCGGTCGCGGCGACCTCGAATGGCGCGTCTCCTTGCGCCCCGTCCTCGACTGGGCCGCCATCGACGCCGCCCACGCCGCCGAGCCCTTCGACGAGCGCGCCGCGCGGGCCCTGGTCGCCAGGGCGGACTGCCCGCCCGAGACCGTCGCACGGCTGCACGACACCCACCCACTCGCCATCGCCGAAGACGCCCTGGCCTTCGACGAGGGGATCTGGCGCGGCGAGAAGAACGCCACCGCCGCCGTCCTCGGCAAGTCGGCCGCCGTACTGACCCGCCGAGCCTTCGAACTGGGCATCCCCGCCGGCCTGATCACCGCCGCCCGCCCCGCGACGGCGATCCTGGCCGCCATGCGTCCCGAGCGCACGACCTCGCCGGACCACCCCGCCTTCGCCGAGCTTGAGCGACTGACCGCCGAGCAACTCGGCGACGACCCCGCCGCCTGGCGAGCGCTGCGGTCGGTGCTGCGCTCGGCGCCCGGGCCGGTCGGCGTGCTGTTCGGGACGGTGTGGTCGGTGGTGAACGGCAACGGCGCACCCCCGTCGTGGCCGTATCCCGCCGAGGCGCCCGCCGACGGCAAGTCGGGGGTCCCGTCGGGTGCCCGCGCGGCCTTCCTCACCGTCTTCGACTGCGCCACCGTGGAAGTGCGGCGCGGCCTGCTGCCGCACCTCGACGAGCGGACCCGCTTCGACGTGTTCACCCGTGCCGTCTTCGAGCCCTACCTCGCCGACGCGGCCGTCGAGGGCGGGGAGCGCTTCGCGCTGATGCTCGCCGCTCGTCCCACCCTCGAAGCCGGGACGATCCAGCGCCTGCTCGAACTCGACTCCCCCGCCGTCAACAGCAGGCTCTTCAACCGCACCGGGGCGACCCCGGAGCAGCGTCGCGCGATCTTGTCCGGGCACCGTTTCGGTCCCGGCGAAGGCATCGTGCCGCTCGACCCGGCACTGCGCGAGCGGCTGCTGGCCAAGCAGGCGGGCTGGCACCCCACCGAGGCCGTCGAATGCGCCGACGCCGAGCTTCAGGAGCACATCCTGCTCGCCGTGCGGGTCCGCGGCGACCTCCCGCAGCTGCGGCTGCTCCTCAACGCCTGGAAGTGGCACGGCCGCGAACGCGCGCTGCACCTGATCTCCGACGAGCTCAAGCCCGCCTCGTACTCGCGCAGGCCCATCGGCCGCACCGCCAAGTCCAGGCTGCGCAAACTCGCCGCTCTCTCCGACCCCGCGGCCGCCCTCGCCGAGGCCCGCGCGCAGGTCGACGCCTCGACGACCGCCGAGTGGCAGATCGCCGAGTTGCGGCGGGATCGGGACAACCCCTTCGAACTGGCGCGTCACTCGCATCCGTGGCGCTGGGCGGAGATCATCGCCGCCCACCGGGCCGAGGCCCTGCCGCCGAAGATGCTGGCGGCCATGCGGGACATGACCAGCGGGCTGCCCGCCGAGCTCGGGGAGGCGGCGGACGCCCAGGCCAACGCGTGGGACGGCCCGCTCACCAAGCCGGGCGGGGCCCTGCGGCGCCTCAAGGAGAAGCCGCTCGACGAGGGTTTCGTCAACGGCCAGTGGGTGCCACTGTGTCTCGCCTCCGGTCAGCTGACCCCCGGCGACCTGGTCCGCCACGGTTTCCCCGCCATGCGCGCGCTCGCGCTCGCCGCGCCGCACCTGTCCGAGGACCCCGGGCCGCTGTCGGCGCTGCTCGAAGAGACCGTCGACGGCCGTCCCGACGCGTGGCTGCTCACCTTGCGGATCCTGCCGGAGTTCACCGGCACGGTACCCGAGCTCCTGGCGACCGCGACCGCGGCGACGGACTGAGAGGAACGCGGTGAACAAGTCGCATCAGGCCGGTGCCGTCCTGCTCGGCGTGGCCCCCGAACAGGACTGGGCCCGTCAGGCGGCCGCGCTCGACGACCTGCTCGTCTCGGTCGTCGCCGAGCCATGGCCGCTGCCCGCCGGCCTCGTCGACGTCATGGTGCGCGGCGGCTCCGACCAGCTCATCGCCGCCCTCACCTGGCGCGCCCGGAACTCCGATGACGACGGTCTGCTGCGGCGGATAACCGAGTCGGCCCGGTTCGGGATGGGCGCGCTGTTCGCCCTTCCCCACGAACACAAGCGGATCGTGCTGTCCTCGCCTCCCGAGCGCGCCTGCTGGCACGGCCCCGACGGTCTCGTGGCCGGGTTGCTGGCGACGACCTACCCCGAGGTGCTCCGGCAGGCCGTGGGCTGCCCCTTCCCCGAGGTCGTCCGCCACGCCCTCGCCACGGCCGCCAGCGTGCTGACCGAGGCCGAACGCCACCGCGCGCTGCTGTCGATCCAGCGGGCGGCGGGCGACGACGCCGTCCGCGCATGCTCGCGCGACGGACTGGTCCCGCCGGAACTCACCGAGGACCTCGACGGCCTGGCCGCCCGGACCGAGCGGCACGAGGGCACGCACGGCCTCATCGCCGAACTGCGCGCCACCTCCGACCCCGCCGAGGCCGTCGCGCGCCGGGACACCATCGACTGGCCGCTGCTCGTCGCCGCGCACGAGCGCCGGCCGGTCGGCGGGATCGCCATCGGTGTGCTCGCCGAACGACCCGACTGCCCCGACGAGGCCCTGCTCGCGCTGTACCGCACCGACTCGGCGGTCGTCGTGCAGAACGCGCGGCGGGTCACCACCGCCATGCTCGCCGTCCCCGCGTCCGCGCCGGCACCCCACAACGCCGTCGTACGGCTGGTCGCCCGGCTCGTGGAAGACGGGCACGCCGAAACGGTCCTCGCCGAGGGACGGCCGGCTCTCGCGGTGCTGTCCGCCGTGCACGCCAGGCCGGTCGACTCGCCCGCGTGGGAACCGCTGGTGGCCGGCCTGCGCGAACTCGCCGAGACGCACCTGGGCGAGGACCCGCGCGCCTGGCGCGATCTGCGGACGCGGCTGCGCCGCTTCAACGGCACCGTCGCCGGTCTTTTCGGCGGCGCCCCGAACATCGCCGGCGCGGCGGCCGGCGGCTCCCGCAGCGGCCCCGGAGCCGACCGCAACGCCATCGCCGGGCTCCTCGGCGTCGTCGACACGCCCACGCAGATGAACGTCCTCCCCGAACTCGACGCGCCGACCACGGCGGCGCTGCTCGGCGAGGGGCCCTACCGGGCCGACTGGATGGAGCACCTGACCGCCTACGGCACCGCCGCCCAGCGCGCGCTGCTGGCGGGCCGCCGGGAACTGTCCGCGGCGGACCTCGACCGCCTGCTCGAACTCGGCGAACCGCTCGTGGACGCCCGCGTGCACCGGCACCCGGCCGTCACCCCGCGGCAGCGCGAGCTGATCATCGGCCGCCGGCTCGATCCCGCCTTCCGTGCCGAACTGCTCGACCGGGGCGGGTTCTTGACCGCCCGCGACGCCGTCGCCTGCGCCGATCCCGAGGTCCAGCTGCGCATCCTGCGGCACACCCGTGTGAAGGGCGAGACGCCGCAACTGCGGCTGCTGCTGAACGTCTGGCGCCGCCGGGGCACCGACAAGATGCTCGAACTCCACGACGAACTGCACCTGCGCAACACCGGCAGCGGCCACGAGCCCTTCGAGCAGGAGGTCGAGGCGACCTTGAAGGAGCTGCTGGCCATCGGCGACGAGGCCGCCGCCGTCGACACCCTCACCGCCCGTCTCGCGCACGCGGAGAGCGCGCGGTGGCAGATCGAGGCACTGCGCGATCCGGCTGTCGACCATGTCGCGCTCCTGGAGGAGTCGCACGACTGGCACTGGCCCGAGATCATCGCCGCCCACCGCGCCGAGCCCCTGCCCGACGAGGTCTTCGGCCGCCTCGGTCACGCCCACGGCCGCCCTCCGGAGTTCGCGGCCGAGGCCGAGCGCGTGCTCGTCGCCCACACCCGCACCGAGCGCGCGCTCATGGACGGCGCCGACATCGCGGCGGTCCTCGCCGACAACCCCCTCGGCGAGCGCCGCGACCAGGTGGCCTGGGTCTCCCGCGCCTTCACGGCATCGCGGGTGACCGTCGGCGACCTGCTCGGCCACGCCACGCCGGCCTACGAGGCCCTGACGGTCGTCGCGCGGCTCATCGCCGGACTTCCGCCCGGTGCGGCGGCCGAACAGGCACGGGCGACACTGTCGGACATGGTCCGCGACACGATCGGCACCGACCCGGAGGCGTGGGTGTTCGCCCTGCGGCTCCTCGGCGACTTCGGCGGGACCGTCGCCGAGCTGCTCACCACCGCCGCCGCGGTTGTCGGAGAGGATGACCGGTGACCGCCGAAGCGCACCGCCACCCAGGGTGCCGTGCCGTGGACCTGACCGACCGGCGCGCGCTGCTCGCGTACGAGCCGGCCGAGCCGGAGGTGATCGAGCGGGCCCGCGCGCTGAAGGAGTCGGCGCTGCTGGACCTCGGCATCGGTGAGAGCGTCGTGGCCTCCTGGCTGTACGCCAAGTGCCACCACCAGATCCCGACGACGGCGATCGCGACGGCGGCGGTCGTGGCGGGCGGAGACGGGGTGTGCACGCTGCTGTACAACCCCGACTTCTTCTGCCGGCTCGACGTGGCCGGGGTGAAGTTCGTGCTGTTCCATGAGGCGCGCCACCTCGTGCACCGGCACCTCCACGTCGATGCCGAGCTGCGCGCCGACCCGGTCTTCACGCTCGCCGCCGAGGTGAGCATCAACCATGTCGCGATGCGCAGGCTCGGCCGCTCGGCGCTGCCCGCCGAGACGATCGACGACGAGGGGACCACGCGCCCGACCGGCGTCGACCCCGCCGAGATCCACGCCGCCTACCACGCCGATCTCGTCGAACAGGGCCTCGCCCCACTGTCCTATGAGGACTTCGTGGACACCGATCTGACCGTCTACGCCGAACTCAAGCGCATGGCGCATCCGCCGGTCCCGACGATCCTGTGCATTCACGCCGACGACCACGGCAGGGGCGTGCCCCTCGACGGCGAGACCGTCGGCCGCGTCGGGCGGGCCGTGCTGGAGGAGACGATGCGGCAGGCCCGGCGCGGCAACGGCACCGCCAAGGGGGAGCTGCTCGACATGGCCCGTCGCGGCGGTGAGGAGGGCGAGCTCGGCAAGATGTGGGGCGACCTCGGCATCGCGGCGCTGCGCGGTCAGACGCCCAGGACGCGCCGGGTCGAGTGGTGGAAGCGCTGGCTGATCGACGTTCTCGCGTCGAAGCTGCGCGAGGGCGAGCGCCTCGTCTACCCGAAGAAGCTGGGCGCGGTGCTGCTGGCGCTGGGGCACGAGCCGATGCTGTCGCGGCGGGGGCGGGAGCGCACGAAGGTGGTGCTGGTCGCCTTCGACACGTCGGGATCGATGTCCGACGATGTCGTGGAGTGGCTGACGACGCTGGTCGGGAGCACCGACGGGGTGGAGACGCACTGGCTGAGCTTCGACGGGATCGTGATGCCCTTCAAGCCGGGTGAGCGGGTGCTGGGCGGCGGGGGAACGAACTTCCAGAACGTCGTGGACTACGCCGAGGGCCGGCTGGAGGTCGACGGACGGCGTTTCGAGGAGAAGGCCGACGCGGTGATCATGGTGACCGACGGCTACGCGCCGGTCGTGTCGCCGGCGGAGCCGGGCAAGTGGATCTGGCTGATCACCGACGGCGGCGACGACTGGCCGCAACGACAGGAGCCGCCGATGGCCTGCCATCGCGTCACCACGGGAGAACGATGACGGAACTGATGACCGGTGGACCGGGTCCGAACCGGACCGTCGGCGCGAAGGCGCCGAAGAAGGCCAAGCCGGAGCCCTCGGAGTTGGAGCGGTTCATCGAGGCGATGATCGCGATGGGCCAGACCGGGCAGGTGTTCGGCGAGCACGGGATCGGCAAGACGGCGACCTTCCTCTCCTACATACCGAAGCGTTTTCCGGGGACGGAGGTGGTGCTGGTCCCGGCGGCGAACCTGACGCCGGACGACCTGCTGGTCAACGCGCCGGTTCGCGACGGGCAGGGCGGGCTGGCGCTGCGGCAGCTGATCATGAAGCAGCTGAATCCGGGGCGGCCCTTCGTGCTGCTGCTGGACGATTCGCTGCAGGCCGGGGACACGATCCAGTCGCAGCTGATGCAGATCGCCTGCGACTGGACGCTCGGGGAGCACGATCTGCGTGAGCTGGGCTGTGTCGGGGTCTTCCTGACCGACAACGAGTCCTCGGCAGAGACCAGTGCCCGGCGCAGTGACCTGGCGGTCCTCGACCGGATGGTGACGGTGCGGATCACGGCGAACGACACGTCGTGGCGGCGGTTCCTCTCGGCGCGCTTTCCGCAGTGGGATCTGGCGCCGGTGTTTCGGGTGTGGTCGTCGCAGAGTCCCGAGATCCGGCAGCTGCTGTCGCCGCGGACGCTCCAGCACGTGCTGGACTGCGCGAGGGAGGGGTTCCCGCTGGAGTGGGGGCTGCCGCTGCTGAACGGTGCGCGGTTGAGTCTTTCCGACACGCGCGCGAACGGTGAGCCGCGGGATCTGACCGGCGAGATCCTGGGGCGGATCGCCTCGGCGCTGGGGGTCTCGCCGCCGGACATGGTCGCCGACCCGGTGCGGCGGATCCTGCGGGCCGCGATCCGCAACCGGTGGGCGGTGCTGCTCCAGGGGCCGCCGGGGTGCGGGAAGACGGCGGTGACGCGGCAGGTCGTGCGTGAGGAGACCGGTCGCGACGCGGTGTACTTCTCGCTGCCGGTGACCAATGTGGAGGACCTGTGCGTGCCCGTGCCGACGCCGGACGGGAGCCTCGAAGCGCTGCTGACGCGCAGTCTGCTGGGTCCGGAGCCGAAGGTGCTGGTCTGGGACGAGTACAACAGGCCCAAGGACAAGGCGGCCTTCGCCAAGCTGATGGAGGTCACGCAGGAGTGGACGCTGGCGGGCCGGCCGATCCGGAACCTGAAGGCGCAGATCGCTTTGCAGAACCCGCCGTACCACCTGGGCCGCAAGTTGATGGTGTCGAGCAACAACGTGGCGCAGGCGAGCCGTTTCACGGTGAGTTTCGAGGTGTCGCCCGACGACATCCCGGCCAACCAGTGGCTGATCGACACCTACGGCGACACCGCCGAGGTCGTGCTGGAGTGGTGGAAGAACGACATCGACGACGAGGGCCGCGAGTGGGTGACCAAGCGGACGATGGAGCGGCTGATCAAGCTGCACCGGCATGAGCAGCCGCTGCGGACGGGCCTGATCTACCTCGGCGACGGTGACTACGCGCCGGTCTCGCTCTCGGGCCTGGAGGCGCGTCTGGCCGACCGGCGCCCGATCGGCCTGCGCGAGCTGGCGTCCGATGTGGACGGCTGGGAGGCGCGGCTGCTGGCCGCCGCCGGCGCCAACGACGAGGGCACCGACGACACCGACCTGGTGCACCAGGTGTTCGCCAACGCCGAGGTCTCGCAGCTGCGCGACAACATGGCGGTGGTCGCGCGGCTGCTGCGGCACCTTCCGCCGAAGCTGCGCGCGACGTACCTGGTCGGGCAGACGCCGGAGAAGCAGCGGGTGTGGGTGGAGGCGGTCGCGGAGATGGCGCGGTTGCGCAAGGGTTGAGGGTGGGGCCGGTTCTGCCGGCCCGGCCGTCGGCGGGTATTCCCGTGATCGCTCATCGGCATCGCCGGTGGCGGCCGCCGTCGGTGCCGCGACTCCCGTGCCCCTACTTCCAGACCCGCCCGCGCAGCACGATCCGCTTGGGGTCGCGCAGGACCCGCAGGTCCTGGCGCGGGTCGGCGTCGTAGGCGACCAGGTCGGCGAGGCCCCGTTCGGTGAGGGAGGCGAAGCCGAGCCATTCGCGGCCGCGCCAGCTCGCCGCGGCGATGACCTCGTCGGCGGGGATCCCGGCGAGCTCGTTGAGCAGGATCATCTCCTCGGCGGCGAGGCCGTGGTCGATGCCGCCGCCGGCGTCGGTGCCGACGTAGATCGGCACGCCCGCCTCGTGGGCGGCGCGCACGACCTCGGGGAACCCGGTCTTGAGGCGGCGCATGTGGTCGGCGTACACCGGGAACTTCGGGTGGGCGTGCGCAGCGATGTCGTCGAAGGTGGCGATGTTGATCATCGTGGGGACCAGCGCGGTCCCGCGCCGGGCCATCTCGTCGATCAGTCCGGCCGACAGTCCCGTGCCGTGCTCGACGGAGTCGACGCCCGCCCGCACCACCGCGGCGACCGCCTCCTCCCCGAAGGTGTGCACGGCGACCTTGGCGCCCGCCTCGTGGGCGGCGTCGATGGCGGCGGCCAGCACCGATGCGTCGTAGGTGGGACCGAGATCGCCTTCGGCGCGGTCGATCCAGTCGCCGACCAGCTTGATCCACCCATTGCCGAGCTTCGCCTGCTCGGCGGCGCGGGCCGGCAGCTCCTCCGCGGTGCACTCGATCGCCACACCGCGCAGATACCGCTTCGCCGGGGCGAGATGCCGCCCGGCGCGGACCAGGCGCGGCAGCTCGGGGTCGTCGTCGAGTTCGGGATAGGGGAACGGCGAACCGGCGTCGCGGATGGCGAGCACACCGGCGTCGCGGTCCACGGCACCGAAGGCGCGCGCCTCGTCGAGAGAGGTCACCGGCGCCGAGCCGCGCTTGATGCCGATGTGGCAGTGCGCGTCGACGAGACCGGGCAGTACGTAACCGCCGTCGACGATCGTGCGCGCCCCCGCGATCGGCTCGAAGGTGACCGTGTCCCCGTACAGGTAGAGGTCGGTCACCTCGTCGCCGGGCAGCAGGACGGCGCGGACGTGCAGCGGCTCCAGCTCGCCGGGCACCGCGGCTAATCCTTCTTCTTGCCCAGCTTGCCGAAGTCGATGCTGGGCATCTGGAAGTCGGCGGGCAGACCCGAGGGGTCGGCGTCGACGCCGGGCGGCAGCTGCGGCTTCGGACCGAACATGCCGCCGGCGATCCCGCCGGAGCGGACATTGCGCTTCTTGACCTTGCCGTTCTTGCCCTTGCGCTTGATGGTCGGCGACTTGGTCGCCTTCCGCCCGCCGGGCATGCCCATCATGCCGCCCATCTGCTTCATCATCTTCTGCGCGTCGAAGAAGCGGTTGATGAGCTGGTTGACGTCGTTGACGGTGGTGCCCGAGCCGTTGGCGATGCGGATGCGCCGCGAGCCCTTGATGACCTTGGCGTCCTCGCGCTCGCCGGGCGTCATGGAGCGGATGATCGCGGTGACCTTGTCGAGGTGCTTGTCGTCGAGGTCGGCGATCTGGTCCTTCATCTGCCCCATGCCGGGCATCATGCCCAGGATGTTGGCGATCGGGCCCATCTTGCGCACGGCCAGGAGCTGCTCGAGGAAGTCGTTGAGGGTGAACGACTCCCCGCCGAGCATCTTGGCGGTCATCCGCTCCTTCTGCTCCTCCTCGAAGACCGTCTCGGCCTGCTCGATGAGGGTCAGCATGTCGCCCATGCCGAGGATGCGCGAGGCCATCCGGTCGGGGTGGAAGACGTCGAAGTCGGTGAGCTTCTCGCCGGTGGAGGCGAACATGATCGGCTGGCCGGTGACCTCGCGGACCGACAGTGCGGCACCGCCGCGGGCGTCGCCGTCGAGCTTGGAGAGGACCACACCGGTGATGCCGACGCCGTCGCGGAAGGCCTGAGCGGTGGTCACCGCGTCCTGACCGATCATCGCGTCGATGACGAACAGGACCTCGTCGGGCTTGGTCACGTCGCGGATCGCGGCGGCCTGGGCCATCATCTCGGCGTCGACGCCGAGGCGGCCGGCGGTGTCGACGATCACGATGTCGCGGGCGTGACGGGTGGCGTGCGCGAGGGACTCCTTCGCCACCGACACCGGGTCGCCCACGCCGCTGCCGGGCTGCGGCGCGTAGACCTCGACACCGGCCCGTTCGCCGAGCACCTTCAGCTGCTCGACGGCGTTGGGACGCTGGAGGTCGGCGGCGACCAGGAGCGGCTCGTGGCCCTGCCCCTTCAGCCACAGCGCGAGCTTGCCCGCGAGGGTCGTCTTACCGGCACCCTGGAGGCCGGCGAGCATGATCACCGTCGGGGGCTGCTTGGCGAAGGTCAGGCGGCGCGACTCGCCGCCGAGGATCGCGATGAGCTCCTCGTTGACGATCTTGATGACCTGCTGGGCAGGGTTGAGGGCCTTGGACACCTCGGCGCCGCGGCAGCGCTCCTTGACGTGACCGATGAAGGTCCGTACGACGGGCAGCGCGACGTCGGCCTCAAGCAGCGCGAGCCGAATCTCGCGCGCGGTGGCGTCGATGTCGGCGTCGGTGAGACGCCCCTTGCCGCGCAGCTGGTTGAAAATACCGGACAGGCGCTCGGAAAGAGTGTCGAACACTGGTGGTCGTCCTCGCTGTCAACTCATAGCAGGTCCAGTCGAGCCTATCCGGCTTGCGCCGGGCATGGCACATGGCCCGCGACTACCCCGTCGCGGGCCGTGTGCCGAGCGCCGCCTTCTACTTCGCGGCGCCCACCAGTTCTCCTTCTTCGCTCTCCTCGGCCTCGCTCACGGCGGCCGCGGGGGGCTCCTCGTCCTCGTAGGCGAGGACGTAGCCCTCCTCGGCGTGCTCGTGGGTGTCGATGCCCGCGGCCTCGCCCTCGGCCGGGACGCGCAGGCCGATCGTGACCTTGAGCACCAGGCCGATGATCGCCGCGACGACCGCCGAGTACACCGCGACCGCGCCGACGGCGGCGGCCTGCTTGCCCAGCAGGGAGACGTCGCCGCCGTAGAGCAGGCCCGCGCCGGTGCCCTCGGGGACCAGGTCGCCGACGGCGAAGACGCCGATCAGGACCGAGCCGACCGCGCCGGCGACCAGGTGCACGCCGACCACGTCGAGGGAGTCGTCGTAGCCCAGGCGCTTCTTGAGCAGGATCGCGAAGGGGCACAGGGCGCCGGCGATGAGGCCGATGGCGAGCGCGCCCAGCGGCTCGACGAAGGCGCAGGCGGGGGTGATCGCGACGAGACCGGCGACGGCGCCGCCGCAGGAGCCGAGCAGAGTGGGCTTGCCCAGGCGGATCCAGTCGACGACCATCCAGGCGACCACGCCGGCGGCCGTGGCGACCTGAGTGTTGATGAAGGCCAGCGCGGCGATGCCGTCGGCGGCGAGCTCGGAGCCGGCGTTGAAGCCGAACCAGCCGAACCACAGCAGGCCGGTGCCGAGCAGGACGAGGGACATGTTGTGGGGCTTGTGGTCGCGGTGCGGCCAGCCGATGCGCTTGCCGAGGACGAGGATGAGTCCGAGGGCGGCGGCGCCGGCGTTGATGTGGACGGCGGTGCCGCCGGCGAAGTCGAGGGCGCCGAGTCCGTTGGCGCCGATCCAGCCGCCGCCCCACACCCAGTGGGCGACGGGGAAGTAGACGACCGAGGCCCAGACGACGGCGAAGACGAGCCAGGAGCTGAACTTCATGCGCTCGGCGACCGCGCCCGAGACGAGGGCGACGGTGATGGCGGCGAACATCATCTGGAACACCGCGAAGAGCAGTTCGGGAATGCCGGTCGAGGTGACCGCCTCCTCCAGGTCTCGCAACCCGGCGGCGGAGAAGTCGCCGATGATCTCGTTGGTCCCCTTGAAGGCGACGCTGTATCCGTAGGCGATCCACAGGAGGCTTACGATGGCCAGTGCCGAGAGGTTCATCATCAGCATGTTGACCTTGCTCTTGGCGCGTGTGAGGCCGCCGTAGAACAGGGCGAGGCCGGGCACCATGAGTAGTACGAGTGCTGAGGCGATCAGCACCCAGGCTGTGTTACCGGCGTCGAGTTCCATGCCGCGGTCCCTCCGGTTCTCTTCCGTTTAGGTGAACGTGGAGAAAGCGTCGGACAGCGGTGTTTCGCACGGGATCCGTGCGTGTTACGGATATGGAAGCTGATGTTTCGAGGCGGTGAACTTCCGCTCACAATCGGCGGTGGGCGGGCGATCGGGACCGGTGCGCGTGGATATGGGCGCGGGCCCGCGCGTCAGCCGTCGATGTCCTTGCGCTCCAGGGGGTCGATCGCCGGGCCGTGCAGGACCTGCCCGTCGACGTCGAAGCGCGAGCCGTGGCAGGGGCAGTCCCAGGTCCGTTCGGCGTCGTTGAAGCTCACGATGCAGCCCAGGTGCGTGCACACCGCCGACAGGGCGCAGATCTCGCCGTCGTCGCCCTTGTAGACGGCGCAGCGCTCGCCTTTGTGCTGCATGACGGCGCCTTGGCCGGGTTCGAGGTCGCCGACGGTCCGGATGCGCGGCCTGCGGCGGATCCGGCCGGTCAGGAAGCGGCCGGCGACGGCGAGGTTGGCGCGGATCATGTCGCGCTTCTCGGGACGCGGGTTGAGCCGGGCGGGGTCGTAGAGGGCGGCGCGGTCGGTGTCCTCGCCGTTGATGAGGTCGGACAGGAGGCGTCCGGCGACGACGCCGTTGGTCATCCCCCAGCCGCCGAATCCGGCGGCCGCGAATACGTGCTCGGAACCGGGGCTGAGGCGGCCGATGTAGGGCAGGCCGTCGGCGGTGGTGTTGTCCTGCGCCGACCAGCGGCGGAAGGACTCGTCGGTGCCGAAGTGTTCGGCCGTCCAGGTTGCCAGGCGGTCGAAACGCTCACGGGTGGATCCGGCGCCGGGGGCGTGGGCCTCGCCGGTGACGATCAGCAGACGCCTGCCGTCGGCGTATGGAGCGGTGCGCACGGAGCGGACTCCGCTCTCGGGCGTGTTGAACATGCCTTCGGGGTCGTCGGCCGCCTCGATGGGCCCGGCCATGACGAGCTCGCTGCGGGGCACCAGGCGCGAGAAGTGCATGAAGGGGTCGAAGGCGGGATAGTGCGTGCACAACGCCACGGCATCGGACATGATCACGCAGCCCGACTCGGCGGTCACGCGGCAGCGCGACTCCTCCTCCAGCCCGACCACACGGGTGCCCTCGAAGATCTGCCCGCCGAGCCGCCGGAAGTCCTCGGCGAGCGCGAGCAGGAAGCGGCGGGGATGGAACTGGGCCTGGTTCTCGACGCGAATGGCCCCGGTGACGCCGAAGGGCAGGCCGGTTTCGGTGACGAAGGCGGCCGGCAGTCCGGCGCGCTGGGCGATGTCGACCTCGCGGTGGATCGCGTCGACCCGGTCGGTGCCGGTCACGTAGGTGTAGGCCGAACGGCGCTCGAAGTCGCAGTCGGCGCCCACGGAGTCCACGGCCGCGGCGAGGAGGTCGAGGGCGTCGCGCTGCGCGCGGGCGTGGCCGAGGGCGGTCTCCTCGCCGAGGCCGGCGGCGATGGAGGAGTACAGGAGTCCGTGGAGGGCGGTGACCTGGGCGGTGTTGTGCCCGGTGGTGCCGCCGGCTATCCGCTCGGCTTCGACCAGCACGACCGAGCGGCCCGCGCGGGCGAGCTCCCAGGCCGTCCACAGACCGGCGATGCCGCCTCCGATGACCGCGACGTCCACGTCGAGGTCGGCGGAGAGCATCGGATAGGAGGGGGACGGCGCGGTGTCCGTCCAGTACGACTCGTGATGACCCCCGACGGCGCCCATGTCACAGGTGTTACCCCGCACACGGCCCACCTAATCAGCGCAGGGCGTGGTCGAGGATGAACCTCTCCTGATCGAGCAGTCGAAGGTCGCGAACGGGCCGGCGGAGGTGGCCCTTGTGCACGATCCGCACGAAGGCGGGGTCGCCGGCCGCGGCCATCCGCCGGATGCCCTCGACGTGGTCGACGATGCGTTTGCGGATCACCCGGATGAAGCGCGCGCGGTCGCGCGCCGAAAGCCCGTAGGCGTCGGCGAACAGGCGCAGGCGGCGCGGCCGGTCGGGCCGCTTCCAGCCGAGCGTGTAGGAGTCGCGGTCGGTGAACAGCGGCACCCAGGTCCAGGCC
Organism: Phytomonospora sp. NPDC050363; assembly: GCF_040655735.1. Classification (NCBI taxonomy): domain Bacteria; kingdom Bacillati; phylum Actinomycetota; class Actinomycetes; order Micromonosporales; family Micromonosporaceae; genus Phytomonospora; species Phytomonospora sp. NPDC050363. Next base: position 27,831 of record NZ_JBFAKK010000003.1, read on the forward strand.
GCGTAGGCCACGTCGTAGATCCGCGCGCCCGGCGAGGCCAGGTCGAAGTCGATCATGGCGAGGGTCCCGTCGGGGCGCCAGATGACGTTGTGCGGAGCGGCGTCGTGGTGGCAGATGACCTCGGTGTCGGGCGGCGGGGGCCCGAAGGAGCGCCACACCGCGCCCGGCGGCGGCACGAACCCGTACTGGGCGTCGTGGAACATCCGCAGCATCGTGGCGACGGTCTGGAGGGCCTCGTCGGTCGTCCAATGGGGAGCGAGGGGGTACTCCCCGCACTCGCCCTCCAGGTACGACAGGACCTCGCGGCCGTGCTCGTCGTTGCCCAGGGCCCGGGGGGCCCCGGTGAAGCCACGTACCTCCAGATGCCGAAGAAGCGAATGGACCGCCGGGGTCCAAGGACCCGTGTTCCGGCGAACCGTGTCACCGAGCCGCACCACGGTACTGGTGTTACCGCCGTGGAGCGGAACCTCCTGCTGCGTCACCGACCACCACCGTCACGTACGAGGATCAGCCCCGGAGACCTTCGCGTCTCGTTCGTCACCGAGCAACGCGTCCACGAAGTCGCTGACATTGAACGGCGCGAGGTCGTCGGGACCTTCACCGAGTCCGACGAGCTTAACCGGAACTCCGAGCCTGCGCTGCACCGCGATGACGATGCCGCCCTTGGCCGTCCCGTCGAGCTTGGTGAGGACGACACCGGTCACGTCGCAGACGTCGGTGAACACTCTTGCCTGTTCGAGGCCGTTCTGGCCGGTCGTGGCGTCGAGGACGAGCAGGGTCTCCGAGACGGGACCGTTGCCCGGCGAAGCCTGCGAGCCGGCCAACAGACTCCGCTCGACGACGCGCTTGACCTTGCCGAGCTCGTCCATGAGCCCGGCCTTGTTCTGGAGCCGCCCGGCGGTGTCGATCAGGACCGTGTCGACGCCCGACTCGATGCCCTGCTTGACCGCGTCGAAGGCGACGCTGGCGGGGTCGGCGGCCTCTTCACCGCGTACGACCTCGGCGCCGACCCGGTGCGCCCACGTGGCGAGCTGGTCGACGGCGGCGGCGCGGAAGGTGTCGGCCGCGCCGAGCAGGACACTGCGGCCGTCGGCGACCAGGACCCGCGCGATCTTGCCGCAGGTGGTGGTCTTGCCCGCGCCGTTGACGCCGACCACGAGCATCACCGCGGGCTTGCCGTCGCGGGGCTCGGTGTTCAGCGTCCGGTCCATGTCGGGATCGAGGGCGACGGTCAGCTCCTCGGCGAGCAGCGCGCGCAGCTCGGCGGCGTTGCGGGTGCCCAGGACCCGGGTGCGCTCACGCAGGCGGTCGACGATGACGGTCGTGGGCTGCACGCCGACGTCGGCGGCCAGGAGCGTGCCCTCGATCTCCTCCCACACGTCCTCGTCGAGCTTGTCGCTGGCCAGCAGGCTCAGCAGACCCCGGCCGATGGCGTTCTGGGAACGCGCGAGACGGGCCCGCAGGCGCACCAGGCGCCCGACGGTCGGCTCGGGCACCTCGACCTCGGGAGCGGCCACGACGGGCGGCGCCACGGGCGTCTCGGGGCTTGCCTCGACCGCGGCCTCGGGAGCGGGCGGCCGCTCCTCGGTGACCGTCCCGGTCGCCGCCGGCGGCTCGTCCCTCGTCACCTGCTCCGGCGGCGTTCGCTCGCCGCCCTTGCGGAGTCGGGGTACGACGAGGAGCGCGGCGCCGATGATGACGACGAGCGCGACCACGGCGTAGAGCCACCAGTTGTCCATGCGTGAATCCTTGCAGACGTCGATGCTTATGGGGCGGTGCCGGACGACGGCCGATGAAGTTCCTCACCGCGCGCGGCCGGGCCCGGGCTCGCCGATCTTACGGCCACCGCGCCCGCCCGCCCGACGCGGTCAGTCCTCGGTTTCGTTGAGACGCTGGCTGATCACCTGCGACACGCCACCGCGCATGCTGACGCCGTAGAGCGCGTCGGCGACCTCCATGGTCCGCTTCTGGTGGGTGATGACCAGCAGCTGGCTGGTCTCCTGCAGCTGGCGCAGCAGGTTGAGCAGGCGGCCGAGGTTGACGTCGTCGAGAGCCGCCTCCACCTCGTCCATGAGGTAGAACGGGCTCGGGCGCGCCTTGAAGATCGCGCACAGCATCGCCAGCGCGGTCAGCGAGCGCTCGCCGCCCGACAGCAGCGAAAGCCGCTTCACCTTCTTGTTGGGCGGGCGGGCCTCGACCTCGACGCCGGTGGTGAGCATGTCATCGGGGTCGGTGAGGATCAGGCGCCCCTCACCGCCGGGGAAGACGGTGGCGAAGACGTGCTCGAACTCGCGGGCTACGTCGTGGAATGCCTCGGTGAAGACCTGGAGGATCCGGTCGTCGACCTCGGTGACGACTTGGAGGAGGTCCTTGCGGGTCTTCTTGAGGTCGTCGAGCTGCTCGGAGAGGAACTTGTAGCGCTCCTCAAGGGCGGCGAACTCCTCCAGCGCGAGCGGGTTGACCTTGCCCAGCAGGGCCAGTTCGCGCTCGCCGCGGGCGGCGCGCTTCTCCTGCGTCGGCCGGTCGTAGGGAACCGGGAGGGGTATCGGCCTGCCGTCATCCTCGGCCTTGGCGATCTCGGCGGGGGTCGGCGGGATCTCCTGGTGCGGGCCGTACTCCTCGATGAGGGTGTCCAGGTCGAGGCCGAAGTCCTCGGCGGCCTTGCTCTCCAGCTGCTCGATGCGCAGGCGCTGCTCGGCGCGGGCCACCTCGTCGCGGTGGACGGCGCTGGTCAGCCGCTCCAGCTCGCCGGTGAGTTCGCGGACGGTCTTGCGGACGTCGGTGAGAGCCGCCTCGCGGGCGTTCTTGGCCAGCTGGGCCTCGTCGCGCTCGGCGGCGGCGAGCGTCAGGGACTGGTCGATGCGGCCGAGGACGACGCGGGCGCCGTCGGCGACGGCCCTGGCGATCGCCGCTCCCCGCTTGCGGGCCTGGCGGCGGGCCTCGGCGCGTTCGCGGGCCTCGCGCTCCTGGCGGGCCTGGCGGGCGAGGGCGTCGGCGCGGCCGGAAAGGGCGGCGACGCGCTCCTCGGCGGTGCGGACGGCGAGGCGGATCTCCATCTCGTTCTGGCGGACCTGCTGGAGGCCGGCGGCGAGGCGGTCGCGCTCGGCCGAGGACGGATCGTCGTCGTCGGGCTCGTCCTCTGCCAGGCGCAGCTGCTCCTCGAGTTCGGCGAGGCCGGCCAAGTCGGTGTCGCGGGCGGCCTCGGCCTTGTCGCGGGTGGCGACGAGACGCTCGACCTCGGCGACGGCGGAGCGGGCGGCGGCGCCGAGTTCGGCGAGCCTGCGGCCGGTCTCGTTGTTGCGCTGGTCGACCTGCTTGCGCAGGGCGGCGACGGTCTGGAGTTCGCGTTCGCGGGCGGCGGTCTCGTCGCGGGCGGCCGACAGGTGGCTGCGCAGCGTCTCGGTGCGCTGCTCGGCCTCGGCGCGCTTGTCGCGGGCCTCGTCGACGGCGGCCTGCACCTCGATGTAGCTCTGCTGCTTGGCCGAGCCGCCGGCCGCGCGGTGCGCGCCGAGGACGTCGCCTTCGGCGGTGACGGCGGTCAGCGCGGGGTGGGCGGCGAGCAGGTCGCGGGCGGCGGCGAGGTCGGCGACGACGACGGTTCCGGCGAGGGCCTGGCGGACGGCGCCGGTGAGCTCGGCGGGCGAGCGGACCAGGCCGGCGGCCCAGCGCGCGCCTTCGGGAAGCGTGATCGAGTCCTCGGCCGCGGTGGCCTCGGCCCCGATGAGGAGGGTCGCGCGGCCGGCGTCGTCGCTTTTGAGCAGGGCGAGCGCGGCGAGAGCCCCGTCGACGTCGGACACGGCGACGGCGTCGGCGAGCCCGCCGAGGGCGGCGGCCAGGGCGGCCTCGTGGCCGGGGTCGACGGCGAGGAGGGCGGCGACGCTGCCGAGCAGGCCGGGCACGGCGTCGGCGCGGCCGAGGAGGGCTCCGGCGCCGTCCTTGCGCCGCAGGCCCATGGCGAGGGCCTCCTCGCGGGCCTTCCACTGGGTGGCCTCGCGGTCGGCGGCGCGTTCGGCGTCGGCGAGTTCGCGGACGCGGGCCTTGGCGGAGGCGACGGCGTTCTGCGCCTCCTCGTAGCGTTCGGACAGATCGGCGTAGCCGGCGTCGGCGGTCTCGGACTGGTCCTTGACTTCTTCGTGTGCGCCGGTGGCGATCTCGGCGCGTTCGCGGGCCTCGGCGAGTGCGGTGGAGGCGCGGGCGATCTCGTCCTCGGCGGCCTGCGAGCGGGTGCGCAGGGCGTTGACCTTCCCGGCGAGGCGGGCCAGGCCCTCCCGGCGGGCGGCGACGGCCTTGACGGCGGCGACGAGGGCCTTCTCCGCCTCCGACAGGGACCGCTCGGTCTCCTGGCGGGTCTCCACGGCGGCGGCGAGTTTCGCCTGGTCGGTGTAGAGGGCCTCGCGCAGCTCGATCTCCTGCTCGCGGACCCGGACGGCCTCGGCCTCAAGGATCTCGGGGTCGCGGCCGGGGCGCTCGTCGGCGGTCTCGGCCGACAGGAAGCGCAGCCGCTCGCCGGCGAGCTGGCTGGTCGAGCGCAGGCGCTCCTGGAGGGCCGAGAGGCGGTACCAGGTCTCCTGTGCGCGGGCCAGGGCGGGCGCGTCGGCGGCGAGTTTCGCCTCCAGGTCGGCGAGTTCCTCGCCGGCCTTGCGGTGGGCGGTCTCGACCTCGGTGCGGCGGGTGCGCATGGCGCTCTCGTCGGCGACGTCCTTGGCGAGGGTGTCGCGGAGCTGGGTGAGCTCGTCGGCGAGCAGGCGCAGGCGGGCGTCGCGCAGGTCGGCCTGGATCCCCGCGGCGCGGCGGGCGAGGTCGGCCTGGCGGCCGAGGGGCTTGAGCTGGCGGCGCAGTTCGGCGGTGAGGTCGTTGAGGCGGTTGAGGTTGGCGCCCATCGACTCCAGCTTGCGAAGCGCCTTCTCCTTGCGCTTGCGGTGCTTGAGGACGCCCGCGGCCTCCTCGATGAAGGCGCGGCGGTCCTCGGGCTTGGCGTGCAGAATCCCGTCGAGGCGGCCCTGTCCGACCAGGACGTGCATCTCGCGGCCGATGCCGGAGTCGCTGAGCAGTTCCTGGATGTCGAGGAGGCGGCAGCGGTCGCCGTTGATCTCGTACTCGCCCTCGCCGGTGCGAAACATCCGGCGGGTGATGGAGACCTCGGTGTAGTCGATGGGCAGGGCGCCGTCGGAGTTGTCGATGGTGAGGGTGACCTCGGCGCGGCCCAGCGGGGCGCGGCCGGTGGTCCCGGCGAAGATGACGTCCTCCATCTTGCCGCCGCGCAGGGCTTTGGCGCCCTGTTCGCCCAGCACCCAGGCGATGGCGTCGACGACGTTGGACTTGCCCGAGCCGTTGGGGCCGACCACGCAGGTGATGCCCGGTTCGAAGCGCAGCGTGGTGGCGGACGCGAAGGATTTGAAACCCTTCAGGGTCAGGCTCTTGAGGTGCACGCGGGCTCCGTGGTCGGTCTCGGACGCTTGAGGGGGAAGCGGTCGGGTGGTCCTGCCCTGGCAGGCTACCTGTTCACCCCGTCAACACACGGCGATAACCCTGGCAACTCACCGGTGGGGCGGGGCCTCGGCCGGGTCCGCGGGAAGCGGGCCGCTCCGGCGCCGTCGGGCGCTCGCGGAGGTGGACGCAAAACGGCGCGCCGACCAATGGTCCGTCGGCGCGCGTCTTGACTTCTCGGGTGTCAGCGTACGGTGATCAGTTCGCCGGCCGACTTGGACAGCCGTTCCAGGTCCTCACGATCCGCCACCTCGGCGGTGAGTCGATCATTGTCGGCGCGCAGGCGCGCCACCTCGAACTCGAGGGTCCGTACCCTGGCACGCAGTTTGGTGACCTCGTCGAGCATGCGCCGGTCCGGCGCGGTGCCTACGTGGCCATACAGGGCCTTGGCCATGGTGTGTCTCCTTGGGAGCGCGCGGCAGCAGGTTACGTTGGCTCGCGTACCCGCGGCTTCGCTCGATGATTGTTTATTGCCACGTGGAGTGGCTTCAGCTGGTCGCGTACGGCAGGTGGCGTGTCTCCGAACGTCACGCACCGGACGATGCAGGCGTGATGCGAACGGTTGACGAACAGTACTGTTCACCTACTGGCGACACGGACCATCCTCCGCCCGAACGCGTCAAACGTCAAGCCTGACATACCGCTGATCGTGCCCGTTTTCGGGGAGATACGCGGGAGAAGACAAGAATTTTTCGGGCGTTGCGCCTGAAATCACAGTCGCGGACTCGCGCGAACCCCCGAAAGCCGCTAGCGTCGGGCAGCGATGTCGTCCCCCACCCCTCGGGCGCGCCGTCACAGTGACGATCCCTCCGACCGGGACCCGGCCGACCGGGCACCCGCGCGACGGTCCCACTCCGGCGCCCACCGACTACAGCGACACGGCGCCTGGCTCTCCCGCCTCGGCGCCGCGGCTCTCGTACTCCTCCTGGCGGGCCTGATCGCCGCCTGGTTCACCGGGGCCCTCCCCCTGCGCGGTCAGACACAGACCGACGACGCCGCCACCGACCTCCCCTTCCGCGTCGACCCCAGCGTCTCGGCCGGCGATGACAAGGCCAGCCGCGACGACCGCGACGGCGGCTCGGCCGAACCCGAACCGAGCGACACCGGGTCCGAGGGCGAGGACGAGGACGACCCGCCGCCGCCCGACGAGGACCTCAGCGAGGCCGAACAACTCGCCGCCGAGGCCGTTCGGCTGACCAACGTCGAGCGGGAGAACGCGGGCTGCGCAGCGGTGAAGGTGAACAAGAACCTGACCGCGGCCGCGCTGGGACACAGCCGGGACATGGCCGACAACGACTACTTCGACCACAACTCCCAGGACGGGCGCACGCCGTGGGACCGGTCCCGCGAAGCCGGGTACGACAACGCCATCGGCGAGAACATCGCCGCCGGGTACACGTCGGCGGCGGCGGTCATCGAAGGATGGATGAACAGCGAGGGGCACCGGGCCAACCTGCTCAACTGCGACGCGAAGGCGATCGGGTTGGGCGTGGCGAGCCGTGACGGCGGACAGCTGTACTGGACGCAGATGTTCGGGAGCGCCTGACGGCTCCCGCGACGCCCGTTCGGTCGCTCCGGACGACCGGCCCCACGCCACGGGAACCGCCCCACAGTGCACCGTCCACAGTGTACGGTTAGTCCGTTCGCCCACGCTTTGACCGGGAACTGTCACAGATCCGACTTATGTCTCCCCCTTTCGTTACGGATCGGTGACGATGTGTCCGCGGACGGTTACCGGACCGCCGCACGGATTCCCCTGGAGGCGCAATGGATCTCGTCGTCTGTGATGCCCAACGCGCTTACGGGGACGCGCTCGCCTCGGTCCTCTCCGCACGCGGCCACCGGGTGGTCACCGTCCCCGACGGCGGACTCCCCCGCGCCATGAGCGCGGGCACCCCGCAGGTGTGCGTCCTCGAACTCGGCGCCGCCGTGCGGGCCCGCGAAGTCGCCGACCTCTTCCCCCACGTGCGCATCTTCGTGCTCACCGGCCGCGGCGACGCGCGGGTCGTGCGCGACCTGGTCGCCGCGGGGGCCGTCGGCGCGGCGTCCACGATGCGCCGCCTCGACGCCGTCGTGCGCGCCATCGAGGAAGTCGGCGCCGGCCGCACCCACTACGACCCCATGCTCCTGCGCGCCGCCCTGCGCCCGGACCAGGAGATGGACGACGCCACCGCCCGCCGCCTCGCCGCCTACCTGACACCCCGCGAGGTCGAGGTCCTGCGCCGCATCGTGCGCGGCGAGGACACCCGCGCCATGGCCGGCGACATGGGCGTCTCGATCACCACCGTCCGCTCGCACGTCCAGAACGTTCTCGGCAAGCTCAACGTGCACTCCCGCCTCGCCGCGGTCGCCTTCTCCCTCTGCCACGGCCTGGTGTCCCTGCGGCGCGACGAGGTCGAGGTCTTAAGCGTCGTATAGTCCCGGCATGCCGGAGCTACCCGAAGTCGAGACCGTGCGCGAGGGCCTCGCCCGCTGGGTCGTGGGCCGCACGATCAGCGCCGTCCGCGTCGGGCACCCCCGCGCCGTGCGCCGCCACGTCGCCGGATCGGACGACTTCGCCACCGCCCTGACCGGCCGGACGATCACCGGCGCCGACCGTCGCGGGAAATACCTGTGGCTGCCCCTCGACTCCGGCGACGCGATCCTGTGCCACCTCGGCATGTCCGGGCAGATGCTGGTCCAGCCCGCCGACGCACCCGAGGAGAAGCACCTCCACGTCCGTGTCGACTTCACCGACGGCGGCCCCCAGCTCCGCTTCGTCGACCAGCGCACCTTCGGCGGCCTGTCCCTGTCCCGCGACGGCGCCGAACTGCCGCCCGAGATCGCCCACATCGCCCGCGACCCCGTCGACCCCGGCTTCGACGACGAGGCCTTCGTCGCCGCCCTGCGCCGCAAGCGCACCGAGGTCAAACGCGCCCTCCTCGATCAGACGCTGATCTCCGGCATCGGCAACATCTACGCCGACGAAGCGCTCTGGCGGGCCCGCCTCCACGGCCGCCGCGCCACCGGCAACCTCACCCGCCCGCTCGTCCGCGCGCTCCTCGGCCACGTCCGCGACGTCCTCGCCGAAGCCCTCCGAGCAGGGGGCACCAGCTTCGACGCGCTCTACGTCAACGTCAACGGACAATCGGGCTACTTCGACCGCTCCCTCAACGCCTACGGCCGCGCCGACGAACCCTGCCCGCGCTGCGGTACGCCCATCCGCCGCGAAGCGTTCATGAACCGCTCCTCCTACTTCTGCCCGCGCTGCCAGCGGCCGCCCGCCAGCTAAGCTGCGGGAGTGTCCGCAGACGACTACACGGCCTACCCCGACCACGACCCCCACGACCCGCCCCCCGGCGCCGCGCCCAGCTCCTGCCTCGGCTGCCAGGGAACCGGACGCACGTGGCGCGAGTACATGGCCGTCGGACCCCTGCGCGCGATCGACCTCGAACCCGGCGAAGTGGGTTCCGTGCCGGTCCTCGGTCTGTGCAAGCACTGCCGGGGGTACGGATGGACCTGGGGAACGAAGATCTAGGCGCCTGACCGCGACCGGACCCTGTCCGCCTTCAGCGAAAGGGGGTCCTCCCGCCCACGAGTCGGCCGTAGCGTGCGACGCATGACGCGAACCGCTTTCGTCCTCGGTGCGACCGGGCAGATCGGCCACGCCACCATCACCGCTCTCCTCGCCGACGGCTGGGACGTCACCGCCGCCTCCCGCGGAAAGAACCCCGCCGCCCTCCCCGATGGCACCCGCACCGTCACCGTCGACCGCTCCGACACCGCGGCCCTCAGCTCCGCCATCGGCGACGGCGTCGACCTCCTCGTCGACACCATCGCGTTCACCGCCGAGGACGGCCGCGGCCTGCGCACCCTCGCCGGCCGCGTCGGCTCGGCCGTCGTCATCTCCACCGGCGCTGTCTACACCGACACCGACGGCCACGCCCTCGGCGACGAGGTCTTCCCCGCCTTCCCCGACCCGATCCCCGAAACGCAGCCCACCAGCGACCCCACTCTCGGCGGCTACGGCCCCGACAAGGTCGCCCTGGAGAACGAACTCCTCGCCGCCGGCTCCGAACTGCCCACCACGCTCCTGCGCGCGGGCACCGTCCACGGCCGGCTGTCGGCCATCCCCCGCGAGTGGTACTTCGTCAAACGCGCGCTCGACCGGCGCCCCGTGCGCATCCTCGCCCACGGCGGCGCCACCGTCTTCCACCCGATCGCCGCCGCCAACCTCGCCGAACTCGTCCGCCTCGCCGGGCACCGCCCCGGCAGCCGCGTCCTCAACGCCGGCGACCCGAAACCGCCGACGGCCCGCGAGATCGGCGCCGCCGTCGGCGCCGTCATGGGCCATCTGCCCGAGGAGATCATCCTCGACGGCCCGCCGCCCGCCGACTCGATCGGCGACAGCCCGTGGACCCTCAAGGGCAACTTCGTCATGGACATGAGCCGCGCCGCCCGCGAACTGGGCTACGAACCGGTCACCGGCTACGCCGAATCCCTCCCGGACTACATCGCCTGGCTCATCGAGACCACCGAGGGCCGCGACTGGCGCGAGGCCCTGCCCGGCACGAAGCTCCTCGGCGGGGACGCGATGTTCGACTACGCCGCCGAAGACGCCTGGCTGGCCGCGCGCCGCTGATCACCCGCCCCACCCGGCCGCGTTACAGTCCCCACATGGTCACACGGGCACAGGTCGAGTCGGCTCAGGAACGCGTGCTGGGGCGGGTGCGGCGCACCCCGGTCATGCGCACGCCCTCGGCCTGGCTCAAGCTCGAGTTCACCCAGCACACCGGCAGCTTCAAGGCCCGGGGCGCCTTCAACCGCGTCCTCGCCGCCTTCGAGAGCGGCGAGTTCGACGGCGACACCGGCGTGGTCGCCGCCTCGGGCGGCAACGCCGGACTGGCCGTGGCCCACGCCGCCCGGGAGCTGGAAGTCCCGGCGACGGTCTACGTCCCGGAGACGGCCCCGGCGGTGAAGGTCGCGCGCCTCCACGAGCTCGGCGCGTCGGTGGTGCAGGTCGGCCACGAGTACGCCGAGGCCTACGAGGCCGCCACGAAGTACGCCGCCGACCACGGTTCGCTGTTCGTGCACGCCTACGACCAGCCGGACGTGGTCGCCGGGCAGGGCACCATCGCCCTCGAACTCGAAGACCAGGTTCCGGACGTCGACACGATCCTCGTGTCGGTCGGCGGGGGCGGCCTGATGGCCGGGATCGCCGCCGCGACCGACGCGGCCGTGGTCGCCGTCGAGCCCATGGACTGCCCGACGCTGAACAAGGCGCTGTCGGCGGGCGCCCCCGTCGACGTGCACGTCTCGGGCGTCGCCGCCGACTCGCTGGGCGCCCGCCGGATCGGCGACATCGCCTTCGAGCTCGCCACCCGCAAGGGCGTGCACAGCCTCCTGGTGCCCGACAACGCGATCGTCGAGGCCCGCCGCCGTCTGTGGCGCGAGCACCGCTTCGTCGTCGAGCACGGCGCGGCCTGCGCGCTGGCGGCGCTGACCTCGGGCGCCTACCTGCCCGAGGAGGACGAACGGGTCGCCGTGATCCTGTGCGGAGCCAACACCGACCCGTCCGACCTCGGCTAGTGGATCACTGCGGGGCCCCGCACCCGCAAGACCCACAAGACAAGCCCTAACAGTCGCCGCCGGCCGCCTCGGCGCGCGTCCGGCTGAGATTCCAGGTGAGACCGCCGTTGTCGCCCTGGTAGCAGGCGAGCCAGTCGAGGACATCCTGCCGCTTCTCGGCGGGGAGGCCGTCGAGGGCGGGCACGACGTCGTCGGAGAGGTTCCCGAGGTACAGCAGGTCGATCTTGCCGGTCTTGGCGTAGTGGTCGATGTTGCGGTCGGCGATGAGCGCGTCGGGGTTGACCGCGGCCAAGGCGAGCAAAGCGGCGGCACCGGTCGCGGCGACGGCGCGGGGCAGCCAGCGGGCGCGAAGCCGGACGCCGGCGACCATGACCAACAGGAACACCAGTCCGAGCCACAGTTCGACGGTGAAGATCCACACGCGCAGGCGGGTCAGTCCGTAGGCGTCCTCGTAGAGCGTCATCCGATGCAGCGCCGAGGCGACGACCACGAGGGACAGCACGCACAGCACGCCGAGGAGGACGCGCAGCAGCAGGCGCTGCAGCGGCTCGGCGCGCGGAGCCTTGCGAGCGGCGACGGCGATGACGGCCAAGGTGAGCAGGGTGATCCAGCACAGCTGCCAGAAGCCGCCGCGCGCGTACTCGGCGAAAGTCAGGCCGGTGGTGCGCTCGACGTAGTCGGCGCCACCGAAGAAGGCCACCGCCTGGACGGCGACGAAGGCCGCGAACAGGCCGTTGAGCAGGGTGAGGGGCACGGCCCACTCCCACAACCGCACCTTGCGCGCCGGCCGGGCGCCGATCAGGTCGAGGCGCGCCGGGCTCACCGCGAGGTGGGCGAAGCCGAGGACCCCGGCGACCAGGAACGGGAGCAGGATGAGCCGGCCGATCGCCAGGCCCGGTGACATGGTGGGTGTGACGGCCTCGACGAGTTCGGCGAAGGCCGGGTCGGCGGAGGCGAACAGGGCACCGAACAGCACCAGGACGACGACGGCGATGACGAAGGTGCGCAGGATCGGCACGGCGGTGCGGCGGCCGGGCATCGCGGCGAGTCCGCGCCGCGCCCAGCCCAGGCCGAGCGCCCACTCGAAACCGGCCAGCAGCGGCCCGAGGATGAAACCGGTGAAGCGCATCGGGGGTGCCACGGTGGCGGCCGTCGCGGCGAAGCCGGTGAGCACGCACATCGCGACGAGCTCGTCGTTGTCCAGGAAGGCCGGCACGCAGAACAGCCCCACGGTCAGCAGGGCGCCGACTCCGCGAACGGCGAGCTGGTCTCGCGGTGCCAGCGGGAGGGTGAGGGCCAGGACGGCGATGCCGGTGACGGTCATGCCGATGCCCGGTGTCCCGGAGGTGAGCACGAAGGTCGCCAAGAGCGCCACGACGGCGACGCCCGCGAGCGCCCAGTGCGGGGCGGCTCCCCGGGAGGCGGGGACGTGGCGGCTCATGAACGCGGTGATCGGGTCCGGCCTCGGCGGCAGGGCGGGCGGGTACGGAGCCGCCATCGGCATCTTGCCGCGCATCACGGGCGCCGCGGCGTGCCATGGGGGCGAGCCGGGCTCCTGCGGGGTGGGTGTCTCGGGAGTGGTCATCGTCCTGGCCTTTCTGGGCGGCCGGCCGCCGCGCACGGGCACGGCGCGGCGACCGGCCCGTCTCGGTCGGTTCGGCTGGTTTCCTGGTCGGCGATGGGCATGGGGCATCACCACCACGGTGCGATGTGCGCGGGAGGTGCGGTAGGGCGGTCAGTCCTGTTCGGGCGGACCGGTCCCGGAGTGCTCGGGCGCGGGGAGGCGGACCCTGATCAGGCAGCCCCGGGCGGAGTCCGCGACGGCGATGCGTCCGCCGTGCAGTTGGACGATCCAGCGGCAGATGGCCAGGCCGAGGCCGGTTCCGCCGCCTCTGCGGTCGAAGCGGGTGGCGTTGTCGCCTCGGGTGAAGCGTTCGAAGACGCGCCGGCGTTCGGCGACGGGGATGCCCGGGCCCTGGTCGGCGACGTCGATGACCAGGCCGCCGTCGGTGTCACGCGCCGCGCTGACGCTGACGGTGGCGCCGGCCGGGCTGTGGCGGACGGCGTTGTCGAGGAGGTTGGCGACGACCTGGTGCAGCCGCGCCGGGTCGGCGACGGCGGTGAGGCCGGGCGGCGCGGTCACCTCGACGGCGACGTCGCGGCCGCTCAGCGCCTGCTCGGCGGCGGCCCGGCGCAGCAGCGGCAGGACCTCGAACTCACTGCGGTGCAGGGGGACGACGCCGGCGTCGAGGCGGGAGAGGTCGAGGAGCTCGCCGACCAGCCGGCTGAGCCGCTCGGTCTGCGCCAGCGCCGTGCGCAGTGTCGGCTCGTCCGGTTCCGACACCCCGTCGACGACGTTCTCCAGCACGCCTTGGAGGGCGGTGATGGGCGTGCGCAGTTCGTGGGAGACGTTGGCGATCAGCTCGCGCCGCTGCCGGTCGACGGCGGCGAGGTCACCGGCCATCTGGTTGAAGGCCTCGGCGAGCACGCCGACCTCGTCCTGCGAGGTGGCGCGGACGCGGACGGCGTAGTCGCCGCGGGCCATCTTGCGCACCCCGGCGGTCATCTCGCGCAGGGGCGAGGTCATGCCGTGGGCGAGGACGCGGGAGACGAACACCGCGCCGATGATGGCGATGGAGGCCATCTTCCAGGGCAGGAAACCCAGCAGGTACCAGAAGACGAGCAGTCCGAAGGTGCCCGAGCCGACCAGCAGGATGCTGAACTTGACCTTGACGGAGCGGACGCGGTCGAGTGGGCGGGGCGCGACGTCGCCGAGCCAGATCCACATCTTGGCGACCGGACCGGCGTCGCTGGCCCTGGCCCTGGGGCTGTCGAGGTATTCGCGCAGCCACCGCCATCCCCTCCGCGGCGGTGTCCTGCGTGCGGTCTCACTGGTCATCGCGGGCTCTCCAGCGCGTAGCCGACGCCGTGGACGGTGCGGATGATGCCGTCGCCGAGTTTGCGGCGCAGGGCGCGGACGTGGCTGTCGACGGTCCGGATGCCCGCGGCGGCGGAGTGGCCCCAGACCTCGCCGAGCAGCTGTTCCCTGGTGTGCACGACGCGCGGCCGGGTGGCCAGGCGCACGAGGAGGTCGAACTCGGTGGCGGTGAGGTGCACCTCGGCGGTGTCGCGGCGGACCCGGCGTTCGGTGCGGTCGATCTCGACCTCGCCGATGCGCAGGGCGGACTGCGTCTCGGGGGCCGGGGCGGCGCGGGCGACGCGGCGCAGGAGCGCGCTGATCCGCGCGGTCAGCTCGCGCATGCTGAAGGGCTTGGTGAGGTAGTCGTCGGCGCCCACGCCCAGGCCGACGAGCATGTCGGTCTCGTCGTCGCGGGCGGTCAGCATCAGGACCGCGACGGGCCTGGCGGCCTGTACCCGGCGGCAGACCTCCAGACCGTCGATGCCGGGGAGCATGACGTCGAGGACGAGCGCGTCGGGCCGGTACTCGCCCGCGGCCTCGACGGCGGCGAGGCCGTCGTGGACCGTGCGGGTGTCGTATCCCTCGGCCCGCAGGCGGGCGGCGATCGACGCGGCGATCGTCGGTTCGTCTTCGACGATGAGGATCCGCCGCCTGGCGTCTGAGCTGGGCATGGGGCCAGCGTAGGACGCGAATGTGCAGACGGTGGGGTCCGGATGTGGAGATTTCGTGGAGATCGCCGGCAGGCGCGGGGTCGGTCGCCGAATAATGCCTTGCGCGCGGACTCGATCATCGGTTATGGTTCCGCCCGAAGTTGTAACGGTGCCGGCCCATCTGACGGGTCCGCGTGGAAGAGAGAGGGGGCGTCTCACGATGACTGCCGCCGTGCGGTTCATGCCGCCTGTCTCGAACGCCCTCCTCGGCGAGGGCTCCGCTCGCTAGGCGAGCAGTCCTTCCTCTTCACCGGCTTCAACAACACCCTTTCGGAAACTGTGTTGCCGGTGGCCTTTGCGATCTTCCACAAGGAGTACCACCAGTGCGCGAGCGCGACTCTTTCGTTCCCATGAAGTCCCGTGGCCGTAAGCGTGAGGCCGACGACTTCTACTACGAGGAGGCCGAACGTTTCAACGACGAGTTCGAAGGCGAGTTCGTCGAGTTCGACCCCGAGGCTCCCCCGTTCGGCGACCGCTGGACGACGTGGGACAAGTCCGAACCGCTCCAGCGGGCGCCCAAGCCGTGGCCGGACTGGCTCATCACCGACCTCGGCGCCGTCGACGTGGAGCACGGCGTCCTCAAGACCGGCAAGGAGGCCGACGTGTTCCTCATCGAGCGCGTCGTGCCCGACACCGACCGTTCCGTCCTGCTGGCCGCCAAGCGCTACCGGGACGCCGACCACCGCATGTTCAGCCGCAGTTCGGAGTACACCGAGGGCCGTACGGTCCGCAAGTCGCGTGACCAGCGCGCGATGGAGAAGGGCACCAAGGTCGGCCAGGAGATGCTGGCCGGGCAGTGGGCCGCGACCGAGTGGAACGCACTGGTCCGGATGCACAACGCGGGCGCCTCGGTGCCCTATCCGGTGCAGGTCCTGGGCACCGAGGTGATCATGGAGTTCGTCGGCACCGGCCGGGAGGCCGCGCCGAGGCTGGAGATCCTGCGGCCGACGCCGGCGGAGCTGGCGGACCTGTGGGACCAGCTGGTGTTCAACATGACCATCATGGCCCGCGACGGTTTCGCGCACGGGGACCTGTCCTCGTACAACATCATCGTCGACAAGGGACGGCTGGTGGTCATCGACATGCCGCAGATCATCGACGTCGTGGCCAACCCGCGCGGCCGCTTCTTCCTGGAGCGGGACGTGCGCAACGTCGGCGCGTGGTTCGTCTCGCGCGGCATGGACCCCAAGTACGTCGACATGCTGGTCGCCGACCAGTTCGCCGACGCGCGGGTCAGCTGAGCGGGCCGCCGGCCAGCATCGGCGCCACCTCGGCGCCGATCCGCTCGATCGTGGTGCCGGTGGCCTCGAAGCCGCCGGCGCCCTCGACCATCAGCAGGGCGTGCTGGACGCCGGTGCGCTCCGCCGACCGGCTCAGCACCTCGGCGCAGTGCTCGGGTGTGCCCACGGGGTGCATGCCGATGAGCGTCTCGACGTAGGCCGCCGGGTCCCGCGCGGGCCCGGCGGAGCCGTCGATGCGGACGTACTCGGCCACGCCGGCGCCGATCCAGCCGGGCATCGCGGCGCGGACCTCGGCGGCCGCCTTCTCCCTGGAGTCGGCGACGTGGCAGAGATAGGCGGCCGCGTGCGGGGCGGTGCCGGCGTCGTGGCCGAACATCTCGGCGGTCTCGCGGTAGCGGTCGAGCAGTTCGGCCTTGGCGGCGTCGCCGATGTGCACGCCCAGCAGCAGCGGCAGGCCCCTGCGGGCGGCCAGGTCCACTGTGGACGTCGAAGTCGCGGCGACCCACACCGGAAGGGGCGCGGCGGGTTTCGGCACGACGGCGACCTCCCTGAAGCGGAAGAAGCGCCCGTCGGCGGCCACCCGCGGCTTGCCGGACACCCAGTCGCACAGCACGTCGAGGGATTCACCGAAGCCCTCGGCGAAGCGCTCGATGCCCGTGCCGAAGACCTCCAGGTCGACCCACGGGCCGCCTCGTGCCACGCCGAGCCGGAAGCGCCCGCCCGACATCGCGTCCAGCGCCACCGCCTCCTCCCCCAGCGCCACCGGACTGCGGTTCGACAGCACGCACGCCGCCGTCCCGACGGTGATGCGCTCGGTGCGGCCGAGCAGGTTCCCGGCGGCCACCGTGGCCGACGGGCACACGCCGTAGGAAATGAAGTGGTGCTCGGCCAGCCACACGCCGTCGAGGCCGGCCCGCTCCGCCGTCACCCCATGGGAGACCGTGCGAGCGAGCGCCTCGCCCGCCGTCACGCCGGGGAACTTCGCGCCGGCCAGGAACAGTTCCAGTCGCACAGATCCTCCGGTGTCTCGGGAACGAAGAGGCGCCGGGAGCGTCGTGAAGGCGACGACACCCCCGGCAAGATGTGCTCTGCCGTATCCGACGCTGCTAGCAGTCGCGGAGTTCCGGGGACTGGTTGCGAAGCTGGCCGGTCGGCGAGATGAACTTGCGGTACTGCACGGAGTCGACCGCGGCGGGCCGGAACGCGGCGATGCGGTGGCAGTTCTGGAAGGCCAGCTTCACGCCGAAGTGGCGCTCGATGCCGCCCCGGATCGCGTCGGAGGCCAGGGCGCGCAGCAGCTGGCCGCGCGAAGTCTCGTCCGGCGGCGGGGTCACGTTGTCGGCGAACGGCGCCTCGGTGGTGCCGAGCTCGCCGACCACACGGCTGATGGTCTCCCACGCGTACGGCAGGGAGGTGCGCACGCACTCGACGAACTCGGCGTCGGTCACCTCGCCTCGTTCGGCCTTCTCCAGCAGATCCGGGGAAACGTCAAGGGACATGTCGGCTCCTTTCGGGTTTGGCGGACACGTGGTCCCAGTTGACTCCAACGGGGGGCCACGTACTGTCAGACAGTTGTCACCGGACCGTCACTAACTCAGCGCGGGCTCGCCGGTCCGGGTTTCGAGCAGGTGCGGGCCGAGGACGAAGTCGGGGTCGATCTGGCGGGAGAGGTCGGCGCCGGTGCGCTCGCTGCCCCACGCCTCGGCGTTGCGGCGGTGGAACTCGTGGGCCTGGCGGGTGAACTTCGCCCAGTCCTTGCCGATCCCGTCGAGCAGGGCGCGGGCCTTGTCGAGGACGGCGAGGTTGCCGGCTTCCAGGCCGGTGATCTCCAGGTGCCGGCCGCGCTCGGCGGCCTTGACGAACTTCGAGCGGCCGCACCAGCCGATCAGCGCGTCGCCGACGTGCTCGCGCAGGAAGTCCACATCGGACTCGTCGTCGACCTTGTTGCCGATGACGGCGATGCGCACGTCGAAGTCGGCGGCGTATCCCGCGTACTGCTTGAAGACGCCGACACTGCGCACGGTGGGCTCGCAGACGAGGAAGGTGCAGTCGAAGCGGGTGAACATGCCCGAGGCGAAGGCCTCCGCGCCGGCGATCATGTCGACGATGACGTACTCGCCGGGGAGGTCGACCATGTGGTTGAGCAGGAGTTCGACCGCGCCGGTCTTGGAGTGGTAGCAGGCGACGCCGAGGTCGTTCTCGGTGAATCCGCCGGTGACGGCCAGACGGACGCCGGCGACGTCGGTGACCAGGCCGTCCAGGAGCGGATTGGTCTCGGTGATGCCGAGGAGGCGTGAGCCCGGACCGGGCGGGGTCGTCTTCAGCATCTGCTCGACCGACTCGATGCGCGGGTTCGAGCCGCGCAGGTAGTCCTTGATGCGCGGGAGGGCGTCACCGAGGGTCGGGAGGGCGACGGCGTCGAGTTCGGCGAGGCCGAGCGCGCAGGCGAGGTGCTGGTTCACGTCGGCGTCGATGGCGAACACGGGGTTCCCGAGGTGGGCGAGACGGCGGGCGAAGAGCGACGCGAGGGTCGTCTTGCCGCTGCCGCCCTTGCCGACGAAGGCGAGTTTCACGGTGGCTCCTGGATGCGGGTGCGTAGGTGGTGACACGGCTGGCGCGTTTATGAACTTGGGAACCAGTTTCATTAGCGCGGCGGGGTGTGTCAAGGAAGCGCGCGGGCGTGTCGTCCGGCGACCGTTTCCGGCCGCGCGCACGAACGCGGCCCGCCCCTCCCGAAGGAAGGACGGGCCGCGCCTCAGCCCTACTGCGCCCACCTGCGACCGGGGCGCCATCCCCGGCCGCTTCGGCTCCTCGCGGAGCCCTTAGTAGTTCTCGATCTTCGGGTAGTCGTCCGGCCGCTTCATGTTCGTGTGACCGAAGGTCATGTCGAACGCGCGGTCCCAGTCGCCGTTGCGGAAGGACTCTTCGAGGGTCTCGTTGATGAACTTCCGCAGCTCCGGGGAACCGTGCTTCAGGCCGATGCCGTAACGCTCGGTCGTGAAGGTCTTGTTGAGCACGCGATAGGCGTCGGGGTCCGACTGCGTGAAGCCCTGGAGGATCACGTTGTCGGTGCTCACCGCGTCGACGGGTTCGGCCCCGTCGAGGGCGGTCACGCAGCTGGAGTAGTCCTTCAGCTCCACCACCTCGACGCCGGCCTGCTTCTTCAGCTCTTTCGCCGAGGTGGATCCCTTGGCGGCGCAGACCGACTTGCCGACCAGGTCCTCGACGGAGTTGATGTCCTTGTTGTCGGCCTTGACGAGGATGTCCTGACCGGCGACGTAGTACGGGCCGGCGAAGTCGACCTCGGCCTTGCGCTCGTCGTTGATGGTGAAGGTAGCGATCACCATGTCGACCTGCTCGGAGCTCAGATACGTGGTGCGGCTCTTGGCGAGGGTCTCGATGAACTCGATGTTGACGCCTTCTTCGACGGTACCGAAGATCCGCTGCGCGATGATGCGCCCGACTTCGGCGTCGAAGCCGTCGATGCGACCGGTCGCCTCGTTGCGAAGGCCGGTGAGGGGCTGGTCGAACCGGGTGCCGACGAGGAGCCGTCCGCTTTCCTTGATCGCCTGGATCTCCGCGGGGAGGGAGTCCTCCGGAGCCTGCGTCATCACGTAACGCGATCCGGTCGGCGCGGAAGGTATCTCGTCCTCGCCGCAGGCTGCGAGGGGAAGCAGCCCGAGCACCGTAAGGATGATGGCCAACCTACGAAGGGTTGACCTTGCTGTTAAAAAGTGTGATCGACTAGCGACGATCAGCTTGGCAGGCTTGAGCATGCGGATGAGCCTAGCGAGAAAGCCGGTCGGTGTGACCGAGACCCCACTCGCATTTTTTCGCCCCGCCGGAGGCGGTGGGACTACCGTTGGACCGTGACTCAGACGACGGCGACCGAGCACGAGATGCACGACCGCGACCCGCGACGAGCGCGCCCGCTGGACATTCGCAGGCGCGGACTTGTCGGCTACCAGGCCGCCTGGGACGAGCAGCGCGAACTGCACGCCCAGCGCATGGAGGACGAACTCCCCGACACCGTCCTGCTCCTCGAACACCCGAGCGTGTTCACCGCCGGCCGGCGTACCCAGGACTGGCAGCGCCCCGACGACGGCACGCCCGTCGTCGAGGTCGACCGCGGCGGCCTCATCACCTGGCACGGCCCGGGCCAGCTCGTCGGCTATCCGATCGTGCGGCTCCCCAAACCGCTCGACGTCGTCGCCTACGTCCGCCGCATGGAGCGGGTCATCACCGACGTGTGCGCCGAACTCGGGGTGCACACCGTCCCCAACCCGGAGCGCACCGGCGTCTGGGTCCCCGCCGACGACCGCGGACCGGACCGCAAGATCGCCGCCATCGGCGTGCGGGTGCGCTGGGCGGTCACCATGCACGGCTTCTCCCTGAACTGCGACAACTCCTTCGACGGCTTCAACGCGATCGTGCCCTGCGGGATCGTCGACGCCGAGGTGACCTCGCTGTCGAAGGAACTCGGCCGGGACGTCACCGTCGCCGAGGTCATCCCGCTGGTGGAACGGCACCTGCCGAAACTGCTGGCCTGACGCGCGAGACGGCCCCGGCGTGATCGCCGGGGCCGTCTCGCGTGTGCGGCCGAAGCTACAGGTCGTAGTCCTGGGCGACCTTCGCGTGGTGATCCGCGTCGAGTTCGGCGTCGACGGCCAGCGAGAGCCACGACATCGGGTGCTCCCAATCCTTCGTGAGCTCGGTCAGCAGCCGGTGGGCCTGGGCGGCGCTCGCGGTCGGCGGGACGGCGACGCCCGTGTAGACACCGGTCACCGTGTCCTCGGCGTCGGGCGGGAAGATCTGGTAGTCCTCGTCGGTGTACAGCCACACGCCGTAGCCCTGCTCGCGCAGCGCGTCCAGGAAGGCCTCGAAGGCCTCCGGCCCCGGGTGCGCGCCGTCGACGAAGTAGGTCCGGAACCCGCCGGGTGCCAGCAGGCGGACGGCGGCCACGGCCGGGTACCAGCCGTCGCGGTCCTCCTCCTTCTCCGGCGGCGGTTCGAGTGCGGCCGGGTCGATCACGACGAGGTCGCCGTGGTTGAGCGGTGCTCCCGGGCGGGTCACCGACTCCACCCGCGCGGTCGCCGGGCCGGTACGGATCGCCAGGACCACCACGCGCCCGTCGGGCCGGTCGTAACGCAGCTCGACCGGGTGCCAGCGCTCGTCGATCGGGCCCTCGGGCGTGTCGAGGTCGATGCCGATCTCGGCGCACTGGCCCCGAACGGCCGCCCAGTCCCCGTTGACGGTGGCGGCGATGATCAGCGACCACCGGTCGGCGGGCTGGGTGTGGTGCACCGGCGACTCGGCCTCGTCGTCGGTGCGTTCGAGGACCTCGGTCCACACTCGCTGCGCCGTCTCGAAGTCGCCGAGCTCACGGGCGGCGGTCGCCCACATCCGGCGGGCGTTGACGACCGAGTCGTCGACGGCGACGAGGGCCTCGCACTCGCGGGCTGCCTCGGCCCACTCCCCCTGTTCGGCGGCCCAGGAAGCGCGGTACCAGTGCGCCTGCGCGGGATCGCGGGGCGCGACGAGTGAGGCGAGCCGGGCGATGCCCTCGGCGTCGCGGCCTCGGGTGAGGACGTTGGCGAGGAGCCGGTTGCGGTCGTCGTTGCCCGGGTCGGCCTCAACGCGCTCCCACAGGATCCGGGCGGCCTTCCACGGCAGGCCGAGAACGCTGAGGTACTGGGCGACCAGTGCGAGGACCTGCGGATCCTCGGGCTCCCGCTCGTGGGCGACGGTCAGCAGGTCGAGGTTGCGCTCGGGATCGGCGGGCTGATAGGAGCCGTCCTCGGCGGCCACACCGAGGGCTTCGAGGTATCCGGGGAGGTGCTCGACGTCGACGGGGAGCTCGGGCGCGGGCAGCGCCTCGGCGTCGCGGCGCATCGCGATGAAGTCGCGGCCGGTCGCGGTGTCCTTGCGCCGCAGGTCGTCGAACTTGCGGGCGGCGAACTCTCCGAGGGACTGGGCCACGGTGCGCGCGCCGCGCTGGACGGCGAGGCGCCCGGCGATCAGCAGCATGTTCAGCGATGCCCGGTGGGAGCCGACGTCGTCGAGGTAGGCGGCCCAGCTGGCCAGGGCGGTGCCGAGGCGCGGCACGTTGTCCAGCGCGTTGAGCGACACCAGCCGCTCGGCGGTCTGGGCCCACTTCAGGCGCAGGTCGGCGTGCTCGATGGGCTCGGCGATCTCCGGCAGCTGCGCGAGTGCGTTCTCGGTGTCCCCGAGCCGGGCGTACAGCTCGGCGCGGGCCAGGGCGAGTTCGCGAAGGTCGTCCTCGTCGAGGGCGTAGGGACCGTTGCGGCGAGCGGCCTCGGAGCGTTCGAGGACGTCGAGGCCTTCCTGCGCGCGGTCGAGCTGCCCGAGGAGGCGGGCGCGCTGGATGTGCATGTAGAGAGAGGGGTCGCCGCCGGCGGCGCGGTGCCTGCCCTCGGCCTCGACAATGTAGGCGAGGGCCTCCTCGGTGCGGCCGTCGTCGTTGAGGGCGTAGCTGTACTCGCGGGTGAGACAGTCGAAGCAGTTGCGGGCGGGTTCGATGCGGCCGAGGGTCTCGTCGAGGATGGCGATGCGCTCGTTGACGTATCCGGGTCCGTCGATGCGGGCGTGGGCGATGCAGAAGTCCTGCACGACGCAGACCGACTGCGGGCAGTCCCTGGTCTCCTCGCGGTGGGCGAATTCGAGGAGCGCGGTGGCCTCCGGGAGGGCCTTGGCGCCCTGCTGGCGTTCGTTGACCAGCGACTGGAGTCGCCAGTGGCGCAGGAAGACCTCCACCCAGGGCAGTTCGAGGGCGCGCGCGGTCGCCAGGGCCTCGGGGAAGATCGCGTCGACCTCGTCGGGCCGGCCGTTGACGGCGTGGCCGGAGATCTCGGCGACGGCGTCGGCGAGGCGGTGGTGCCCGGCTTCGACGAGTTCGCGGTGGGTGTCGTGCACCCAGGCCCAGATGTCGCTGGTCATCGAGGGTCTGTCTCCTGTGCGTCGGTGGATGGCGCGGGGTCGGGCTGGGCGACGAGGCTCTCGACGGCGCTGCCGACGCCGATGAGCGCCGCGGTGAGGTCGCCGCGGTGGCCGGTCTCGCCGGCGGTGGCGGCCATGATGACCTTGAGGGAGCGCAGCAGCGCGGCGGCGGTGGTGCAGCCGGGGTGGTCGGCGCGGCGGGCTTCGAGGAGTCTGCGGACGGCGAGGTTGTCGAGGTTGAGGTAGAGGCGGGCGGCGACGCTGCCGTCGGTGGCGGCGGTGAAGTCGCGGGCGAGGGAGAGCGCGGCCAAGGGGATGCGGGAGGCGGTCTCGTCGGCCTCGATGCGGCGTTTGAGGGCCACGTCGGCGTCGGGGACGAGGACGAGGGGAAGGGCGGCGGGCGCGTAGCGGGCGGGGACGAGCTGCTCGTCGTCGTCGGTGAGGACG
This sequence comes from Phytomonospora sp. NPDC050363, assembly GCF_040655735.1. Lineage (NCBI taxonomy): Bacteria > Bacillati > Actinomycetota > Actinomycetes > Micromonosporales > Micromonosporaceae > Phytomonospora > Phytomonospora sp. NPDC050363. Next base: position 51,161 of record NZ_JBFAKK010000003.1, read on the forward strand.
GCCGAGAGCCAGGCGTGGTCCGCTGTGGACAGTGGGGTGCCGGTGTCCTTGAAGAGCCTGCGGTCGCCGTCGCTGGTGCCGAGTTCGATGACGGGGCAGCCGCGTTCGGTGCCGTAGCGGCGCAGGAAGGGCAGGACGGCGTAGCGGTCGCCGCGGGCGATGGGAACCTGCATGGCGCGGTAGAGCATCTCGGTGAAGCCGCCGCCCTCGCCGGTGTTGACGTGGATGGTGCCGTTTCCGGCGGCGCGCAGGGAGCCGGCGGTCATGTCGCCGCTGGAGGTGGGCACGGGGACGTCGTCGGCGAGGAGTTCGAACAGGCGGTCGTCGCAGAGGGCGGCGCCGAGCAGGACCTGTCCATGGCGGGCGAGGACGCGCTGCCAGGTGCCCGGCTGGGTGCGGGCGATCTCGAACATGCCGTTGATGATCGCCTCGGTGAGTCCCTTGTGGACGGCCTGGTAGCGCTCGTCGCGCTGCAGGTCCTCGCGGCTCGCGGTGGGCGTCAGGCGGGCCGACTCGATGACGCCGCCGATGAAGCCGGCCCAGGTGGGCAGGAGGTCGCGGGCGTCCTTGGAGAGCATCATGCCGCGCAGGCAGACCGAGAGGTCGCGGTTGTCGGTGCTGCCGTAGGTCGCCGAGTCCTGGATCCACAGGAGACCGACGGCATCCGACTGCTCGTCGGGGCGGACCGGGATGGTGCACAGCGGCGCGAGGCGCTGCGCGAAGCGGCCGGCGAAGTCGAGGGCCGACTGCTTAGTGGAGTTCTCGTCGCGCCACGGGGCCGGCAGGTCGTTGACCGGGACGGTCTCCTCGCCGATGTGCACGGGGATGGGCAGCAGCGCGCAGTAGCGGGTGACGACCTCGCGGAGGGTGGCCTGCTCGGCGAGGTAGGCGAAGTCGGGCTTGAGCCGCAGGGTCACCTCGGTGCCCGGCGACTGCGGGGGCGCGTCGACGACGGAGTAGGTCTCGCCGCCGACCGAGTGGTAGCGGTGTCCCGCCGCGGTCTCGCGGTGCGAGGTGGTAACGACGGTGACCTCGTCGGCGACCGCGAAGGCGGAGAGGAAGCCGAGACCGAAGGCCCCGATGAGGTCCTCGCTGCCGGTCACGTCGCGCAGGAGGCGGGTGTAGCCGGTGCCGACGGTGGCGAGGTAGGCGTGGATCTCCTCCTCGGTGAGCCCGGCGCCCTCGTCGCGGACGGACACCGTGCCCGCGGCGGCGTCTCCGCGCACGATGACGCGACCCGAGGCGGCCTCGGGGTCTTCGAGGCGTCTGCGGGTGATCGAGTCATGGGCGTTCTGGACCAGTTCGCGAAGCGCGACCAGCGGGGTCGAATAGAGGTGGGCCGCCAGGACGGACACGAGTCCGCCGAGGTCGACTTCGGTCTGCCTGAGCTCTTCGCGCATGGTCGGAAAGTTTGCCACGCGCCTATGACAACGGCGTAGCCGGTTTAGCGCCGCGCCTTGCGCCGCCCGGGTTTCAGGCGGCGCGCGCCACCATCGCCGGCGCCGCCGGGACGACCAGCGGCGTCAGCGTCTCGGGGTCGTCGATGACGCGGCAGCGCAGCCCGAAGACCTCCTCGATCAGCTCGGCGGTGACGATCTCGCCCGGCACGCCCTGGGCGACGATGCGGCCCTCGGTCATGGCGATCAGGTGCGTCGCGTAGCGGCAGGCCAGGTTGAGGTCGTGCAGGACGGCGACGAGCGTGCGGCCCTGGGAGGCGTTGAGGTCGGCGCACAGGTCGAGGACGTCGACCTGGTGGGCGATGTCGAGGAAGGTCGTCGGCTCGTCGAGGAGCAGGATCGGGGTCTGCTGGGCGAGCGCCATCGCGATCCACACCCGCTGACGCTGGCCGCCGGAGAGTTCGTCGACGGGGCGCCCGGCGAGGTCGAGGACGCCGGTGGCGGTCATTGCCTCCTCGACGACCAGTTCGTCGGTCTTCGACCACTGCCGCAGCAGGCTCTGGTGGGGGTATCGGCCGCGCGCGACGAGGTCGGCGACGCTGATGCCCTCCGGCGCGGTCGCCGACTGCGGGAGCAGCCCGAGACGCCGCGCGGCCTCCTTGGCCGGGTATGAGCCGATGAGCTGTCCGTCGAGGTGCACCGCGCCGCGCTGGGGCTTGAGCATCCGCGCCAGCGCGCGCAGTAGCGTCGATTTGCCGCAGGCGTTGGGGCCGACGATCACCGTGAAGGAGCCGTCGGGGATGGAGACCGTCAGTCCGTCGACGACGACGCGCTTGTCGTAGGCGAGCACGAGGTCTTCGGCGTGCAGGCGGTCAGGCATGGCGGGATCCTCACGGCGGGGGAAGGCTTAGGCGAGCCTAACCTTCTCCCGCCGTGGAATGCACGCGGGTCAGTCGCGAAGAGGCACGGGTCTCGGGTTCCAGTCGAGCCAGCGGCCCCAGGGATCGCTCTCGGCGAGCAGTTCGGCGGCGACCGGGCGGCCCTCGCGGTAGGTGACCGACAGCAGGTGGAACTTGTCCTTCACCTCGCCGAGCGGGTCGTCGCTGACCAGGGAGAGCGAGTTCGCCGGGGCCTCCAGGGCGAGCCAGACGAGGTCGCGGCCGGCTGCGGCCAGGGCCCGGGCGAAGTGGGATCTGCGCTCGTACAGGCAGCACAGGACGGCCGAACCGTAGACGACGGGCAGGTGCCCGGTGGGGATCTCGGCGAGGGCGGCGGGGAGCAGGTCGACGAGGTCGCCGACCCGCCAGTCGATCGACACGCCGTCGGCCTCGGCGATGGCGAGGTCGAGCCTTCGCAGGGAGTCGTCGAGGTCGGGGCGGACACTCGCGCGCATCCAGGCGACGGTTTCGGGGTCGGTGAGGTGGAGGGGGTCCAGGTCGATGACGGTGCGGCCGGCGATGTCGACGGGGTGGTCGAGGTCGGCGGGCGCAACGCCGCGCAGTTCGAGGTCGAGGACCAGTGGCCGGTCTCCGTTGATGAGCCGGTCGCCGAAGCGGTAGCCGTAGCGGTCGGGCTGGGCGGTGAGTCCGGCGGCGCCGCCGAGTTCGACCAGGGAGAGCGGGCGGTCGTCGCGGGCGGCGACATGGGTGAGGGCGGGCCAGAAGTGGGCGACGCGAGCGGGGTCGTTCCACCGGGCGTTGCCGCGGGCCACCGATTCGATGAGGGCGTCGTGGTGCTCGGCGACGAACTCGGCGAGGACCGCGACCAGGCCCGGGCCGGGCTGCGCGGAGCCGCCGAGGGTCGGGAAGTAGGCGGCCAGCGGGTGGCCCGGCAGGCGGGTGCGCAGGACGTGGCTCACGGCCGTGGTGAAGCGGTCGGCGAGTGTCCAGTCAACGGGGAGTTCGTCGAGGCAGGCGGCCAGTCGCGGGTCGTCGGCGACGGCGGCGCAGATGAGGGAGAAGCACGGGAGTTCGTCGGCGGTTTGCTCGGACCGTTTACGGAAGACGCTTTCGAGCGTCGGCTCTGCTGTCATATCCGCCACAACGTAACCCGCGGCCACCGTCCGGCGCTATCCCGTAAGGAACGAGCCGGTGGATCGGTACATACATGATCACGATCCGCACAGAGATCGACATCACATGAAGTACCAGGCAGTAAGCCTTTAGCGTGGGCAACCGTACGTCCGCCGATCAAGTTCGGCGAAACCGCCCACTCATGGAAAGAGAGCAGTCGTGCGCATTCGCTCGATAGCTGTCATGGTCGGGGTACTCACCCTGACCCCGGTGGGAGCGGCCCATGCCGACCCGCCGGCCGCCCCCGAGACGACCACCGCCACCGACGCCGTCACCCTCCCCACCGGCGACCGGGTCCTGCCCCTGCCCGACGGCCGCCTCAGCGTCGATCCGGGTCCGGGCCGCGAGGGGATCACCTTCACCTCGCCCAGCGCCCCCGACGGTTCCGCGGACCGTCTCCTCATCCCCGCCGACGTGCTCGACCAGATCGGTGCCGGGGCGGTCGACCCCTCCCTCTACAACGTCGACGCGATCCTGCGCGGCGACGCCGTCGGCGCGAACACCTTCGCGACCACCGAGAACGCCCAGCAGGTGACCGTGCGCTTCGCGACGCCCTCGGGCGCGCTTGCCGAGCAGATGCAGGTGAACCTGCAGAACCAGGAGACCGGCGAGGTCTTCTATCTGCGCGCGCAGGGCGACGGCACGGCCGCCGGCCTCGTCCCGCCCGGTGAGTACGCCGGCCTGGCCTACCAGCAGACCAAGCCACAGCCGGGAGCGGCCGGATTCGTCTCGCTGACCTACCACCGGCTCACGGTCGCCGGTGAGCCCACCGGGTTCTCCGTCGAGGCGGCCGACCTGACCGAGCTGACCTTCACCGTCGACCGCGCCGACGCGCGGCTGCACAGCGCGGAGTTCAAGCTCCAGACGACGCTGCCCGGCGGCGTCTTCGGGATGAGCTTCACGACGATCCTCGAAGGCGACTGGCGGATCCACTCCACGCCCGTCGAGGCCGAGGGCCTGCTCTTCGCGATCCGCCCGACCCTGACCGGGCCGCCCACCGTGGACACGCAGACCGCCTACAGCTACCACCTCGTGCACTCCTCGGACAACGGTGTCCCGGCCGACCTGACCTGGCGCGAGCGCGACTCCAAGCTCGCCAAGCGCGTCAGCGACTACCAGACGCACGGCTACAAGATCGACCTGCGCCGCGACAGCTACGGCCGCGTCGCCTCCGGGTACGACTCGGCTTTCATCGTCCCCACGTTCGACGTCCGCACCCCCGCGCTGCGCACCGAGTACTACACGGCCTCGCCGAGCGTCGAGTGGTTCCACGGGGCCGACTTCGGTGAGCAGTACCCGCCGGACTACATCGTCCGCTACGGCGGGCACTACAAGGCCGGCAGCGCGAAGGTCACCTGGTTCGGCGCGCCGGTGGGGCCCGGTCTGGTTCCCGCGCGCTACGCCTTCTCCCTCAACCGCGACGGCGACCAGCTGTCGGGGATCACGCCCATGTTCACCGGGCCCGACGCGAACGAGGTCGGCTGGGGCACGATCGGCGTGACCGGCACGACGACGCTGTCGCGTGACGGTGTGGAGCTCGCGCGCAGGTCGAGCCGCCTGGAGTCGCAGAACTACTACCTCCCCGCCGGTGACTCGGGCACCTACACCCTCAGCGTCGACGCGGCCCGCGAGGTCGCCTGGACCGACCTGGGCACACGCTCCTCGGCGACGTGGACCTTCGGCTCGGCGAGCACCGCCGACCGGGAGGCGGTGAACCTGTCGACGGTGTCGCTCGACGCGACCGGCGTCGACGACGGCTACGCCCGTCGCTGGCTGCCGCAGGTGGTGACGCTCGAAGCGCTGCGCCAGGGCGCGGCGGCGAAGACCACCTCGATGACCTTCGAGGTGTCCTACGACGAGGGCGCGACCTGGAAGTCGGTGCCGCTGCTGCGGCACGGCGGCGAGGCCGTCGCCCTGCTGGTCCACCCCTCCGGCGCGCAGTACGTGTCGGTGCGCCTGTCCTCGACCGACTCGCTCGGTGGTGCGTTCTCCTCCACCACGATCCGGTCCTACGGGCTGAGGTAAGAGGTACGAGGTCTCACGCCCGGGCGGTGCTCAACGTCCGGGCGTGACCTTGTCCGGGAAGTGCGCCGAGGCCAGGCCCGCGACCTTGCCGATGGAGCCCAGGTCGAAGGGCGGTTCCAGCGAGGCGCCGCCGTCGCCGAAGACGACCTCGGTGATGAAGGAGCCCTCGGCGTTGCGGCCGGCGACGGTGACGTAGGAGTCGGTGAGGGCGAGGCCGGTGAACGAGTGGTCCGGAGCGTCGATCCGCCAGCTGCGCGCGACCGTCCACACCGCACCGGCGGTGTCGTCGACCTCGGCGAGAGTCCCGTCCGCGGTGAGCATCAACGCCCGCCCGGCGGCGTCGAAGGCGAGGTCCACCGGCGCGTCGACGCCCTCGACCTCGACAGGTGCCGCTTCGCCGGGGTTGGCGCCCTCGAAGGACAGGATCCTCCCCGGCGCCTGCCCGGCGAAGAAGAAGCCCCGGCCGTCCCGGCGGAAGGCCAGGCCGCGCTTGCCGTGCGGCACCGACAGTCCCGGGTGCACGCCGGTGCGCTGGGAGTTCACCTCGTCGCCGGCGATCCACCAGTGGTCGCCGGACGACGGGTCGAACGCGTTGGACAGGTGCCCGGCGAGTTCGCCGAGGTCGACGACGGTGTCGCCGATCTCCTGGTCGCGGACGGCGAAGATGCGGGCCGGGGCGGGCTCGGGGGTCGCCCCGGAGATGGTGATGGCGTAGATCTCGTCCATGGCGGGCCTTTTCTCCGGTTGCGGAAGTCCCGACCGACGGTAGTGGAGTCGGCGGCCCGGCGGGAGTGCTTCGCGGGCACGGCCGGGTCCGTGTCGAACCCGGCCGTGCCGTCGGCGTCAGGGCGTCAGCCGGTGCAAGTCTCTCGGGAACAGCGTGACCTCGCGGATGTTGGCCGCGCCGGTGAGCTGCCCGACGAAGCGTTCGAGGCCGATGGCGAAACCGCCGTGCGGCGGCATCCCGTGCTTGAACGCGGCCAGGTAGCCCTCGTAGCCCTCCGGGCTCTCGCCCTTGGCCGCCAGCGCCGCCAGGTAGTCGGCGTGGCGGTGCAGGCGCTGCCCTCCGGTGACCAGTTCGGTGCCCCGGAACAGCAGGTCGAAGGACGCACTGTAGTCGGGACGTTCGGGGTCGGGATGGGTGTAGAACGGGCGTTTCGACATCGGGTAGCCGATGATGTAGGCGAAGTCGCTGCCGTGCTCGCGCATCGCCCACTCCCCCACCCAGCGCTCGTGCGCCGGCGCGAGGTCGTCGAGCCCCTCGGTCTTCTCACCGGTGGCCGCCGAGATCATCTCCAGGGCCTCGGTGAAGTGCAGCGCCGGGACCTTCTCGGGCATGACCGGCAGGGTCAGGCCCAAGGTCTCCACCGCCGCCGGCGCGTGCCGCCCGACCGCCGAGAGCATCCCGCGAATCGCCGCCTCCAGCGCGGCCTGCACCTCGGCGTAGCTCTCGATGAAGCCCAGCTCGGCGTCGAGGGACACGTACTCGGCGAGGTGCCGGACGGTGTCGTGCGGCTCGGCCCGAAAGACCGGCCCGACCTCGAAGACGCGCTCGAAGACCCCGACGAGGGTCTGCTTGTAGAACTGCGGGCTCTGCGCGAGGTACGCCTTGCGGCCGAAGTAGTCGACGGTGAAGACGCTGGCGCCCGACTCCGTCGCGGTCCCGACCAGCTTGGGGCTGTTCACCTCGGTGAACTCCAGCTCGGACAGCGCCTCGCGGAACCCGCGCACGGCCGCGGCCGCGATCTCGAACGGCGCCCGCTTGCGCGGGTGCCGCAGCGCCACCTGGGCGTTGTCGAGCATCGTCGGCAGGGTCGCGCGAAGCTCCGGCCGGTACAGCTCGAAAGGCGCCGGTTCGGCCGCGTCGCCGAGCAGCCGCAGCGACGGCCCGGTCATCTCCACACCACCGGGAGCGTCGGCGTTGGCCGTGGCCTCGCCGGTGAACTCCACCACGGTCTCCTCGGTCAGCGCCTCGATCCGCGCCCGCAACCCGGGCTCGCGGACGACGACCTGCGCCAGCCCGGAACGGTCGCGGACGACGGCGAAGACGACCGACTTGAGGATCCGGCGGCGATGCAGCCACCCGGAAACCCGCACGGTCCGTCCGATATGGACGGGCAAGGACGAGGCCAGGACCCTCGGCGGGTCGGCACTCGCCTCGGGGACTGCGGCGACGGTCGTTTCGATTTCATACGACATCTGTTCTCACACCTCCTCGATTCACTGGGAATCCCCGGAGGTGTGGGCGACGGGGTAGTCGCGGTGCCACCACACCTTCACCGCGCGCCGGCTGCGCGCGGCCTTCATGAAGCCCGTTTCGTGGGCCGTACGGCGGGCTCTACTCGGCGCCTCGCGACGCCTTTCTTCCCGCGGCTCGGGAGGGTCTTCGCACCCGTTCCGCGGTCCACCTTCACAGCTGCCGGTGGCTCTCTCGTCCGCGGGTCGGCGGGTGTTACTCGGCTCCGTCGATACCGTGCCACGGACCGTAGCACACGTTCCGGCGGTCCGTCATCAGCGAAACGCCAGGCCGACGGCGAGTGAGGCGCGGTGCCCGCGCACGACCGTCTCGGCCGGAAGGACGAACGACGAGAGCCGCCGCACTCGCGTGCGGCGGCTCAACGCTCAGGCCGGTGACTAGCCGGCGGCGTACGGGTCCACCAGGCCGCTGAGGTCGGGGGCGCCCTCGGGGTCGCCCGCGGGGGCGGCGGGGTCCACAGCCGACGGGTCGGCGGCCGGGTCCACGGCCGACGGGTCCGCGGCGGGGTCGGTCTCGGTCGGGTCGGCACCGAAGACACCCGGGAACGAGGACTCGGGATCGGAGGCGGTGGTGTCCTCCTCGATCGGCTCGTCCACGTACTCGGTCTCGTCCATCATGCCGTCACCGGTGCTGTCGTACTCGATGCGGTCGACGTTGCCGTCACCGTCATCGTCGGTCTGCAACTCCTCGATGAGACCGTCACCGTCGTAGTCAACGGCGATCATGTCGGCGTCCCCATCGCCGTCCGAGTCGTAGCGGTACTCGTCGGCACCGTCCGCACCGACCGAGTGCTCGTACTCGTCCCCGGTTCCATCACCGTTGAAGTCGATCCACGGCTCGGTCATCGCTATCCCCAATTCATCACGTCGGTTGCCTGTGCACCAAACCATAGGCGGCTGCGCGAGACGCATTCTCCCGGATCTGTGCCAACGCCGGGATGTCGGGAGGGCGCCCGACGGGGCCGGTTTCGGCTGGTGACGGGACAAATGCGGAGGGTTCGCGCCCGGTCGCATCGGTGCCGGGAGCGGTGCCCGGCGGGCACCGCTCACCGATGGTCACCGCCCGCGCGCGAGCGAAGAGGGCGGTCGCCGCGGCGACCGCCCTCTCATCCCTCGCCCCTTGCTAACCCTCGCGCGGCGGCAGCACCGGTGCCGTCAGCCGCGGCCGAGCCTTCGGGTCGGCGACGTGCGGCGGCCGCTTCTTCAGCTCGCCGAGCGCCAGCTCGATCGCGGTGTCCAGCTGCGGGTCGCGTCCCGCCGCGTGGTCCTGCGGCGCGAAGTCGACCTCGACGTCGGGGTCGACGCCGTAGTTCTCCACGCCCCAGCCCGCGTTGTCGAAGTGGAAGGCGAACTCCGGCTGCGACAGGAAGGTGTTGTCCACCAGCCCGGCGCGTTCGGTGTAGCCGACCACCCCTCCCCAGGTGCGCGTGCCGACCAGCGGCCCGAGGCCGAGCTGCTTGAAGGCCTGACTGAAGATGTCGCCGTCGGAGCCGGCGAGCTCGTTGGCGATGGCGACCAGCGCCCCGCGCGGCGACTCGACCGGGTAGGACACCGGCACGTTCCAGCGGGAGTGGTCGTAGCCGAGCCTGCGGCGGGCGAGCTTCTCGATGAGCAGCGCCGAGACGTGCCCGCCGCCGTTGTAGCGGACGTCGACGATGAGCCCGCTGTGGTCGAACTCGTTGAGGTAGCCGCGGTGGAACTCGGCGAACCCGGCCGGTCCCATGTCGGGCACGTGGATGTACCCGATCTGCCCGTCGGTGGCCTCGTGGACCTTGCGCCGGTTGGCCTCGACCCAGTCCCTGTAGCGGATGTCCTGCTCGGAGGACAGGGCCCGGACGGTGACGGTGCGCGGTTCGGCGTCTCCCCGCCCGATGGTCAGGCGCACCTCCTGCCCGGCCTGGTTGACCAGGCGCTGGGCGGGGGTGACGCCGTCGTCGCCGACGGGCTGGCCGTTGACGGCCAGCAGCTCGTCGCCCTCCCGGACGTCGACGCCGGGACGGTTGAAGGAGGAGGTGACCTCCGGCCGCCAGGGGTCGCCGTCGAGGATGCGGTCGACGCGGTAGACGCCGTCGCGCACGGAGAACTCCGCGCCGAGGTAACCCTGCCCGTAGTGGGGGCCGGGCCGGTAGTCACCGAGCGCCTCGTAGGCGTGGGAGGTGCCCAGTTCGCCGTTCATCTCCCAGAACAGGTCGGACAGCTCGCCGCGGGTGGAGATCCGCTCGATGAGCGGCGCGTAGCGGTCGTACACGCCGTTCCAGTCGACGCCGGACATGTCCTCGGTCCAGAACTGCTCGCTCTGCAGCCGCCAGGCCTCGCGGAACATCTGCGGCCACTCGGTCTCCGGGCGCACCGAGACCTTCACGCGGCCGAGGTCGATCCAGCCCGACTCGCGGCCGCTCGCCGACTCGTCGGGCACCTTCTCGCCGGCCTTGACGACCCGCAGGCGCTCGTCCGAGCGGTACAGCAGCGTCTTGCCGTCCGGGCCGAGCTCGACGTCGCTGACGGCCTCGGCGACGCGCTCGACCTTGCCGGTGCTCAGGTCGACGCTGTCGAGCACGCCGACCGGCTCCGTCGGGGCGTCGCCCGAAGGTCGCGTGCCCTCGATCGGCCGCGACAGGATCAGCACCTTCCCCGAAACGCCCACGACCTTGTCGTAGCGGCCGTCGGGAACGGGCAGGGGCACGATCCGCCGGGTGATGCCGTCGAAGTCGACGCCGCCCTTCGGCTCCTCGGCGTCCTCCTTGTCGGCGTCCTTGCCCTTGTCCTCCTCCTCGACGACGGGTTTGGGCTCGGGCACGAAGGGCGCGGGCACGTCGGCGCGCAGCGCGATCGCGTAGGGCCGCGAGCCGGTGGGGAAGTTCAGGTCGAAGTGCAGCTCGTCGTAGACGGGGTTGAACTCGCGGTGGCCGATGAAGTACAGGTACTTGCCGTCCGGGTCGAAGGACGGGCCCTCGTCGCGCAGGACCCGGTCGGCGGCCAGGCGGGTGCGTCCGGTGGCGAGCTCGACGAGCTTGATGCCGGTGCGGCTGGCGGAGTCCTCCTGGACGCCCTGGAGGGGGCAGGAGTAGGCGAGCCACTCGCCGTCGGGGGAGAACACCGGGTCGCACATCTGGCCGAAGGCACTGGTGTCGAGGACCTGCACGGAGGGCTCGTCGGCCGCCAGGTCGACCAGGAGGAGCTGGTTGCGGTGGTTGGTGACGGCGACCGTGGCGCCTTCGGGCGCGACGGCGAGTTCGAGGACTCGTCCGAGGTCGAGGCCGTCGAAGCGGCGGTCGGGCTCGAAGCCGCCGGCGGGGAGCGTCACGAGGACTTCGCGCGGGCCGTCGTCGGCGGCCACGGCGACGAGGCGCTCACCGCCGGGCAGCCAGGTGAGGTCGCGGTAGCGCACGCCGTAGGGCTCGCCGTGCTGGACGACCGGGCCCTCCCAGTTCCCGAAGGTGAAGGGCTTCCCGCGGCTGGTGATGGCCAGGGATGAGCCGTCTCCCGACAGGCGCGCGGAGTGGAGGTACTCGCCGGCGTCGACGAAGCGGCGGGCGCGCTGCGTGTGGGTCACGCCGATGGAGATGTCGAGCTTGCGCGGCCCGTCCTCGGCGGGGTCGAGGAGGTAGATGTCCCCGCCGCAGTGGTAGACGAGGCGGCTGCCGTCGCCGGACAGGGAGCGGGCGTAGAAGTCGCCGTGGTCGGTGTGGCGGCGCAGGTCTCCGCCGGTGAAGTCGGTCGAGTAGACGTTGCCGTAACCCTCGTGGTCGGAGAGGAAGTACAGGCGCTCGCCGACGATGTGCGGGTTGCCGACGTTGCCGGCCGGTTCGCGGATCCGACGGAAATCCCCCGCGTCATTGCCGTCGCAGATCCACAGGTGTCCGGCGGTCCCGCCCCGGTACCTCTTCCAGGCCGAGGCGTCGCGGAACCCACCGCGCGCGATCACGGTGACGCCGCCGGGGCCTTCGGCCAGCTCGGTGGCGCGTCCGTAGGGCAGTTCGGCGCTCTCGCCGCCGGTGCGGGCGTCGATCGCGCGCAGCCGGGACTCGGAGCGGTTGGGGCTGTAGGCGGAGGTGGCGTAGACGACGGAGTCGCCGCGCCAGGCGGTGACCGCCGAGGAGTAGCCGCCGTCGAAGGTGAGGCGCCTGGACTCGCCGCCGGCCATGGGCACGACGTAGGCCTCGGCGGGGCCTTCCTCGCGGCCGGTGTAGGCGATCAGGGTTCCGTCGGGCGAGACGCGGGGATGTGACGCCGCGGCGACACCGGCGGTCAGCCGGGCGGCGAATCCGCCGCCGCCGGGGACCGTCCAGAGATCGTCCTCGCAGACGAAGACGATCGTGTCGCCGTGAATGGTCGGGAATCGGGGATAGCCGTTCGCCATCGATGACCTCCGGATGAGGGGTTCTCGGTCCGCACACCGCCCACTGGAGCGGCATCATCATGACATCACACCGACGCCACGTGAGCAAGCCCACGAGTGGGCGGGTCCGCCACGACGTAGGCTCGACAGCGTGACCTCCGTACAGCCCGAAGGCCGCCGCATGCTGCGCATCGAAGCGCGCAATGCGGCCACGCCCATTGAGCGCAAGCCGTCCTGGATCAAGGTCAAGGCCAAGATGGGCCCGCAGTTCACCGAACTGTCCGGGCTGGTCAAACGCGAGGGCCTGCACACCGTCTGCCAGGAAGCCGGCTGTCCCAACATCTACGAGTGCTGGGAGGACCGCGAGGCGACCTTCCTCATCGGCGGCGACCAGTGCACCCGCCGCTGCGACTTCTGCCAGATCGACACCGGCAAGCCGCAGGCGCTCGACCGCGACGAGCCCCGGCGCGTGGCCGAGTCGGTCGCCCAGATGGAGCTGAAGTACGCGACCATCACCGGCGTCGCCCGCGACGACCTCCCCGACGGCGGCGCTTGGCTCTACGCCGAGACCGTCCGCCAGATCCACGAGATGCTGCCCGGCTGCGGCGTCGAGCTGCTGATCCCCGACTTCAACGCCGTCCCCGAGCAGCTCGCCGAGGTCTTCGGCTCGCGCCCGGAGGTGCTGGCGCACAACGTCGAGACCGTGCCGCGGATCTTCAAGCGGATCCGCCCGGCCTTCACCTACGAGCGCTCGCTCTCGGTGATCACCAAGGCCCGCGAGGCCGGCCTGGTCACCAAGTCGAACCTCATCCTGGGCATGGGCGAGGAGCGCGAGGAGATCTCGCAGGCCCTCAAGGACCTCCACGCCGCCGGCTGCGAGCTGATCACCATCACGCAGTACCTGCGCCCCTCGGCCCGGCACCACCCCGTCGAACGCTGGGTGAAGCCCGAGGAGTTCGTCGAACTGAGCGCCGAGGCCGAGGCCATCGGCTTCGCCGGGGTCATGAGCGGCCCCCTGGTGCGCTCGTCCTACCGGGCCGGACGGCTCTACAAGCAAGCACTCGACGCCCGCCAGCCCGCGTGACGCGGACCTCCATCTAAGATTGACGTTATGGCAGACCAGCCCGAGAAGGTTTCATTCGGCCAGCGGATCAAGCAGATCGGCCAGGCGTTCACGTTCACCGCGAAGCGGGACAAAGTATTCCTCCCGCTGGTGATCGTCGCCATCCTCGTACCGCTGATAGCGGTCGCGGCGCTGGTGACCTTCACCGAACTCGGCTGGTGGCTCATCCCGGTCGGCATCCTGATGTCGCTGCTGGCCATGATGATCGTGCTGAACCTGCGCGTGAACAAGGCCGTCATGAACGAGGCCGTCGGCAAGCCCGGCGCCGCCCTCGCCCTGATGGACATGATCCGCGGCTGGACGACCACCCCGGCCGTGCAGGTCAACACCCACCAGGACATGGTGCACCGCACGATCAGCCGCTCCGGCGTCGTGCTGCTCGCCGAGGGTTCGCCCCACCGCCTCAAGAGCATGATCGCGCAGGAGAAGAAGCGCGTCAGCCGCATCGCCGGCAGCGCGCCCGTCTACGACTACATCATCGGTGAGGGCGAGGGCCAGCTCTCCGTGCGCAAGCTGCGCACCACGCTGACCAAACTCCCCAAGAACCTCACCTCCAAGGAACTCGCCGGCCTGATCAAGCGGCTGGAGGCGATCAGCGCCCGCTCGGCGCCGATCCCGAAGGGCCCGATCCCGGGGAACATGCGCGCGCCCAAGGGCATGCACAAGGCGATGCGCGGCCGCTGAGCGGACGCGCACGGAGCCGGGACACCTCGCGTGTCCCGGCTTTTTCACGCCCGCGACGACCGGACAAAGCCGGGTAAGACCGTACGGACCCCGCACCGAAAGTGTCCGACATCCGGACGGACCCTTCACATCGAGCCCTGCGCTCCGTACGATTCCCGAAACCGTGACGGCCCGTCGCAGCGAGCATGAAGACCGTCACGGCACGCACACGTCGACACCGTCGAGACCACATGCGAAGGTTGGAACATGGACGGCGAACCGCTTCTGCGCAGCAAGGGCCTGCGAGTGACAAAGCAGCGACTCGCCGTGCTCGAAGTACTCACCGAGGGCGGGCACCCCGAGGTCGACGAGATCATCAACCGCGCCCGGCCGAAGGTCGGCTCGCTGTCGACGCAGGCCGCCTACGACGTCCTCGCCACGCTCACCGGCGCCGGCCTCGCCCGTCGCATCGAGCCCGCCGGGCACAACACCCGCTACGAGGCGCGCACCGGCGACAACCACCACCACGCCGTCTGCCGGCAGTGCGGGCACGTCGAGGACATCGACTGCGCGGTGGGCACCGCCCCCTGCCTGCACGCCGCGCAGGACCACGGGTACGTCATCGACGAGGCGGAAGTGACGTACTGGGGCCTGTGCGGCGACTGCCAGGGACCGCGGGGCTAGCGGACTCACCGAAGGCTCTTCGCGCCGGCGCTCCGAAGGGCGCCGGGAGACGGTGCGGGGATCCGCCGGCACCCGGGCGGCGAGGACGCCGGGCCCTAGCGGATGACGACCGACTCCGCCGCGCGGTCGTGCAGGCCGCGCCGGTCGGAGTCCATGATCAGCGCGGGCACGACCAGCGCCAGCAGCACACCGCGGATGAACGCGCGGTAGAGGCCGAGGCGCTCGCCGTCGAGCCGCACGCAGCGGATCTTGGCGACCCGCATGCCGGGCGTCTGCGTGAAAAGGCCGATGAACACGGCGTACTCGAGCACCAGCACCGCCGAGGCCCACAGGTTGCCGTAGGGCTGCGGCGCCACGGCAACGGCGAGCAGCAGGCACAGGATCCAGTCGATCAGCAGTGCCAGGAAGCGCTCGCCGAGAGTCGCGGGGCGAACCTCGGAAGACGACTGCGAGGAGGGGCCTGCGGTGGTAGACACGTGGTGAGCCTACCCGGCGGCGGGTTCCGGGCTCGGTCGACGGTGTCGCGTGTGCCCGGTCACCATGAACGCCGTGTAACACGGCCGAAACAAGCGAGACACGGCAAGGCAACGCCGTCGACTTACGGTCGCCGCAGGCTGCCATGCCGACTGTTCCCACAGCGCCTACCACCGCCTAGCGGACGGAGGAACATCCAGTGTTCGCCAACCCCGACGAGCTTTTCGCCTACGTGCGCGACAACGACGTCAAATTCATCGACGTTCGTTTCTGTGACCTGCCCGGTGTCATGCAGCACTTCAATGTGCCAGCCGAGTCCTTCGGCGAGGACGCGTTCACCGACGGGCTGGCGTTCGACGGTTCGTCGATCCGCGGGTTCCAGGCGATCCACGAGTCCGACATGCTCCTCCTGCCCGACGTGACCTCGGCCTTCGTCGACCCGTTCCGCGCGCAGAAGACGATCGCGCTGAACTTCTTCATCCACGACCCGTTCACGCGGGAGGCCTACAGCCGCGACCCGCGCAACGTCGCGAAGAAGGCCGAGCAGTACCTGTCCGGCATCGGCTTCGCCGACAAGGCCTACTTCGGCGCCGAGGCGGAGTTCTACATCTTCGACTCGATCCGCTTCGACACCGCCGCGCAGCACGGCTTCTACTACATCGACTCCAAGGAAGGCGCCTGGAACACCGGCAAGGACGAGGAGGGCGGCAACCTCGGCTACAAGCCCGGCTACAAGGGCGGCTACTTCCCCGTTCCGCCGGTCGACCACTTCGCCGACCTCCGCGACGGCATGGTGCGCGAGCTGCTCAACGTCGGCCTTGAGGTCGAGCGCGCCCACCACGAGGTCGGCACCGCCGGACAGGCGGAGATCAACTACCGCTTCTCGACGCTGCTGCACTCCGGCGACCAGGTCCAGCTGTTCAAATACATCGTGAAGAACACCGCCTGGGCGGCCGGCAAGACCGCGACCTTCATGCCCAAGCCGCTCTTCGGCGACAACGGCTCGGGCATGCACACCCACCAGAGCCTGTGGCTGGGCGGCGAGCCGCTGTTCTACGACGAGACCGGCTACGCCGGCCTCTCGGACATGGCGCGCTACTACATCGGCGGCCTGCTCAAGCACGCCCCGAGCCTGCTGGCCTTCACCAACCCGACGGTGAACTCCTACCGTCGCCTGGTGCCGGGCTTCGAGGCGCCGGTCAACCTGGTCTACTCGCAGCGCAACCGCTCGGCCTGCACGCGCATCCCGGTCACCGGGACCAACGCCAAGGCCAAGCGCGTCGAGTTCCGCGTGCCGGACCCGTCGAGCAACCCGTACCTGGCCTTCTCGGCGATGCTGATGGCCGGCCTCGACGGCATCAAGAACAAGATCGAGCCGCCGACGCCGGTCGACAAGGACCTCTACGAGCTGCCGCCCGAGGAGTACAACGAGGTCGCGCAGGTCCCCGGCTCACTGCCGGCGGTCCTCGACTCGCTGGAGGCCGACCACGACTTCCTGCTGGAGGGCGGGGTGTTCACCCCCGACCTGATCGACACCTGGATCTCCTGGAAGCGCGAGAACGAGGTGGACCCGATCCGTCTGCGCCCGACGCCGCACGAGTTCGAGCTCTACTTCGACGTGTAAACCCGCGAGAGCCGGACGCACGCGAGAACCCCGCCACCGTGGCACGACGGTGGCGGGGTTCTCGCGTATCGGTACCCAATTGCCTTGCGCCCCAAGGCTTCCCCCGGCAAGCTGACCGCTTTCCGGCACCCCTGGAGCGCCCATGTCCCTCAACCTCACCCGCGTCCTCGGCGACGGGCCCTTCGCAGAGATCGGCGCGCCGACCGCCGTGGCCGCGCATGACGGGCTCGTCGCGGTCGGCGGCGATCTCGGCTCGCTGTACTGGGACGGGGACGGGACGGCCCGCGTCGGCTGGAGAGCGCACCGGCTGGGCGTGTACGAAAGCGGCGGCGAACGGTGCCGGGTGCTCATCGAGACGCGGTGGCCGGTCAACGCGCTCGACTTCCACCCCTCGCTGCCCCTGCTGGCGGTGGGGACCGGCTCTTACGACGGGGGCGACTACTTCGACGGGGAACTCATCCTCCTCGACGTCGAGACCGGCGAGACCGTGTCCCTGATGCCCGACGAGCGGGAGGTCCGCCGGGTGCGGTGGGCCGACGCGCGGACGCTGGAGGTGGTGGTGGCCCCGCCCAACGACAACGACTTCCCCGAGCCGCGCGAGCGCGGCTTCGCCGAGGTGATCGTGCGCGCGGACTGGCAGACGCCCGAGCCGTACCGGCTGGGCGAGGTCGCCGGACGTGAGACGGTGCCGAGCGCGGCGCCGCCGGTGTCGCTGCGGGAGCACGCGGGAGAGGCGTGGGAGCCCCGGGACCAGGTGTGGGCGGTGGCCGCGACGAATGACGGGGGCGTCGTCGTGGGGCGTCAAGGCGTACTGCTGGAGGCGTGGACGGCGGGCGGCGAGCCGGCGTGGTCGGTGCCCGACGAGGGCGGGGCGAAGCAGCTCCTGGTCGATCCGGGTGGGCGGACCGCGCTGGTCAACGTGACGCGTCCGTGGCGCGAGGGTCCGGACGGGTGGCACCGGGGGCCCGATCTGGTCGGGCGCGTCTCGCTCGACGACGGGCGCTTGCTGACGCGCCTCGACGAGGGCTGGGCCGCGGTGCTGGCCGGAGCGGCCGACGGCTCGGCGCTCATGCGCCACACGAACTACCGCGAGGAGCACGCGGCGATCCTGCTCGACCCCGCGGGCGAGCGCGCGGGGACGGTCGCGCTGCACGGATGCGACACCTTCAACCACCCGTTCGAGGTACGAGGGAGCGCCCTGCCGCTCGTCCTGGTCGGCGAGCCGGACGCGCCCCACTGGGACAAGTGGGTCGCCGCGGTCGGTCCCGGGGCGGACCTCGACCGGCTCTTCCCTCTCGAATGGGAGGCCGGCCCGGGCAGGCACCTCTTCGGGGGACCGGGTGTGGTCTCCGGCGGGACGCTCGTACACGCCGGAACGGTCCACCACGGGCACGGCCTGCTGCCCGGCAACGCCTTCGTGGTCGCCCGCGACTTCACGGGCGGCTCGGCGCGCTGGGTGCACGCCGGCGACATACCGGTCACCGCGCTGGACACCGACGGCGAGCGCGTCTACGCGGCCTTCAACTCGGGTGAGCTGCTGGTCTTGGACTTGGAGAACGGCGAGGTGCTCCACCGCGAGGAACTCGTGGTGCGGGGACGTCCGGTGGTCGCGCTGTCGCTGGCCCTCGACGGTCCCGGGCGGCTGCTCGCCGGAACGGTCGACGGCCGGATCCTCGACTTCGCGCTCGACTTCGCCGCCTGAGCAACTTTTCGGTCCGGCCGCAGCGTCGACCGTAGCGGCGGCTGCCCATGCCGCCGGAGACGGAGATCCGCCATGGCCGGCCGACGCCGCCGCCGATCCGCCGTACGACGCCTGCCCTGGTGGGGGAAGACCCTGCTCGGCGTGGGCGCCCTGCTGCTCGTCCTCGCATCCGGTGCGATCGTGTACGTGAACGTGATGCTGGACAAGGTGAACGACGCGCTGCCCAACCAGTGCCTGCTGGAGGACTGCGACGCCTACGAACCGGGTGAGGAGATCAACGGTCCGCTGAACTTCTTGATGATCGGCTCCGACATGCGCTCCGACTGGTCGGCGGCGCAGTCCGACTCGATCATGATCCTGCACCTCGACGCCGAGCTGTCCTCGGCGAACATCGTCTCGGTCCCCCGCGATCTGCGGGTGACGATTCCCGATTGCGACGGCGGCGCGCCCTGCGAGGGTTCGAAGATCAACGCGGCCTTCAGTCTCGGCGGGCGGGACATGAAGAAGGCCGTCTCCAGTGTCGCCGCGACGCTGACGGAGCTGACCGGGGTGAAGTTCGACGGCGCCATGATGATCAACTTCGGCGGCTTCCGGGACGTGGTGGAGATGCTCGGCGGGGTCGAGCTGTGCGTGCCCTTCGACATGTACCTCGAACACCCCAAGAACGCCCAGGGCGAGAAGCCCTTCGTGGAGAAGGGCTGCAAGGAGTACGAACCGAAGCTGGCGCTGGGGATCGTGCGCGAGCGGATGGCCTACGATCCGACCAACCCGAACTG
Source organism: Phytomonospora sp. NPDC050363 (assembly GCF_040655735.1). NCBI lineage: Bacteria > Bacillati > Actinomycetota > Actinomycetes > Micromonosporales > Micromonosporaceae > Phytomonospora > Phytomonospora sp. NPDC050363. The sequence continues at coordinate 70,296 of NZ_JBFAKK010000003.1, forward strand.
GGACGAGAAGTACGGGATCGGCGACTTCGGCCGCCAGCGGATGCAGCAGCACTTCGTCAAACAGCTGCTCAAGCGCGCCAAGGAGCAGGGCTACCTGACCGACGTGTTCAAGGTCGGCGACCTGATCGAGAGCATCGGCGACCAGGTCCTGCTCGACCTCAAGGGCCGGCTGGTCACCGACGTGGCCTTCGCGCTGACCGACCTCGACGCCTCGAAGCTGACCACCGTGAAGATCCCCTCGGAGTCGCAGACCATCGGTGACACCGACTTCGTCGTCACGCAGCCGGGTGAGCAGGAGGAGGCCGCCGAGGCCCTCTACCGGGCGATCCGGGAGGACGACATCGACTCCTGGGTCCTCACTTACCCGAAATGGGTGAACAAGTCCTCCTGACCGGGCCGGTGGTGCGCCCCCGCGGGCCGGGGACGCACCACCGGCTCAGGCCGCGGCGGCCTTGCGTTCGGCCTGCGTCAGCAGGAAGGCGATGCCGCCCATCAGGCCGAGGGCGAAGCGGACGAGGGCCTCGTAGTTGGTCAGGTCGGGCGAGTGCTGCATGCCGACATCGGTGTCGCTGCCGAGCAGGACCATCAGCCCCCACATGCCCCAGCCGAACAGCGAGCCGGAGCCGACCCAGGCAGCGCCGGTCACGATCCAGCGCGGGACGCGCGCCGGGCGGTCGCGGAGGTTGAGGAGGAGACCCCATGCGGCGAGGAGCGCGAAGACCGCGACGACGAGGCCGTTGGTGCGGCCGTTGCGGCTCATGGCGTCGGCGTGGTCGGCGCTGAGGCCGCCGGTGTAGCCGAACGCCCACGCGCCCTGGACCACGGCGACGACCATCGAGCCGATGGCGACGCACCACGTCAGGGGGACGCTCAGGGAGCGCAGTGCGGGGATGCCGGCGGGTCCCTCGCCGGCTCGGCCGGTGAAGGCGCCGGGCCAGCGGCCTCGCGCGTACAGCAGGAAGGCCACCAGGAAGGCGACTCCCTGTACGACGAACCCGGCGTAGACCATGCCGAAGACCCACGCGGCGACCGGCGGCGGTGGCTCGTCGGCGGGGGCCGATGGGAGCAGCGGGTCCCCGGAGAGGGCCGCCGCGAGGGCCTGGAAGGGCATGCCGACCACGATCTGGCCGAGCAGTCCGGTGCCGACCCAGACCGGGAACAGGATGAGCCAGGCCGGTGCCCGCAGGCCGCGCCGGAAGGCGAACACGCCCGCCAGGAGGGCGGCGACGAGGTCCATGCCGGCGGTGAACGCGTTGAGCGCGTCGAGCTGTGTCGTGTCGGCCATGTCGTTGAGGCCGGCGGTGCCGCCGAACAGCCAGTGGATCTTCAATATGAGGTAGGGCAGGGTGGCCACGACCAGGAGCCCGCAGGCGAGGCGGCGGACGAGGTCGGCCCATTGAGGGCGTGCGGTCTCGGACATGCCCCCAGCCTCGGGCGGACCGGCGGGAGAAACCTGCCCCTGCAGCGTGAAGAGCCTCCCCTGCATGGGGGAGATCGGCGCAGCCTGGGACATATCGCCCCATGAGCGGCGCGGAGCCGCCCCCTGGGAGGATGTGCCGATGGACCGCGCTCGTCTCCTCCGTCTCCTGCGCCGCATCGGCCTGTGGACCCTCGCCGTGCTGACCGTGCTCGTGCTCGTGGTATCCCTCGGGTTCGCCTACATCGTGCGGCGGTCATTCCCCACTGTGGACGGTGAGATCGCGTTGCCCGGGATGTCGGGACAGGTGGACGTCTGGCGCGACGAGCGGGGAATCCCGCAGATCTACGCCGACACCGCCACCGACCTGTTCCGCGCGCAGGGCTTCGTGCACGCCCAGGACCGCTTCTGGGAGATGGACTTCCGCCGGCACGTCACCGCCGGCCGGCTCGCCGAGATGTTCGGCGAGAGCCAGGTGGAGACCGACGCCACCGTCCGCGCGATGGGCTGGCGCAAGGTCGCCGAGCAGGAGTGGGAGATCCTCGACGCGACCACCAGGAGCTACTTCACGGCCTACGCCGAAGGCGTCAACGCCTACCTCGAAGGCCACAGTTCGGGTGAGATCAGCCTGGAGTACACCGTCCTGGGGCTCGACAATCCCGACTACGAGATCGAACCCTGGTCTCCGGTCGACTCCATCGCGTGGCTCAAGGCCATGGCCTGGGACCTGCGCGGCAACCTCAGCGACGAGCTCAACCGGGCCACGCTGGCCGACGCGGGCCTGACCCCGAAGCAGATCTCGCAGCTCTACCCGGCCTACCCGACCGACCGGCACAAGCCGATCATCCCCGACGGCACCGTCACCGACGGCGAGTTCGAGCTGTCCGACCCCGCTCAGGTCGGCGAGGACGACGGCGGCGAAGGCGGCGGCGAAACCGACGCCACAGTGGACGCCACGGCCGCCTTCGGCAGCGCGCGGAGCGCCTTCGACGCGCTCGCGGCGGTCACCGGCCCGGCCATCGACGGGATCGGGTCGAACTCCTGGGTGGTCTCGGGCTCGCGGACCGAGACGGGCATGCCGATCCTGGCCAACGACCCGCACCTGGCGCCGTCGATGCCCTCGGTCTGGTACCAGGCCGGGCTGCGCTGCCGCACGCTCAGCGAGTCGTGCCCCTTCCGGGTCACCGGCTTCACCTTCTCCGGCGTGCCGGGCATCATCATCGGCCACAACGCCGAGGTCTCCTGGGGCTTCACCAACCTCGGCCCCGATGTCACCGACCTCTACGTCGAGCGCGTCGACGGCGACAAGTACCTCGTCGACGGATCCTGGCTGCCCTTCGAGAGCGTCCGTGAGGAGACCATCAAGGTCGCCGGCGGGGAACCCAGGACGATCACCGTCCGTGAGACCAAGCACGGCCCGATCATGTCCGACCACGGCGGGGCCTACGACTCCCTGGCCGCCAACCCGCCGACGCCGAAGATCAACGAGGGCGGCGAGTACGCGGTCGCGCTCCAGTGGACCGCGCTGGAGCCCGGCCGCACCGCCGAGGCGATCTTCGCGCTCAACCGGGCCACGAACTGGCCGGAGTTCAAGGCCGCCGCCTCGCGCTTCGAGGTCCCCTCGCAGAACATGATCTACGCCGACACCTCCGGCAACATCGGCTACCAGGCGCCGGGCAAGATCCCGGTGCGCGGCACCGGCGACGGCACCTGGCCCTCCCCCGGCTGGGACTCCGGCTACGACTGGTCGGGATACATCCCCAACGAGGAACTGCCGTACACGATCAACCCCGAAGAGGGCTTCATCGTGACCGCCAACAACGAGGTCATCGGCGAGGAGTACCCGCACCTGCTCACCGAGGACTGGGCGTACGGATACCGCAGTGAGCGCATCCGGGACATGATCGAGGCCGACACCGACCTGCTCAGCATCGACGACATCCGGCTCATGCAGATGGACGGCCGCAACGGCGGCGCCGCGCCGGTCGTGCCGAAGCTGCTCGCCGTCGGCGCCGAGGGCACCGTCAAGGAGGCGCAGGACCTCCTGCGCGACTGGAACCTGCAGTCCGACCGCGACTCGGCGGCCTCCGCCTTCTACAACGCGACCTGGCGGCACCTGCTGCTGAACACCTTCGACGAACTGCCCGACTCGGCGCCCCCCGGCGGCGGCGAGCGCTGGTACGAGGTGGTCGCCAAGCTCATGGAGCAGCCCGACAGCCCGTGGTGGGACGACGCCGCCACGCCGGAGGTCGAGGACCGCGACGCGATGCTCTCGCGGGCGATGGCCGACGCGGTGAGCGAGCTGACCGAGCGGCTCGGCGACGACCCGTCGAGTTGGCGCTGGGACGAGCTGCACACGCTCACTCTGACGAATCCCACCCTCGGCACCTCGGGGATCGGGATCGTGGAATGGCTGTTCAACTCGCCCCCGGTCGGGGTGGCCGGCGGGGACGGAATCGTCAACGCCACCGGCTGGAACCCGGCGAAAGGGTACGAGGTCGACGCCGTACCCTCTATGCGAATGATCGTGGACCTGGCGAACCTCGACGGGTCCTGGTGGGTCAACCTGACCGGCCAGTCCGGGCACACGTTCAGCGCCCACTACGACGACCAGGTCCAGATGTGGCGTACCGGCGCGCTCACCCCCATGCGCTGGTCCGACCGCGACATCGAGGTCACCACCCGCGACCGGCTGAAGCTCACGCCCTGACGGCCCGTACCAGAGGAACCGACACCACAGTGGACACCACTACCAAGGCCGCCCCCGGGCCCGACGCCGACGACGGCGTGACAGAAGAGGGCGCGTCGCGCGGTCTGCTCGGCAACCCCAGGGCGGTCTTCTGGCTGCGGGTCGCCGCCGTCGTGCTGCTGATGGCGGTGGTGTGGATCCTCACCGACAGGTTCGGCGAGCACCACCGGCTGTTCGACTTCCGGATCTACCGCAAGGCCGTGCTGTTCTGGCTCGACGGGGACAACATCCTCTACAACTACTCACAGCCGGACAAGACGAACTACAACCTGGGCTTCACCTACCCGCCCTTCGCGGCGCTGATCATGATCCCGCTGGCGGTGCTGCCGTACGGGCTGGCGCTGTGGTCGCACCTGATCGTGATGTCGGCGGCGCTGGCGCTGATGTGCTACTGGGTGGCCACTCCCCTCGCCCGGCGCCTCAACCAGCCGGCGTGGTTCGTCTGCGGGCTGGTGGTGCCGCTGGCCTTCGCGCTGGAACCGATCCGAGAGTCGCTGAGTTTCGGTCAGGTCAACCACGAACTGGCCGTGCTCATCATCGGCGACCTGCTGTTCCTGTGCCGCCGCAACTCGAAGTGGGCGGGCATCGGGATCGGGCTGGCCACGGCGATCAAGCTGACGCCGGGGATCTTCATCATCTACCTGCTGCTGACCAAACGCTGGCGGCCGGCGTTCATGGCGATGTTCTGGGCGACGGCGGCGACGGTTCTGGCCGCGGCCTTCGACCTGCGCTCCTCGGTGAAGTTCTGGCTGGTGACCTTCTGGGACTCCAGCCGGGTCGGGATCCTCGACCAGACCTCGAACACCTCGATCAACGGGATGATCCTGCGGTGGTTCGACCAGCGCGACCCGAACTATCCGCGCTGGATCTACCTGCTGGGTGTGCTGCTGGTCGTCGGCTACGGGATGTGGCGCGCGGTGCGGGCCTACCGGCAGGGCGACGAGATCTGCGCGCTGACCATCGTCGGCCTGGTGGGCGTGATGGTGAGTCCGGTGTCGTGGATCCACCACAACTTCTGGATCGTGCCCGCCCTGGTGGTGCTGGCCGACGTGGCCTTGCGCAAGGGCGCCTGGACGAAGCGCTTCTGGCGCTGGGCGGCGCTGTTCCTGCTGGTCTACTGGTCCTTCGCGCTGACGATGAGCCTGCGCTTCGCCGAGGTGACCACCAAGCACTGGATCCACGGGCCGTTCTGGTGGATCGGGGAGAACTCCTACGTGATCCTCTCGCTGGTGCTGATCCTGATCCTGCCGATCAGGCGCGACACCGACACGCTCGACCTGGCGGACGGGAACTTCTGGCCGCGCTGGCCGTCACGGCTCGCGTCGTGGCCGGACCGGCGCCGGGCGGCGGCCGAGGCGAAGGCGGCGTAGCCCGAACACGATCGTGGCGATGACCAGGCCGGTCATCGCCACGGCCCCGGCGAGTTTCGTGCGCAGCGCGAGGTTGTCGCCGTCGGGCAGGGTCAGCGCGGGAAGCGCCACGGCCAGGACCTCGCCGGCGGTGCGCAGACGTCCTGTGTGGACGGACACGGCGAGGACCGCCAACGGCCACAGCACGTACCAGGGGTGGAAGACCGGCGACAGCGCCACGACCGCGACCAGTGCGCCCGTGAGGTGTCGCAGGATCGCGCCGGGGTCGCGCGCCTCGCGATAGGCGCGGACCCAGATGACGACGAGCGCGACGGCCAGCGCCGCCCAGCCGATGACGCGCGCGACCTCGACGGCGCCGGTGGTGACGTCGTGGCCGAGGGCCTTGCTGAGGGCGCCGACGGCCATGCCGACGGCGGTCGGGGGCGAGGTCCACTGGACGGAGTCGCCGGAGGAGGCCAGTCCGCGCAGCCAGCCCAGCCGCAGGCCGCTCGCGAGGGTGATGGCGGCGAAGACGGCGACGGTCCCGGCCAGGGGCGCCCAGGTCCTGCGGAGGAGCTCGCGGAAGGTGCGCTCGCGCATCAGCAGCAGGACGGCGAAGGGCAGCGCGATTCCGGCGGTGGCCTTGACGGCGACGGCCGCGCCGAGCAGAGCGCCCGACGCCAGGCCGCGGCGGTGGAAGGCGGCGAGGAGGCCGCACAGCGCCAGACCGATCATCAGCGCGTCGTTGTGGCCGCCGGAGACGACGTGGACCATCAGCAGCGGGCTGGCCAGCCCGAGCCAGGCGGCGCGGACGGGGTCGACACCGGCGCGCGCGGCGAGCCGGGGAACGGCGTAGGCCATGAGCAGGACCCCGAGGAGCGCGCCGACGCGCAGCACGGTCACGGCGACGGCGAGGTTCCCGCCCGCGACGGCGACGGCCGCTCCGGCGAGCAGTACCCAGACGGGGCCGTACGGGGCCGGTGTGTCATGCCAGATCAACGAGACCGAGTCGAGCCAGGGGCACGGGAGGGCCGCCGAACCGACCTCGTAGGGGTTGAGGCCGCCGTGGACGGTGGCGCCCTGGCAGGCGTAGGCGTAGAGGTCGCGGCTGCCCAGTGGCGGCGCGAAGAGCAGCGGCGCGGCCCACAGCGCGGCGGTGGCCAGGACCGCACGCAGGGACCAGTCGGCCTTGCGGGCGTGCCACCAGGCAACGCCGAGGGCGGCGAGGCCCAGTGCCCACACGCCGATCGCGGCGGCCGTGCCGGGCCGCGACAGGGCCATCTGGAGGTTCGACTTGAGGTCGGTGTCGGGCTTGGCGCCGCCGAGCCAGGCGGCCACGGCGAGCAGGACGCCGCCGAGGAGGCCGAGAAGGGTGATCGTGAGGCGGCGCACGGGGGCCATGGTCGCACACGGGAAGGTCGCGTCTTCGCCGTGACGTCGCCCTCCGGGTCGCTAAACTCGGCCTCAGTGCGGGCGGGGGCTCCCCGGAGGGGATCGCCGACGACCACGGCGCCCTCCGAGACAAGGGACGACCATGACCTTCACCGCGAGCGTATTCATCGGCACCAGCCTCGACGGGTACATCGCCCGCGATGACGGCGACATCGAGTGGCTCACCGCGCGCGGCGAAGACGTCGGCGACATGGGCTTCTTCGAGTTCCTCGACACCGTCGACACGGTCATCCTGGGGCGCACCACCTACGAGACCGTTCTCGCCTTCGGCGAGGAGGCGTGGGTCTACGGCGACCGGCGCGTGGAAGTGCTCAGCACGACCATCCCCGAGGGAGCCGACCCTCGGGTGACCGTCCACCGCGATCTCGACGCGATGATCGCCGCCCTCGACGAGCGGGGCGCGAAGCACGTCTACCCCGACGGCGGACGGCTCATCCAGTCGTTGCTGCGCGCCGGACGCGTCGACCGCTTCATCATCGCCACCGCCCCGGTCCTCATCGGCGGCGGGCACCGCCTGTTCGGCGACCTGACCGCCGACGTGCGCCTGCGGCACGAGTGGACCAAGACGCCCGGCGCCGGGTTCGTCCAGACCTCGTGGGCGGTCGACAGGCCCTAGATCGTGCGCCGGTGGGCCAGCTCCTTCTCCTCGTCGGGAAGCGCGTCGGCGGTCAGCAACCGGGGCAGCAGCTCTGGTTCGAGCGTCATGGCGCGAAACACCAACGCGACGGACACGTCGTGGCCGGGGCGGTGCACGATCTCGACGGCGTCGCCGGCCCGGATCTCACCCGGCTCGATCACCCGCAGGTAGGCGCCGGGCACGGCGGCCTGCGTGAACCGCTTGATCCACCCCGCGCGCTCCAGCCATCCCTGGAAGGTCGCGCACGGAATACGGGGGGTGGCCACCTCAAGGACCACCTCGGCGCCGATCCGCCAGCGCTCACCGATGAGCGCTCCGTTGACGTCGAGCCCGGCGGTGGTGAGGTTCTCCCCGAAGACGCCATTGGACAGCGCGCGGCCGAACTCCGGCTCCCAGCCGTCGAGATCCTCGCGCGCGTAGGCGTACACGGCCTGGTCGGTCCCGCCGTGCGCCCGCACGTCGTAGACGCGGTCGCCGGCCAGACCCACGGCCCCGGTGCCCTTCGGGCCGGGAGCCGACACCGCGACCGGGCCGTCGACCGGCCGCTTGTCGATGCCGGTCGCCGCCAGTTTCTTCCACGGGTTCGCCCGGGGCACGCCGATGTTGACCGAGAGCAGCCTCATGACCGCGACGGTACGCGTGGGCACCCCTGCGAGGCCACGCCTTTCCCGCCCCACCCGGACCCCCGTGCGACCATGTCCCCGATGCCGAACCCACGCCGCGCCGCCCCGACCGGCCCCGTCCCCGTCGCCACCGCCGTGGCACTGGTCCTGAGCGTCGCCTGGTGGCTCGCGCCGACCATGGGCACCGACACCTCCGCCCAGTTCGGGCACGCCGAGTTCTTCGCCAGGTACGGCTTCGCCCTCGTCGACTTCTCCTGGTACGGCGGAACCCAGGCCCTGGGGTACAGCCTCGTCTCGCCGCCGGTCATGGCCGTCCTCGGACTCGGCCTCACCGGCGTGCTCACCGCGACGGCGTCGACCGCGCTGCTCACCCTGATCTTCGTGCGGACCGGCCTGCCCCACCCGCTGCTCGGCGGGCTCGCCGCGGCGGTGACCATGGCCGGGAACCTCGTGTCGGGGCGCCTCACCTTCGGGCTCGGGGCCGCCTTCGGGCTGGCCGCGCTCGCCGTGCTGACGACGTCCTGGCGGCGCCCGCTCGTCTTGTCCCTCGCGGCCGCGGCGGCCGTCCTCGCCTCGGCGACGAGCCCGGTCGCCGGCCTGTTCACCGGCGTCGCGGCGGCCGCGCTGCTCCTGGTCGGCGAACGGCGCACCGACGGGCTGGTGGTGGGCGCCGCCGCCGCCGTGCCGATGGCGGTCCTGACGCTGCTGTTCGGCGACGGCGGCTGGATGAACTTCTCCCCCGACGACTTCCGGCGCTCGCTGGTGACCACGCTGGTGGTCGCCGGGATCGCGCTGGCCGCACGACGCCGGGTCGTCCTGGCCGGCGCGTTGATCACCGCCGCGGGCCTGATCGGGGCCTACGTGCTGCACACGCCCGTCGGCGCGAACGCGATCCGCCTGACCGTGCAGTTCGCGCTGCCGCTGGCGCTGGCGATGCTGGACGTGCGCGTACCGGCCTCCTGGCCCCGGCCCCGGCTCGTGGCCGGTGCGGCCCTGGCGGTCCTCGCCGCGCTGCTGGTGTGGTGGCAGCCGCCGGTCAATACCGGTGACCTTCGCGACGCCGGGAACCCCGCAGCCGAGACGTCCTTCTACGCGCCGCTGCTCGCCGAGCTCGCCGCGCGCGGACCGGTCGGGCGCATCGAGATCCCACCGACCCGGAACTACTGGGAGGCCGCGTACGTGGCCTCCGAGGTGCCGCTCGCGCGCGGCTGGCTGCGGCAGCTCGACATCGAACGCGATCCCCTGTTCTTCGACGCCCTGCCCGGCGGCCAGGAAGGCACCGGGGTGCCGCTCGACGCGGGGACCTACCGGGAGTGGCTGCTGGACACCGGCGTCTCTTACGTCGCCCTCCCCGACACCGAGTTCTCGTGGGTCGGCCGCGCCGAGGCCGCGCTCGTCGCGGGCGGACTGCCGTATCTGCGCGAGGTGTGGAGTTCGCCGGACTGGCGGCTTTTCGAAGTGGACGGTGCCACCGGAGTCGTCGCCGCGCCCGCGACGCTGGTGTCCTCGCGCGCCGACGGGCTCACCTTCGACGCGCCCGGGGCCGGGGACTATCTCGTGCGGGTGCGGCCGCTGCGGTGGTTGACCGTGAACGGTCCAGGCGCCCCCCGATGGCGAACGGAAGGCGCCTGGACGATCGTCACCGTGTCCGGGCCGGGCCGGTACACGGTCGCTTCGTGACCGCGGTCAGTGGTGGTGCGGCCGGTACTTCTTGGGGAGCTTGAAACCGTATTCGGCCATCACCGAGCGCAGGCGGTCGGGGTAGTCGGTGATGATGCCGTCGACGCCGTCCTCGATGAGTTTGCGCATGGTGGGCTCGTCGTCGACCGTCCAGGGGATCACCTTGATACCGCGCGCGTGGGCGGAGGCGACCATCTCGGCGGTCACGTAGGGCCGGTAGCCGGGGTCGGTGACCTTGCCGTTCTGCGGGAAGCCGTGGACGGGCGAGAAGGCGTCGGCGCCGAAGGAGTCGACGGCGGCGATCGGGTCGCCGCCGAAGTCGTCGATGTCGAGGCCGCCGAGCCAGGGTGAGGCGCCGGGCTGTCCGACCTGGAGGAAGTCGTAGTTGGTGAGGGCGACCAGGGGCAGGCGGGGTTCGACGCGGCTCATGCGCATCAGGGCGCCCCAGTCGAAGCTCTGGACGGTGACCTGGCGCAGGAGTCCGGCGCGGCGGACCTCGGCGGCGACGATCCGCACGAATTGTTCGCGGGGGGCGGTCTGCTCGGGTGCGCCGGCTTCGACCTTCGTCTCGATGTTGAGTTTCACGCCGTGTGCGCGGTGGCGGTGGACGAGGTCGAAGACCTGGCGGAGGGTCGGCATGGTCTCGCCCGGTTCGGCGCGCTGGCCGGGGAAGGCGGGGAGGGTCTGGGTGCCGCAGTCGAGGGTCTTGACCTGGGCGAGGGTGAGGTCCTTGATGTACTTGCCGACGTAGGGGTACTCGGGGTCGCCGGGGTAGAGGGGGGCGGTGTCGAGGCATTTGGTGCCGCTGATCTTGCGGTCGTGGGTGACGACGGCTTTCTGGTCGGCGGTGATCTGGACGTCGAGTTCGAGGGTGGTGACGCCGAGCCGGAGGGCGTTGGCGAAGGCCGGGAGGGTGCTTTCGACGACGAGTCCGAGGCCGCCGCGGTGGGCTTGGAGGTCGAAGGATCGGCGAGGGTGCGCTCCGGCGGGCGTGGTGGTGAGGGCGAGCAGCACGCTAGCGGCCGTCATGGCGGCGAGGGCGGTGCGCAGTGGTCTCATGGGCGACACCTTTGCGGGGGAAGGTGTACGGGGGGTGTCTTCGGGTTGAGCGGGGTGGCACATCGATCGCAACACGATAGCGTGTCGCCCGCGCGCCGGGAACCCGTGAGTTCGGGCGTCGCCGAGGGTGGGGGCGGCGGTGCGCCGGGGACCTGCTGGGTCGGGGGTCGCCCCGGGGCGGGGCCGGCGGGTTCGCGCCGGGTACCCGGTGGTTCAGGCGTGACCCCGGGCCGGGCCGGCAGCTTCGCGCCGGGTACCCGCCAGTTCAGGCGTAACAAGACGCCGGGGACCCGGCACCGGAGGAGGTGCCGCAGCCCGATCCCATGCCTGTCAGGAGGTTTCGTTAGCCTCCGACCAAGCAAGCACAGAAGTCAGGCGTCACCCCAGCCCGGGGACCCTGCCGCAGCCGGCCCCGCCCGCCGTCACTGCCTCCGGGTGTCCAGGCGTCACCCGACCCGGTCCACCACCAGCGCAGGCGTAACCCCAGTCCGGGGACCCTGCCGCAGCGTGCTGACCCGCCGTCACTGCCTCCGGGTGTCCAGGCGTCACCCCACCCGGGCCACCACCGGCAGGCGTCACCCCAGCCTCGGGGACCCTGCCGCAGCATCCCCCCGGCCGCAGTCACTCCCACCCTGAGCCCTCTCCCCGCCCACTGGCGCGCACACCGGCCGGGACCGCCAACTCAGGCGGCACCCCACACCGGGCCTCCGCCCTTCAGGCGTCACCAACCGCCGGGCCGGCAGCTTCGCGCCGGGCACCCGCCAGGTCAGGCGTCACCCCCGCCCGGGAACCCTGCCGCAGCCGGCTTGCTCACCGCAGCCACCCCCGCCCTCAGCCTCCACCCCACCCCACCCCACCCCAACCCTCAACCCCCAGCCCTCAAGGTCAACCCCCCGGCCGGGGGCTTCGCCCCCCGCACCCCCACCGGAGCTCCGCCCCGGACCCCGCCAAGGGCTCCGCCCCTGGACCCCGCCGGGACTCCGTCCCAGACCCTGCTGGGAGGCTTCGCCCCCAGGCCCCCACCAGGAACTCCGTCCCTGGACCCGGTCCTCTCGCCTCGGCTACAGGCCGTTTGGGCTCGGGCTATGTGCGGCCGGCTTCGCCTCGGCCGCAGGCCACCCAGAGCCCGCGGTGGCCGAACCCACCCTCAGCCCTCAGCCCTCAGCCCTCAGACCTCGCCCCGCTCCAACCTCGCCCCAACCCCAACCTCGCCTTAACCCCTACCCCATCCTCGCCGCGATCAGCAAGAACGGTGGGAGGCCTGCCCTCCTCGGCTGTTCCGCCAGGATCCTCGCGTTCGGTGCGGGTTCCGACACCAGGTCGATGGTGAACCCGCACATCACGAGCCCCATCGCGTACGACGCGATGGTCCGGTGCTGGTTCCCCGCCCGTCGGACGCCGGTGGCGTTGGCGGAGCGCCAGAAGCCTTCGTCGAGGTAGTCGCCGACGAGTCGTTGGCCGTCGGGTGTCCAGGAGGCTCGGGGGGCTTCGAAGCAGGGGTGGGGGACGGTGAAGGCGAGTCCTCCGCCGGGTTTGAGGACGCGGCGGGCGGCGGCGAAGGCGGCGGGGAGGTCGGGGACGTTGTTGTAGGCGAGGCCGGCGGTGACCCAGTCCATGGAGGCGTCGGCGATGGTGGCGAGTGTTCTGCCGTCGTCGACGGCGTACTTGACGCCTGCGGGGCGGGCCTTCTCGGCGGCGCGGGCGTATTCGATGAGTCGTTCGCTCGGGTCGATGCCGTGGGAGGCGGCGCCTCTGGCGGCTACGGCGCGGGTGATGATTCCTTCTCCGCAGCCGACGTCGAGTACACCGTGGCCGGTGAGGTCTCCGGGCAGTGCGTCGAGCAGTAGGTCGCGGGCGAAGTCGTGCAGCGCGGAACCGGACCGAAGTTTCTCGGCGTACCAGTCCGCGATCGAATCCCAGGTCTCGGCGCTCACGGGCGGCAAGCTTATCCGGCGGGCGCGACAGTTTTCTCCAGGTGCACGAGCATCACCCCGGTGCCGCCGGGTTCGCGGCGAATTTCCCGGTATCCGTGGCGCTCGTACAGGCGCAGGTTCGCGGTGGAGAGGTGGCCGGTGAACAGCGCGAGTTTCCCGACGTCGCCCGGCATCTCGTCCTCCACGGCGGCCAGGAGCCGGGTGCCGATTCCCTCGCCCTGCCGGTCGGGGGCGACCATGAGGCGGCCGACGTGCAGGACGCCGCCGTCTCGGCGCGCGCGGATCGCGCCGACGATGCGGCCTCGGTGGACGGCCTTCTTCCACGTCGTCGTGTCGAAGTCGGCGAGCAGCGAGTCGATGGTCTGGACGAGTGGCGGCAGGTCGAGGCGGCCGTACAGGCGGGCTTCGGAGAGGTAGGCGGCGTACTGGAGGGTCAGCAGTTCGCCGGCGTCGTCCGGGCCGGCCGGAAGGATCTTCACGTCGGGCATGACCGTGAGGCTAGTAGTAGGTCTCCGGCTCCAGCTTGACCGCGAGCAGGCGACGGAAGGACGCCAGCCGTTCGGCGCTGGCGTGACCGGCGGTGACCAGCTCGTCGAGCCCGCACTCCTCGTTGTCGCCGGTGTGGTCGCAGCCGCGCGGGCAGTCCTCAAGGCCGGGCACCAGGTCGGTGAAGGCGTGCAGCAGCGACTCCGCCGACACGTGCGCCAGCCCGAAGGAGCGGATCCCGGGCGTGTCGACGATCCAGCCGCCGGTGGGCAGTTCGAGCGCGACCGCGCTGGTCGACGTGTGCCGCCCCTTGCCGATCGCGCTGACCCTCCCGACGTCGCGCAGCGCGCCCGGCACGATCCGGTTGACCAGCGTCGACTTGCCGACCCCGGAGTGCCCGATGAGCACCGAGAGGCGGTCGGTGAGCAGTTCGGTGACCGGCTCGATCGGACCGTCCGGCGAGGTCGTGACGTACGGCAGGTCGAGGTCGGCGTAGTACTCGCGCAGCCCGGCCAGCGCGGTCTCGGCGGGCTTGCCGAGGTCGGCCTTGGTGAGGCACAGCAGGGGCGCGATCTCGGCGTCGAAGGCCGCGGCCAGGCAGCGGTCGATGAAGCCGGTGCGCGGCGGCGGGTCGGTCAGCGAGGTGACGATGACGAGCTGCGCGACGTTGGCGACGAGCACGCGCTCGGTGGGATCGTCGTCGTCGGCGGTGCGCCGCAGCGCGCCCGTGCGCGGTTCGATCCGCACGATCCGGGCCAGGGCCCCGTCGGCGCCGGAGACGTCGCCGAGCAGTGCGACGCGGTCGCCGACCACGACCCCCTTGCGGCCGAGTTCGCGCGCGCGCATGGCAGTCACGTTGGTGCCGTCGGTGACCCCGTCGACCCGGCACGTGTAGCGGCCGCGGTCGACCGCGATGACCAGCGCGGGCACCGCGTCCTCGTGCGTCGGCCGGATCTTCGTGCGCGGCCGCGAGCGCCGCGTCGGCCTGATGCGGACGTCGTCCTCGTCGTATACCCGTCGTTTCGTCAGGACCCTTCCTCCAGCATCCGTGTCCACATCCCCGGGAAGTCGGAGAGCGTCTTGGTCGTGCAGCTCACGTCGTCGAGGGACATGCCCTCGACGGCGAGGCCGAGGATGGCCCCGGCCTGCGCCATCCGATGATCAGCGTAGGTCTCGAACACCGCCGGAGTGAGGCGGCGCGGCGCGATGCGCAGGCCGTCCTCGGTCTCCTCGACCTTGCAGCCGACGCGGTTGAGCTCGGTCGCGAGCGCTTCGAGGCGGTTGGTCTCATGCCCCCGGATGTGCGCGACGCCGCGCAGCGTCGAGGGGGAGTCGGCCAGCGCGCACAGGGCCGCGATCGCCGGGGTCAGCTCGCTGACGTCGGACAGGTCGGCGTCGATGCCCTTGATGCGCCCGGTGCCCTTGACGGTCAGGCCGCGGTCGTCCAGGACGCACTCGCCGCCCATCTCGGTGAGCAGGCCGCGCAGGGCGTCGCCGGGCTGGGCGGTGTTGTGCGGCCAGCCCTCGATGGTGACCTCGCCGCCGGTGACCAGCGCGGCGGCCAGGAAGGGCGCGGCGTTGGACAGGTCGGGCTCGATCTCCCAGGCGCGGCCGGTGAGCTGGCCGGGTTCGACCTCCCACACGTTCGGGCGGGAGTCGTCGACGGCGCCTCCGGCGGCGCGGATCATCGCGATCGTCATCTGGATGTGCGGGGCCGAGGGGACCGGCGGGCCGATGTGGCGCAGGACCAGTCCGCGGTCGAAGTCGGCGGCCGACAGCAGCAGGCCGGAGACGAGCTGGCTCGTCTTCGAGGCGTCGACGGTGAGCTCACCGCCCCGGACGCTGCCGGTGCCGTGGATGACGAAGGGCAGCGAGCCGCGTCCCTCATCGCTGATCTGCACGCCGATCGCGCTGAGCGCCCGCAGCAGCGGGCCCATCGGGCGCTTTCGGGCGTAGGCGTCCCCGTCGAAGCGGACCGCGCCGGTGGCCAGCGCCGCCAGCGGCGGAACGAAGCGCATGACGGTGCCGGCGAGGCCGCAGTCGATGTCGGCCGGGCCGTGCAGCGGCTGGGGCCGGATGACCCACAGGTTGTCCTCGGCGGTGTTGACGCCGACGCCCATGGCGCGCAGGGCACCGGCCATGAGGGTGGTGTCGCGTGCGATGAGGGGGTCGGTGAGGCTGCTGTGCTTCACGGCCGCCGCGGACAGCACCAGCGCCCGCGCGGTCATCGACTTCGACCCCGGGAGGGCGACGGTCGAGATCACGGGTTCGGTGGCCCGGGGGGTTTGCCACGGTGTGGGCGCTGAGGTCTGCTCGGTCACGCCGATCAGCGTACTGTTTCTGCCATGTGCGGGCGTTACGCATCGACGCGGAGTGCGACGGATCTGGCGGCTCTCTTCGAGGCCGTCGATGACACGTCGGGGGCCATCGAGCCCGGATTCAACCTTGCGCCGACCAGGTCGGTGCCCATCGTGCGGGTCTCGAAGAGCCTGGAGTCGCGGGCGGTGTCGCCGGCGCGCTGGGGGCTGGTGCCCAGGTGGGCGAAGGATCCGGGGATCGGCAGCCGGATGTTCAACGCGCGTTCGGAGACGGTGACGACCTCGAACGCGTACAAGAACGCCTTCAAGCGCAGGCGCTGCCTCGTGCCAGCCGACGGCTGGTACGAGTGGCAGAAGCTGCCCGACGGGACCAAGCAGCCTTTCTACATGACCTACGACGACGGCGAGCCGCTCGTCTTCGCGGGGCTGTGGGAGACCTGGGGCGAGGATCCGCTGATGAGCATGACCGTGCTGACGACCGACGCGCACGGTGGCCTTGAGGACATCCACGACCGCATGCCGCTGGTGCTCACCCCCGATCGCTGGGCCGACTGGCTCGGGGAGTCCGACGACGTCGAGTCGCTGCTCCTGCCGCCCTCTCTCGAGGTCATCGCGGCCATCGAGGCGCGTCCGGTGTCCAAGGCCGTCGGTAACGTACGAAATGATGGTGCGTTCCTTACCGACCGCGTTGAGGCGGCGAGTGTTCGAGGGGTCGAACCCCCTGTCGAACAGGATGGGGCACCCACCCTGTTCTAGGGTGTTTTAGCACTGTTCGTTCCCGGTCGTACAGTTCCCTTTTCGCGTCAAGCCTTGTCCGCCCCTTGTGCCGCGGGTTAGAACACAGCACCGGTGCGGGAGGAATTCCGCGCCGGTTTCCGGGGCGGGAATCCATCACACCACCAGCGAACTCCTGCCCCGACTGACCACATTGGACAGTCACCATGGGGAGGTGGGTCAATGACCCGCGCGAGATTGCCACGGCCGGAGGAGGTCGCCGCCGCGCGCGCCGACCACAGGCTGCTGAACGCACGCGAGGAGCGCCCGGTCGACGAGACCTGGCGTGTCAGGGGGAACTGCCGCTCGGTGGATCCCGAGACGTTCTTTCCGGCCGCCACCGAGGCGCCGGACATGGCCGTCGCGGTCTGCGGGGGATGCGTCGTCAAGGCCGCATGCCTCGCCTGGGCGCTTGAGACGGCCGACGGCCACGGTGTCTGGGGAGGCACCACTCCGAGGGAGCGGAGGGCCATGGTCGTCGCCTGGCAGGACCGTGAACCCGCTTTGGCGGGGCACTGACCGGAGTTGATCGACTTCGGAGCGTAACCGGGGGTCCGATCGGTCGTTAGAGGAAGTGAACCGGCACATCTGGCTCGTCCAGAGGCGGTCTTTCGGGACCGCGCCGACCTCCCAGGCCCTTCCTGGCTCTGGTGGCAGGCACCGCCACCAGAGCCAGGAAGCGCGAGGCGCCGGCGCCGCCGCGTCTTCCCCGGAAACAGGGAGGCGTTCGTCACTCCGGCCCGGCGGAATTACTCCCACCACAGTGGCGTTCTCCCCTCCGTAAGGGATGAAGGGAGCCACCAGACGTGATGACCAAGGTGCGTAACCAGCCCGGAGGGTCTGGTGCGGGGTCGCGAGACGAGACGACCGAACAGCTGCGTCGTCTTTTGGCCGGTCCGGCCTGGCCGGTTACCGGTTCTCCCGTCGAACCCAGCGGCGTATCCTCAGCGGGGATGATCAACCCGAGGGGGACGAAGACCTTGCCGCAGGCGCCCGACGCTCCGGAAACGGTCGAGGAACGCGGCTCGCGCTTCGAGCGTGACGCCATGCCGTTCGTCGACCAACTCTATGGCGCCGCCCTGCGCATGACGCGCAACCCGGCCGACGCCGAGGACCTGCTCCAGGAGACCTTCCTGAAGGCCTTCGCCGCGTTCCACCAGTTCCGCGAAGGCACCAACCTCAAGGCCTGGCTGTACCGGATCCTGACCAACACCTACATCAACTCCTACCGTCGGCGTAAGCGCCAGCCGCTTCAGTCGCCGACCGAGGAGATCACCGACTGGCAGCTCGCCGAGGCCGAGTCGCACACGTCGAGCGGTCTGCGCTCCGCGGAGACCGAGGCACTCGACCGGCTGCCCGACAGTGACGTGAAGGAAGCCCTGCAGCGCCTGCCGGAGGACTTCCGGCTCGCGGTGTACCTCGCCGACGTCGAGGGCTTCGCCTACAAGGAGATCGCCGACATCATGGGCACTCCGATCGGGACGGTCATGTCCCGTTTGCACCGTGGGCGCCGCCAGCTGCGTGACATGCTTCAGTCCTACGCCGCCGAGCGGGGTTTCACCCACTCCGGCGCGGACCCGGAAGGGGCCTGAGGTGAGCTGTGGGGACCCGAATGAGGTCGACTGCCGAGAGGTGCTCTCCGAGGTGTACTTCTACCTCGACGCCGAATGCGCCGAGGCGCGCCGCGAGATCATTCAGCAGCACCTCGACGAGTGCACGCCCTGCCTGAGAGAGTTCGGCATCGAGCAGGAGGTGCGCGCGCTGGTGCAGCGATGCTGCCGCCAGGAGGTCGCGCCGAACGGGCTCAAGGACCGCCTCCGGGAGAAGCTCTCGGGCTTCGACCTTCCTCGGTAGAGGCGCGGCCGGCTCGTCCGGAACCGAAGGCGTGAAGACGTGAGCAAGGCGCGGGGCCGAGGGGTTCCGCGCCTTCTCGCTGCCCGGGCTACGCCTTCTGCGATTCCTCGCCGGGGGTGAGCAGGGTTTCGGCCGCCTTGACGGCGGCGCTGGCCAGGCCGTCGACGAGCGGGTCGTCGGCCATGTGGATCTCGTTGGCAGAGACCAGCCCCTGCGCCACCGACAGGGCGGCGTCGCGCAGGTTCTCGCGGTCGGTGCCCTCGTCCTCGAAGAACACGAACCAGCTCGTGTGGACGGTCATGATCGCCTGGAAGGCCCGCACGCGCGTCTCAAGGTCGGCGCCGGGCTCGTACATGAGCCGGTGGAGGGCGCCCATGCGCTCCTTGAAGTGCTTCCCCTTGTCGTCCATCCGGCGGACCGTCGGCTGGTTCTCGTGGAAGAAGCGGATCATGTCGTGCTTGTCGATGATCAGGTCCATGTAGCGGCGCAGCACCTCGCGGCGCAGTTTGGGGCCGCGCGGCTGTGCCTCGCCCCAGGCGATGAGGTCGTGGACGGCGCCGCCGAAGTCCTCGAAGTAGCTGGTGAGGATGTCCTCCTTGGCCTTGAAGTGGTAGTACAGGGCGGCCTTGGTGACGCCGAGACGCTCGGCGATCTCCCGCAGCGAGGTCTTCTCGTAGCCCTGCTCAAGGAACAGCTCTAGTGCGACACGTTGAATACGTTCGCGGGTGCTGGACATCACAAACCCCATTACTTACTTGACGACCGGCTAGCGGCGACTTAAGTTTCACATATCACTTGCCGGTCGGCAAGTAAGTACTGCTTGAGAGGATCTTCCCATGTCTCAGGCTACCGACGCCTCCCCGCCGAAGATGCGGCGGGAAATCCTGGTCGTCATGCCTGGTCTGATGCTCGCGATGCTGCTCGCGATGCTCGACAACACCATCGTCGGCACGGCCATGCCGGTCATCGTCGGTGAGTTCGGTGGCTACGCTCACATGTCGTGGGTGGTCACGGCCTACATTCTCGCCGCGACGATCTCCACGCCGCTGTACGGCAAGCTCGGCGACCTTTATGGCCGCAAGCGTCTGTTCATGTTCGCCATCGCGCTGTTCCTGGTCGGTTCGGCCGCCTCCGGCGCCGCTCAGGACATGGGCCAGCTCATCGCCTTCCGCGGTCTCCAGGGCCTCGGCGCCGGCGGTCTGATGGTCGGTGTCATGGCCATCATCGGCGACCTCGTCCCGCCGCGCGAGCGTGGCAAGTACCAGGGTTTCATGGCCGCGGTCATGATGCTGGCGATGATCGGCGGCCCCTTCATCGGCGGCTTCCTCACCGACGCGATCAACTGGCGCTGGACCTTCTACATCAACATCCCGCTGGGCGTCGTGGCCCTGCTGGTGGTCGCGTTCACCCTGCACATTCCGCGGCACAAGAACCAGGCGCGGATCGACTACCTGGGCATCGTGCTGCTCAGTATCGCGGCCGGCTCGCTGGTGCTCCTGACGACCTGGGGCGGCACCGAGTACGAGTGGAACTCGCCGCAGATCCTCGGCCTGGGGGCACTGGCCGTCGTGGCGCTGGTCCTGCTGATCATGGTGGAGCGCAGGGCCGCCGAGCCGGTGCTGCCGCTGCGTCTGTTCAAGGACCGCAACTTCGTTCTGATCAACGCCGTCGGATTCCTGCAGGGCTTCGCGATGTTCGGGGCGATGACCTTCATTCCGATGTACCTGCAGATCGTCAAGGGGCAGTCGCCGACCGAGTCGGGTGTCACCTTCATTCCGATGATGCTCGGCGCGATGGTGGCGTCGCTGCTGTCGGGTCAGGTGCTGACCAAGACCGGCAAGTACAAGATCTTCCCGATCATGGGCGGCGTGATCATGATCGTCGGCATGGCCCTGCTGACGATCCTGAAGGTCGACACGTCCCTGTGGGTGATCAGCGGGTTCCTGATCATCTTCGGTGTCGGGCTGGGTCTGATCATGCAGGTGTCGATGGTGGTGGCGCAGAACAGCGCGCCGCAGCGCGACATCGGCGTGGCCAGCAGCACCTCGACGTTCCTGCGCAGTATCGGCGGGTCCTTCGGTGTGGCGCTGTTCGGGGCGATCTTCGCCAACCAGCTGACCAACTACTTCACCGGCAGGCTGCCGGGGGACACGGCGTCGAACTTCACCGGTGGCGGAGCGGGTCTCGACCCGTCGCAGATCAAGGAACTGCCGCCGGAGATCCTCGGGGTCGTGACCACCGGGGTCACCGAGGCGATCACCAACGTGTTCATGTGGAGCATCCCGTTCGCGGTGGCCGGGCTGCTGTTCGCGCTGTTCGTCAAGCAGGTGCCGCTGCGCACCGCGGGTCTGCCGGGCGGGGACGACGCGAAGGGCGCGCCGGACACCGTCGAGGCGGACGCGGCGAAGATGTCGGCGATGCACTGAGGTCGTTGCGTGCGCGTCGGCGTGTGCGCCAGTGGGCGGCATGTGGCGCGTGAGCGTTGAGCCGCGCGCGGCGGGTCAGGCCGCGCGGGGTACGTGAAGGGGGCGGGGTTCAGGCGCTTGGGTGCCCGGGCCCCGCTTTCGCGTCGGGTTGCCGTGCCGTCACAACACGAAGCTAGCGCGGACCTTGTGACCTGTGGCACACTCTGACGTCGACCGTGATCAATAGATCACGATCGATGATCATCCAGTCCGCGATCATGGAGGAACCGTGAAGTTGATCAAGTCCGCGAGCGACGCGATGCTCAGCCTGCTCGTTCCGAAAGCCGAGGCGGGTGCGTGCTGCAGCGATCAAGGTAAGCGGAAGACCGTCGCCTGCAATATTCATTCGCACAAGGTCTGCGTCCTGAACTGCCAGTGTGTGTGGGTGTGCGGCGCCTGCGTCCCCAACTAGGCGCAGATTCCACGTACCTGTTCTGAGCGAGCGCGACGCGAAGATTCGCCCGAGGCCGACGCATGGGAGTCCGGTGACTCGGCGCGGACGCTTTTCGGACGATCGGCACCGCCCCCGGCACGAGGGCCGATCGGTGCCGCGACACTCGTTGTCGCCGTGAATCAGCCATCACCAGCCCCGGCACGAGGAAACATCTTGCGTGCCGGGGTTCACCATGGTCGGCGGTTCGGCGTACATCAGGCGAGCGGCGGGGGCGCGCGCCGGTGATGTTCTTCCGCCGGGCGCCGGCGTAGGTCCCCCACGTTCCGGCGAGGGCGAGAAGCGGGGCCGGTGCCGGCGCGGTCGCGTCACGAGCGCGGCCCGCCCCGGAGCAGGCCACCCGCCCCGAGCATCCATCCCAACCCCACCCACCAAAACGGCCCACCCGCCATACCTCGACGTGTGGGCCGTTGGCGTCCGCGCTAGGCGTTCGGACGGCGTCCGTGGTTCGCGCCCTTTTTCTTCCGCGCGCGACGCTTGCGGGCTCGCTTCGCCATGGTGATCACTCCAAACTTCGCTAGTCGGCGCCCTACACGATATTGGCTGCCCCATGACGCGATGGAGGCGAGGCAGCCTACTGTGATCGTCGAATGGACACTGCCCGACCGATGGAGGCGATGATGGCCGAGGAAATTCGTGCCGAGATGGTGGCGAACGTCTGGAAGATCGTGGCCAAGCCCGGCGACCAGATCGCCGAGGGCGACACGATCGTGATCCTGGAGTCCATGAAGATGGAGATCCCGGTCATCGCCGAGGAAGAGGGCACCCTCACCAGCATCGAGGTCGCCGAGGGCGACGTCGTGCAGGAGGGCGACCTCATCGCGGTGCTCGACTGATGGACCTGGAGATCCGGGTGGCGACCCCCGCCGACTACGCCGAGGCGGGCCGCATCGCCGTCGAGGCCTACCGGGTCCACGGACACCTGGGCGCCGAGGACGGGCCCGGCTCCTTCTACGCCGAGAAGCTCGCCGACGCGCAGGGCCGGGCCACCGACAGCACCCTCCTCGTCGCGGTGGACCCGGCGACCGGCCGCGTCCTCGGCACGGTCGCCTACCTGGAGCACGGCTCGCCGATGGCGGAGATGTCGGCGCCCGGCGAGGCGGAGTTCCGCATGCTCGCCGTCGACCCCGCCGCGTCCCGCCGCGGTGTCGGCGAGGCCCTGGTCAACGCCTGCGTGGAGCGGGCGCGCACGCGCGGGCGCACGGCCGTGGCGATCTGCAGCCGCGGCGACGTGGCCCAAGGCGCCATGCGGCTCTACCACCGGCTGGGTTTCACGCGCACGCCCGACAAGGACTGGGAGCCCGTCGCGGGCATCGCCCTCATCGGCTGGCGCATCGAGGTCTGACCCTACGCCCCGCCGGAAGGCCGCTTCGCCCGCGAACCGGGTCGGGGCGGCCGCATCTGCGCTATTTCACTGATTGCCCGGCGCATCGAGACTTAAGCTCCCCTCAGGTGCGGCGTACCTGCTCGGTTTCGCGCACAATATGCTTGCTTCGCGCACGATCACGCAACACGCACGCCCGAACGAGGAGAACCGCATGACCGAGCAAGTGGGGACGGCCCGTGCCGCCCAAGCCGCGCCCGACGGCCTGAGCGCACCGCGCGGGTCCGGCATGGCTGCCGACATCGACGAGCAGCCGGCCGTGTTCGCCGACCTGCTCGACAACCACGCCAAGGCGATCGCGGACGTGGCCGGCGCCATCGCGCGAAAGAAGCCCAAGTTCGTCGTCTACACCGCGCGCGGAACCTCCGACCACGCCGCGCTCTACGCCGCCTACCTCACCGAGATCCGCCTCGGCATCCCGACCGGCCTGGCCTCGCCCAGCGCCATCACGGTCTACGGTGCCCGCCCCGACCTGTCCGAGGCCCTCGTCGTCGGCGTCTCCCAGAGCGGCGGCTCGCCCGACATCGGCGAGGTCCTGCGCGTCGCGCGCGAGTCCGGCGCCCAGACCCTCGCAGTCACCAACAACCCCGGCTCCCCGCTGGCCAACGCCGCCGAACTCCACATCGACGTCTCCGCCGGCCACGAGCGCGCGGTCGCGGCCACCAAGACCTACACCGCCGAGCTGATGGCCCTGCTCATGCTCATCGAGGGCATCCGTGGCGGCGACGGCACCCTCCCCGCCGACGAGCACGCCGAACTCGCCAAGCTCCCCGAACTGGCCCGCGCGCTGCTCGCCGACGACACCGCCGTCGAGCTCGCCCCGCGCTACCGCTTCGCCGAGCGCCTGGTCACCACCGGCCGCGGCTACGCCTACCCGACGGCCCGCGAGGCGGCCCTCAAGCTCATGGAGACCAGTTACCTCTCCGGCCTGGCCTTCTCCGGCGCCGACCTGCTGCACGGCCCGCTCGCCATGGCCGACCCGGACGTCCCGGTGCTCGCCATCGTCGGCAGCGGCCCCGGCGGCGCGACCATGCGCGAGGTCCTCGGCCGGCTCGGTGAGCGCCGGGCCGACGTCGTGGCGATCGGTTCGGACGTGCCCGGCGCGGCGCTGCGGATCCCGACCCCCGACGTCGACGAGCGCTACAGCCCGCTGCTCGACATCCTCCCCCTCCAGCGGCTGGCGCTCGCGCTGTCGCTGACGCGCGGGGAGAACCCCGACGCGCCTCGCAGCCTCAAGAAGGTGACCGAGACGCTCTGAGACGGCCCCCTGCAAGGGGCTGGGGCGAACGGCCGCGCCGCACGTCGGCGCGGCCGTTTTCGTGCCCTCAGTGCCCGGCGAGCAGGTCCTCGGTGAGGGTGCGCAGCCGTGCGGCCGCCGCGGTGTCCCAGTCGGTGCCGTCGACGGGGATCCGCTCGTGGTGGAGGTATGCCGACAGCGGTTCGGCGGGCGGGTCGTCGAGGCGGTGGAGGATCGGCACGACGGCCTCGCCGACGGTCTTGCCGCCGCGTCGCATGGCGGCGACATGGGCGGCGTCGGCGGCGCTGTAGGTGCCCGAGTGACCGGTGACGGTGACTCCCGGGTGGTGCAGGACGTAGCGGACGCGGGTGCCTGGATGGGCGGCGGCGTAGTCGACGCCGAGAAGGTCGGCGAGTTTCCCGGCCTGGGTCATGGCCCGGCCGCCGTTGTAGCCGCGGGTGAGCTGGAGGTCGCCCCAGGCGATCACGCCGAGGGGCGCGCCGGGCCCGGCGACGCTCATGATCACCGGTGCGGGGGCCTGCTCCAGTCGCGAGGCGAGGCCGTGCCCGAGTACGTGGCGGCTGAGGTGGAACAGCGCGAAGTTCTCCTCGAAGCCCTCGGCGGTCTCGGCGCGGGCGGAGCGGTAGTGGCGGGCGCACAACACCAGCGCGTCGACGGCCGGCGCGGTCGCGGTGATCTCGGCCAGGACGCGGCGGTTCTCGGCGACCAGTGCGAGGTCG
This sequence comes from Phytomonospora sp. NPDC050363, assembly GCF_040655735.1. NCBI lineage: Bacteria > Bacillati > Actinomycetota > Actinomycetes > Micromonosporales > Micromonosporaceae > Phytomonospora > Phytomonospora sp. NPDC050363. Next base: position 94,905 of record NZ_JBFAKK010000003.1, read on the forward strand.
GCGGCGATGAACTCCGCGCCGGCCGGTGCCTTGGCGGCGTCGCGGCCGACGACGATGACGCGGTCGCGGCGGCGCAGGAACGTGCGGGCCAGGGCCCGCCCGATGCCGTCGGTGCCGCCGGTGATCACGATGGTCTTCACAGTGAGGCTCCTTCCAGGACGGGGGAGGGGGTGCGGTCGCGGCCGGGCACGCGGGCCGTTGCGGCCAGCATCGCGGCGGCGGCGAAGACCAGCGCCCAGGAGACGTGGTGGAAGCCGGTGACCGGATCGGCGGCCGACTGGACGAGGAGCGCCATGAGCGTGATGCCGAAGGAGGCGCCGAGCTGGTTGAGCATGTAGAGCAGTGAGCTGCCCTGCGCGACCCGCTCGGGCGGCAGGACCTTGAACACCGCGCCCATCGTCGGCGCGCTCGTGCAGCCCAGGCCGAGGCCGAAGGTGAGCGAGGCGGCGACGGGCAGGATCCGGCCGGTCGAGCCGTCGACGAAGGTGAAGGCCAGCGCGCTCAGCACCGTGAGGGTGGCTCCGGCGACGGCGAGGGTGCGCGACCCGAGACGGTCGGAGAGCCGCCCGGCGAGCGGCATGGAGATGACCGCGCCGACACCGAGCGGGGCCAGCAGCAGCCCCGCGGCGAAGGGGCCCTCACCGCCGGCCTGCTGGTAGAACAGCGGCAGCGCGAAGAGGGCGCCGTAGGTGGCGACGCCGTTGAAGGCGAGCACCAGCACGCCGACCGGGAAACCCCGGTGCGCGAACATGCGCAGATCGATCAGCGGCGGTGTCCTGCGCCGGCGCAGCGCGTGGGCGACGTAGACGCCCAGGAGCGCCAGTCCGACCGCCAGCGGCCCGATCACGTACGGCGTTGTCAGTCCGCCGTGCTCGGCGGCCTGCGAGAGGGCGAGGACGGAGGCGGCGACGCCCGGACCGATCAGCGCCACGCCGACCACGTCGAGCCGTGTCCTGGGGGCGTCGGCGGCGGGCCGGTCGACGGGCAGAACCTTGCGGGCCAGCAGGAAGGCGGCGATGACGATCGGGACGTTGACGAAGAACATCCACCGCCAGTCGAGGCTCTGCACGATGAGGCCGCCGACGATCGGCCCGACCACGGGCCCTGCCGAGCCGACGGCGCCCATCAGCCCGACGACGCGGCCCGAGCGGCCGGGCCCGGCGGTGCGGATGAGCAGGGTGAGCATGAGCGGGTCGAGGATGCCGGCGCCGGCGCCCTGCACGACGCGGAACGCGATCAGCGGCCCGACGTCCCAGGCGAGCCCGGAGGCGACCGAGCCGATGAGGAACAGCACCAGCCCGAACAGCCACAGCCGCCTGCCGCCGACGCGGTCGACGGCCCACGCGGTCACCGGGACGGCGACGGTCAGGGCGAGCAGGTATCCGGTCGAGGCCCAGCCGATCACGGCGAGGGAGCTGTCGAAGCGTTCGGCGAGCGTGTCGGCGGCGGCGACGACCATCGAGCCGTCGAGGATGCCCATGATCCCGCCGAGCAGGATCACCGCGATCGTCCGCCGCACGAGAGGTTCGAAGCGGTCTTCGGTGGGTGGCATTGAGCACTCCAGAGAGGGAAACTGAACCAACGGGTTCACCGTAGCGAACCATTTGGTCGTACGAAACCTTAGGGTCTGCCTGACTGAACCAACAGGTTCAGTTCGCTGGGTGACGGGGTAGGCTTCCGGGGTGACCGCACCGAAGACGCATCCCGGCCGCACCGGCTCGCGAGGCCGCATCGACAAGCGCGAGGCGATCCTGGAGGCCGCTTTCCAGGTCTTCTCCCGCAAGGGATTCGCCAGTGCCTGCATCAAGGAGATCGCCGTCGAGGCGAAGGTCGCCAAGCCGACCATCTACAGCCACCTCGACGACAAGGACGCGCTCTTCCGCGAGGCCGTGGCCGCCGCCTCCGAGGTCGCCGCCGCCGAGAACATCGCGGCCGTCGAAGGGCTGCGCAACCCCACCGGGGACCTCGACGCCGCATTCGCCGAGGCGGCCCGGCTCCTGCTCGCCAGTTGCCTGCACGCGCGCTCCTGTGCGCTCAAGCGCCTGACCTACGCCGAGCTGCCGCGCTTCCCCGAACTCCTCGACACCGTCCGGGGTGCGGTCACCGACCGCCTCGTCGACGCCCTGGCCGGCCACCTCGCGCTGCTGTCGCTGGCCGGGTCGCTGAGCGTCGCCGACCCGGTCACCGCCGCCGAGCAGTTCGTCAGCCTGCTCACCGGCCCCCTGGAGCGCCGCACGCGCCTGGGCACTCGCGCGCTTCCGCAGGCCGAAGTCGACGCGATAGGCACGGCGGCCGTGCGCACGTTCCTCGCCGCTTACCGCAAGGACTAATCCGGCATACCCGGGCGAGTCGCCTGGACTTTCGTCTTTTGCTCTGGTTGCCTCACGCTGACCGCCCGGTCATGATCGCGAGGCGAGCCGTTGAGTTTCTGGGACTACGTCACCAGCCGCTGGGACCTGCTGGCCTTCGAGACCTACCAGCACGCGAGCATGGTCTTCCAGTGCGTGCTGGCCGCGACCATCATCGGCCTGGCCGTCGCGATCGCCTCCTACCGCACGCCGTGGCTGGCCAACCTCGCCACCGGCACCGCCTCGGTCATCTTCACCGTCCCGTCCTTCGCGCTGTTCGGGCTGATGATCCCCCTCTTCGGACTCGGCGTCGTCCCGTCGGTGGTCGCCTTGACCCTCTACGCGCTCCTGCCGATCATCCGCAACTGCATCGTCGGCCTGGCGGGCGTCGACCCCGCGATGGTCGACGCCGCCCGCGGCATGGGCATGAACCGCGCGATGGTCCTCGCCCGCGTCGAACTCCCGCTCGCCTGGCCGGTCATCCTCACCGGCATCCGCGTGTCGACCATGCTCACCATGGGCGTCGCCGCGATCGCCGCCTACGTCTCCGGGCCCGGCCTCGGCGACGAGATCTTCTCCGGCCTCGCCCGGCTCGGCGGCGCCAACGCGCTCAACGCCGCCCTGGCCGGAACGATCGGCATCATCCTGCTGGCGCTGCTCTTCGACGCCGCCTACATCCTCATCGGCCGACTCACCACATCCAGGGGGCTGCGTGTCTGACGTCGGTGGAGTGCAGATCGACCTGCGCAATCTCACCAAGCGCTACCCGGGCCAGAAGAAGCCCGCCGTCGACGACGTCACCATGACGATCAACGCCGGCGAGATCGTCGTGTTCGTCGGCCCGTCCGGCAGCGGCAAGACCACCACGATGAAGCTCATCAACCGGCTCATCGAGCCGACCTCCGGCGAGATCCTCATCAACGGCGAGGACGCCCGCCGCAAGAAGGCCGACGACCTGCGCCGCCACATCGGCTACGTCATCCAGGCCGGCGGCCTCTTCCCGCACATGACCGTCGCCGACAACATCGCCATCGTCCCCAAGATCCTCAAGTGGGACAAGAAGCGCATCGCCGCACGCGTCGACGAACTCCTCGCCATGGTCGGCCTCGAACCCGCCGTGTACGCCCAGCGCTACCCGCGGCAGCTGTCCGGCGGGCAGCAGCAGCGCGTCGGCGTCGCCCGCGCCCTGGCCGCCGACCCGCCCGTCCTGCTCATGGACGAACCCTTCGGCGCCGTCGACCCCATCACCCGCGCCAAACTCCAAGACGAACTGCTCTCCCTGCAAGACGAGCTGAGCAAGACCATCGTCTTCGTCACCCACGACTTCGACGAGGCCGTCAAGATCGGCGACCGCATCGCCGTGCTCGCCGAGGGCTCCCGGATCGTGCAGTACGCCGAGCCCGCCGAGATCCTCGCCAACCCCGCCGACGACTTCGTGCGCGGCTTCATCGGCGAGAACGGCGCCATGAAGCTCCTCAACGTCACCCGCGTCGCCGACATCGACCTCGACGAGGCCCTGACCGTCGACCCCGAAGCCGACGCCGCCGAGGTCCACCGCGCCCTCGCCGACCGCGACGAGCACTGGGCCGTCGTCCTCGACCGCACCGCCGGGCGGCCCGTCCGCTGGGTCAACCGCGAGGAACTCGCCGATGCCAGCGGACCCGTCGAGGGCTTCGGCGGACCCGTCGACGTGACCATCTCCGGCCGCTCGACCCTCCAAGAGGCCCTGGAGGCCCTGTTGCGCTCCGACGCCGAACTCGTCCCCGTCGTCGTCAAACGCCGCTACCGGGGCCTGGTCACCCTCAACACCGTCCAGCAGGCCATCGCGACCCTGCGCGAACGGGCCCGCAAGTCATGACCGTCACGACCGAAGCGGCCGTCGAGGTCGCCACCGACGTCGCCCCCTCGCCCTCGGCGACGGGCAGCGCCTGGCACCTGCTCATCACGCCGGCGATCATCGTCGCCGCCGGGATCGCCCTGTTCGTCGGCGTGCGCGCCGCCGAACCGAACGAGTCCGAACTGCGCTCCCTCGAAGCGTCCTTCGTACTGCGCCTGCTCGGCCAGCACATCAGCCTCGCCGCCGTGTCCAGCGTCATCGTCCTGGCCGTGGCCATCCCCGTCGGCATCGCGCTCAGCCGCAAAGGCGCGCGCCTGGTCACCCCGGCCATCCTCGGCATCGCCAACATCGGCCAGGGCGCCCCCGCCATCGGCGTCATCGTCATCCTCGCCGTCATCCTGCCCACCGCCGCGCCCTTCTGGGTCGCGATCCTCGCCCTGAGCCTCTACAGCGTCCTGCCTGCCCTGCGCAACACCATGGTCGGCCTCCAGCAGGTCGACCCGGCCCTAGTCGAGGCCGGACGCGGCATCGGCATGTCGGCCACACGCACACTCCTGACCGTCGAACTGCCGCTGGCGGCGCCCATCATGCTCGCGGGGATCCGCACCACCCTCGTCCTCAACGTCGGCGTCGCCGCCCTCGCCGCCTTCATCGGCGCCGGGGGCCTCGGCGAGATGATCGCCGCCGGCGTCAAACTCCAGCAGAACGTCGTGCTGATCACCGGCAGCGTCCTCATCGCCATGCTCGCCCTGGGCATCGACTGGCTCGGCGCGCTCGCCGAGCGCTACCTGCGGCCGAAGGGGGTCTGAGCGGTGCGAAGGATCCCGTTGCTGCTTGCCTGCACGGCCCTGCTCGCCGGCTGCGGCCTGCAGCCCGCCTCCCAGTTCATCCCCGAGGTCGAGGCCGGCCCGGTGCTCGACCAGTACCCGGGTTTCGACGGCGCCCCGATCGTGGTGAGCTCCAAGGACTTCACCGAGCAGCTCGTGCTGGGCAAGATGACCAGCCTCGTGCTGTCGGCGGCCGGAGCGAAGGTCACCGACAAGACCAACATCAAGGGCAGCGTCAACGCGCGGCTGTCCATGCTCGGCGGCGACGTCGACGTGATGTGGGAGTACACCGGCACCGGCTGGATCGTCTACCTGGGACACACCGACCCGATCATCGACCCCGACGAGCAGTTCCAGGCCGTCGCCGAGCAGGACCTCGCCGAGAACGGGATCGTCTGGACCCAGCCGGCGCCGCTCAACAACACCTACGCCATCGCCGTCAAACAGGCCACCGCCGACCAGTACGGCCTGGTGAACATCAGCGACATCACCAAAGTCCCCGTCGACGAGCGCACCTTCTGCCTCGAAGCGGAGTTCATCAACCGCAACGACGGCTTCGTCGGCATGCAGGAGGCCTACGGGTTCACCTCCGCCGACATCCCGCCGGGCAACGTCCAGTCGATGGAGGCCGGGCTGATCTACAACCGCATCGGCGGCAGCTGCACCTTCGGCGAGGTGTTCGACACCGACGGGCGCATCCCCGCCAACGGGCTCGTCACGCTGGTCGACGACGAGCACTTCTTCCCCATCTACGAGCCGGCGCTGACCGTCCGGCAGGAGATCTACGAGGCCTACCCGCAGATCGGCGACATCTTCGCCGACCTCGCCTCACGCCTGACCACCGACGTCATGCGCGGCCTCAACGCGCAGGTCGACGTCGACGGCCTCGATCCCGTCTTCGTGGCCGAGGACTGGCTCAAGGCGCAGGGCTTCCTGGCGTCTTGAGTCCGGCGGGGACAATGACGCATGCTCCGTGAAGTCCACCCGCGCGCGGCCCTGACTCCCGGGCATCGCGTCGACATGGTCCGGCACCTGCACGGCCGAGGGTGGGCGCTGGCCTCCTACGACGGGACGGTCACCCTCACCGACGCCGAACTCGCCCTGGAGAGCCGCCTCGACCTGGGCATGACGCTCACCGACCTGGAGTTCGCCGCCGACGGGACCTGGGCGTGGATCGGCGAGTCGGGTCTGTGGACGGGTACGCCCGGCGAGCCCCGGCCGGGGCCGGAGAACGCGGGGTCGGTGCGCTGGGCCGACGACGATCTGTGGATCGCGTGGGAGGACGACGGGCTCGCTGCCCAGATCGCGGTCGAACTGTGCGACCGGGAGTACAAGACCCTCGCCGCCACGACCGTGCCCGAGCTTTACGGCGGTTCCGGCGTGTGGTTCCACCCGCACCCCGACCCCGGCGCGGTCGTCATGTGGGTGGCCGGACCGGCCTGGGCCGGCAGTGAGTCCTACGTCATCACCCGTGAAGGCGGCGCCCTGCGCGCCCAGCCCGTCCCCTTCGAGCGGGGCGGCCCGGCCGTCTTCGCCGACGGCGGCCTCCTGATCGCCGTGCCCGACCTCGTGCGCGCCTCCTGGCCCGACTGCGCCGAACTGGGCCGCCTGCCCTGGACCGACATCTCACCCGACCCCCACGACGAGCGCCCCACCCGCGACCTCTGCCCCCTCCCGGGAGGGAAGGCCGCCTGGGGATCGTCGAGTCGCCGCGTGCGTGTCGTCGACCTCGACACCATGACCGTCGAGGCCGAGGTGGTCCTCGACGGCCACCCCGTGCGCACCTTCTCGGCCTTCTACGCCGCGCCCGGCATCGGCTCGCCCCACGGCGACCTGACGCATTTCACCTGCGGCGGCGGGGACGTCGTGAGCGTCCACTCCGACCAGGAGGTGCTGCTGAGCGCGGCCGCCGACTGGGCGGGGGCCTAGCGGGCACGTCTGAAACCGTCCGGCGCGGCCCTCCGGCCACTTAGAGTGACCGTACCTAGACGGGGAGGCCGGGCCATGGCGAGCGAGTTCCAGACGCGCAAGCTGATCCGCAGGTTCGGGCTGCTCGACAGCTATCACGCCGGACACGTCGAACCCAGCGACTACCTCCGGATAGCCGAGCGCTTGCGGTGCTCCTTCGAGCTTGAGGACGGCGATCCGCGCGTGACCACGTTGCGCGGAGCCTACGAGCGGCTGTGGCACGACGTGCACGGCGACACCGCGAAGGTGTCGCTGGAGGAGTTCGTCGACGCCAACGGCAAGGCCGTCACCGGCGCCGCCGAGGCCACCTACCGGCCCGTCTGGGAGAGCCTGTTCGCCCTGTGCGACCAGAACGCCGACGGGGAGCTGGAACTGCCGCAGCTACGGCTCCTCCTGCGCGCGCACGGGCTCGTCGAGCCGCAGATCGACGCGGCGCTGGCGCACATCGTGCCGCGCGGGCCGGGGCTGTCGCGCGAGGCGTTCGGGAAGGTGTGCGGCGAGTACTTCGCGGGGGAGGACCTGGAGGCGGCGGGGAACTGGCTGTTCGGGGACCCGAGGCCACTGACGGTGGGGTTGGGGTAGGGCGCCCCCGCCGTAGCGGGGGCGTACGGCTTGCGCCGGAGTCAGACCCCCACCCGCCCGCCGCTGCGCCAGTACTCGCCGCCCTCGCGCGTCATCACGCCCTGGTCGACCAGGTACCGCCGCAGCGCCGCGTGGTCGTCGTGCCACCCCTTGAGGACCCGGTCGACCTCCTTCTCGCTGTAGCGGCAGCCGGGTTCGAAGCTGAGTTCGGCGATGTGCTCGACGACGATGCGGATCTTGCGCTGCCCCGCGGGCAGCGAGGTCAGGCGGTTGTCGCGGACGAAGTTGCGCAGGACGGCGTTGCGCTCGGGGTCGGCGTCGAGCTCGGCGGGGGCCGTCGTCGGCGCCTCGCGCCTGGCGGCGTCCTTGAACAGCCCGGCGCCGGCGGTCATGCGCCCGTCCCCGCCGGTGGCGACCAGTCCCGCCCCGATGAGCCGCTGGAGGGCCTTCACGGCGGCCTTGGCGTCGATCCCGGCGGTTTCGGCGACCTCGGCGGAGGTCCCGGCGCCGAGCACCACGGCGGAGAAGGCGCGCAGGCGCGTCGGTTCGGCGAGCTGGCCGCAGAGTTCGTGGGAGTCCATGCCCCGAGACTAGGAACCCCGGCGGCGCGCGATCAAGGCGATAACACCGTCGGCGTCGCTACCCTCGACTGGTGTCCACCCTCCGTGATCTTCTCAGCGCGCACACGACCCTCGAAGAGGACCAGGTCGACCACCTGCACCTCCTGGCGGCCGAGTGGCAGCTGCTGTCCGACCTCTCCTTCGCCGACCTGCTGATGTGGGTGCGCGCGCAGGACGGCGACCGCGGCTACATCTGCGTCGCCCAGGTGCGGCCCACGACGGGCATGACCGCCTATTACGACGATCAGGTCGCGCGCACCATCGCCGGCGCCGACGCCGCGCATCTAAGCGCCGCATACACCGAGGGCCGCATCTGGCGGGAGGGCGACCCGGTGTGGTTCGGCGACACGCCCGCGCGGCATGAGGCGATCCCGGTCCGCCGGACCGCCGAGGGGCCGGTGATCGCGGTGATCGCGCGTGACACGAATCTCATGACCGTCCGCAGCCCGAGCCGGCTGGAGTCGAACTACCTCAACATCGCCGACGACCTCGCGCAGATGGTCACCGACGGCAGCTTCCCGCCGCCGCGCCTGCCCGGCGAGACGACAACGGCGCCGCGCGTCGGGGACGGCCTCGTCCGGCTCGACGCGGCGGGGAAGGTCAAGTACGTCTCGCCCAACGCCCTGTCGGCCTACCGGCGCCTGGGGGTGTCGGGCCACCTGCTCGGCGAGGACCTGGCGGCCATCACCGGCCGGCTGGCCGACGACCCCTTCGACGGCGGCGACGCCGTGGCGCGCATCAATTCCGCGCTGCGGGGCGACAGCCCGCCGCGCAAGGAGATCGAGGCGCGGGGCGCGACGGTCCTGATGCGGGCACTGCCGCTGCGGCCGGTCGGCTCGCCGGCGGGCGCGCTGATCTTGGTGCGCGACGTGACCGAGGTCCGCCGCCGCGACCGGGCGCTGATGACCAAGGACGCCACGATCCGCGAGATCCACCACCGGGTGAAGAACAACCTCCAGACCGTCGCGGCGCTGCTGCGCCTCCAGGCGCGGCGGGTCGGCGCTCCGCAGGCCCGGGCGGCCCTTGAGGAGTCGGTGCGGCGGGTCGCGTCGATCGCGCTGGTGCACGAGACGCTGTCCCAGTCCAGCGACGAGGCCGTCGCCTTCGACGAGATCGTCGACCGGATCTCGTCGATGGCAGCCGAGGTCGCCGCGGCCGAGTCGCAGGTGCGGCTGCGGCGTGTCGGGACCTTCGGTGTGCTGCCCTCGGAGGTGGCCACGCCGCTGGTGATGATCCTCAACGAGCTGCTCCAGAACTCCGTCGAGCACGCCTACGGGCCGGGGCAGTCGGGTGAGGTAGTGCTGACCGTGACGCGGGAGAACGGCGAGCTGCGGGTGGTCGTTTCCGACGAGGGCCGGGGTCTTCCGGAGTCCTTCCGGATCGAGAACAGCCAGCGGCTCGGCCTGCAGATCGTGCGGACCCTCGCCACCGGTGAGCTGCGCGGCACCATCGACCTTCGCCCCCGCGAGGGCGGCGGCACCGAGGCGGAACTCGTCGTACCCCTGAGCTGACTTCGTACGGTGTACGATTCCGGGATGGCCAACGAGGTGACCATCCCGGCCCTTCCCTGCGCTTCCATCGACGAGACGGCCGAGTTCTACCAGGCGCTCGGCTTCACCCGCACCTACCGCCAGACCCGCCCCAACCCGTTCATGATCGTCAAGCGCGAGGACATCGAACTGCAGTTCTTCGGCATCGACGGCTTCAAGGCCGCCGACTCCTATGGAACCTGCGTGGTGATCGTCCCCGACATCGGCGAGATCTACGAGGCCTTCGCCGCGGGCATGCGCGCGGCGTACGGCAAGGTCCTCGTCGCCGGGATCCCTCGTGTGACACGTCCGCGTAAACGCAAGAACGTCGACGGACTCGCCGGATTCAGCCTGGTCGACACCGGCGGGAACTGGATCCGCTTCTTCCCGCGGCCGCCCGCCGACGAGCCCGCCATCGCCGAAGCCGGCGAGCGCGGCCGACTGGGCCGGGCCCTGGACAACGCCGTCGTCCTCGGCGACTCCAAAGGCGACGAACGCCAGGCCGCTCGGATCCTCGACTCGACGCTGAGGCGCGAGGGCGGCGAGGCCGCGCCGGCCGAACTCGTGGAGGCGCTCGTCTACCGCGCCGAACTCGCCGTCCGGCTCGGCGAAGACGACGTCGCCCGCGAGCATCTCGCCCGCGCCGGGGCCGTCGAACTCGGCGACGCCGAACGCTCCGCGCTCGCCGGGACGCTCGCCGAGGCGGCCGAGCTGTCCCGCAGTCTGGACTGATCCATTCGCTGATCCGCCGGCCCCGCGTCCGGTGAACGCCTTGTTACCCCAGATGTCGCCGTGTGTCGGCCTGTGGCGCCGCCTACGCCGCGTCTTGGGAGGTGACACCCCCGTGGAGCTTGTGGCATGCTTGCCCGCATGAGTGCTGCCCTGCGCATCCGACTCGTGGCCCGCCGCCACGTGGACTTCGGGCGTACCCGCAGCGCGATCTGTCGCCCGGTGCATCGTCGCGCCTGATCGAACCAGCCACACCTTCTTGGGCGCGCGACGTGTCGCCGCCGTGACTCCACTGTGTGCAACGCCTCGCGTGCTGATCATTTAGCACCGGGAGCAAGCATCATGACCTCGTCGGTCCGCAGTAGGCACAACTCCAAGGGCCAGGGCCAGTGGGCGTACGGCCACACCGAGCCGCTCAACCCCAACGAGCAGCAGAAGAAGGACGACAATCCCCTCAACGTCCGCGCGCGCATCGAGAACATCTACGCGCACCGCGGCTTCGCCTCGATCGACCCGGCCGACCTTCGCGGCCGCTTCCGCTGGTGGGGGCTGTACACGCAGCGCAAGCCCGGCTTCGACGGCACCGCGACCGGTGTCCTCGAACCCGAGGAGCTGGAGGACGAGTACTTCATGCTGCGGGTCCGCATCGACGGCGGGCAGCTGTCGGTGGAGCAGTTGCGCGCGATCGCCGAGATCTCGAAGATCTACGGCCGCGACACCGCCGACATCACCGACCGGCAGAACATCCAGCTGCACTGGATCCGCGTCGAGGACGTGCCCGACATCTGGCGCCGCCTCGAAGAGGTCGGACTGTCCACTCAGGAGGCTTGCGGCGACTGCCCGCGCGTCGTCCTCGGCAGTCCGGTCGCCGGCGTCGCCGAAGACGAGCTGATCGACGCCACCCCCGCCATCGACGAGATCATCGACCGCTTCATCGGCGACCAGAGCCTGTCGAACCTGCCGCGCAAGTACAAGTCCGGCATCTCCTGGCTGCCCGACCTGCCCTACGAGACCAACGACCTGTCCTTCCTCGGCGCCGTCCACCCCGTGCACGGGCCCGGCTACGACGTGTGGGTCGGCGGCGGCCTGTCCACCAACCCCATGCTCGCCAAGCGCCTGGGCACCTGGGTCGCCCTCGAAGACGTCCCCGACGTCTGGCACGCCGTCACCGCCCTCTTCCGCGACTACGGCTTCCGCCGCCTGCGGACCCGCGCGCGCCTGAAGTTCCTCGTCGCCGACTGGGGCATCGAGCGCTTCCGGGAGGTGCTGGAGAACGAGTACCTCAAGCGCAAGCTCGACGACCTCGACGAACCCGAGGTCGCACCGGCGCTCATCGACCACGTCGGCGTGCACCGCCAGGCCGACGGCCGCTACTTCATCGGTGCCGCACCGATCGTCGGGCGCGTCACCGGGACCGTACTCGAACAGGTCGCCGAGCTCGCCGCCCGCCACGGCAGCGACCGCATCCGCACGACCCCGGGCCAGAAACTCCTCGTCCTCGACATCAACGAGTCCGATGTGGACTCCGTGGTCGCCGAACTGCGCGAGCTCGGCCTGCACGCCGACCCCAGCCCCTGGCGCCGCGCCACCATGGCCTGCACCGGCATCGAGTTCTGCAAACTCGCCCTCGTCGACACCAAGGAACGCGCCCGCCAGACGGTCATCCAGCTGGAGAAGCGCGTGCCCGACATGGACAGTCCACTGTCGATCCACGTCAACGGCTGCCCCAACGCCTGCGCCCGCACCCAGACCGCCGACATCGGCCTCAAGGGCCAGCTCGTCCTCGTCGACGGAAAGCGCGTCGAAGGCTTCCAGGTCCACCTCGGCGGCGGACACGCCCAGCACGCCGGCCTCGGCCGCAAACTCCGCGGCCACAAGGTCTCGGCCGCCGAACTCGCCGACTACGTCGAGCGCCTCTCCCGCCGCTACCTGGAGGAGCGCACCGACGGCGAGGTCTTCGCCGAATGGGTCGCCCGCGCCGACGAGAAGGACCTCCAGTGAGCGGTCGCGCCGTCCCCTACTTCTGCCCCTACTGCGGCGACGAGGACCTCTACCCCCACCTCCCGCCGGGCCCCGACGCGCGGCCCTCGGGCTGGGAGTGCCGCGCCTGCGCCCGCGTGTTCTCGGTGACCTTCAAAGGACTCAACTTCGGCAACGACGCCACCCCTCAGACCGTGCCCGTCGACAACAGACCGGAGACCGGCGATGACTCGTGACATCCTCGAACTGCGAGACCTGGCCCTGCACGCCGGCCGCGAACTCGACAACGCCTCCGCCGAACGCATCGTGGAATGGGCCGCCGCCGAGTTCGGCGAGCGCTTCTGCGTGACCTCCTCCTTCGCCGACGCCGTCCTCGCCCACCTGGTGTCCACAGTGGTGCCCGGCGTCGACGTCGTCTTCCTCGACACCGGCCTGCACTTCGAGGAGACCCTCGACGTGCGCGAAGAGGTCCGCCGACGGCTCCCGGTTACGGTCAAGTCCGTGCGGCCGCCGCTGACCGTCGGCCGCCAGGACGGCGAGTTCGGCCCCCGCCTGTGGGACCGCGCCCCCGACGAGTGCTGCCACATGCGCAAGGTCGAACCCCTCGCCGAGGCGCTCGCCGACTACGACGCGTGGGCGACCGGCCTGCGGCGTGACGAGTCGCCCAGCCGCGCCGGCACCCGCGTGGTGGACTTCGACGCCGGACGCGCCAAGGTGAAGATCTCACCCATCGCGAACTGGACGCAGTCCGATGTGGACGCCTACATCGCGGCCAACGACATCCCCGTCAACGACCTCTTCAACCGCGGCTACGGCTCGATCGGCTGCTGGCCGTGCACCCGCCGCGTCAAGCCCGGCGAGGACCCCCGCGCCGGCCGCTGGGCGATGTTCGACAAGCAGGAATGCGGTCTCCACCTGTGAGCGGCTCCTGGAGGTCCGACGGCCCCGGCCCGCCGCTGGTGCTGATCGCGCACGGCAGCCGCGACGGCCGCTCCTCGGCCGTCGTGCGGCGCATCGCCGCCCGCCTCGACGCGCGCGCCGCGTTCATCGACTTCGACCGCCCCGGCCCGGTGACCCTCATGACCGACCTGGCCGACGCCGGCCACCGCACGGTCGTCGCGGTGCCCCTGCTGCTCACCGACGCCTTCCACAGCCGCGTCGACGTGCCCCGGCTGCTGGCCGAGGTCCGAGAGAAGCGCCCGAAGCTCGAAGTGCTCGCGGGAGCCCCGGTCGGCGGGCCCGAACTCGTCCCCGCGCTCGTCCGCCCTTTGCCCCCGGGAACCGACGGCATCGTCCTGGCCGCCGCCGGCACCAGGGACCCCGAGTCGCTGATCCAGGTCGGCGACATGGCCGAACGGACCGGCGCGCACGCCGGCGTCCCGGCCGGACCGGCCTTCGCCGCGTCCGCCGAACCCTCGGTCGGCGCCGCCGTCGAGAAACTGCGGGCGCGCGGCGCCGAACGCGTCGCGGTCGCCTCCTACTTCATCGCCCCCGGGCTCCTCTACGAGCGGGTCCGCGTCGCCGCGCTCGCCGCCGGGGTGCCGGTGGCGCCGCCGCTGGGCGACGCCGGGGAGCTCCTGGCGGTGGTGCGCGACAGGTACGGGGCCGCGCTGGGCGTCGGCGCCGGACTCGGCATGGCCGCCTGAGAAGCGCCGGATCCGTTTCATCCCTTGTGTTCTACTTCGCGGGCCGCACCTCCAGGGGTGCGGCCCGCCTCGATCATGCGTCCCTTGTGGACCATCGTGGGCCCTTTGGGCCTCCGGCCCCCATTGGCACCATCCACCCCCCTTGTTACGATGTTCCCGTCACGGAGACGGTCCCAGCGCGACGTTTCCCCTCGTAACCGAAGGGGTAACGCTGTTGATGGGCCGTCAGCCGGTCGCCCACCGACCGGATCCCGCGGCCCCGCGAGCAAGTGCCCACCACCTGCTCGCCGACAACACAAGACAGGTGCCGGAATCATGCGGTCCCGCCGCGTCCGTGTCCGTCGTCGCCGGCCCCGGCGGCCCGTGACCGCGACGCGCGCGTCGTCTCCCGGCACGAGGCCGAAGCCCAGCCTCCCGCCAACGGCGAAAGCCGATGAGGAGACCACGCCAAGCTGATGTCCGCACCCGCTTTGACGACCACCGCGCAAGAAGCAACTCCGGCGAGCCCGACCCGAAAGGACCCGTACTTCTCCAACGCGAAGCTGATCCTGATCGTCCTCGTCGCGTGCGGGCACGCCTGGGCGCCGCTGATGGACAGTGACGCGGTCCGGGCGGCCTACCTGGTCCTGTACGACCTGCACATGCCGGCCTTCATCCTCATCTCGGGCTACCTGTCGCGCAGCTTCGTCGGCCGCCCCGACCAGTGGCGGCGCCTGCTCACCGGTGTCGCCCTCCCGTATGTGACCTTCTCGCTCGCCTACGGCCTGCTGCGGATCTACACCGAGGGCCGCTTCGAGTGGAACCTGCTCTACCCGTGGTACCTGATGTGGTTCCTGCCGGCGCTGTTCTTCTGGCGGCTGAGCGCGCAGATCTGGAAGGTCGTGCGCTGGCCGGTCGCGGTGGCCTTCGCCATCTCCTTCGCGGCCTCGCTGACCGCTCTCAGCGACGTCCTCGACCTCGGCCGCGTCCTCCAGTTCCTGCCGTTCTTCGTGATCGGCACGCAGCTTCGCCGCGAGCATTTCGACATGCTGCGGCGCACGTGGATCCGTGTCGCGGGCCTGGTCGGGACGGTCGCGCTGCTGGGCGTCGCCTACGTCTTCGGGCCCAGTCTGTCGACGGAGTGGGTGTATTACAGCCAGGGCTACGGCCAGCTGGAGACGCCGCTGGAGTGGATCCTGCCGATCCGGGTCGGGGTCTTCCTGGCCGCCGGTGTCTTGCTCGTCACCTTCCTCGCCTGGGTGCCCGACCGCGAGTGGCGGCTCAGCGCCCTCGGCGAGCGCACGATCTACGCCTACCTGCTGCACGGATTCGTGATCAAGGTCGCCGACGGCGGTCTCGACCTGTACCGCTTCGAGTGGCTGCACACGCCCGGCGGTGCCGTTCTGGTGACCCTGCTGGCGGCGGGGCTGGCGGTCTTGCTGATGACCGCGCCGGTGACGCGGATGTTCCGGTGGGCGGTGGAGCCGCGGATGCCGTGGCTGTTCACGGCCCAGGCCCGGCGGCGCCCGCAGAAGGCCGCGGCCTGACCGCGTCGGACACCGAGAGACCAAGCGTGCATGGCCCGGCCCCCGCTGAGAAGCGGGGGCCGGGCCATGCCTGGCACACGGGGCATCCGCGGTCGTCACGTTCACGTCCGCCCGCCACGGATCGGACGCGGTCGAAACCTATGGTGTCACCGCAGGTCAAGTCGGTCGATATGCCGATATATAGACTCCGGTCGATGTCAGGCGGATTCGATGATCAGCAGGGCGGGGGGATAGACTGAATGGCTTCGTTTTCGTAGGTCGGGGAGATTGCAGTTGAGCCACAGCGGTGGGCGTGAGGACGACACGAGTGTTGCCGAAGAGGTCTTGAGGGATGCCGAGATAGCCCTCGAACAAGAACACGTCGACACCGTCTACGACCGGCTCGACGAGCTCCGCGACATCGCCGTGCGCGCCGAACGCGAGGGATACAACTACTCGCACGCGAGGGTTCCCGGCGCCCAGTACGAACGCGACGTGTTCGTCTACCAGGCCGCCAAGCGGCTGCACACCCTCGACGCCGAGCACGAGGGCCTCGTCTTCGGGCGCCTCGACCTCGACGGCCCCGTCACCCGTCACATCGGCCGCCTCGGACTGCGCTCGGCCGAGCAAAAACCCCTGCTGATCGACTGGCGGGCACCCGCCGCGGCACCGTTCTACCAGGCCACGGCCGCCGACCGCATGTCGGTGATCCGGCGCCGGGTCATCCGCTCCAGCGGCCGCACCGTCCTCGACATCTCCGACGACCTCCTCGACACCGAGCACGCCGACCCCGACGCCACCGGCCTGTCCGTCATCGGCGACGGCGCCCTCATGGCCGCCCTCGCCCGAGCCCGCGGCGAACGCATGCGCGACATCGTCGCCACCATCCAGCGCGAACAGGACGAGGCCATCCGCGCCGAAGCGCGCGGCGTCACCATGATCAGCGGGGGACCGGGCACCGGCAAGACCGTCGTCGCCCTCCATCGCGCCGCCTACCTCCTATACGCCGACCGGCGCCGCTTCGAAGGCGGCGGCGTACTCGTCGTCGGACCCTCGACGGTGTTCCTGCGCTACATCGAACGCGTCCTCCCCTCCCTCGGCGAGGACGCCGCGGCCCTCTACGCCCTCGGCGAGTTCTTCGACGGCGCCAAGGCCGTCCGGCAGGACCCCCCGAAGGTCGCCGCCGTCAAGGGCGCGGGGCGCATCCGCAAGATCCTCGCCCGCGCGACACGCCTCACCCCGCCGAACGCCCCGAAGACCTTCACCATCGTCTACCGCGGCGAGGTCCTGCGCCTGGACGGGCAGGACCTCGCCGAGGCCCGCCGGGTCGTCCAGCGCAAGAACCAGCAGCACAACCACGCCGTCACCGAGGCCGGCCGGGCACTTCTGGTCGCCTTGTGGCGCAAGGCCAAGGAACGCATCGAAACCGGCCTGGTGCCCGCCGAGTTCTCCCGCGACCTCGGCGCCCGCAACGAGTTCCTCGAACTGCTGCACTCCTGGTGGCCCGAGCTGACCCCCGAGGAGGTGCTGCGCTGGCTGTCCGACGAACGCCGCCTCGGCACCGCCTCGCAGGGCGTGCTGTCGCGCCAGGAGGTCTCGGCCGTGGCCGCCTCGCTCGCCGAGCCCGGCTGGTCGGTCTCCGACATCCCGCTGCTCGACGAGCTCGCCAGCATCCTCGGCAAGCCGAAGCGCCCGAAGGCGCGCCGCAGCACCGACGGCGACACGATCCAGGAGCTGACCACCACCCAGGACCGCCTGTACACGCGGGCCTCGCGGGCCGAGCGCGGCTCCGACTACGACGGATACGCCCACGTCGTCGTCGACGAGGCGCAGGACCTGTCGCCGATGCAGTGGCGGATGCTCGGCAGGCGCGGCCGCCAGGCGAGCTGGACCATCGTCGGCGACGCCGCCCAGAGCAGCTGGCCGGACCCGGCCGAGGCGCGCCGCGCGCGCAACGAGGCCCTTGGCCGCCTGCCGCGCAAGGAGTTCCACCTGACGACGAACTACCGCAACTCCGCCGAGATCTTCGAGTTCGCCGCCGAGTCGATCCGCGTCGCCGTCCCCGACGCCGACATCCCGAAAGCCGTGCGCCGCACGGGATCGGTGCCCGTCGCCCTGCGCGTCCCGGCCGCCGAGCTGTCGGCGACGGTCGCCGCGAAGGTCGCCGAGCACCTCGACGAGGTCGCCGGAACCGTCGGTGTGATCACCCCGGCCAATGAGCGCGACGAGGTCGCCAAGTGGTTCGAGCCGCACGAGCGGCTGCACGTCATGACCGCCCTGGAATCGAAGGGCCTCGAATTCGACGCGGTCGTCGCGGTCCGGCCCGACGTGGTCGCCGCCGAGTCGGGCGCACAGGTTCGTTACGTCGTGTTCACCCGTGCGACGCAATTCCTCACGGTGGTCGACTCGCAGGATTAACAACAGGAATACCGCGGTTGAAAAGCAACCCCGGCTTTTGGTGAATGGTGGGTTTTCGAGGGACTGAATCGTCTCGCCCACCATTTCCGGGGTTATTCTTCGAGCCATGTCGAGCCCCGAACCGGTTCGCCGCCCCCTGCGGATCCTGATGGTCGTCGTCACCGACTACCGCACCGACGCACGCGTGCGCCGGCAGGCCGAGGCCCTCGTCGGCCGCGGTGACCACGTGACCGTCCTCGCGCTACAGGTCGGCGAACGGCCCCAGACGTCCGTGGTCAACGGCGTGCGGGTCGTCGAACTGCCGATCCGGAAGTACCGCGGCTCCTCGGCCGGCGCCTACCTCAAGCTCTACGGCCGCTTCACCTGGCGCGCGCTGAGCTGGGCGGCCAAGCACCGCCGCGAGTTCGACCTGGTGCAGGCCCACTCGATGCCCGAGACGCTGGTGTTCTGCGGACTTCCGCAGCGGATGCGCGGCCTGCCGATCCTGCTCGACGTGCACGACCTCACCTCGAAGACCTTCGAGGAGAAGTTCGCCTCCCGCCCGGCGCTGCTGGGCTCCGTGCGGGCCTCCGAGCGCGCCTCGATGCGCTTCTCGACCGAGGTGATCACCGCCAACGAGCCCTACGCCGAGCTGCTGCGCGGGATCACCAGCACCCGCGTGACCTCGGTGCTCAACTGCCCCGACGACGCGGTCTTCCAGCCCCGCGCGTGGCGCGAGTGGCAGCCCGGCGGCGAGTTCGTCGCCGGTTACCACGGTCTGATCGCCGAGCGGCAGGGCGTCTTCCAGGCCGTCGAGGCCGTGGCTCTGCTGCGCGAGGAACTGCCGGGCCTCAAGCTGCGCATCCGCGGCGCCGGGGACGACTCGCCCAGGCTGCACGAGCACATCGCGCGCCTCGGAGTCGGCGACCGCGTGCATTTCGACGACACCCCCATCGCCGTGACCGACCTGCCGGCCGAGCTCGGCGAACTGCACCTGGGCCTCGTTCCGCACCAGATGGGGCCGCTGACTAGGGACATCCTGCCCAACAAGATCATGGAGTACGCCGGGGTGGGCGTGCCGATCGTGTCCTTCCGCAACCAGACCGTCGCCCGCTACTTCGACGAGCGGGCCGTGGTCTTCGCCGATCCCGCCGAC
Source organism: Phytomonospora sp. NPDC050363 (assembly GCF_040655735.1). NCBI lineage: Bacteria > Bacillati > Actinomycetota > Actinomycetes > Micromonosporales > Micromonosporaceae > Phytomonospora > Phytomonospora sp. NPDC050363. Next base: position 114,029 of record NZ_JBFAKK010000003.1, read on the forward strand.
GGCCCCGGTCTGGCCAAGGCCATCGCGGCCGTCGCCGGGGATCCCGTCGCCGCCCGCGCCCGCAGTGAGCACACCCTCGGCCTGATGACCGAGCGGATGTGGAGCCGCCAGCGAGCCACGTACTTCGAGGTCATCGACCGGATGACGCGGACGGCGGCCGCGCGGCCCGTCGTCGCGAGGGCCGCCGCGGAGTAGCGATCACAGGCGCCGCAGCGGATCCGGCGGCGCACCGCGCTCCTGGTCGAGGAGCCCGCGCAACTCGCCGACCCGCTCCTCGGACATCGAGGTGTAGACGAGGTGCGGTTCGTAGGGCGCGAGCCGTTCGATGACCTTGGCGTCGTCGGCCGCGTCGACCATCATCAGCACGTGTCCCGCGCCGGGAGGCAGTTCGCCGGCCATCCGCGCGACGAGTCGCTCGTCGACGCCGATGTGGTTGAGCTTGCCCAGCACTCCCCCGGCGGCCGCTCCCGCGGCCAGCCCGAAGACGGGTACCGCCGCCATCGCGCCGACGATGACTCCCGCGACGGCTCCGGTCGCGGCGTCCTTCGCCGAGAGGTGGCGGGAGTGCTTGACGTCGATGACGCCGGTGTCGCGCCTGGTCACCAGGGCGAGGTCCTCTAGCTTGATGAGGCCTTCGCTCTGCAGGAGGTCGATCGCGCTCATGGCGACCTGGGCGGTGGATTCGGCGCGGAATCCCAGTACGACGAGCTCTGACATGGATCCTCCGCTGATCGTCGGGGTGGGGTTCCATTGCATCAAGAGCGGGCCGCGCGGGTGGCCGCTCGGCGAAATCGGCTCGCGTGGGCGTGTGGCCGCTGCTAGGTTCCGCGCGTGAAGATCTCCCGTATCGACCTTTTCGACGACGCCGTGTTCAACGCCTGGCACGCCGCCGCGAGCGAGGGCGTCGGCGCCGGACGGCACGACCCGCCCCTCTACAGCGCGGCCCAGTCGGCCGTGGCCTACCGCGCGACCGATGGCCCCTACGACTACGAGTTGTACGGTGCGGTCGTCGACGGTGAGATCGTCGGTACCGTCCGCGTCGAGTTGCCCAAGCACGACAACCGGACGCTGGCCGACATCGAGGTCGCCGTGGTGCCCGCCCACCGTCGCCGGGGCATCGGTTCCGCCCTCTTCGAGCACGTCGCCGAGCGTGTCGCGGAGCTGGGCCGGACCAGCATTCTCGGTGTGGTCAACCAGCCCATAGGCGCCGACGAGGTGCCGGGTTACGCGTTCGCGAGCAAGTTCGGGCTGACGCGCCGCAACGTCGAGATGCGGCGGATCCTGCCGTTGCCGCTGCCCGAGGGGCTGCTGGACAGGCTGGAGGCGAAGGCGGCGGCGAAGGTCGGCGGGTATCGGTTGCACGCCTGGTCGGGCGCGTGTCCGGAGGAGTACGCCGAGCAGTACGCGAACCTGAAGTCGCTGCTGATGTCGGAGGCGCCGAACGGTGAGATGGATTATGAGCCGGAGGTGTGGGATGTGGCCCGCCTGCGTGCGGACGAGAAGAAGACGGAGGCGCAGGGGCGTGATCTGTTGACGGTCATCGCGGTCGCGCCTGGTGGGGAGATCGCGGGGCATACGCAGCTGGCGTTGACGCGGGAGGGGGAGAGCCGGGTGTATCAGTGGGACACGTTGGTGTTGCCGGAGCATCGGGGGCATCGTCTGGGGCTGGCGCTGAAGGTGGCGAACCTGCGGGCGCTGGTGGCGGGGTATCCGGGGCGGTCGGGTGTGGAGACGTGGAACGCGGTGCAGAACGGGCCGATGGTCTCGGTGAACCTGGAGCTGGGGTTCCGCGAGGTCGAGCGGTATGAGGAGTGGCAGCGGGGGTGAGCCGGTGGGGGTGGCGGGCGGGCGGCCGGGGACGGGGCCGGCCGCCGGGGCGGGCCGCTTTGCGCCGGGCGCCGGGTGCCAGCCAGTGCAGGCGCGATCCCGGGCCGGGGGACCCTGCCGCAGCGTCCCGCCCCGCCGCCACTGCCACCGGGTGTTCCGGCGTCACTCCACCCGGGCCACCACCGGCGGGTGTCACCGCACGCCGGGTCCGGAAGACTCAGGCGGGGTACTCGTCAGTTCGGGCGTCACCCCGGGCTGGGTCCGGAAGACTCAGGCGGGGTACCCGTCAGTTCAGGCGTCACCTCCGGCCGGGGCCGGCAGCTTCGCGCCGGGTACCCGCCAGTTCAGGCGTAACCAAAGCCCGGGGACCCGGCACCGGAGGAGGTGCCGCAGCCCGATCCCATGCCTGTCAGGAGGTTTCGTTAGCCTCCGACCAAGCAAGCACAGGAGTCAGGCGTCACCAGAGCCCGGGGACCCTGCCGCAGCGTCCCGCCCGGCCGTCACTGCCTCCGGGTGATCAGGCGTCACCCCACCCGGGCCACCACCGGCGGGTGTCACCGCACGCCGGGGCCGGCGGCTTTGCGCCGGGTACCCGGCAGACCACGCGGGGGACCCGTCAGTTCAGGCGTCACCCCGGCCGGGGACCCGGCACCGGAGGAGGTGCCGCAGCCCGATCCCATGCCTGTCAGGAGGTTTCGTCAGCCTCCGACCAAGCAAGCACAGAAGTCAGGCGTCACCCCAGCCCGGGGACCCTGCCGCAGCGTCCCGCCCCTCCGTCACTGCCACCGGGTGAGCAGGCCTCACCCCACCCGGTCCACCACCAGCAGGCGTAACCCCAGCCCGGGGACCCTGCCGCAGCGTCCCACCCTCCGCCACTGCCACCGGGCGTCCAGGCGTCACCCCACCCTGGTTCACCACCAGCAGGCGTTATCCCACCCTGGGGACTCTGCCGCAGTATGCCCCCGGCCGCAGTCACTCCCGCTCTGAGTTCTCGCCTCGCCCTCAGCTGCGCACACGGCCGGGGCTGCCAGTTCAGGCGTCACCCTTCCCGATCCATCCCGGCGGGCGTCACCTCAGGCCGGGGCCCTGCCTCAGCGTCCCGCCCGGCCGTCACTTTCCCGGGTGAACAGGTCTCACCCCACCCGGGCCACCCCGGCAGGCGTCATCCCGCTGGTACTCCTGCCGCAGCATCCCCTGGTCGCAGCCATTCCCGCTCTGAGCCCTCGCCCCGGCCACTGGCGCGCACACCGGCCGGGACCGCCAGCTCAGGCGGCACCCCAGCCCGGGCCTCCGCCCTTCAGGCGTCACCAACCGCCGGGCCGGCAGCTTCGCGCCGGGCACCCGTCAGCTCAGGCGTCACCCAGCCCGGGGACTTTGCCGCAGCCGGCTTGCTCACCAAGCCACTCTTGCCCTGCCCCGGCCCCGGCCCCGGCCCGCCCCGGTCCCAAGCCCAACCGCAACCCCCAACCGCAAGGTCAACCTCAGCCCTCAGCCCCCACCCCTCAGCCCTCAAGGTCAAGCCCCGGCCGGGGGCTTCGCCCCCCGCACCCCCACCGGAGCTCCGCCCCGGACCCCGCTGGGACTCCGTCCCAGACCCTGCTGGGAGGCTTCGCCCCCAGACCCCCACCAGGAACTCCGTCCCTGGACCCGGTCCTGCGCAGAAGGCTGCGGGCCGTTGACCTTCGGTCCTTGAGCGGCCGGCTTCGCCTCGGCCGCAAGTCGCTGACCGCCGGCCGCCGGCCGCCGGCCCGCCAGTCCTCCGGGCACCCGCCAGTTCCCGCCCACTGCAAGCCCTTCCACCCCCAGCCGCACCGGACCGCGTTTCCACCCCCTGCCCTCACCCGAAACCGCGGCTCCCCATCCCACCCCCTCCGAACCCTCGCCACACCCGCCCCCACCCAACACAACCGCCCCCGTCGGAGGCGGGGGCGGTTGCGTTGGGCGCGTTGGACGGTGTCCAACGCTTGTCCGGTGTGGGCTCTGCGTTCAGACCGTCGGTCTCTTCAGGTCTTCAGCGCCACTGGACCCTGGTCCTTTAGACCGTCAGCGTCCACGTGTTGATGTATCCCGTGTCGGCGGAGGCGGCGTCGCGGACCTGGAGTTTCCAGGTGCCGTTGGCGCCTTCGCCGGCGAGGTTGACGGTGTAGGTCTGGTTGATGTTGTCGGCGCTGCCGCCAGCCCTGTTGTGCAGGACGTAGGCGGTGCCGTCGGGGGCGATGAGGCTGACGACGAGGTCACCGATGTAGGTGTGCACGATGTTGACGGCGACCTTGGAGGTGCTGGACGGGGCGACGGTGCAGCCGGAGATGGCGACGGAGCTGGTGACCGTGGTGTTGTCCGGCACGGTGACGTCGGTGCCGTTGGTGGCGGACTTGCCGCAGCCGGGCTGGGGCGTGCCGACGAGGGAGTCGAGGCCGGCCTTGATGTTGGTGTACATGCCGGAGACCTGGCTGTAGACGCCGGGCTTACCGGGGCGGGCGCAGCCCTCGCCCCAGCTGACGATGCCGATCTGGACGGGGGTGCCGTTGACGTTCTTCGTCATCGGGCCGCCGGAGTCGCCCTGACAGGTGTCGACGCCGCCCTGCTGGAGGCCGGCGCAGATCTCTTCGGCGTCGATGAGGCCGGAGTAGCTGCCGCCGGCGGCCTTGCAGGTCGCGTCGCTGATGAAGGGGACCTGGGCCTTGAGGAGGTAGCGCTGCTGTCCGCCGCCTTCGGTGGCCGCGCCCCAGCCCATGATGTCGAAGGTGCCGTTGTCGTTGGCGCCGGTGGTCGCCAGGCCGAGCAGCGGGATGCCGGTGATGGGCGTGTTGAGCTTGATGAGCGCCCAGTCCTTGCCGTTGCCGTTGTAGCCGGGGGCCGAGTAGACGTAGGTCGACTGGCGGGTGACGCGGGCGGGGTCTTGGAGGTCCACGACACCGGCGGTCACGCCGATCGAGGTGTCGTTGCCGGTGCCGTCGACGCAGTGCGCGGCGGTCAGGACGACCTGGGGGTGGACGAGCGAGCCGCCGCATCCCATGGAAAGGCGGACCACCCAGGGGAATTCACCCTGCGCGGCCCGTGTGCCACCCACGACGTTGGTGCCGGGATCCGACGCCTGAGAGGGAGCGGAGGCGAAGCCAACCGCCAGCACACCGGTCAATGCGACCAGGGCGAGCCGCATTGCGGTCCGTAATGTCTTCCTCACGGAGAACTCCTTCGAGACACCGTTCGTGTCGCATCCATCGGTGGACGTGACCGTGACGGACTGCAAGGAACATAGCGGCAGTGAACAGGCTCGTCAATATCGAGAAACCTCAATGTCACCGTTGTTTTTGCGGGTATTCCCTTGTCTCACAGGAAGATTCGCTAAGCCCCTTTGTCGCATAGGGACGATGTCGGCGACGCGGAGTCGGCCCGCGCGACGACGACCGGAGCGCCGTCGCCGGGGGCGGCCAGGATGTCGGCCTCGACCCCGTAGAGGCTCTTGACCAGCCCGCTCGTGAGGACTTCGGCGGGGGCGCCCTCGGCGACCACGCGCCCGTCGCGCATCGCGATCAGCCGGTCGGCGTAGCGTGCCGCGGCGGCGAGATCGTGGACGACCATCAGCACCGTGCGGTTCCGTTTTCCGGCGATCTTCCGAATCAGTGAAAGAACCTCCACCTGGTGTCCGAGGTCGAGCGCGGAGGTCGGTTCGTCGAGGAGGACCACGGGGGTGTCCTGGGCGAGGATCATGGCCAGCCAGCAGCGTTGCCGCTGGCCGCCGGACAGGCGGTCGACGCGGCGGCCGGCGAGTTCGGCGACTCCGGTGGCGGCGAGAGCCTCGCGTGCGGCGGCCTCGTCCTGGCGCGACCACTGCCGGAAGAGTCCCTGGTGCGGGTGGCGGCCGTGCGAGACGAGTCCGGCGACGGTGATCGCCTCGGGTGCGACGGGGGACTGGGGCAGCAGCGCCAGATCCCTTGCCACGCGGCGGGGTGAGCGTGCCCAGACGTCGGCGCCGTCGACGGTGACCCGCCCGCCGCTCGGCTTGTGCAGGCGCGCGACGCAGCGCAGGAGGGTGGACTTGCCGCAGCCGTTCGGGCCGACGATCGCGGTCACCGTCCCCGGTGCGGCGACGAAGTCCACTTCGGACACGACCTCGCGCTTGCCGTAAGCCGCGCGCAGTCCTTCGACGGTCAGTTTCACCGGGCGCCCCCATTTCCATCGGCGGAACGTTCGGACAGTAGTACCCACAACAGAAAGGGCCCGCCGAGCAGGCTGGCCAGCACTCCGACCGGTACCTCGACCGGACCGAAGGCGCGGCCGAGGGTGTCGGCGCAGACGACCAGCAGCGCGCCGGTGAGCGCGGCGGTGACGACGGGAACCCGTGCGGCCCCGGCGAGGCGGCTCGCGACGATCGGCGCGGCCATCGCCACGAAGGCGACCGGGCCGCCGATCCCGACCGCCAGCCCGGCGAGGCCGACGGCGACGGCGAGCGCGTAGAGCCGCCAGCGGCCGGGGACGACGCCGAGGGTGGCGGCGGTGTCGTCGCCGAAGCGCAGCATGTTGAGTTTGCGAGATGCCAGCAGTGCCAGGGGAACGAGCACCGCGAGCCCGGCCAGCACGGGCAGGGCGACGTCGTAGCCGCGCGAGTTGAGATTTCCGATGGTCCAGCCCCATACGCCCCGGGCGACGTCGACCTGCTGCCGGGCGAGGATCAGCTCGGTGAACGCCTCGATGGTCACCGACAGCGCCAGGCCGACGACGAGGACCCGGTACCCCGCGGTGCCCATGCCTCCGGCGATGGCCACGACCAGGACCGCCGCGGCGATCGCGCCCAGCGGTCCGGCCCACCAGGCGCCGATCGAGGCGGTCGTGGAGCCCAGCACGGTGATGAGGACGCCGACGGTGGCGCCGTCGTTGACACCGACCAGGTCGGGTGTGGCGAGCCGGTTGCGCGCCAGCGTCTGGGTGAGGCAGCCGGCGAGCCCGAGGGCGGCTCCGGCGACCGCTCCGGCGATGACGCGGGGGAGCCGGAAGTCGAAGACCGTGCGGCGGGCGAAGGAGTTCTGTCCGCCGAAGAAGGCCTCGACGGCTCGCCAGCCGACGGTCCGGCCGTTGCCCACGGCGATCGAGGCGACCACGGCGAGCGCCAGCAGGACCACAATGGACAGCGCCACGACGGTGGCGCGTTTGGGGAGCAGCACCGAGCGCCCGCCGAGGCGCAGGGCGAGGGAGTCGGGCGGCAGCGTGCTCACGGCGCCGTCCGCAGGGTCATGGTGCGGTTGGAGCGGACCAGCCAGATCAGCACCGGGCCGCCGGCCACGGCGAGCAGGATGCTCACCGGCGCCTCGTAGGGCCGCACGACGAGGCGCGCGCCGAGGTCGGCGAGGATCATCACCAGGCCGCCCCCCACTGTGGACAGCCACAGCAGCACGGCCATCCGCGGACCGGCGACGGCGCGGGCGATGTAGGGCGCGAGCAGGCCGAGGAAGGCCACCGGACCGGCCAGGGCGACGGCGGCGCCGGTCAGCAGCGTCACGGCGACGGCCGCGCCGACCCGAACGCGGGTCGGGCGGTGGCCGAGTCCGGCGGCGACGTCGTCGCCGAGCGACAGCGCCGACATCGGCCGGACCAGCACGGCGGTGATGACCAGCGCGAGCGCCACGATCGGCAGCACCTGCAGGACCATGCGCGTCGTGACGCCCGACAGCGAACCCAGAACCCAGAAGCGGTAACGGTCGTAGCCCGCCGAGTCGCGGGTCAGCAGGAAGGCCGTGGCGCCCCGGAAGGTCGCCGAGAGGGCCGCGCCGGCCAGCACGAGCCGAAGAGGGGACGTGCCGCCGCGAAAGGCCGCGATGACCAGGACCAGCGTGCTCGCCGCCAGTGCGCCGAGCAGCGCGAGCGCGAGCAGCGCCGGGGCGCCGTCGGCCGACAGCAGGCTGATCCCGGCGACCACGGCGAGCGCGGCCCCGGCGTTCACGCCGAGCAGTCCGGTCTCGGCGAGCGGGTTTCCAGTCACTGATTGCAACAGCGCGCCGGCCAGTCCCAGCCCGCCGCCGACCACGAGCGCGGCGAGCGTCCTGGGCACGCGCAGGGTGTCGACGACCATGGCCACGTGTTCGTCGTTCACCCCGCCCAGCAGGTGTTTCAGGGCCGTGGCGGGCCCGACGTCACCGCCGCCGACCAGCAGGGAGGCGAGACATCCGGTGATCAACAGGAGTACGGGAAGTGCTGTGAGCACCCATATCCGAGCCTGTGGACGCGGTGGGTGACCACCTCGCGAGGGAAACATGAAGTGAGGCTAACCTAAGTTCGAGTCGAGAGTGCGGCCCGGCCGCACGACCCGACCACCCCCGTGTGTCCCCAGATCCGATGCGGAGAGCCAGATGCGAACGACCCGAACCCGGCGCGCCGCCGCCGTCACATTCGTCGCGGCCGCGATGCTCGCGCTCGCCGCGTGCGGCGGCTCCGGCGACGGTGAAGGCGGTGACGCCGCCGAGACCCGCAGTGTCACCGACGCCACCGGCGCCGAGGTGAAAGTCCCGGTCGAGCCGAAGAAGATCGTGGCCCTGTCCGAACAGGACCTCGACGGCCTCCTCGCTCTCGGCGTCAAGCCCGCCGGCACCGTCAACGGCCGCGGTCAGCAGACCCCGCCGGCTTACCTCGGTGACCTCACCGCCGGTATCGCGATCGTCGGCACCGTCGCCGAGCCGGCCCTCGACGCCGTCAACGACCTCGAACCCGACCTGATCCTGGCCGGCGGCGTCGCCGACGAGCAGCGCCTCGCCGCCCTTCGCGACATCGCGCCCACCGTGGTCACCTACAAGCCCGAGACCGACTGGAAGACGGCCTTCAAGAAGACCGCCGAGGCCGTCAACAAGTCCACCGCAGCCGACACCTGGCTGGCCGACTACGACACCGAGGCCGGCGACGCGAAGACCGCGATCGCCGCCCACGCCGGTGAGAGCGTCAGCATCATCCGCTGGAACCCCGACGGCCCGGTCGTCATGCTCAAGGACTCCTTCGCCAGCCTCGTCGTGCAGGACGCCGGGCTCGTGCGCCCCGACACCCAGCAGGACCCCGGATTCGCGCACACCGACGTGCTCGGCCTGGAGAACCTCGACAAGGCCGACGGTGACTGGATCTTCGCGGCCACCCTCCAGCCCGGCAGCGCCGAGGCGCTCACCGAAGCAAAGGAGACGCCCGCCTTCGCCGCTCTCGGCGCGGTGAAGGCCGAGCGCTTCGTCGAGGTCGACGGGACACTGTGGACCTCGCGCGGCGGACCGCTGGGCGCGCTGAAGGTCCTGGAGGACCTCAAGAGCAACCTGAGCGCCTGACCCCTACGGCACCGACAGAAGGGAAAGCCATGCCCGCCTCCCAGGCCAGGGTCCCCACCGACCGCGCCGCCCGCTACATCAAGCAGCTGTGCTCGCACTTCGACAAGAAGGCAAGCTCCGAGTGGGACGACCACAAGGGGCGGACCGTCTTCGAGTTCGGCACCTGTGACTACGTCGCCGAGGCCGATGCGCTGCTGCTCAAGGTCGAGGCCGCCGACGCCGAACTGCTCGGGCGCACCGAGTACGTCGTCGGCGACCATCTGACCAGGTTCGGAACACGCGACGAACTCTCCGTTTCCTGGCAGAGAATCTAGGGGCCGGCCGACAGACTGTTCACGCCGGCGTCGGTTGACGGCCCGACGCCTGCCACGCCGTGTACGGGCCTCCTCGCGACGGTAAGGGCGGCACCCGCCCCGTCCCATCCGCGAGGAGGCCCACCCTCATGTCCATCCACATCGGCCCCGGCGTGCGCAGGCGCGTCGTACTGGCCGCCGCCGGCGCAGGCGCGATCACGGTCGCCGGCGCGATCCCGGCATTCGCCGCCGCCGGCTACGAGATCCCGTCCAACCCCTTCACCCTCGGCGTCGCCTCCGGAGACCCCGACCACCAGGGCGTCGTCCTGTGGACCCGCCTCGCGCCCAACCCCCTCGCCGAGGACGGCATGGGCGGTATGGCCGACCGTTCGGTGAGCGTCTCCTGGGAGGTGGCCACCGACAGCCGCTTCCGGCGGGTCCTGCGCCGCGGCACGGTCCAGGCGACACCCGCCTGGGGCCACAGCGTCCACATCGAGGCCGACGGGCTCCCGCCCGGTCACGAGTACTGGTACCGCTTCAAGACCGGCAAGTGGGTCTCACCGGCGGGCCGGACCCGCACCGCGCCCCCTCCCGGGTCGATGCCCAAGTCGCTGAACATGGCCTTCGTCTCCTGCTCGCAGTACGAGCACGGCTACTTCACCGCCTACCGGCGGATGGCCGAGGACCACCCGGAGCTGGTGCTGCACCTCGGCGACTACCAGTACGAGTACAAGAAGGACAGTTACACCATCCCCGGCGGCAACATCCGCGACCACGAGGGCCCCGAGACCGAGACGCTGGCCAACTACCGGCAGCGCCACGCGCAGTACAAGACCGACCCGGACCTGCAGGCCGCGCACGCCGTCGCGCCCTGGGTCGTCGTCTTCGACGACCACGAGGTCGACAACAACTGGGCCGACGAGGTGCCCGAGAAGCCCGAGATCCCGCAGCCGAACTTCCTTGAGCGCCGCAAGGCCGCCTTCCGCGCCTACTACGAGAACATGCCCCTGCGCCGCACCTCGGTCCCCAACGGCATCGACATGCAGATCTACCGCCGCGTCCAGTGGGGACGGCTGGCGAACTTCCACATGCTCGACACCCGTCAGTTCCGCGACGACCAGGCCTGCGGCGACGGCTACCAGTCCTGTGCGGCCGCCGACGACCCCACTCGCTCGATCACCGGCGGCGAGCAGGAGGCCTGGCTCCTCGACGGCTTCCAGCGCTCCCGCTCGCGCTGGGACGTGCTGGGCCAGCAGGTCTTCTTCGGTCAACGCGACAACACCGCCGGGCCGGTGAAGAAGACCAGCATGGACGGCTGGGACGGCTACACCGCCTCGCGCCGCCGCATCACCGAGGGCTGGATCGACGCCGGAGTCCGCAATCCCGTCGTGCTGACCGGCGACGTGCACGCCCACTGGGTGAGCGACCTCAAACTCGACTACGACGACCCGACCGGGCCGACCGTCGGCTCCGAACTGGTGTGCTCCTCGATCACCTCGGGCGGCGACGGCGCCGACTCCGACCCTGCCGCGCACCCGATGATGCCCATCAACCCGCACCTGAAGTTCTACAGCGGCCAGCGCGGCTACGTCCGCACCCACATCACGCCGGACGAGATGAGCGCCGACTTCCGTGTCGTGCCGACGGTCTCGGCCGTCGGGAGTCCGGCGCACACCAAGGCCTCATTCGTCATCGAGGACGGAGTGCCCGGGGCGCGGCAGACCTACCTGCGCCCGGTGTCGGCCGAGGACGCGCGCACGCTCCAGTCGCCGCCGCTGGACGGCTTCTACGGCGACGGTGCCGACTACCTATAGCCACCGTCCGCACACCGCCGGGGCGCCGCGACTCCCACCGTCGCGGCGCCCCGGTCCTATTCGGACGGTTCAGATACTCACGACTCCCGGTTCGCCCCTGTCTCCAGGAGTGCGGGCAGGAAATCGCCGTGCACGCTGAACAACCGGGTGGCGGGCAAGTCGGCGACGGGTACCCATGTCGGCGCCACCGTGGCCGTAGACGGCGAAGCGCTGCACTTTCCTTCTGCCCCATCGCATCCGGCCAGCCTGCCAGGCCGCGGGTCATTCGCTTACTGGTGCTTCTGGTGCCGTAACACTCCCGTCACTATCCTGGCCAGACGAGTCGGCCGAAATGCGCCCGATTCCACCGCTAAGGAGCCCGTCCCCATGACTCCACGCAGATTCCGGGCGGTCGCGGCCCTCGCCGCCACCCTCCTCACCGCCGCGGTCTTAACCCACGCGCCGGCGCAGGCCGCCGAGCCGGCCGGCACCCCGGCGACGAACCCGGCGGCGCTGCTCGCGCCCGATGTCAACGTCGAGAACACCAAGGCCCACCTCCAGCAGTTCCAGAACATCGCAGCCGCCAACGGCGGCAACCGGGCCAGCGGCACCACCGGCTACGACGCCTCGGTCAGCTACGTCCAGCAGAAGCTCCAGGCGGCCGGCTACTCCGTCACCCTCCAGCCCTGCACCAGTTGCAACGGCAGCGATCCCAACGTGATCGCCGACTGGCCGGGCGGCGCGACCAACAACACCGTGATGCTCGGCGCGCACCTCGACAGCGTCCGCGCCGGTGCCGGCATCAACGACAACGCATCGGGCTCGGCGGCGCTCCTCGAAGCCGCGCTCACCCTGGCGGCCAACAGTCCGGGCCTGACGCGGCACGTCCGCTTCGCCTGGTGGGCCGACGAGGAGTCGGGTCTGCGCGGCTCGCAGTTCTACGTCTCGCGCTCCGGCACCGCCGGGATCACCGCCTACCTGAACTTCGACATGGTCGGCTCGACCAACGCCGGCTACTTCCTGACCAACCTCACCAGCACGCTCACCGCCTCGCTGAAGGGCCACTTCGACGCGATCGGCGTGCCGACCGAGGCGATGACCGAGTGCTGTAGCGACGACGGCCCGTTCCGCAACGCCGGTGTGCCCACGACGTTCCTGTCGACGGGCGCCTCGCGTGCCAAGACCACCGCGCAGGTCCAGAAGTGGGGCGGCACCGCCGGGGTCGCCTACGACTCCTGCTACCACTCCGCCTGCGACCGCTATCCGGCCAACATCAACGTCACCGCCATCGACCGCGCCGGCGACGCGATCGCCCGCGCGATCTGGACCCTCGCGGTCGGCGACGCTCCGCCGACGTTCACGATGGCGCTCAACCCGACGTCAGGGCAGGGCTCGGCGGGGCAGACGGTGACCACGACGGTGAGCACGCAGACCGGGTCGGGCGGCGCGCAGACGGTGACCTTCTCGTCCTCGGGTCTGCCCGCCAACGCCACGGCCCAGTTCACCCCGCCCTCGGTGACATCCGGTGGCAGCTCACAGTTGCAGATCACGCTGGGGAGCACACCGAGCGGCACGTATCCGATCACCGTCACCGGTACCTCGTCGACGGCCACGCGTACCGCCACCTACACGCTGACCGTCGGCACGGTCGGCGGCTGCACGGCCTTCACGCACCGCTTCAACGACAGCCTCACCGGCACCGGCAACACCGACTACATGCCGACGCCGAGCGGGTCCTTCCAGACGACGACCTCCGGCGCGCACTCGGCGTGCCTCGACGGGCCGACGGGCGTCGACTTCGACCTGTACCTGCAGAAGCTCAGTGGATCAACCTGGTCCAATGTGGCCCAGTCGACGGGATCCGGTCCCGATGAGAGCCTGAGCTACAACGGAACCGCGGGCACCTACCGCTACCGCGTCTATTCCTACAGCGGATCGGGCGCTTACACGATCGGCTTCAACCGGCCGGCCTGACCGAAGTACGCCTGACCGGCGCCGTGTCCCCCTGGGGCACGGCGCCGGTCGCCGTGTCCGCCCCCGTGTCCGCCCGATCGGACCTCCCCGAAAGGCGCGTCCACCTGCGATGCTGCGGTCTTCGGGCATCCCATCGAAACGACGTTTCCCTCGGCTCCGAGATTTTCGCATAATGTGACCCAGGTCACGTATCTGTGGCCCTCGCTGGTCCCTCTTTATAGGTGGAACGGCCATCCGGCCCACCAGGAAGCGACACGATCCTCACCGGGTCGCTGACGGGTGCTCCACATGGGGACTGCCGTGAGAGGGAAGACCACGGCGATATCGGGGGCTGGGGATGAGATGTGACGCTGTTGGCACGTGCTGGGGGACGTACACGCCACAGCGTCACATCTCATCCCGGGGATCTTGCTGACCTACCCTTCGATGGCCGCTCGCATGACCGATCTCAGGATGGAGCACCGAGGACATGAAGGTCCACTTCACCGGACGAACCCCTCGTCTCGGCGACCCCGACTCACGTCGGGACCGCTCCGCCGGAATCCCACCCATTCCGGCTCAGATACTCGACCGGCACCGGGCGCGCGTTCTCCGCCCGGGCGAAGCCGTGCTCGCACCGGGTGAGTCGACCCCGGGCAGCACGATCTACCGCTACGACCGCGTGATGCTCTGCCACAAGCTGCTCGGCAGCAGCGAACGACTGGCCGAGCTCGACGCCGCCATCGCCCTCCAGGGCGTGCGCGTCGAGCGCGACGACCACAACAACGGCGACCGGGTGCCCCGACGCTTCCAGCGCGCCCGGCTGACCATCGGCGACCGCGCGACGCCCGTCAGCGTCGACGCGTGGAAGACCGTCCAGAACCTTCGCGCGTCCGTCCACGGTGGGAGGTGCGACGCCGATCTCGCGGGCAGGGTTCGGCTGGAGCACATCCTCGTGGGCAGCGCGATCGGCGGGCCGGGGAGTTTGATCGGGCAGGGGGATGAATTCTGGCCTCGAGGAACCGGACCGTACAGCGGCCCGTTGTCCTACCCGGGGCGCGTGCCGGTCGATCTTATGGTTCCGATGCCACCCCGCAGGCCCGTTGACGCCCTTCCAGGCAAGCGGCGTCCGGTTGTCGCCGTTCTCGACACCGGCATTGCGCACGAGCACCCTGATCTCGACGTCTCCGAGGAGCAAGAGGGCGAGGACACCTTCGTCGTCGTCAACAGCGGCCTCCAGAAGCTTCTCACCGACAACGCCGACAATGACAGTCCGGTTCTCAAGGGCGCGTGGGATCAGCCGCACACCGAAGGCTCGCTGCTTGGGGACCTCACCTCCCACTTCGGGCATGGAACCTTCATGACCGGCATCCTCCGCCAGCTCGCGCCCGACTGCCAGGTGCGTTCTTACCGGGTCACTCACAACGACGGCCTCACCTACGAGAACGAGCTCCTGATCGCTCTCGACCACATCGCCGACGAGGCCGAGCGTGCCTGGGACGGCGACGACACCGTGAACCCCGTCGACATCGTGGTGCTTGCCATGGGCTACCCCGACGAGCACCCTGAGGACAGTCCGAAGGGGGGCCTGGCCAGCATGGTCAACCGCCTGGCGAACCTCGGTATCGCCGTGGTGGCCGCAGCCGGAAACTACTCGACGACCCGCCCGTTCTACCCCGCCGCCATGGCCGCCGTTGATCGCGAGCCGACCGCCGCGCCGGTTCTGAGCGTCGGCGCGCTCAACCCCAACGGTTCGGTGGCGATGTTCTCCAACGATGGTCCGTGGGTCACCTGTTTCGCTCTCGGTGCATCGATGGTGAGCACCTTCCCGGTATTCGAGGGTTCTTTGAATCCCGACCGCGAGAGCCGTGCACGCCGCCGCTTCCGCGAGAGCCTGGACCCCGACGACTTCAGCTCGGGCTACGCGATCTGGAGCGGCACTTCCTTCGCCGCCCCGGTGGTCGCCGCCAAACTGGCCGCGGCATTGACCACAGAGGACGTCACGGCCGGTGTCTCGGTCACTGACGCTCGATCGAGTGCCTACCGCCTGCAGGCGGCCGTGAAGGCAATCGGCGGATAGCGTCTCGGTCATGCAGCATGTATCGAATCCGGTCGATGTGGTCGCCCTGCGGAGAGCCGAAGCCCTCCGCAGGGCCCGCGACGGTGACCGGGAAGCTCTGAACGAGCTCGTCGTTGAGCTGACTCCCTTGTTGTGGAACGTGGTCCGCCGTCAAGGCGTCGACCGCGTCGCCGCCGAGGACGTCGTCCAGGACACCTGGCTGCGCTTGTGGAGCAGTCTTCACAGTATTCAGACGCCCGAGGCGCTGGTCGGCTGGTTGGTGACGGTCGCGAAGCGTGAAGCGATCCGCCTGTGGAAGGCCGGCTGCCGCGAGGAACCGGTCGAGCCCGAGTGGGACTCCATGATGTCCGAGGGTCCTGACGTGGACGAACATGTCACCGATCAGATCCGGGTACAAGGACAGTACCGAGTGTTGTGGGGCTTGGTCACGACGTTGAACGATCGCTGTCAGGAGCTGATCCGGATCATCGCGTTCACCGAGCGGCCCAACTACGAGACCGTGGCTTCGGCGTTGAAGATTCCGCGCGGAAGTATCGGCCCGACACGGGGGCGGTGTCTGGCGAAGTTGCGACAGCTGTTGCGCGCCGATCCGGCGTGGAATGACCGAGTGGAGTTATCCGATGAGTGAGCTTGGTGGACCTGAGATGAGCGCCGAGGCCCCTATCGACGAGGCCGATCTGGCGGCGTTGCGGGCTGTCAGGGAGCTGTACGAGATGACCGACCCGGTTCCGGCCGGATTGATCGAGCGCATCCAGTTCGCCGTGGACTTGGAGGATCTGGATGCGCAGGTGGCCCGGGTTTGCGAGGAGAGCAGGCTTGTGGGTGTGCGTAGTACCGAGGCGACGGAGACGAGGACGATCACCTTCGACTGTTCGGTTCTGACCGTCATGATCAGCATTCGCCCGATCACCGACGAGACCGTGCGGATCGACGGTTGGCTCGCGCCGGCCGGTGAACACAGGGTCGAGTGCCGATCGCCTGACGGTAAGCGTGAGACCACAGCCGATCCGCAAGGCCGGTTCGTGGTCGAGGACGTGCCTCATGGCCTGTTGCAGATGGTCATCAGGCTTTCTTGGCAGGAAGTTCACGGTGGAACTCCTCCGGTGGTGGTAACCCCGTCGATCATGGTCTGAGCAAAGTGCGAGGCCGGGATGGCGGCGGGGGCGGTCGGTCCCGAAGGGCGTGGGTAAGAATGGCGGGATGCGCCCCACCGACCCCGCTGTGCTCGCCGAGGCCCGCCGTCTGCACACTGCCGGGCGAGAGGCGGCCAACGCCGGCCGGCTCATCGACTCGGTGGTCCATCTCCGGCATGGCCTGGAGCTTCTCGGCTGGGCTGAGGGCAAGCTGTTCGAGGGCGGAGGCGAATCGGCCGCGACCGTTGGGCGCCTTCTCATGACCTTGGCTTTCGTCGAAGCCGACCAGGGGGATACCGAGCACGGGCTGTACCTGCTCAATGAGGCTGAGTCGTACACGATCAACGAGGACAAGGGGATCTATCTCCAACAACGTGCCCAGCTCCTGCGCATGTGTGGACGGCTTCCCGAGGCCCTTGAAGCTTTTGATCTTGCAGAACCCCTGCTGGTGGAGCACGGCCACACTGAGACTCTCCTCGCGCTCTATCTCAACCGGGGCGCCTTGCACGGTGCGGAGGGTCGATTTTCGGCGGCTCTCCAGGATTGGACTCGCTGTCAGCTGATTGCTGAAGAGGACAGCCAACCCATCTGGTCGGCAAAGGCTGCGCACGCCCGTGGAATCGTGGCGAAACTGCTCGGTGACGTACCGGCGGCGCTCACGTCACTCCGGGCGGCCCAGGTCGCGTATTGGCGTCATGCGCCCAAGATGGCCGCAGAACTCATGGCGACTCACGCCCATGTGCTGCACGCGGCCGGCCTGATCCATGAGGCATACCTTCGCCTGAATACGGCGATGGAGGAGTTTCGCGACCAGAACCAGAACTACATAGGCGCGATAGCGGAGGTTCTCCGGGCGCAACTCGCCCTTGAGATGGGTAATCCGGAACTAGCTGCCCAGCAGGCGACCGTGGGCGAGGAACGTGCCCGCCGTCAGGGGGACCTCGGGCTCGCCGCCGGTGCCGAGTTGGTGTTTCGGTTTGCCGAGTTCGAGTTCGCGCCACGCAGTTCTCGGATGGCGGAGGATTGCGAGCGGCTTGCCATACGACACCGGGAGCTGGGGCGTATTGCCGACGCTGATCTGGCGACGTTGCTGGCCACGCGGATCTGGACGGCCGTGGGCGACGTCTCGGCGGCCGAGCGGACGTTCCGGCCGGTAGCGCGGGCGAGGGCAAGTGAGCAGATCTCCGTTCGGCTGTCACGGGCGCAGGCGCGTGCGGAACTGATCGCCGCCCAAGCCGGACCGGTGAAGGCGCTCAGCAGCATCCGATCTGGTCTGGGACTGCTGCAGGACTTTCGAAGCCGTCTCGGAAGTGTCGAGCTTCAGGTCGGCGCTACATACTTGGGACGAAAGCTCGCCGGAACCGGCCTTAGTTACGCACTGCAATCCGCTAAGGCCCAGACGATGTTCACCTGGTCGGAACGCTCCCGGGCCCAGGCATTCCGCCTTCCGCCGATCCGTCCCGCCGAGGATCCGGAGACGGCCGACCTTCTGGCCCAGGTCCGGCAGCTGCGGGACCGCATTCGCCGGGACGAGCTGGCGGGAAAGACCAGTCGCGAGGACAAGGCCCGCTGTGCCGCGCTCGAACGCACCCTCCGCGAGCGCTCCTGGCTGGCCACCGGCCCCGGCGAGTCCATTCCCGAGTACTCCGCCTCGCGGATCAGGGCTGAGCTGAAGCGCCGAGAATCCTGCCTTGTCTCCTTCCTCGCCCACGAAGGCCGCATGCACGTCTTGGTCCTCGACGGCAAGCTCCGCCACGTGGAACTGGGCTCCAGCACTGAGGTCGAGGAAGCCGCCCGCCGTCTGGTCGCCGACCTCGACGCCCTCACAGGCCGCCGTCTCCCTCCCCGTATGGCCGACTCCATCCGGGCGTCCATCCACCACCAGACGGACTGGCTCGCCAAGGAACTCTTCGGCCGGATCCTCCCCTTCATCGGGGACCGGGACCTGGTCGTCGTTCCCACCCAACTGTTGTCGTCGCTGCCGTGGGGACTGCTCCCGCCTCTGCGCGGACGCCCGGTGACGGTGGCCCCCTCGGCCGCCGTGTGGATGGCGGCCGCCACCCGCGAGTGGACGCACGGCGGCACACCGCTCCTCTCCGCAGGCCCGGACCTTGCCAACGTGGAAGCCGAACTCGCCGGCATCGCCCAGCACTACCCACAGGGGACGGTCCTCCGGGCCGAGACCGCCACGGCCGCCGCGACGCTCGCCGCCCTCGATGGCGCCCCGATCGCCCACCTCGCCGCCCATGGTCACCACGAACCGGACAACGTTCTCTTCTCGCGCCTCGACTTCGCCGACGGCCCGCTCATGGCCTACGACATCGCCCGCCTGGCCGCCCCGCCCCGGCACGTCACGCTCTCGGCCTGCGACGTGGGCCGCTCGGTCGTGGCGGTCGGCGACGAGACGCTCGGGTTCACCGCCGCGCTCCTGTACGCGGGCACGTCCACTGTGGTCTCGTCGGTCGCCCGGGTCGCCCACGACGTGGCCGCCGATGTGATGGTCGAGTACCACCGCCGGATCGCCGACGGCGTCGCCCCCGCCCGAGCCCTTGCCGAGGCCAACGCGAAGCATGACCTCGCCCCCTTCGTGCTCTTCGGGGCGGGTTAGAGGGGTCTGGCGCGGCTTGCGCACATCCAGCACGATGTGGGCATGGACAACCTCGACTCCCTGTTCTCCGGCGCCAGTCTCCTTTCCCTGCAAGGGGCCGCGGCCGCCGCCCTGCTCGTGCCCAACGTGCTCGGCAACCTTCTCGGCGCGCGTTTCGACAAGTGGCGCAAGTGGACCTCGCTGGGCATCGCCCTGGTCCTGTCCTACCTCGCCGCATACCTGGCCAAGGACGCCAACGCGATCAAGTGGGTCGTCGCGTTCTTCAACGGCTTCCTGGTCTTCGCCTCCGCCATGGGCCTCAACCAGCTCCCGCGCAAGAACCGGCCGAACGGGCACAGCGCCGACGCGCCCGAGCCGAAGTTCCTCAAGTCGTGGACCTAGACGACAACGGCCCGGCCGCGATGCGGCCGGGCCGAGGACAGAGGTGTCAGCAGCCGTACTCGTCGGCCGTGACGTACCCGTTCCTCGTCGCGATCCGGCGGTCGTAGCAGCCCTCGGTGCCCGACAGCGCGTAGTGGTGCTCCGAGACGCCCATGGCGTGCCGCTCGGGCCTGGGCGCGCTGATGTTCCAGCCGGCCTCACCGGTGTGCACATCGGACATGTTCGTCGCGGTCAGGCCTTCGGTCGAGAACGACCTGAACTCCTCGGCGTCGCCGATGGTCAGCGTGGTAGTGAGACGGTCGGTGGAGTCGACGGCGATGACGCCGTCCATGGTGAAGGTCTTCCTGCTCGACTCCAGGACCGGGAAGCCGCCGCCGACCTGGGTCAGCGAGGTCTCGTCGGTCCAGGTCGCGGTCACGCCGTCGGGGTTCTCGCCGGCGCCCCAGGAGTGCACGCCCTCGTTGGCCACCCGGCGGTCCACAGTGGTCACGACTGTCCCGTGCGAGGTCTTCAGCGAGCCGATCGTGGTCAGGCGGTGCGAGCCCTTCGTGTTCACGCGGTGGTCGTCGCCGTCAGCGGTGTGGGTGCTGGTGTTGGCCAGATCCGTCGCGCGACTGGTGATCAGGCGTCCGCGCACGACCGTGCTGTCCTCGTCCTGCCAGGAGCGCAGGCCCACCGGCGTGTCCCAGCCGGACTGCCCCGGCTGGACGCCGACGACCTGGACGGTCACCTGGTGCGTGCGCCCGTCGTTGAGCAGTCCCAGGAAGGGCGTCAGGTCGTAGGAGATCGGGCGGACGTCGAAGGCGCGCGGTGCCGGCAGTGTGTACCAGAGGTAAGGGTTCGACCAGCCGCCCGTGTAGACGTGCGGGAAGGGCGCGGCGATCCCGGCCAGTTCGCCGTCGACGAGGACCTGCACCTCGCGGTAGGGGCCTTCGGGGTTGGGGCAGGAGTAGCCCTCGGCGGGGGCGGTGAAGTACCAGAACTCCTCGCAGCCGCCGCCGGAGCCGGTGGCGTAGACGTCGGCGATCAGCTTCTCGGAGTTGCGCGGCAGGGTCACGTCCCCGACGGTGACGCCGTCCTCTTTGTGCACATTGGACAGCGGCGTGACGGTATCGGCGGCCGGGGGAGCGGGGTGGTGCCGGTCGGCGGTGTAGAAGGTGAGGTAGACCTGCACGTCGAGGACGCCGGTGTAGGTGTCGTTGACGACGTTGCCGATCAGCATCCACGTCGGCTGCGGCGACCTCAGCAGCGCCGAGTACTCGGTGAGGTCGCTCTCGACAGTCCACGCGATGCCGTCGACGGAGGGTTCGGGGGTGGAGGTCTTGAAGACCGGCACCTCGCCGATGGTCAGGGCGCCGAGCCGGTCGTACTGGCGGCCGGCGACGGCGCCTTCGAGGCGCAGCACCACTTTCGACCAGTCGCCGGCGCAGTCGGCCGGTGGCGTGTAGGTGCCCTCGAAAGGCGTGAAGTCGCGGAACTCGTAGTCGACGAGCTGGATCTCGCATGACGGCGTGTCCGGCTTCTCGATGGGCGCGACCGCCGTTCGCGGATCGTCCCAGTCGGAACCGAACTCCGCCGGCGGCTCGGCGGCGAGCGCCGGCGATGCCGCCGCCGCGACCGTGAGCACGGCGACGCCGGCGATCGTCAGTGCCCTCTGCGTCAGTCTCATGTGCGGCCTCCGTGGTGCGAGTGGTGAACCGCAGGGAGTAAGCCAGATGACGGCGGTTTGAGTCAAGACCTCGATCAGGGTCACCGCGAGTGCGGATGGGGCCGTTCGGGGGCGTTTCGACGGGACAGCGGGAAACGGCGCGGGCAAATAGCATGACCGGCAGCGGCCCCGCACCGCTTCACCATGCCCTGATCCCCGGAGGTGATGGCCCGTGAGCGCGACACCGCAGGATTCCGGCGCATCCGACCCGAGCGGCGCCGGTGGCGCCGGGGGAGCACCGGTCGAGCCTTTCGCGTCCCTGACCGACACCCGCCGCGCGAAGTCGCGGCGAGGCGCGCCGGCCAGACGCTCGGTGAAGGCGGGCGGGGGAGGTCCGCCCGATCCCCCGCCGGTTCCGGATCCGGCGCCGGCGGCCTCGCCGGCCGAGGCGAAGGGCGTTGCCGCGGTCGGGCTGCCGCAGTGGACCCGGGACGACACCCAGGAGCTTCCGATCGTAAGGGGGACGGTCCCGGTCGCCGCTACACCGCCTGCGGCGCGATCGTCCACTCTCGACCTCGGCCCACCACCATCGACCGGGGAGCCGACCGCGGCCGAAGCCGTGTTCGGTCCCCGGCCCGCCACGACCGGCACCTCCGTTCCGGAACCCACCGCTCCCACCGCGCGCCCGAAGAGCCCGAAACCTCCCCGGCCCGCCAAGCCTCCCAAGCCCTCGCGCGCTCCTCGGCCTCCCAAGGCCCGCAAGCCCCGCCGCGACCGCCTTGCGGCGAAACTCATCCCGGCCTGGTTTCGACCCGGCGGACGAGTCCGTGCCCTGCGTCTCGACGCCATCCCCGTGCGTGTGTTCGCCACGGCCCTCGTCGTCGCGCTCGCGCTGTTCGCCATCGGCACCCTCCGCGACGGCGGCCAGGACCGGCCCACCGATACCGGCGCCGAGCAGGTCGACCCGGTCCTCCAGCCGCTTCCCGCGGGCGAATCGGCCACGCCGTCGGCGTCCCCGGTGCCGTCCGCCGAACCTTCCACGTCGCCCAAGCCGAAACCCGGTTCCACCGGCGACGACGAGCCCGCGAAGCCCGACGACCCGCCCGACGGCAACGACGGCGGCGACGACGACAACGGGGGCGGGAAGGCTCCCGGCACCGGCTCCTTCCGGATCAAGTCGGTCTCCTCGGGCCTGTGCCTCGACGAGAGCGACCGCGGCGACTCGACGGTCGTGCAGAAGAACTGCTCGTCGGCACCGCTGTCGGCCGAAGGACTCCAGAGTCTCGGCGGCGGTGAGTACTACCTGACGACCTACCACCCCGACCACGGCGAGGGCTGCATCTCCTCGGCGGACAACGGGGTCGGCAACGGCTTCATCGGCGACGCCTGCACCGGCGACCCCTCGCAGGTGTTCACGCTCGACCGGGTCGCCGACGGCGTCTACCGCATCCGCCTCGTCGACAACGGCACCTGCCTCGCCGTCAGCGGCGGCGGGGCGCCGGTCTCCGCCGGTTGCGGCAAGGGCGAGAACCAGCGTTTCGAGTTCGTCTGACCATTCCTGCCCGTAGGTGTCAAGGATTGGCGAGACGATGGACCCATGAGCGAAAACGGAGTGGGGAACAGGCCGCTGACCGGGAAGATCGTGCTGGTCGCGGGGGCGACGCGTGGTGCCGGCCGGGCGATCGCGGTCGAGTTCGGGCGGGCCGGCGCGACCGTGTACGCCACCGGGCGCTCGACCCGGTCGAAGCGCTCGGAGATCGACCGCGCCGAGACGATC
Organism: Phytomonospora sp. NPDC050363; assembly: GCF_040655735.1. Lineage (NCBI taxonomy): Bacteria > Bacillati > Actinomycetota > Actinomycetes > Micromonosporales > Micromonosporaceae > Phytomonospora > Phytomonospora sp. NPDC050363. Next base: position 136,817 of record NZ_JBFAKK010000003.1, read on the forward strand.
GAGGAGACCGCCGAACTGGTCGACGCCGCCGGCGGGAAGGGCATCGCCGTCCCGACCGACCACCTCGACGTCGCACAGGTCCGCGAACTCGTCGCGCGCATCGACAAGGAAGCCGGGCGCCTCGACGTCCTCGTCAACGACATCTGGGGCGGCGAGCACCTCACCGAGTGGGGCAAGCCGCTGTGGGAGCTCGACCTCGACAAGGGCCTGCGGATGCTGCGCCTGGCGATCGACACGCACATCATCACCAGCCATGAGGCGCTTCCCCTGCTGATCCGCAACCCCGGCGGCCTCGTCATCGAGATCACCGACGGGGACGAGGAGTTCAACCGCGAGTACCGGCAGCAGTTCTTCTACGACCTGGCCAAGATCACGCCCCAGCGCATGGCGCTGGCGCTGGCCAAGGAGCTCGAACCCCACGGTGGCACCGCGGTGTCGGTCACGCCGGGTTTCCTGCGCTCGGAGCAGATGCTGGCGCACTTCGGGGTCACCGAGGACAACTGGCGCGACGCGATCGTCCAGAGCGTCCACTTCGGAATGTCGGAGACGCCGTACTTCGTCGCGCGCTGCATCACCGCGCTCGCCGCCGACCCCGACCGCGCGCGCTGGGCCGGCCGGGGCGTCGCCAGCTGGGAGCTCGCGCCCGTCTACGGGATCCGCGACCTCGACGGCACCCAGCCGCACTTCGCCGACTACTACCGCGCGACCGAGGCCGGCGCCGACGTCAACGACTACTCGCCCTACCGACGCTGACAGCGATCCCGGCCGCTCATGCGGCCGGGACCCCTACGCGTTGCGGGCCGCCATGGCCGCGCCCACCGCCGCGAGCCCGGCCCGCACCTCCGGCGGCGCCAGCACCTCGACCTCGCCGCCAAGGCAGGTGAGCTGGTGCACGGCGATCGCGACGCTCTCCAGCCCCACCTCGACCTCCACCCAGCCCTCGCCGTCGGGCGGCCCGCACTCGGCGAGCGCCCGGCGGGCGGTGAGCGGGCCGACCGCCGCGTCGAAACGGCTCACCGCGCGAGGGCTGAGCCGCACCCGCACCGGCTGCGGCTGCATGACCTCGTCGAACTGTGCCTGTGACGTCGCCCACCAGGCGGCCAGGTCGAAGCCCCCGGGCCGTTCGAAGCGCTCGCCCGTGTCGGCGACGTCGGTCACCCTCGACGCCCGGTAGGTCAGCACGCGGCCCTTCTCCGAACGCATCGCCAGGTACCAGACGCCCGCCTTGAGGACCAGGCCCAGCGGGTCGAGGACGCGCCGGATGACGTCCTCGCCGCGCCGGTAGCCCACGTCGAGTCGCCGCTGCTCCCACACCGCGTCGGCGACCGCGGCCAGGTGCGGGGCCTCGTCGGGCGCGGCGAACCACGCCGGGGCGTCGAGGTGGAAGCGTTCGCGCAGGCGTCCGGCCCGGTCGCGCAGCTCCGGCGGCAGCGTCGCCAGGACCTTCGCCTGCGCGGCCACCGCCACCGTCCCCAGCCCGAGCCCGTCGAGCACCGCCGGGGCCGTCCCCGCGAACAGGCTCGCCGCCTCGTCGGCGGTGAGACCGTCGAGGCGGGTGCGCCAGCCGTCGAGGAGCCTGATCCCGCCCGTCGGTCCCGGCTCGGTCCACAGCGGCACCCCGGCGCTCTGGAGGGCCGTCACGTCCCGGTAGATCGTGCGCACCGAGACCTCCAGCGCCTCGGCCAGGCGCGCGGCCGTCGCGCCGCGCTCGGTCTGCAAAGTGAGGAGGAGGGCGACGAGCCGGCCTGCCTTCATGCGGGATGAACCTCCAGGTCACAGGGTCGGGGATATCCCCTCGAAGGGGTCGCCGGTGGTCTGCTAAAGTTTCCCCTCGGTGCGGCAAGTACGGCACCGAGACACGCGCCGTTAGCTCAATTGGCAGAGCAGCTGGCTCTTAACCAGCGGGTTCGGGGTTCGAGTCCCTGACGGCGCACCACACGGTAAACCCCCGATCGGCCACCGCGCCGGTCGGGGGTTTTCGTTTACCGGTCCTCCATATGGGACACATACATGCGAGTGCCGCTTCGCCTTCCAGGCTCGCCCGCGGCCCGCATAATGGCCGCAGCCGAGGGGGAGGCAACACGATGTGGGACTGGTCGCTGATCACCGGATCGGTCGTGTCCAACATCGTCATCGCCGGTCTCGTCGCGGCGGCGTTCCTCGTCTTCGACGCCCGCCGAGTGTGGTGGACCGGCTGGGGATGGTTCCCCATCGCCTTCGTCTCCGGCGTCGGCACCGCGGCGCTGGTCAAGTTCGTCGTCGACGTCCTCTGGCAACCCTTCCCCGACCCGCTCCCGCTGCTCGTGTGCGCCTACATCGGAGGCGTGGTCGCCGCCGGCGTCCTCGCGGCGGGGAAGATCCTCTACTACGGGCCCGGCATGCGCACCCTGTCGGTCATCGCCGTGATCTGCGTGCTCGCCGCCTCGGCGATCCAGGTCAACCGCCACTACGGCTGGTACCCCTCGGTCGCCGGACTCCTCGGCCACCTCCCCGTCGAACCCGTCGGCCTCGACGAGCTCGACCCCGCCGACGCCACCATCGCCGCCCCCGACGGCAAGTCCCTCGCCCAGGCATGGAAACCGCCCGCCGACCTGCCCGCCCACGGCGCGCTCGCCGAGATGGACGTCCCACCGACCGCGTCGGGCTTCCAGGCCCGCAGCGGCTGGGTCTGGCTGCCGCCCGCCTATCTGGTGACCCCGCGGCCCGTCCTGCCCGTTCTCGTGCTCGTCGCCGGGCAGCCGGGCAGTCCCCGCGACTGGATCGACTCCGGCCAGATCGTGCAGACGATGGACGCCTACGCCGCCCGCCACGAGGGACTGGCGCCCGTGGTCGTCATGCCCGACCAGCTCGGCGGCGCCTGGTCCAACCCGATGTGCCTCGACACCGAACTCGGCCAGTCGCTGACGTATCTCTCGATCGACGTGCCCGCCTGGGTTCACGAGAACCTGTCGGTGGCCACCGACCGCGACTCCTGGGCCTTCGGCGGCTTCTCCCAGGGCGGGACCTGCTCGCTGATCCTCGCGGTCAACTCGCCCTCCACCTACGGCCGCTTCCTCGACCTCAGCGGCGAGGCCGAGCCGAGTCTCGGCAGCCGGCAGGAGACCCTCGACGAGGCCTTCGACGGTGACGCCGCCGCCTTCGCGCGCGTCAACCCCCTCGACGTCATGGCGTCGACGAACTTCGCCGACACCGCCGGCCGCTTCGTGATCGGCGAGAAGGACACCGGCATGGCCGAGGGACTGCGCGCCCTGTACGCGGCGGCGCAGAACGCGGGGATGAACGTCGAGTACCAGACCGTCCCCGGCGGTCACGACATGAACGCCTGGCGGACCGGCATGCTCGAATCCCTGCCCTGGCTGGGCGACGAGCTCGGCCTCACCGCCCCGGCGGGCCTCTAGAGCGCGTCACAACGAGCCCGGAAACGGCCTGAGACGCACGTAGGCTGTCTCGCATGTCTCTCAGGTTGGTCAGGGCACCCGAGCCCTACGAACGGCTCGACGGCGACGGTCCGTCGCTGTTCCTGGCGGGTGGGATCACCGGCATCGAGGACTGGCAGTCGAGGGCCGAGATCCTCGCCGGGCGCGCCGGTTTCCCCGTCACGGTCTTCAACCCGCGCCGCGCCGGCTTCGACATGACCCGCGAGGCCGACAGCGTCGAGCAGATCGCTTGGGAGCACCGGCTTCTGCGCGCCGCCGATCTGGTGCTCTTCTGGTTCGCCGAAGGGCCCTCGACGCAGCCGATCACCCTCTTCGAACTCGGCTCGGCCGCCGAACGACCGGGCAGGATCGCCGTCGGCGTCCACCCCTCGTACTCGCGGGCAATGGATGTGCGGCAGCAGTTGCGGCACGTGCGGCCCGAGGTGGAGGTGCGCTCCACCCTTGAGGAAGTGGTCGCCGAGGCGCTGCGCGCCCTGCGTGACGGCTGAGGCCGCCGGGCGGACGAGTGGCCGGGACGGCGTCGAGGGCACGGCGGTGTCAGGGACACGCGGTTCAAGGAGGACGAACAGAACCGGCGCCCCTTTCCGGGACGCCGGTGATGTCGTTTCCGCTCGTACGGCCTCGTCAGGCCGCTTCGAGTCCCCCGTCGCGAGCCAGGTCCCGCAGACGCGCGAGCGCCTGGATCTCCAGCTGGCGGATGCGTTCGCGAGAAAGCGAGAACCGGTTGGCGACCTCCGTGAGCGAGTGCTCACGGCCGTCCTCCAGCCCGTAGCGGGCCTTCACGATCCCGGCCGAGCGGTCGTCGAGGTGGTTGAGCATCAGGTCGATGCGCTCACGCTCGAGACCGGCGATCACCACGTCCTCCGGCGAAGGCTCGTCGGAGTCGGCGACCAGGTCGCCGAGGTTGGTGTCGCCGTCGTCGCCGATCGGGGTGTCCAGCGAAACGGTGTCCTGGGACCAGCGGATCAACTCGTTGACGCGTTCGACCGTCACACCCAGTGCGTGGGCGATCTGGTCGGGCTCCGGGTCCGCCCCGAGCTCGCGGGTGAGCTGCCTGGCCATGTTGCGCATGCGGTTGACGTCTTCGACCAAGTGCACCGGGAGGCGGACGGTGCGCTCCTGCTGGGCGATGGCCCGCGAGATCGCCTGCCGGATCCACCAGGTCGCATAGGTCGAGAACTTGAACCCGCGCTGGTAGTCGAACTTCTCCACCGCGCGCACCAGACCGGTGTTGCCCTCCTGGATCAGGTCCAGCATGGGCATACCGCTGCGCACGTACCGGCGGGCGATCGAGACCACCAGGCGAAGGTTCGCCTTGATGAACTGCTCCTTGGCTTTTTGGCCATCGAGAACAATGCGGTTAAGCTCGCTGGCGGTAGCCCCATCGGGAATCTGATCGTCAGCAAGGAGTCGTTGCGCGTACAAGCCCGCCTCGACCGCCCTGGCGAGGTCGACCTCTCCGGCCGCGTCGAGCAGCGGGGTCTTCGAGATCTCGTGCAGGTACACGCCGACCAGGTCGCGCTCTTCTGCGACCTCGCCAGTACGGATACTCTTCGTCGCCGTGTCCACGCTCAAGGGTCCTCCAACCTCGTTCGTCCCCCATCACACCGGTGGTGCCATCATCACAACAGATGGGCCGGGGTGTTGATTCCGTCCTCAGGGCGACTGCTGCATGTCCTGCATCACTCGTTACCTGATATTGACGTTCATGAGACGCACCGCGGGCCCGTTCGTGACGACGATGCGGCGCACGTCACTTGGATACCCGTCGTTGATCTCATCTACTTACGACTACACGCGTTATCTCGGGAAAAGGTTGAGTGTCCACCCGATCGAGGTGACGCTCACTGCCTATGACCTCCGCCACTGCCACTCCGCGAACCCCCTCATCTCGACGAACGCCGCCGGTCCTTGACGGCCCCCGCGGTCGCCGCCAAGGCGTCCGCGGTGCGTTGCCGGCCGCGCGCGGCCAGTCCCACGAAGAGGCAGTCGACGACCGTCAACTGGGCGATGCGGCTGGCGGTCGCACCGGATCGGAATGTGGTCTCCCCCGCAGCGGTGGTCAGGACGTGATCGACGACACCTGAAACCGTCGAGCGCGGGAAGTTCGTGAGGGCGACCGTCGTGACGCCCCGGTCGGCGGCCAGCTTGAGCACGTCGACGATGTCGTGGGTCTCGCCGGTGTGGGTGATCCCGAAGGCGACGTCGCCCGGTTTGAGCAGTGCCGCGCCCGTCAGGGCTGCGTGCACGTCGGTCCAGCAGTTCGCGGTGCGGCCGATGCGGTGCAGCTTCTGGTGGAAGTCGGCGGCGACGAAACCGGAGGCGCCGACGCCGAACACGTCCACGCGGCCGGCGTTGGCCAGCGCGTCGACGACCTTCGTGCACACGGCCGGGTCGAGCTGCTCGACGGTGTCGGAGACGGCCCGCGTGTCGTGGAAGCCGATCGTGGCGATGATCCGGGGCATGTCCGCGCCGGCGGGGATGTCGCCACCGACGACCTTCGGGTCCGGCGTCGAAGGCCTGCGCGCGACCGCCTCGGCAGCCCGCAGACGCAGCTGGCGGTGGCCGGAGAGGCCGATCGAGCGGCAGAAGCGGATGACAGTCGCCTCGGACGTGTGCGCGGCGGCGGCGAGGTCGGTGATCGTGTAGGTCGCCAGCGCGGCCGGATCGCCGAGGATCGTGGTGGCGACCCGCTGCTCGGCTTTGGGCAGTGAGGGGAGCACGCCGCGGATCTGCGCTATGAGATCCACGGTGGGAGCGCTCACCCTACTGTCTTGTTTCGCCACACGGAGGACGTTACGGCCATTTGACAACCGTGGTCAACTCGGCCGAAGGTGTCGCGCAGGAGACCGGAACGGGTCGTATTCTCGACGACGTGACGGATCTCTTGGTGTGGATCGACTGTGAAATGACCGGACTCGACCTGGCCGGCGACGCCCTCATCGAGGTCGCCGCGCTGGTCACCGACCCCGACCTGAACGTGCTCGGGGAGGGTGTCGACATCGTCATCCACGCCGGGGACGAGCAGCTGGACAACATGCTCCCCGTCGTGCGGGACATGCACGCCAAGTCGGGGCTCACCGAGGAGGTGCGCGCCTCGAAGGTGACCGTGGCCGAGGCCGAGAGGCTCGTCCTGGACTACATCCGCGAGTGGGTGCCCGACCCGCGCACCGCGCCGCTGTGCGGGAACTCCATCGCCACCGACCGCGGCTTCATCGCCCGCGACATGCCCGCCCTGCACGAGCACCTCCACTACCGGATGATCGACGTGTCCTCGGTGAAGGAACTGACGCGTCGCTGGTATCCCCGCGTGTACTTCTCGCAGCCGCAGAAGGGCCTCGCGCACCGGGCGCTGGCCGACATCCGCGACAGCATCAAGGAACTGGAGTACTACCGCCGCGCGGTCTTCGTCGCGCAGCCGGGACCCGACAGTGAGACCGCCCGCGCGATCGGTGAGGCCATCGGCACCGAATAGCGGTGCGAGATCGGGGGAGAACGCCTGCTCGCGAGAGGTTCGGCGACCGTCCACATGGGGTACTCAGACCGCATGGGTATCGGAGCCGCAATATTTCTCATCGTGCTCGGCGCGATCCTGTCATTCGCCGTGGAGTGGGACATCTCCTGGCTGAACCTGCAGGCCGCCGGGCTCATTCTCATGGCCGCGGGCGTGTTGTGGCTGGTGCTCTTCTTCCGCATCTGGAACAAGCGCCGCGCGGCCCGCGCACGCCGAACGGTCATCGAAGAACGACATGTGCCCCGAACGGTCATCGAAGAGGAGCACGTGCCGCAGACCATCGTCGAGGAACGCCACGTCCAGCGCGGCGACTACGACGACCGACAGCGAACACCCTCGGAGACGGTCGTCGAACAGACGGTCGCCCCCAAGCGTCGTCGCATCATCAGACGGAGGTGATCGGACATGATGGCAGTCGTCGCGGCGATCCTGTTCGGCCTCGCGCTCATCTTCCGGCTGGCGGACTTCAGCCTTGAGATCTTCACCGCCAGTCTCCTGACCACCGCCGGGCTGCTCTTCGCGGCCCTGCACCTCGCCGGCGTCGGATCCGCGGTGCGCCGCGGTGGTGGCGGCGGCGGTCGCTCCTGGAGGGGCCGCAGGCCCTGGCGCGGCCGGCGCTACAGCAGGCGCTGAGCCTTCGACCTTTGACGGGCCCCGTCCGCCCCAATGGGACGGGGCCCGTACCCGTGCGACCGGGCCTGGGGAGCAGAACGCCGGCCTGTCGGAGGGCTGAGACGGACCTTGACCGAGAGCCACCCGCGCGGGTCGAGGAAACTGTGCGCGGCGCCGCCACGATGCCGCCACGTTTGCGCCACAATCTCGCTACGGGCCGGGCCGGACCGTCACTCGTCGGGCCCGCGTGGCCACTTCAGGGGAAACCCGGATGGCGTGCGAGCCTTCCATCGGGAAAGATGCGTGCTGTTCACTATTTCCCCGGGAGTAGAACGTGCTCAAGGAGCAGATCACCAGAGGTCTCGACTGGATCGACTACGCGCGCCGTGGTCCCTCCGATGTGGACCGTCCACGGATGCTGCGCATCGTCTACCGCTGGTGGCTGGTGGCCTTCGCGCTCAAGATCCTCGGTTCGAGCTGGGACGTGTCGTGGCACTTCAAGTGGCTGCGCGACGACCTCGCACCGCCGCACATCCTCAACACCATCGGCACGATCATGGTCCTCGTGCTGGTCGTGTGCCACACCTACACCGGCTTCGGCGTCGACAAGATCTCACTGCGGCTGATGCAGCTGGGCACCGGGGTGTTCCTGGTGTCGATCCCGGTCGACCTCGTCAACCACGCCGTCAACGGCCTCGACATCACCGCCTGGTCGTTCTCCCACGCCGGGCTGTACATCGGGACCGCGATCATGATCGCCGGCGCGCTGCGGGCCTACTGGCTGTTCGGGCCGCGCGAGTGGATGGCCGAGCGCCGTTTCACCATCGCCGCCCTGTGGTTCGCGTTCTTCGAGAACACCCTCTTCCCGAACCAGCACCAGGAGTACGGGGTCCTGTCGATCGCGGCCTACCTGCGCGGTGCCCCCTACGCCGAGCCGGAGCTGCGCGAGTTCGCCGCACAGCAACTCGGGATGCCGCTGGGGGAGCAGTCCTTCATCGCCTTCGCGCTGCCCATCCCCGACTGGGTCTACCTCTCCTGGGCCGTCGGGGTCGGCATGATCGCCCTCGTCATCGCCCGCAAGATGGTCGGACTGCGGTTCACCGCGACCGCCGTCGCCGGTGCCTACGTCGCCTACCGCTGCGTCGCCTGGGGCCTCCTCACGGCGGCGGACTTCCCCCCGTCGGCCGTCCCCTTCATGCTCCTCGGCGGTGCCATCGGCATCGACCTGGTGATGTTGCGCACTCTTCCCTGGTGGGCCGAGGCGATCGGCGGCGGATTCGTCGCGGCGTTCCTCACCGGCCTCACGCTGTACGTGCAGGGTGAGCTGCTGGACGCGCCCCCCGTCGACTTCACCACCTGGTACGGCGGTGCCTCCGTCTGGTACGGCGCCCTCGGCCTGGCGGGCATGTGGCTCGTGGCGAACGCGCTGGTCAGGTCCGGTGCGTGGGCCCGCCACATGCAGCCGAGCACCTTCCGGCCGCCCCGATTCCCGCTTTTGAAAAACCCGGTGGCGGCGGGGCCCTGAGGTACCGCTATCATTGGGCGTCGCCGCTTCTGCGGTGAACGATGGTGGGTGTAGCTCAGCTGGTAGAGCGCCCGGTTGTGGTCCGTGAGGTCGCGGGTTCGAGCCCCGTCACTCACCCCGTCGAGCCCCGTCCGACCTGTGGGAACACAGGGAGGGCGGGGTTTTTCCTGCCCGTTGGGCGGGGCGACGGGTCCCGGCGGTGCCGTCTCGCGACGCCAGGGCACTCGCAGCGCGTGTTCGAGGCTCAGTGCTCGAACGACTCGCGGACGTGGCCCTCGCCGCCGAGCCCGGGGAAGGCGAGTTCGACGGCGGGCCGGCCGGCCACGAGCCCTTGATTCCGTCGTCGAGACACCCGGGCGTGGGGCTCGCGAGCTCTTCGCCCACTGCCGGCTGTCGCCACACTGTTGTCATCGCGAGGGTGGCTTCTCTCCCGACGACCCGTCCACCCGGCGTCCCCGGGCGGACCGCATCCGCCGGCCCGCTGCCAAGCGCACCTCACGCCCTTAGCGCGCCCGCCCTTCCGGCAGAGTGAACCCGCCCCAAGCGCCCCGACACCCCGCCCCTCCTGCCCCCCCCGGAGCACCACCGTGAACCGCATCAGCCTCACCGTTCCGACCGTCCCCGCCGGCGCCCACGCCGCCAGTGCCGTGCGTAAGGTCATCACCGGCGTCGACCGTGCGCGGGTCGGCGTCCACGCCGTCCTCGGCTACTTCGTCGGCCCCGGCGACGTCGTCGAGGTCGACGTCGGCGCTTTGCTCCTCGTCGTCGACAGGGAGGCTCTCGTCCCATCCGCAGGCCGCGCCCGCCACCCGGCGCCGGGCCGACCCGCGCTCGCGGTCCACCTCGCCGACCCGGACGCCACCGACGTGCTCCGGCCGGTGTGGTCCGCGAGCTACGCGACCGCCGAGTCCACCTACGGCGCCGCGACCCTCAACGCCCTCGGCCGCCTGCTCGCGGCGCACCCGCCGGCGGGCGGGGGAGTCCGCACCATCACGGAGGCGTAGCGCCCTGCTCGACGTGCGCCCCAATGCCACCATGGCCCATGAGCGACTGGGAGCGGTTCATCGCCGACGTGCCGTGGTTTCTCCGGCCGGGCGACCTCGCCGTCCCCGGCGAACCGCGACCTTGGCGGCGGGGTGGACGAACTGCCGGAGCCGTCGGCGTTCCTCACTTCGGCGACGGCCACGCCCGTCTCCGTCGGCGACGTCTCCTACGAACTGCCGGCGTGGGTGGCTCTGCTTCCCGCCGTGGCACGGCGGGTCCGTCACGGGGGTCCACGCGCCCTTCCGGCACCTCAGCGAACGGGGGAGCCGGGCGTCCGCCACGCCTGCTGCGACGTGACATGTCGCGGGTGCGGCGTGCGCGCGCCGCACCCGCGAAGGTCCGGCCGGACCGCTCGTGTGCCCGTGCCTCACGGTCCGGCCTCCCACGTGGGGACCCTGGTGCCCACCAGGGGGTAGATCGACGCTACGTCTCGCGGCGAACAGTGACGATGGCCGAACGGTTCGTCACCGGCACTGTCCGTCGTGGACGGTCGTCTGGGCGGCGCGTACCGTCCGCCCGCTCGACTCTTGCGGCCTCCCGGCGAGGTGCGACGAAGCGGCCCGGATCATCGCGATCCGGACCGCCTCGCCCGGCCGTCCGCCCACTCACCCGATCTGGGTGAACCGCTCCAGCGCCAGCACCATCGCATCGGGCCCGATCGCTATCGCCCGCGCGTAGGGATACTCCAGTTCCCACACCGAGAACAGCAGCAGGGCGATCATGCTCGCCGCCGCCGTGATGACCGCCAGGTGCGCCGCCCGCCCGGGGATGCCGAACAGGAACAGCACGCCCATCACCAGCACCGCGCCGGCGATCAGGACCAGCCACATCACGCCCGACAGTCCGTCCTGGGAGGTGGCCAGCCGCTCGGCGCGGGCGTTGTACAGCACGCGGATCTGGTCGCGGCCGTCCTCCTTCACGGCGTTCTCGATGTCGCCCGTGGGCGACCAGCTCGACCACTGGGCGCGGATGGTGTCGGCGATCGTCCAGCCGTCCGGACTCACCTCGACATGGTCGGTCATCTGCTGCCACTCGACGTTGACCACCTGATCGGCGTACCGCACGCAGAGGTCCTGCACCGCGACGCGCTGGGCGTCGGGCAGATTCTGGGCGTCCCAGTAGATCTCGACGACCGCGGCCGACTCGGCATAGCTGGTCCGCTGAGCCTCCGACATCTGCTCCCACACCGCGATGAGCACGAAGGCGAGCACGATCGCGTACAGGACGCTCACGATCTCGAAGACCGAGCCGGCCACCTCGTTGTAGGGCTCGCGCGTCTCCGGAGGTGAAAAGCGTTGCTGGACAAGGGCGAGGGCTCCCGCCAGGATGGCGGCGCCGACGACCACGACCGCCCCGAGAAGCCACACGTTCATCGCTGTACCCCTTATATGTCCGGGCTTTGGGTTATCTTGCACTAACTTGGAGTCATCATGCGAGTATCTGCGGTCGCCTCGGCGCGGCGTGTGCGCCGTATCCCCCTTTTGTTGTCCTGCGCGGGTGTCGTTGCGGGCGCGGCGGTCTTCGGGCTGGCCGTGGCCGGCACGGTCGTGCGCGAGGAGGCCTCCGCCGCGCCCGTGGGCGCGGCCTGCCTGACGTGGCAGGACCCCATGACCGAACAGCACAAACTGTCCAGAGTGGATCACGGTGACGGCGCGCGGGTCACCGTCGCCTCGCTGCCGTACCGCGTCAACGCCGTCGGCTTCGCCGAGAAGCAGGAGGCGCTCTACGGCCTGACCCCGACACGCGGGGACGGCTCGGGGCCGGACCTGATCCGCATCGACCGGGAGGGCCGGACGCGCGACATCGGCCCGGTCAAGGGTGAGTACTTCAAGGGCCTGTCCGGCGCCTATGTCGGCGACGTGGTCGGCGATCGGCTGGTCGTGCTCGCCGACGCGCACATCGTGTCGATCGGGATCGACCCGGCGAACACGGCCGAGTTCGGTTCCATTGTGGATAGTGTTCGCGTCTCCACCCGGCCGCGCTTCGGTGACTGGTCCTACGACGCCTCCGACGGGAAGCTCTACGGCATCTCGTCGACCGCCGGCGGGACCCTGGTCAGTGTCGAACCCGCCAGTGGCCGTGTCGTGCTGCGGCCTGTGCGGGGACTGCCGCGCGGCGGGTTCTACGGCGCGACCTTCCTCGTGCCGGGCCGGACGCTGTACGCCGTGATCGGCGACTCCGACGGCCGTGCGGTGCTCTACCGCGTCGCGCTCGACGGCGGCGAGCCCGCCGTTCCCGTCGTCCGCTGGCCCGCGCTCGACTCCGCCGACGCGGCCTACTGCCCGCGTCCGGTGGTCGATCCGACGCCGACGTCCTCGCCGACGCCGAGTCCCAGTACGCCCTCGCCTTCGCTCTCCCCGTCGCCGTCGCCGACGACTCCACCGCCGTCGCCGAGCGTGTCTCCCTCGGTGTCGCCGCCTCCATCGCCGAGGGCGTCACCGCCTCCGCCGGCGCCGTCCGTACCGGGCCCGGCTCCGCGTCGGCCTCCGCCTCCGCCGGCGCCGCTCATGCCTCCGCCGCTGCCGGTCGAGCTGGTGATCCCGGTGCCTCCTGAGGCGCCGGTGAAGACCAGTTCCCCCGAGGACCCGCACCGCAAGCGAGCCATGGTGCTCGGCGCGGTCCTGATGGCGCTGTCGGGTTCGGCGGGCGCGCGTTCGCTGCGGAGGCGCTGACCAGTCGGGGGGCCGAGCGCCGTCCAGGGGACGTCACGGTGAGCACGGCGACCTCGCCGTGCTCACCCTCCTGATAGGACCGTTCGTGCGCCGACGGCCCGAGAGCCGTCGGGCGCAAACCCGCACGCCTGAAACCCGTCCGAACCCGCACGATTCGCCCTAGGGTGAAACCGAGCGCAGGGAGGACGGCATGACCACGGCACCGACCCTGACCGCAAGCTCCCTGGCGACAGCCCGCGACGTCGCCGCCTGGTGGTGGCGGCTCGGCTTCGGCGCCCGCCGCGACGCCCTCCTGCGCTGGTCGGCGATCCTCGGCCGCCGCGCCCCGGAGATCACCGCCGTCATGCGCGTCGAGGGCGGCAAGGCCGACGCCGACGCGACCATCGAGCTGACCGTCGCCGTCGAGCACCTGCGCTGGGCCGCGCGCAACGCCGAACGCGTCCTGCGCCGCCGCCGGGTCCGCGGCACCTGGCTCTCGCCGGAGCAGCGCGCCGAGCTCGCCTGGCGGCCCTACGGCGTCGTCGGCGTGATCGGTCCATGGAACTTCCCCGTCCTCACCCCGCTGGCCTCGATCGGGTCGGCCGTCGCGGCGGGCAACGCCGTGCTGTTCAAACCCAGCGAGCACGCCCCCATGGTCGGCCGGCTCCTCACCGAGACGGCGACCGAGGCCATGCGCGGCGCACCGCTGGTGACGTTCGTCGAAGGCGGACCCGAGGCCGGCGCCGCCCTGGTCACCTCCGGCGTCGACAAGGTCGCCTTCACCGGCTCGACCGCGACCGCCGCCAAGATCCTGGCCGCCGCCGCGCCGACGCTCACGCCCGTCCTCACCGAGTGCGGCGGGAAGGACCCCGCGATCGTCGCGGCCGACGCCGACCTCGACCGCGCCGCCGCCTCGGTGCTGTGGGGCGCGATGTTCAACGCCGGGCAGGCCTGCGTGGGCATCGAGCGCGTGTACGTCGTCGACGAGGTCCACGACGAGTTCGTCCGCCTCCTCACGGCCAAGGCCGCCAGGCTCACCGCCGGCCGCGACGGCGACCTCGGCGCGATCGCCGTCCCCGCCCAGCTCGACGTGATCACCCACCACATCGCCGACGCCCTCGACCGGGGCGCGCGGGCCCTCACCGGCGGCCTCGGCGCCATCGAACCGCCCTACGTCCAGCCCACGATCCTCGTCGACGTCCCCGACGACGCCCTCGTCGTCACCGAGGAGACCTTCGGGCCCGTCCTGCCGATCCTGCGCGCCGCGGACCTCGACGACGCCGTCGCGCGCGCCGAGTCGGGCCGCTACCACCTCGGCGCCGCCGTCTACGGCGGCCGGCAGGCACGCGCCGCCGCCGACCGCCTCACCTGCGGCATGGTCTCGATCGACTCGGCGCTGTCCTTCGCCGGGCAGCCGTCCCTGCCTTTCGGCGGACGCGGCGCCTCGGGCTTCGGCCGGACCCACGGCGAGGCGGGGCTGCGCGAGTTCGCGGTGGCGCGCTCGACGGTCACCCGCCGCGGCCGCCAGCCCTTCGAACTGACCGGCTACGAGCGCGGACCCCACGCGCTGCCCTTCGCCGAGACGGTCCTGCGCAAGGTCTTCGGCGGCGCGCGATGAGGCCGGCCGGAAAAGTCGGCGAGACTGGGACGCCGGCTGTCGAGAACCGCCCCGCCCGTTCGTATAAGGGGTGAAGCCGACCCGCCCTAGGAGGAACCATGAAGTACCTCATCAGCATGTACCAGCCCGACGGCCCGATCCCCGACAAGGAGGTCCTCGACGTAGTCATGCGCGACCTCAACGCCCTCGGCGAACAGATCCGCGAGGCCGGCGGCTGGGTCTTCGCCGGCGGACTCCACCCGCCGAGCACCGCGACCGTCCTGCGCGCACGCGACGGCGAGGTCGTCATGACCGACGGCCCCTACGTCGAAGGCAAGGAACACCTCGGCGGCTTCACCATCGTCGAGGCGCCCGAACTCGACACGGTCCTCGCCTGGGCCGGGCGCGAGGCCGAGATCACCGGACTGCCCATCGAGGTCCGCCCCTTCAGCTTCGACGAGTGACACCCGAGGACATCGCCGACGTCTTCCGCGCCGAGCACGGCCGCGCGGTCGCCGTCCTGACCGGCTCCTTCGGCGATCTCGACATCGCCGAGGAGGCCGTCCAGGACGCCTTCGCCGAGGCCGTTCGCCGCTGGCCCGAGACCGGCCCGCCGCCCAGCCCCGCCGGCTGGATCATCACCACCGCGCGCAACCGCGCCCTCGACCGCCTCCGCCGCGAGTCCACCCGCGAGGCACGGCAGGCCCAGGCCGCGCTGCTCAGCGCCCCCGACCGGCCAGGAGACGAGGGACCCGTGCACGACGACCGGCTCCGCCTCATCTTCACCTGCTGCCATCCGGCGCTGGCCGCCGAAGCCCGCGTCGCCCTCACCCTGCGCCTGCTCGGCGGCCTGTCCACCACCGAGATCGCCCGCGCCTTCCTCGTCGCCGAGACGACCATGGCCCAGCGCCTCGTCCGCGCCAAGGGCAAGATCCGCGACGCCCGCATCCCCTACCGCGTACCCCGCGACGCCGACCTGCCCGACCGCCTCGCCGCCGTGCTCGCCGTCGTCTACCTGATCTTCACCGAGGGGCACACCGCCACCTCCGGCGCGGACCTCGTCCGCGGTGACCTCTGCGCGGAGGCCGTCCGGCTCGGCCGGCTCCTCCACGAACTCATGCCCGACGAGCCCGAGGTGACCGGACTGCTCGCGCTGATGCTGCTCGTCGACTCCCGCCGGGCCGCGCGGACCGCCCAGGACGGACGGCCGGTCCTGCTCGCCGACCAGGACCGCCGTCGCTGGGACCGGGCGGCGATCGCCGAGGGGCACGCGCTGGTGCGCCGTTGCCTGCGCCGGGGCAGTCCCGGGCCCTACCAGTTCCAGGCGGCGATCAACGCCGTGCACGCCGACGCGGCCACCGCCGCCGACACCGACTGGCGCCAGATCCTCGCCCTCTACGACCAGCTCCTCGCCTTCGCGCCCAACCCGGTCGCGGCGCTGCATCGGGCGGTCGCGGTCGCCGAGATCGACGGTCCGGGCGCGGGGCTGGCACTCGTCGACGCGCTCGACCTCGACGGACACCACGTCTTCCACGCGGTTCGGGCCGACCTGCTGCGCCGGCTCGGTCGCCGGACCGCGGCGGCCGAGGCGTACCGGCGTGCGCTCGCGCTCAGCAGCAACGAGTCGGAGCGGGCCTTCCTGCGCGACAGGCTCACCGAAGTCGGGAACACGCCGACGCCCGGGCCGTAGGAAGGCCCGGGCGTCGGCGCGGTCGATGCCGCCCGGCCGCGCGGGGTCAGCGCGTGCGTGCGGCCGGGCGGGCGCCCAGGGCTTGTCTTGTGGGTGCGATGAAACCGCCGTGTCCCCGCAGGGAGCCCACCGGACGAGCTCTTACACCCGGCGGAAACCGTCGGGGGTCATCATGTCGATGTCGGAGATCTTCACCGACTCGCCCGGCTGGGGCGCGTGGATGACCTTGCCGTCGCCGACGTAGATGCCCACGTGCCCGAGACCGGCGTAGAACACCAGGTCCCCGGCGCGCAGCTCACCGCGCGAGATCGACGTGGTGGCGTTCCACTGGTCGACGGTGTAGTGCGGCAGGGACACGCCCGCGGCCGCCCACGCGGCCATGGTCAGGCCGGAGCAGTCGTAGCCGTCCGGGCCGGTCGCGCCGAAGACGTACGGGATGCCGATGGCGCCGTAGGCGAAGGAGACCGCCTGGCCCGCCTTGCCCGACACCGCCGGGATCTCGCCGTCGTAGGTGCTCGACGAGGTCTCGGCCTGCTCCTCGGCCAGCTTGTTCTCCAGCTCCTCCTTCTCCTCGGCCAGCTTCGACACCGTCTTCTTGGCCGCGACCAGATCGGTGTTGAGCTGATCCTTGGCCGCGTTGGCCTCGGCGATCGCCGTCGCGGCGTCGTCGACGGCCTGCGACTGCTCGCGGGCCAGGTCGGAGAGGTCGGTGAGCTGGCTGAGCAGCGTGCCGCTGTCGTCGAGCGTGGTGGCCGGGGAGCCGATCAGCGCGACGGCGCTGTCGATGGCCCGGTCGGAACCGGCGATGGTGTCCTCAAGGGCCTTGATCCGCTCGACGAGGTCGTCGCGCTTCTCGACGGCCTTCTTGTAATCGGTCGAGGCGGTGTCCAGTTTGTCCTCTGTGCTCGGCGCCGCCTGCGCCATGCCGGGGGCGAGGAGGGTCGCGACGATCGCGCCGGTGAAAACACCGGCACAGGTCGCGGTGCGGATCAGGCCGCGAGTCCGGGTCTTGCTGATTCGTCTGTTTCCAGGCAACTTGCAGTCGTCTGCCGACAAGACGGCAACCCTTCTTCCATCAAGCCGCTTACCGGGTTAGCTGACGGGTTCGGGCCGGAAGATCGCCCTACCGCGCTCGGCGCGGATTCACCCCAGTACTCGGTGGGTCCCCGATTCGCCTCGGTGCGGCGACTCAGCGGCACTCGCACGGTCACTCCCTTGCTGGGAGTGAGGAGTACCGTACGAGCCCGGTGACGCTAACCGAGAGTGTTCGCGATTGCCTATGGTGCAGTGGAATAGCCCACACGCAATACGTGGCGATCACGGAGCAATCGGACCGCCTCTGGCAGGATGTGCTGATGCTCAAGGGTTTCAAGGAATTCCTCTTTCGCGGCAACGTCGTCGACCTGGCCGTCGCCGTCGTCATGGGCGCCGCCCTCACGGCCATGGTCACCGCATTCACCGGTGCGTTCCTCACGCCCCTGATCACACTGGTCACGGGTGGTTCGGAGAACGGTGGCAAATTCACCGTCAACGGTGTGGACTTCCCCTATGGGACGTTCATCGACGCCGTCATCACCTTCGTCTTGACCGCGGTGGTCATCTACTTCATAGTCGTTTTGCCCGTCCGCAAGGTGATGGAACGGATGAGGCGCCAGGAGGAGGCCGAAAAGGACGAGCAGCTCGAACTGCTCCGGGAGATCAGGGACGAGCTGCGCCGCGGGAACTCCGCTTCCTGACCCCTCGCCCGGTTTGCGGCCACAATCCCGGGGGCGCCGGGGACGCCACGGCACCGCCGTCGGTGTTCACCGGTGCTCCTTTTCCGAACCTGGCGAATTCGTCGCCGTCGAGAAAGCCGGTGGGAAACACGTCGCCGGCTGCGCGACGGGCGATGGCGGCGTCGTCGAAGGGCCGGTCGGATCCGCACAGCACGATGTTGCCGAAACGGCGTCCCCGCAGGACGGTCGTCCCGCCGAGGAGGCGGCCCTGGCCGAAGACCGAGCCGATCGTCGCCGCCAGCGAACGGGTGTACTTCAGCGGTCCGCCGTCGCCGGCGTTCATCAGCAGGCTGCCGCCGGTCCTCAGCACGCGGGACACGTCGGCGAAGAACTCGGCCGTGGTCAGGTGCGGCGGGGTGACGTTGTCGGCGAACACGTCGAGGACGATCACGTCGTAGCAGTCGTCGGGCGCGGCGGCCAGCTGCTCGCGGGCGTCGCCGATGCGCACCTTCACCTTGCCGCGCTTGGGAAGCGGCGCCTTCTCCCGGACCAGCGCGACCAGTTCGGCGTCGATGTCGACGGCCTGCTGGTACGAGCCGGGCCTCTTCGCCGCGACGTACCGTGGCAGCGTGAGCGCCCCGGCCCCCAGGTGCAGCACCCGCAGCGGCTCGCCCGAGGGGGCGAGGGAGTCGACCACATAGGACAGATAGCGGATGTAGTCGAACTCGAGGTGCAGCGGGTCGTCGAGGTCCACATGGGACTGTTCCGAGTCGCCGACGTACAGGTAGAAGCGGTTCGGGCGCTCGGGGTCGGGTTCCATGCGGGCGGTCATCGTCAGATGGAGTATTCCTGGAAGAGCTTGTCGAGGTCGGTGACCTTGGCGTCGGATCCCCAGCCGGCGATGGCCACGCCGACGTCGGGGTAGTAGGAGTAGCTGCCGTCGATGGCCACGTAGGGGATCGAGTACTCGTCGGTGCCGGACTTGCCCGACCCGTTGAAGGTGTCCTTCAGGCCGAACGACGAGGCGACGTCCTTCTCGAAGTCCTCGCCGCCGCTGTCGACGAACAGGATGCTGCCGGCCTTGTACTCGTCCTCGACGTCGGTGTCGAAGCTGCAGTAGACGCGGGCGGGCTCCTCGCCGATCTTGTCGAGGGCGCGCGTGAAGCCGCCGCTCTCCGGGCCCTGCCAGGCCTCACCGGAGTCGGAGACCCAGCACTCGTTGAGCGCCTTCTTCCACGGTTCGAAGAAGGAGCTGAGCGCCGAGGGCACCGAGGCGCTGCCGTTCATGACCGGGCCGTCGTCGCTGAGGTCGGTGAAGAAGTCGCCGAAGATCCCCGACGTGACGCTCGGCTTGATGAACGTGCCGTAGCAGCAGAAGCCGAGCAGGGCCACGATGACCAGTGCGATGATGGGGCCGCGCTTGCGGTTCCTGCGCGGCACGAACACCGGCTGCTGCTGCTGGTGCACCGGTACCGCGTAGGGAACCTGGATGATCTGCGGCTGCGGCGGAGGCTGCGGCGCGCGCTGCACCGGCGGCAGGATCGGCGGTCGCGGCGGCGGGGGAGTGTAGGCCTGCTGCTGGGGCGGTGGCGTGTACGCGTTGGGCGCGTGCTGCTGCTGCTGTTGCTGCGGACGGTACGGCGGCGGCGAGGGCGTCATCATCGGCGAGGACGGCGCGCCGGAGACGGGCGGGCCCGAGACCGGGGGAGCCGACATCGGCGAGTTCGACGGCGCCGGGTTGTGCGCGTGCTGCGACGGCGAGCGGTAGCCCTGGTTGGACTGCTGCGGCGCGGGCGGACCCGAGCGCGGCGCCGAGGGCGGGGCCGACATGGGCGAGTTCGACATCGGGGAGTTCGACGGCGACTGGCCGGGGTTGGGTTTGGCCGCGCCGAGCTTCGCGGCGCCTTCGGCGACGGCGACCTCGGGCTGTTCGAGGACGGTCGGCGGAATTCCAAGTCCACTGTGGAGCATGCGGGCGACCAGCGGGACGCGGCTCGAACCACCGACCAGGAACAGCCCGGCCAGCTGCGCCGGTTCGCAGCGCGCCTCGCGGATCACCCGCTGGGTCTCGTTGATGGCCCGCTGGAGGAGCGGCGTGGTGAGCCGCTCGAACTCGTCGCGGGTCAGGTGCAGGTCGGTGTCGGTCTCGGGGACGTTGACCGGCGCGCTCGTCGTGCGCGACAGGGACTCCTTCGCCCCGCGGACGTCGTCCCACAGCAGCTGGCGCGACCGGCGGTCGGCCGAGCCCTCCGGATTGGAAAGACGGCGCCACAGCGCCGGATCGCGCTGCGCGATGAGCTCGCCGAGGTGGTCGACGAGCGCCGAGTCGAGGTCGACGCCGCCGAGGTCGGGGAGACCGCCGGTCGACAGGACGGTGAAGGTGTTGCCGTCGCGGCGGACGACGGCCACGTCGAGCGTGCCGCCGCCGAAGTCGAACACGCCGAGGGGCCGGCCGTCGTTGACCTGGTGGCCGAGAACGGTGGTGAAGTAGACGGCCGCGCCGACCGGCTCGGGGATGAGCCGCACGTTGTGCAGCCCGGCGGTGGCCGCCGCGCCGGTGAGGATCTCCCGGCGGCGCGCGCCCCAGGCGGCCGGGAAGGTCATCACGACGTCCTGCGGGATGGTCCCGGCGACCCGGCGGACCTCGCTGACGACGCGCTTGAGGACGGCGGCGAACAGGTCGGGGACGCGGTGCTCGCTGTCGCCGAGAAGGACGGTCTGTTCGTCGATGCGCTGCTTCGGGTTCGGTTCGTACCTGGTGGGGTCGAGGCCGGCACGGCGGACGGCGTCGCGGCCGACCTGTATCTGCCCGTCGGAGTCGGCGTAGACGGCCGAGCGCAGCAGCGGCGTCCCGTCGTCGAACAGCATTGATTTGGTCCGGCCGTCCGGGTAGGCCAGCACCGCGACGGTATGCGACGTACCGAAGTCCACGCCAAGACGCACCGCGATCTCCATTCTCAGGGGGCCGACACAGCATAGAGCCGAGCCGCATCCCGCATCCCCCCGCGCGTGGCCCCGGTCACCGGGCCCGGCGCGCGGGCTCGGTGAGCAGGTCGGGGGCCGTCAGGGGGTCGGTCGGTCGTCGCAGCCCTCGCCATCGTCGCGGCCGGTCTGGTTGAGGCGGTCGGAGTAGTGCTCCTGGGCGAGGTGGCGCAGACCGGCCCAGATCTGCTCGCCGATGACCGTGCCGATCACCGCGCCCTCGACGGCGCTGTCGATGTCCGGGCGGGCGCTGACGAGGCCGACCTCGATCTCGGCGACCGAGGCGGCGGAGTCGGCGTAGGCCGGGAGCAGCGCGGCGAGGTCGTCGTCGCCGAGGTCGTACAGCGTGGCCAGCGAGTTGACGATCATCTGGCGCGCGCGGACGTTGTCGGAGTTCCAGCCGCGGGCTGCTGCGAGCGCGTCGAGTTGGGCGCGGGCGCGTTCCTGGCCGGGTGTCGGCGGGCCCTCGTCGGCGACGGTGAGGGTGGCGTGGGTGGCGGTGCCGAGGGCGCGGTGGAGGTTCTCGCCCTTGGCGTCGATGGAGTCGAGCAGCTCGCGGACGCCGGCGACGGGGACGCCGCCGATGTCGATGAGGGCGCGGATCAGGCGGAGCCTGCGCAGGTGGCGGGCGTCGTACTGGGCCTGGTTGGGGCTGGTCCGCTCACCGGCGGGCAGCAGCCCTTCGCGCAGGTAGTACTTGATGGTCGGGATCGGTACCCGGCTCTCTCGGCTCAACTCGGCGATTCTCATGCGCATCTCCCCTTGCGATCTTTCCCGATCGTAGTGGATAGTTCGACTATGGATACCAGACAGCAGCACTATCTAAAAGAGGCTCTGCCGACTCCGGCCCGCTACCACCGTCCTCTCCTGTGGCTCGCCGGCCTCATGGCCGTCACCGCCGTCGTCGCCGCGGTGGGGCTCCTCGTCGACGACCGGACCCTCACCAACATGCCGATCTGGGCCAAGCCGCTGAAGTTCGGGCTCTCCATCGGCCTCTACGCCCTCACCATGGCCTACCTGATCCCCTTGCTGCGCAAGGGGAAGAGGACCGGGTGGTGGTTCGGGACGGTCATCGCGCTGATGCTGTTCATCGAGATGGTGGTGATCGTCGGGCAGGTACTGCGCGGCCGCACCAGCCACTTCAACGAGGCGACCGCATTCGACGCGACGCTGTGGATCGTCATGGGTGCCAGCATCACCGTCATGTGGCTGGCCAACATCGGCGTGGCGCTGTTCCTCGCCTGGACGCCCATCGGCGACCGCGCGCTGACCAGGGGGATCCGCTGGGGGATGTCGGTGGGCATCGGCGGGCTGGCGGTCGGATACCTCATGGCCCGGCAGGACACCGGCCACCTGGAGAGCGTCGCCGGAGCCCACTCCGTCGGCCTCGACGACGGCGGTCCCGGCATGCCCCTCCTGGGGTGGAGCACCGTCGGCGGCGACCTGCGCATCGCCCACTTCGTCGGCATTCACGCCATGCAGGTGCTGCCCCTGCTCGCGTTGTGGCTCGGCTGGCGCGCCACCAAGCGGGTCAGGCTGGCAGACGAGGGCCTGCGGGCCCGGATCGTGCTGGTCGCCGGGGTCGTCTACGCCGGGCTGACGGCGCTGGTGCTGTGGCAGGCCCTGCGGGGCGAGTCGCTGATCCACCCCGGCGCGGCCACGTGGACGGCGTTGGGAGCGCTGGCGCTGGTGACGGCGGCGGGCCTGGCGTGGGCGTTCAAGGGCCGGGGGCGACCGGTCGCAGGGGACGTGGAGCGGGAGTCGGCGCGGGTGGGTTGAGAGTGAGGTAGGGCGGCGGCTGTGCTTTCGCACGAAGCCGGCGCCCTGCCGCGAGTTCGTCAGCCGGTGCTCTCCCGAGGGCAGGCGCACCCCATCCCCAGCAGCGGACGCATCCGCGTGATCAGGTCCGACCTCCCCGTCAGCGGCCGGTCGAACCCGAGCCGCACGAAGCGGTTCTCCCCGGCGGTGAACGCCATTCCGTAGCGGTCCAGCCGCACCATCCGGGGCGGCACGTCTCTCGACAGTTCGCCGTGCCCTGCCGCCGACAGCTGTGCCACGGCGAAGGCGGCGACCTCGTCGCGGTGGTGGTCGTCGAGGTCCCCCAGTAGTTCGGCCTCGTCGGCGGCGACGGGATCGGGCTCGGCGGCGGCGTAGGCGTCGAGGTCGACGTCGATCCAGCCGGAGCGCCGTTCGAGTCGCACCTCGGCCACGTCGAGGCGGTAGAGGGTGTACCCCTCCCCGACGGCGAGGAGGTCGCCGGCGGGGTTGACGGCGGCGAAGGCCAGGGCGGCGTCGCGAGCGTCCTCGGCGACCAGCGCGGTCGCCCATCCCGACAGCCAGAGGCGGCCGAGGGTGGGGGAACCGGCCAGCGGCGGGACGTCGTCGACGCAGAGGAGCGCGGCCACGTCGTCGCCGGGCTCGCAGGCCAGCGCGGCGGCCGTCGACCCGCCGTCGCGGACCAGCAGGAGCGGTGTGCCGTCGGAGACGGTCGCGTGGCGCACCCGCAGCGGCCCGCCGAGGCCGGTGCGGACGGTGCCGGTCAGGCGGCCCGTGGCGAGTGTGCGGGTGATCTCGGCGGGGCTGGGATGCATCGCGAACCTCCTGAGGTAAGTTAGGACAGGCTAACCTAAAGAGGAGGTACCTGGTGAACCAGTCCCGGCCGAAGGTCCGGTTGTCCCGCGCGCTCGGCATCCCGCTGACTCCGAAGTGCGTCAAATACTTCGAGAAGCGTCCCTACCCGCCCGGCGACCACGGCCGGGCCAGGCGCAAGCCCTCGGACTATTCGGTGCGGTTGCTGGAGAAGCAGCGCCTGCGCCACCAGTACAACATCGGCGAGCGCCAGCTGCGCCGTACCTATGCCGACGCCCTCAAGCGCCCCGGCAAGAGCGGTGAGAACCTCGTCACCCTCCTGGAGCGCCGCCTCGACGCCGTCGTGCTGCGCGCGGGTCTCGCGCGGACGATCTACCAGGCGCGCCAGCTCGTCGGCCACGGTCACGTCACCGTCGACGGCAAGAAGGTCGACATCCCGTCCTACCGCCTGAGCCCCGGACAGGTCGTCTCCGTCCGCGAGAAGAGCCGGACCATCACGCCCGTCCTGGTCGCCGCGGCCGGCGGACACACCAACGGCACCGCCCCTCCCTACCTCTCGGTCGCCCTCAGCGACCTGCGCGTGACCCTCATGCGCGAACCCGTCCGCTCCGAAGTGCCCGTGCACTGCGAGGAGCAGCTGGTCGTGGAGTTCTACTCCCGCTGACGACGCGAAGAAGCGGTGGCCCTCCCGGGGCCACCGCTTCGGCGTGTCAGGCCGCGTGGCCGCCGTCGACGGTCAGGCACGCGCCGGTCATGTACCGGCCGCCGTCACCGGCGACGAACGCGATCGTCTCGGCGACCTCCTCGACCGTGCCGAAACGCCCCAGCGCCGTCTGGACGCGCTGGCCCTCCGCGAAAGGGCTGTCGGCCGGGTTCATCTCGGTGTCGATCGGGCCCGGCTGGATCAGGTTGGCGGTGACGCCGCGCTCGCCCAGGTCGCGGGCCATGCCCTTGGTCAGGCCGACCAGGGCCGACTTGGTCATCGTGTACAGGGTCAGGCCCGGCCCCGGGGTCTTGGTGCTGGCGGTGCTCCCGACGGTGATGATCCGGCCACCCTCCCCGAGGTGCTTGGCCGCCGCCTGCGAGGTGATCACGATCGAGCGGACGTTCACGGCGAGCAGGTGGTCGAGGTCTTCCAGGGTCGTGTCGTAGAAGGCGCCCATGGCGCCCCGGCCGACGTTGTTGACCAGGATGTCCAGGCCGCCCAGCTCGCTCACCGTGCGCTCGACTGCGGCCGCCGACTCGGCGGCGTCGGCGGCGTCGGCGCGGATGGCCACCGCGCGGCCGCCCTCGGCCGCGACCTCCTTGACGAGCTGCTCGGCCCGGTCGGCGGAGTTGGCGTAGGTGAATGCGACGGAGGCGCCGCGGGCGGCCAGCGCCCGTACGGTGGCGGCGCCCATGCCGCGGCTGCCGCCGGTGACGAGGGCGGTCTTGCCGGTCAGATCGGACATGTCTTCCTCAATCCATAAGGGGAAACGCTTGTGCCCTTATGAACACCGCCGTCCTCCGAACGGTTGCGGTTGCCATGTCAGGGATCCGACAGAGGTCACCCGGCGGAGTGACGGCCGTCGGCTCCGGTCGCCACGAACCACCACAATCCGCCCCCGGACGGACGCATTCCGGTCGATTGTCACCCTGTGTCGGCAGGTGATGCACCCTGTGTCCACGTGGGACTGTTCCCCGGCGTTCGCTATGCTCCGTCGGCCCCGTGTTTCCCGCCAAAGCAAGGATCGAACGACGTGAGCGCTGACGCCATCATCGAGGCGTATCTCAAAGGCACCGAGGACGGTCTGCGCTGCAGACGTGCCGGGACCATGTCCGTCAACAGTGGACAGCTTTACTTCTTCGGGCCCGAAAGCGATGAACTCGACGGCTACTTCGGCGGAACCGAGGGGTCCCTTCCCAAGGGCGACCACCCCGTCTACGTCGTGACCGAGCCCGACGAGACCGCGATCGTGCGCATGGTGCTGGTGCCCCTCGGCGGTGGCCTGCCCGTCCGCTGGGAGTGGCGCCAGTACGGCCCGACCTCCCTCGAAGGGGGTCTGGTCGCGTTCAGCCCGGAGTGGGCCGACTGGGAGCCCGACGTCGACGAGGGTCTCGACGAGGCCGGCGGGATCGACGTCGAGGACGGCCCGGCCTACCGCCCGGTGTTCACCACCGAGTCGGGCGACACCGTGCTGGTCATCAACATGGACGCCAGCATCTGGTACGCCTACGAGTGCTTCGACGCCGAGGGCGAGCTGGTCGCGCTCCTGGTGGACTTCACCGACGGGGACGTTCCCTCGTCCTGACCGGTGGGAAGGCGAGTGGGGCGCGGGGACGCCGACCGCCTCGAACTGCACCTCCACGCGAACGTCGACGGGCGAGGCGGAAGACCGCCTCGCCCGTCCTTCGTCAGTGCCCGCGCGCGATCCACTCCTCCAGGTGCCCGGCCTCGTCGCCGATCGTCGTGTCGTCACCGTGTCCGGTGTAGACGGTCGTCTCCGGCGGCAGCCAGAGCAGCCGCTCGCGGATCGAGGTGATGATCGTCGGGAAGTCGCTGAAGGACCTCCCGGTGGCCCCCGGTCCGCCCTTGAACAGGGTGTCCCCGGTGAACACCGCGCCCATGATCTCGCTGTACAGGCTCACCGCGCCCGGCGCGTGGCCCGGCGTGTGCATCACCCGCAGCACGATGCCGCCGACGGGGATCTCCTGCCCGTCCTCCAGCTCGCCGTCGGGCGGGCGCGAGGGATGGGTCATGTCCCACAGCTCCCGGTCGGCGGGGTGCAGCAGCACCGGCGCGTAGACGAGCTCGGCGAGCTCGGGCGCGGCGTTGACGTGGTCGTCGTGGGCGTGGGTGCACACGATCGCCTTCACCTTGCGCCCGGCGACGGTCGCGGCGATGACCTGCGCGTCGTGGGCGGCGTCGATGACGACGACCTCCTCGTCGTCGCCGACCAGCCACACGTTGTTGTCGACGTCCCAGCTGCCGCCGTCGAGGGTGAACTTCCCCGAGGTGATCAGCCGCTCGGCGCGAACCGTCACAGCAGGACCACCGATCGCAGCACTTCTCCGCGTTCCATCCGCGCGAACGCCTCCTCCACGTCGTCGAGGGTGATCGTCTCCGAGACGAACGCGTCGAGGTCGACGCGGCCCTGGAGGTACAGGTCGATGAGCATCGGGAAGTCCCGCGAGGGCAGGCAGTCGCCGTACCAGGAGGACTTCAGCGCGCCGCCGCGCCCGAACACGTCGAGCAGGGGCAGGTCGAGCCGCATCTCCGGGGTGGGCACGCCGACCAGCACGACCGTCCCGGCCAGGTCGCGCGCGTAGAAGGCCTGCTCGTAGGTCTCCGGACGGCCGACGGCGTCGATGACCACGTCGGCGCCGAAACCCTCGGTCGCCTCACGAATGGCCTTGACGACGTCGTTCTGCCGGGCGTTGACGGTGTGCGTCGCGCCGAGGTTGCGCGCCCAGCCGAGCTTGCGGTCGTCGAGGTCGACGGCGATGATCTTCGCCGCGCCCGCCAGCCGCGCCCCGGCCACCGCGGCGCTGCCGACCCCGCCGCACCCGATCACCGCGACGGTGTCGCCGCGCGTGACGTTGCCGGTGTTGATCGCCGCGCCGAAACCGGCCATGACCCCGCAGCCGAGCAGGCCGGCCACCGCGGCCGAGGCCGTCGAGTCGACCTTCGTGCACTGCCCGGCGGCCACCAGCGTCTTCTCGGCGAAGGCGCCGATCCCAAGGGCGGGGGAGAGCGCGGTGCCGTCGGCGAGGGTCATCTTCTGGGCCGCGTTGTGCGTGTCGAAGCAGTACCAGGGGCGCCCGCGACGGCAGGCACGGCACTTGCCGCACACCGCCCGCCAGTTCAGGATCACGAAGTCGCCCGGCGCCAGATCGCGCACGTCGTCGCCGACCGCCTCGACCACGCCCGCCGCCTCGTGCCCGAGAAGGAACGGGAAGTCGTCGTTGATGCCGCCCTCGCGGTAATGCAGATCGGTGTGACACACGCCGCAGGCCCGGATCCGCACGAGTGCCTCACCGGGACCGGGATCGCCCACCAGGATCGTCTCCAGCCGAACCGCGGCGCCCTTCCCTGGGGCCACCACGCCGCGTACCTTCTGTGACATCGCCGTCTCCCTAAAGGCCGGGTCTTCGACTTTACGGGCATACCGGGCCGCTGCGGAAGGGGTCATGACCACCGGCGGTCCTGACCGCGCACCTCCCGCCGAGCCCGCGCGACCGCGCCGCGGCCCGACGCCCGATCCATCCCGGCCGCCGTCAGTCTGGCACCGAAACGGCCGCGGCGGAGCGCTCCCGGCGCATTGCCCGAAGGCGGCGGGGGAGCCGGATCGGTGTCACCGACGGCGATCCGGCGCCCCCGGAGTCCTCAGGGCGCGCGGAGGTCGACGGTCTCCCCGGCGGCGATGGCCTCGGCCGTGCCGCGCCAGCTCCCGCCGGTCACGCCCGCCGACGCCATACGGCGGTCGAGTTCGGCCTCGATCTCCTCGACCGTGCGCTCGCCGTGCGTCGCGGCGACGTCGTCGATGATCGCGCTGAGCCGGTCGCCTATGCCGCGCCCGAGTTTCTTGGCGGCCTGGCTGTCGATGTTTACCCGGGACATGAGCGACCCCTTTCGCGTGTGGACTCCATGATCTCACCCGCCGGCGAGCGTGGCGCTCAGCGCGTGTTCGCCGCGCGGTTGGCGAGCAGTTCGGGCAGGTGGGCCCGGCTCCACACGCGGGCGGCCTCGACGAGGTCGAGGAGGGTGCGGCCCAGCGGTGTGAGGGCGTACTCGACGCGCGGCGGGTTCTCGTCGTATTCCGCGCGTGTCACGAGCCCGTCGCGGCCCATCGCGCGCAGCGTCTCGGCGAGGACCTTCGCGGTGACGTTGGGCAGGACCGCGCGGATGGCGGTGAAGCGCTTCGGCCCGTCCTCCAGGCACAGCACGACCAGCGCCGTCCACTTGTCGCCGATCTGGAAGGGCAGCGCGGTGACCGGGCAGGCCGGTTCGAAGGGCGGATGAGGCATGGGCCGAGGCTAGCTCCGGTTTCGTTGCGGTAACCGGTTTCTCGCGGATACCGTCCCCGACGTCGCCGAACACTGGAGGAGTCATGAGCAGGATCGTCGTTTTCGGGGCGGGTGGCCGCGCGGGCCGCGCCGTCACGGCCGAAGCGGTCGCGCGCGGGCACGAGATCACCGCCGTCGTGCGGGACCCGGCCCGTCACGCCGAGTTCGCCGATGGAGTCGAGGTCGTCGCCGGAGACGTCGGCGACCCGGCGTCGGTGGCGTCCGTCACCCGGGGACACGACGCGGCCGTCAACGCCGTGTCGCCCGCGTCGGACCCCGAGGCGCTCAAAGCACTGGGAACGCTCGACGCCGAGGTGTTCAGCCGCGCCGCCGACGCCCTGCTGGCGACCGGGGTGTCCCGGCTGATCGCGATCGGCCTGTTCGCCAACCTCCTGGGAGCCGACGGCCGGCCCATCCATGACGACCCGGCCGCCTTCCCCCAGGAGCTGCGCGAGTTCGCCCTCGCCCACACCGCGGGCCTCGAAAGGCTCCGGGCGCAAGGCGAGGACGGCGTCGACTGGCTGATGCTCACCCCGCCGCCCGCGCTCGACGTCGCCGGGCCGCGCACGGGCGCCTACCGGCTCGGCGGCGAGGAGCTCCCGGAAGGGGAGGGCCTGTCCTACGCCGACCTCGCCGTCGCGGTCGTCGACGAGATCGAGTCCCCGCGCCATCACCGGACGCGGGTGTCGGTCACCGGAGCGTGAAACGCTCCAGGTGGTCGATCTTGACGAACTCGCTGCGCGGGGAGGCCTTCGCGACCGCCTCGCGCAGCGCGTCGAGGCCCCCCCAGTCCTCGGCCTCCTCGGTCAGCGGCAGGTCGAAGTCGTCCCAGTGGGTCGGGATGACGTAGCGCGGCTCACCGAGGGCCTCGAACAGGCGCGGCACGTAGGCGGGCGTGCTGCCGCCGCCCGGCTGCACGAGGACCACGTCGGGACGCAGGCCCTCGATCTCGCGGGCGATGTAGTTCGAGGACCCGAAGTTCATGATCTTCACGTCGCCGATGGTGAGCATGTAGGCGAGACTGTCGCCTTCGACGAGGTCGCCGATGACCTTCGGGCGCTTCGGCGGCGAACCCGGGCGGGTCCCCGGGAAGGGGATCTTGCCGCCCCCGGCCGAGTGCGAGGACCGGAACACCTCGATCGTGTAGCCCTCCTCCTGGAAGAACTCGCCGCCGCGCACCAGCGACAGCCGCTTCGTGCGGGCGCCCAGTGCCTTGATCATGTTGAGGTGGCTCTCGCTGCCGATGACCATCGCGCCGGTCTTGTCGGCGATGTAGGGCACGTCGGTGATGTGGTCGTAGTGGCCGTGCGTCACGAGGATGTGGTGCGCGGTCTGGACATAGGGGTCGATGAGCTCGGGCTTCACCTCGATCTTGACGTTCGGCGAGGCGCCTTCCGGCGTGTAGGTCCCGGTCCAGAAGCGGGTGAGCCACGGGTCGATGAGGATCGTCTTGCCGGCTCCGGTGATCTCCCAGGAGTTGTTGCCGAGCCAGCGCATGGTCACCTCCGTCTCGAAGGCGGACTTCGCTTTCGGGGCGGCGGCGTGCGCGGCGGCGGGGACACCGGTCGCGGCGACGGCTCCGGCCGCCGAGGCGGCCAGCATCCGGCGCCGGGTGAGGAACGTGGAATCGGACATGCCCGACACCAAAGCACGGCCGCCGGGCCGCCGTCCAAGATCGGTTGCCGCAAGAGCCGATACCCGGATTGATATGGTCGCCGCGTGGACCTGGTGCGGCACCTGCGCTACTTCGTCGTGGTGAGCGAGGAACGTCACTTCGGGCGCGCCGCCGAACGCCTCGGCATGGCCCAGCCGCCGCTGAGCCAGCGCATCCGCAGGCTGGAGACCGAACTCGGCGTCCGCCTCTTCGACCGCGACTCGCGCGGAGTCGGCCTCACCGACGCCGGGCGCGTCCTGCTCGGCGAGACCGTCGAGATCCTCGCCCGCCTCGACCGGGCCGTCGAGCTGAGCAGGCAGGCCCACCGCGGCGAGATCGGCGCCCTGCGCGCCGGCGTCCCCTCCGACGTGTCGGGCAAGGCCCTCGCCGCGATCGCCGCCGCCTTCGCCGACCGCCGCCCCGGCCTCGACCTGGACCTCCAGGAGCTCACCACCGACGAGCAGCTGCGGCTGCTCGCCGAACGGCAGCTCGACGCCGGCGTGGTCCGGCGGCCCGCCGAACTTGACGGCCTCGCCGTCGCCGCCGAGACCGAGGCCCCCCTCGGCGTGGTCCTCCCCCGCGACTCACCCCTGGCCGCGCGAGCCCGCCTCACGCTCGCCGACCTCGCCGGGCAGGGCCTGGTCACCAGGCCCCGGGCCGCCGCGCCCGGCTTCTACGACGAAGTCCTCGCCGCCTGCCGCGAGCACGGCTTCGAGCCCACGGGCGTCCACCACGCCCAGAACCCCGAATTCGTGCTCGGCCTCGTACTCGCCGGACGCGGAGTCGCCTTCGACACCGGCGACGTCGCCCGCAAGGAGGCCCGCGCGGTCTGGCGCCCCCTCGCCGACGACGTCCTCGTCGCGCGCACGGCCGTCGTGTGCCCTCCCCGCCACGCGCACCCGGCCGCCGCCGACTTCGCCGCCGCCGTCGTCACCGTCCTCGGGACTCAAGAACCCGCCGACGACGGCGCGGCCGCGCCGGTGCGGCCCTGGTCGGCCGTGTTCGGCTACTGACCGCGCAGTTCGTCGATCGCCAGGCGCGCCGCCCGGCCGATGGCCGCGTCGACGTCCGGCCGCCGCCGATACGGCGTGCCGAGGCGCGTGAACACCGCGACGGCGTAACGCGAGCCGTCGGGGAACTCCACCACCGCCGCCTCGTTGCGCAGCCCCGGCAAGGTCCCCGACTTCGCCGACACCAGCACGTCGTCGTCGAAACCCGCCGCGATCCGGTGCCAGTCCGCCTGCCGCGACATCAGCGCGCGGGTCTGCGCGCACGCCGCCGCGCTGCCCGCCCGGTCGCTCCAGATCGCCGACAGCAAGGACGTCACGTCGCGAGGGGTGGAGGTGTTCGTCGAGCCCGGCCGGTACGCGCGCGTGCGCGCCAGATCCTCGGCGCTCGCCTCGGCGAGACGGCCCCCGAGGTCCTCGGCCATCGCCTCGACCACCGTGCGCGGCGAGCCGGTGACGAGCGTGCCGGCGAGGCCCAGTTCGGCGACGAGGGAGCGGACGTTGGCCAGGCCGAGGCGGTCGCAGAGGAGGTCGGCGGCGGTGTTGTCGGAGACCGTCATCATGAAGGCGGCCAGGTCGCGCAGGGAGAGCTCGACGTCGTCGAGGCAGCCCGCCGTGCCCGTGCCCCCGAGCCGGTCGGGGGCGGTGACGCGGACCCGGTCGGCGGGGTCGAGCTGGCCGGCGTCGGCCTGACGCGCGAACTCCAGGGCGAACAGGATCTTCACGACGGAGGCGATGACGACCGGACGGTCGGCGTGCAGGCCGGTCTCGGCGCCGGTGGCGAGGTCGACGGCATGCAGCGCGGCAGAGGTCGTGGCGGGGGCGAGGACGGCGGCCAAGGGGCCGGAGTCGGCGGCGGTGGTCGTGGCGTTGGCGGGGGACGAGTCGGCGGTGGTGGGCATTGGGGGAGGGTAACCGGAAGGGTGGGATGTCCGTGTTGTGGTGGTCGCCGGTGAGTTCCGGCTCGCTCCGGCGACCGGAACGAAGGCCGGCCGGGCCCAGCCCCCTCCCCGCCGCCCGGCGGGGAAAAAGCGGCGAGACCGCACGGAGCCATCTCGCGTGCCGCTGCCGCCCGAACCGTCTCGTGCGCGGCTGCTGGCGGAACCATCTCGTGCGCGGCTGCTGGCCGCACCATCTCGTGTGCCGCTGCCGCCTCCGTCTTCAGTGCCGCATCAGCCGTGCGAAGCACGGCAGAAACCAGACCTGGAGGTGTGTTTCCGTCGGTCGGCCGGTGATTGGACTTACCTGGGGGTTCTGTCGGGGTCAAGGGCGCACTTTCCCTTGACCCCGACAGGTTCCCCAGGTGCCCTTGAACAGGCCGAAAGACGGAAACACCCCACACACCCAACCCAAACCTTCAGCGGATCTAACCGCCAGTGGGGCGCCGGCCAAAAGCGAGAAGCACCCCACCGTTTCCAGAGCGAGGCCCGGGGTCTGGGGCAGCGCCCCAGGAACTCACGCCAGGCACCGCAAGAGCCACACACGACGAAAGCAAGCCGCCCACCAGAAGGGCGAGGCGGGCGTAGGCGAGGCGGGCGTAGCCGAGGCGGCCACCGGACGAGCCAGACACCGGACGAGCCCCCGCCGCGACGAAATGTCAGACCCCGCCCGTATCGTAATCTTCGGGCCCCCGGTACATAAGGAGAGCGCGCGTTCCCCGAAGACGCACGCCCACACTCCCTGCCCCAGCCCCCTACTCCCCCCGCAACCTCCCCAGCGCCCGCCCCAACACCACCCCCCGCCGCTCCGCCGTCCGGGCCTTCGCCAGCTCCAGGATCACCGCGTACCGCTCCGTCTTCCCCAGCGCGCCGAACCCCTCCGCCGCGACCGGGTCGGCCGCCAGCGCCTCCGCCAGGTCCGCCGGCACGGTCGCCTTGGCCTGCGACTCGTACGCCGCCGCCCACCGACCGTCGGCCTTCGCGCGCTCGACTTCGGCGGTCCCCGCCGGCCGCATCCGTCCGGCGGCGGTCAGCTCGGCGACGCGGTCGACGTTGATCCGCGACCAGGATCCGCGCGGGCGCCTCGGTGAGTACTTCTGCAGGTAGTACTCCTCGTCGCAGGACTTGCGGATGCTGTCGATCCACCCGAAGCACAAGGCCGCGTCGAGCGCGTCCGAGAGCGTCACCGAGGTACCGCCCTTCCCCTTCTTCGCGATCTTCAGCCACACCCCCGTGCTGTCCCCGGCGTGCGCCTCCAGCCAGGCCTCCCACGCCGCCGTGTCGCGGGCGAGCAGGACCTCGGTGCCGTCGAGCTTCACGACCGCCGCCCTTCCACGACCTCCATGTAGTGCGGGTTGGCCATCAGACCGAGGACGTTGCCGAAGGGGTCGGCGACCGACGCGGTCCGGAAGCCCAGGTCGCCGCGCGCGACGATCGGCTGATACGGCTCGGCGCCCATGGCCACGGCCCGCTCGACGGCGCCCTCCAGGTCGTCGACGGCCCAGTAGGTCACCGCCCCCGAGGGCTTGCCGGTCGTCCCGGGCGGGGCGTAGCGGCTGTCGCAGATCCCCAGTTCGGCCTGGTGGTCGCCGATGCGGAACTCGACGTAGGCCGGCGTCCCGTCGGGGTTGTCGCGCCGGAAGTAGGGTTCGGCGTCCAGGAATCCGGCGTACCAGTCGACGGCCGCGGCGACGTCCTCTGCCCAGTAGGCGATGGTGCACATTCCACGAAGAGTGCTCATTGCTTTCTCCCTCATCGGCTTGTGAACACGACGCTATGCGTCATTGTGGAAGCTGCGGTTCCGCAACGTCTGGCAAACTTCCAAGAATGCTGGACACCTCGGTTCGTCTCCTGCGCCTTCTCTCGTTGTTGCAGGTCAGGCGCGACTGGTCGGGCGCCGAACTCGCCGAGCGCCTCGACGTCACCTCCCGCACGGTCCGCAACGACATCGAGCGGCTGCGGATCCTCGGTTACGAGGTGAACTCCACGACGGGTCCGTACGGCGGCTACCGCCTCAGCGCCGGCACCGCGATGCCGCCGCTGCTCCTCGACGACGACGAGGCCGTCGCCGTCGCGGTCGGACTGCGCGTGGCGGCGGCGAGCACGGTCACCGGCATCGAGGAGACCTCGCTGCGGGCGCTGGCGAAGCTGGAGCAGACGCTCCCCTCACGCCTTCGTCATCGCACCGACGCCCTGCGCACGGCCACGGTGTCGGCGGCCGGGGGCGGCCCGACCGTCGACGCGGACATCCTCACGGCACTGTCGGCGGCGGCGCACAACCACGAGCGCGTCCGCTTCGACTACCTCGACCGCTCCGGCGACTCCACCGCCCGCGACGTGGAGCCCTACCGGCTCGTCCACACCGGCCATCGCTGGTACCTGCTCGCCTGGGACACCGCTCGCGGCGACTGGCGCACCTTCCGCGCCGACCGCATCCGCCCGCGCGTCCCGAACGGCCCCCGCTTCACCCCGCGCGAGATGCCGGAGGGTGGCGCGGCGGCTCATGTCGTGCGAGGCGTGGGCACCAGGGCGTGGCGCTACCAGGCCCGCGTGCGACTGGCGGCTTCGGTCGAGGTCGTCGCCGACCGGGTGATCCCGGCGGCGGGCGTCCTGACACCCGTCGACGCCGAGAACTGCGAGCTGGAGACCGGCTCGGACTCCCTTGTGGACCTGGCCTGGTACATCAGCCGCATCGACGTTCCCTTCACCGTCCTGGAACCGCCGGAGCTGCGGGACACATTGCGGTCGCTGGCATCCCGCTATCTCGAAGCGTCCGAAGTGGACGAATTATCGGCGGGCGGATCGGGGTAGCTTGCGATGGTGAGCACCCTGCGCCGCCTCGGGCTTCCCCTGAAAACGGTCGCGGCGGCCCTGGTCGGGGCTCGCGCTCGGCGCGGCGCTCGGCTCCGGGTTCGTCTGGAGCGAACCTGAGAGACTGCCGGGCCGCGAACGCGTGCTGGAGATCCAAGAACCGCCCGTGCGTCCCGGCCGATCCACGTAGCGTCGAAAGCTATGCAGATCGGCTACAAACTCGCCGCCGAGGCCTTCGGTCCGGCCGAGCTGGTCCGGCAGGCCGTCCGCGCCGAAGAGGTCGGCTTCGACTTCGCCGAGATCAGCGACCACTTCCACCCCTGGCTCGACGTGCAGGGGCACTCGCCGTTCGCCTGGTCGGTGCTGGCCGCCGCCGCGATGAAGACCACCCGGCTCGGTCTGGCCACGGGTGTCACCTGCCCGACGGTCCGCTATCACCCGGCGGTCATCGCGCAGGCCGCGGCGACCACGGCGCTGCTGTCCGACGGCCGCTTCGTGCTCGGCGTCGGCTCCGGCGAGCGCCTCAACGAGCACGTCGTCGGACGCGGGTTCCCGGCCGTCAAGGCCCGCCAGGAGATGTTGCGCGAGTCGCTGGAGATCATCCGCCTGCTCTGGAAGGGCGGCTACCGGTCCTACGAGGGCCGGCACCTGAGCCTGGAGGACGCCCGGGTGTTCGACCTGCCCGACGAGCCGCCGCTCATCGCCGTCGCCGCGGGCGGGAAGCAGGCCGCGCAGCTGGCCGCCGAGCTCGGGGACGCGATCTTCACCACCGAGCCGAAGCAGACGCTGGTCGAGGCGTACCGCGAGGCCGGCGGGAACGGTCCGATGTACGCCGAGATGAGCGTGTCGTGGGCCCCCGACGAGAAGACCGCGATCCGCACCGCATGGGAGACCATGCGCTGGGGCGTGCTCGGCTGGAAGGTCATGGCCGAGCTGCCCAACCCGGTCAACTTCGAGGCCGCCGCCGCGACGGTTCGCGAGGAGGACATCGCCGAGAACTTCGCCTGCGGAACGGATGTCGACCGCTACCTGGAGGTCGCCCGTCCCTACGTCGAGGCCGGCTTCGACCATCTCGTCTTGATGAACGCCGGACCCGACCCCGACGGTTTCTTCGACTTCTTCCACGGCGAACTCGCACCGGCGCTGCGCGGACTGGCCGCCGCCTGACACCCGCAGGTCCACATGAGACGGACCGTTTCCGGTAGCGTCGCGGCATGGACGATCTGGAGGCACGCAACAAGAAGGCATGGGAGGACGGCTGGGAGGCGAAGTCCACCTCCTGGACCCGTGCGATCGCGGTCGTCCTGGCCGCAATCGCGCTCGGCGCGGCGGCGGCCTCGGCGATGGTCTGGTCTGTCCCCGAACGGCTGCCCGACACCGCGCGCGCCCTGGAGATCATGGCCCTGGTGACCGAAGTGCCGCCCGCGGAGGCCCCTGAAGGCGGAGGACCCTCGCTGGTTCCCCAGGAGGACTGGCCGATCAACGGCTGGTGGAACACGCTTCTGCTCGGCGAGAGCAGCCAGCGCAACGCCATGTACATCTCCTGGCCCGACCACCCGCCGTTCCCGGCCGACGACGAAGCCCGCCGGGCACTGTTCGCCGAGGCTGAGGAGACACTCCTGGCCGACGGCTGGACCATCGACCGCCGCCCTGGTGGTGAGGGCGTCAACGCCGACCACGCCCTGGTCGCCCACAAGGACACCGCCGAGGTCGAGGTGCGCGCTGACTTCACACTGTCCGTCGACATTTACTCGCGGCCCCACCCGACCCCGGCCGCGCCCGTCATCGCCGGGGCGCTGGCCGGAGGCGCACTCGCACTGGCGTGGCTGGTGTGGCGCAGGCGCTTCGCCGCTCGCCACGGCGTGCCCGCGGGCAGGGCAGGGGTCGTCGGCGCGGTCATGCTCATCCCGAGCTCATGCGCCGTCTACTTCGCCGCCGCCGACAGCGGATGGTGGGGCGACGGCGCCCCCGACCTGTGGGAGGGCGCGCGCTTCTACATCCCCGGCATGCCCTTCGGCCTGCTCATGAACGTCGCCTTCGTGCTGTTCATCGTCGACGCCGTCCTGCTGGTCACCCGTGCCCGCCGATCGCGGCGCGACAACGTGCTCGCCGCCTGAGCTAGGCGAGGGCCTTGCCGATGGCCTCGACGAAGTCCCCGAGGTCGTCGGGCGTGCGCGAGGTGATCAGGGTCCAGCCGCCCGTGTCGTCGCTGACGGCGGCCTGGTCGATCCACTGCCCGCCCGCGTTGCGCAGGTCGGACCGCAGCGACGGGTAGGAGGTGAGCGTCTTGCCCTCGACGACCCCGGCCTCGATCAGGATCCATGGCCCGTGGCAGATCGCCGCGACGGGACGCCCGCTCGACGCGAAAGTGCTGACGAGCGCCACGGCGTCGTTGTCCTGGCGCAGCGCGTCGGCGTTGAGCGTGCCACCGGGGATGAGCAGCAGGTCGTAGGCCGATCCGTCCGCCTCTCCGACGGTGAGCGTCGGCTCGACCTTCTCGCCGGGGTCCTTGTCGCCCACGAGCGTCTGTACGTCCTCGGACTCGACCGCCGCCACGTCCACGGTCGCGCCCGCCTCGCGCAGCTTCTTCGCCGGCACGAGCAGTTCGTCCTGCTCGACCCCGTAGTTGGTCACGATCGCGAGCACGCGCTTGTCCTGCAAGTCCATGGTGATTCCCCTCCTGTTGGCCCTCCGGGTCGCCTACCCGGCGCCGGGAAGGGTCAAACACCCAGGTCAGGGTCCCTTCTGTAGCGGGATGGCCGGCTCGAACCGCACCGGCGCCCCGAACGCGGCCCGCCGCGAGGCGCGTCGGAGCACGGCGAGGACGGCCGGGCCCGCCAGGAGGATCGCGACGAGGTTGGTGATGGCGCGGCCGGTGTCCCAGCCGAAGCTCGACGTGGTGAGGGTGAAGACGAAGAAGGTGTGCAGGTTCTCCCAGGGGGTGGCGGCCGGATCGAAGCCGAGGCCGGTGCCGATCGCGGTGAAGGGCCAAAACCACATGTTCATGATGAAGCCGAAGGCGTAGGCGGCCACGACCCCGTAGGCGGCGAGCATCGCGATCTCGGCCTTGCCGGTGACGCGCTTGGGCAGCAGTCCGGCGCCCAGCCCGATCCAGGCCGAGGACACCATCTGGAACGGCAGCCACGGCCCGACCCCGGCGGTCAGCAGCGCCGAGGCGAACAGCGAGGTCGCGCCCATCGCGAAGCCGAAGCCGGGCCCGAAGACGCGGCCGGCGAGCACGAGCAGGAAGAAGACGGTCTCGATGCCGGCGGTGCCCGCGCCCAGGGGCCGCAGCCCGGCGTTGACCGCCGAGAGGACGCCCAGGAGCGCGAGGACCTTCGGGTCGATGCCGCCGGAGGACATCTCGGCGAGCACGACGGCGAGGATCACCGGCATCGCGATGAGGAAGGTCAGGGGCGCGTCGGAGGAGTGCGCCATGGCCTCCGGCTGGGGCGGGGCGAACAGGGGCCAGAAGAACATCGACAGCCCGGCGAGGCTCGCCACGGTCAGCACGAAGCCGGTGCGCAGGTTGATGCCGATGATCGACACGCGGTTCACGCGGGTGCCTCCTGTCCGCTCAGGGCGCCGGCGATCTGTTCGACGGTGAGCCAGGGGAGTGGGGCGAGGACCTTGGCGACCTGCGGCGCGAAGGCGGGTGAGGACACCACGACCTCGGCGGTGGGCCCGTCGGCGACGATCTCGCCCTCGGCCATGACGATCACGCGGTCGGCGGCTCCGGCGACGAACTCGACGTCGTGGGTGGCCACGACGACCGCGCGCCCGGCGGCGGCCTGCGCGCGGACGGTCTCGGTGAAGCGCTGTTTGGCGTGGTAGTCGAGGCCGCGCGTCGGCTCGTCGAGGAGGACCACGCCAGGCGCCGAGGACAGCTGCACGGCCAGGACGAGTGCGAGTTTCTGCCCCTCGGAGAGGTCCCTGGGGTGCCGGTCGCCGGGGATGCCCGGCGCGAGCGTGTCGAGCAGGGCGCGGCAGGTTCCGGGCGCGACCGCCGACTCGGTGTCGCCCTGGCGGCATTCGGCCTCGACGGTGTCGAGGTAGATGAGGTCGGCGGCGGTCTGGGGAACGAGCCCGACGAGGGCGCGCGCGGCCTTCGCCGAGGCCTTGCCCGGGTCGGTGCCGGCGACGTCGACGCTCCCCGACCGGCGCGGCCCGGAGCCTTGCAGCGCCCACAGCAGCGAGGACTTGCCCGACCCGTTGCGGCCCATGAGGGCGACGACCTCACCGGCGCGCAGGTCGAGGTCGACGGCCCGCACGGCCATGATCTGCCCGTAGGCGACCGAGACGCGCTCGGCCGTCAGCCGTGACTCGCCGGCGACGGCGGGAAGCGGTGCGGGTTCGCGGTCGGTGAGCCGTTCGCGCAGCCCGGCGGCCCGGCGGCGGGCGTCGCGCACCGACAGCGGCGGCGGCTCCCACCCGGCGAGGCGCCCGAGGCGCACGACCGGCGGGGCGATGTCGCTGCCGGCGATCAGCGCCGCCGGTTCGCCGTGGCGGACGCGGCCGTCGCCGTCGAGGTGGACGAGCCGGTCGGCGTACTGGAGGACCCGCTCGACACGGTGCTCGGCGACCAGGACGGTCGTGCCGAGGTCGTGGACGAGGCGGATGATCGCGGCCAGGACGTCCTCGGCGGCGGTCGGGTCGAGCGCGGAGGTCGGCTCGTCGAGGACGAGGACCTTCGGGTGCGAGGTGAGTACCGAGCCGATCGCGACCCGCTGCTGCTGGCCCCCGGACAGCGTGCGCAGCGCGCGGCGGCGCAGTTCGGCGATGCCGAGCAGGTCGAGGGTCTCCTCGACGCGCTTGCGCATCACCTCCGGGGCCATGCCCAGTTGCTCCATGCCGTAGGCGAGCTCGTCTTCGACGGTGTCGGTGACGAACCCGGCGAGGGGATCCTGCCCGACGACGCCGACGAGTTCGGCGAACTCCTGCGGCGGGTGGTCGGCGGTGGATTGCCCGTCGACGGTGACGCGGCCCAGGAGCGTTCCGCCGGTGAAGCGCGGCACGAGGCCGTTGACGGCGCCGAGCAGCGTGGACTTGCCCGCGCCGGTGCGGCCGGTGACCAGGCACAGTTCCCCTTCGGGGATGTGCAGGTCGACCTCGGCGAGCACGGGCCGTTGGGCGTCGGTGTGGAAGAAGGTCACGTTCTCGAAGCGGATCACGCGGGCACCTCGCGGGCGGTGGGTTCGGCGATGCCCTGCGTGAGGTCGGGCGGCGGCGCGAGCCACGCCGGGAGCACGCCGACCAGGATCGCCGCGGCCGGCAGCAGGCCGACCTCGGGCCAGGTCAGGGGGTTGAGGGAGGGATAGAGGTTCGCCGGGTCGACACGGGTCGTGAGGTACATCAGCGCACCGGTGGCCAGGCCGGAGGCGGCGACGGTGAACTCGCCGGGCCGCCAGCGGTCGGGGCGGTAGCGGCTGCGCCGGACGCGTTTGCCGCCGATGACGAAACCGGTGGTGGCCACGGCCAGGCCCGCCAGGAGCATGGGTGCTCTCATATATGGCGGGGTCGAGGCGTCCATGACCCCGTACAGGCCGGCGCACACCCCCAGCAGGCCGGTGACGACCAGTGACCCGGTGAGCAGGCGCGTCCCTCGCGGCACCCGCCCGGTGCGCCCGTAGCCGTGCGAGGCCATGGCGGCGGCCAGCGCGAGCGAGCGGTTGAGCGCGTCTTCGAGGACGGGTATGAGGATCCCGCGCAGCGCACGCAGGCCCTTCTGCCCGCCGGCTCGCAGGCGGCGGGCCCGCCGTACGCGTATGACGCTCTCGACGAGCTGCGGCGCCACCGTCAGCGCGACCACGACGGCCGTGCCGATCTCGTACAGGGCACCGGGCAGGGCTTTGAGCATGCGTTTGGGGTTGGCGAGGGCGTTGGCGGCGCCGACGCACACGACCATCGTCGCCAGCCGCAGTCCGTCGTAGAAGCCGCCGAGGACCTGTTCGACGGCGACCGCGCCGAACAGCCGGATGCCCGCCGCCCACTCCGGCAGCGGGATCTCGGGCAGCGTGAACAGGATGATGTCGCCCTGCCCGCCGCCGAAGACGATCCGGAAGACCACCCGCATCGTCACGATGAACCCGGCCAGGTACAGGTACATCCGGAAGGCCAGCGCCCAGGGCGCGTCACCGCGTCGGCGCACGACGACGTAGCCGCACACCGTGAGGATCATGACCAGCAGGATCGGATTGGTGGTGCGGCTGGCCGCGGTGGCGAGCCCGAGCGACCACAGCCACCACGCACCGGGGTGAACGGTGCGCGGCAGCGGTGGCCACAGTCCGGCGAGGCTCAACTCTCTTGGCCGCGTCGGGCGTGTTTGCGGCGCCAGGCGACCGCTCCGCCGCCGACGGCGAGCAGCGCGACCACGGCGATACCGGCCAGGGTGCTGCCGGGGATGCCGCGGCTGGTCGCGTTCGACGCGTTCTGCATGCCGTCCTCGCCGACCCCGGTCCAGCCGGGCGCCTCGGTGGGCAGCACGGCCGTGCCCGGGGAGGACTCGACGGGCGCGGACGGGCCGGTGCTCGCGGAGGGAGCGCCCGACTCGCCGGGCTTCTTCGGGGCGCCGGGCTCGTCGTCGCCGGGTTTCGCCGGATCACCGCCGCCGGGGGAGCCCGACCCGTTCGAGCCGGAGCCGTCGTCACCGCCGTCGTTCCCGT
Source organism: Phytomonospora sp. NPDC050363 (assembly GCF_040655735.1). Classification (NCBI taxonomy): domain Bacteria; kingdom Bacillati; phylum Actinomycetota; class Actinomycetes; order Micromonosporales; family Micromonosporaceae; genus Phytomonospora; species Phytomonospora sp. NPDC050363. The sequence goes on from NZ_JBFAKK010000003.1 coordinate 178,291, forward strand.
CGTCACCGCCACCGTCGTTTCCGCCGGTGGGCGGCGGCGCGGGCCGCACCGGGGCGATGCGCGGCGCCGGGTTGCTCGTCGCCGACTTGTTCTTGGAGAACGACCAGCCCTCGAAGCTGCCCTGCGGCGGCTTGCGGTTCATCACGCCCCACTGGCTGTAGGTCCAGTTCCCGCCGTTGGGCGAGTGCCAGTAGCTCCAGTAGGCGGTGGCGGGGGGAGTGTCGATGCACGGTTCGTCGGCCGCTCCCGGCTTGCCCTCGATCCGGCAGACGAAGGCCTCGCCCCAGCGGTTGGTGCCGGTGATCTGGATCCCGGCGTTCTTCAGCGCCGCGTGCCCGGTCGCCTGATCGCCGGGGGCGCAGCGGATGATCGTGGTCCCGCCGAGCTCCTGGAAGTCGATGACCACCGTGACGCCGGTGGCGTCGGGGCAGTGGCCGGGCGTGCCTTTCGACCCGTCGACCGCCGAGGCCGGCGATGCCGCGACCGCCGTGCTCAGCCCGGCGAGCAGCGCCACGGCGGCGAGCGCGTGGAGGATGCGTCGGGGGGTGCTCATGATGTTTGCGCCCCCTTGCGCTTGCGGGCGGCGAGGAACAGCACCGCGCCGCCTGCCAGCAGGATCAGCGCGGCACCGCCGAACATGAGCAGGCTCGAACCGGTCAGCGGGAGCTTGCCGTTGCCGCCGGGGCCTGGGGGGACGCCGACCGTCGTCGTGGTGGCCGGAGTGGTGACCGGCGCCGAGGAGGCCGGGTCCGTGGGGGTCGGCGTGGCGGTCGCCGTCGGCGAGGAGCTCGTGGGGTCCGTCGGGCTCGGCGAGTCGGAGCCGCCGGGGTTCGGGTCGGTCTTGCCGATCTCGCCCAGCGGGACCTGCGCGAGCACCAGCAGCGCCTGCGGGGTGGCCCGGCGCCAGGTGTCGCGCTGGAGCGGGTCGAGGCCGTTGGCCTTCGCGTCGGCGAGCAGCTCGTCGTTGTAGGCGATCGTGCCGACGTCCTCGCTCGCCGCACCGGCGTCGGCGGCGGTGATCTGGCGCGCGGCGACCCACGCGGCGGCCCGGTCGGCCTCCGCCTGGTGCCCGGTGGCGGCCAGGGCCTGTCCGGCCAGGCCGGTGGAGTTGGCGTTGGACGCCTCGGTGGGACCCGAGCCGCCGAACTCGCCGTCGGCGCGCTGGATCTCCTTGAGCCAGTCGCCGCCCTTCTTCGCGGCCGCGGCGGCGCCCTCGGCACCGTCCCCGGCGGCGGCGAGGAGCGCCTGCACGGCCATGCCGGTGGAGTCGGGGTCGAGGACCGGGTTCTCCTGCGCGTCGCAGTCGCCGTTGACGGTCGTGCCGCCGAAGGCGTAGGGGTACAGGCGGAAACCGCCCTCGGAGCACTGCTGGTCGATGAGGAAGTCGACGGCGCTCTGCGGCACGTCGCCCGAGCCGGCCAGCCCGAGGATCGCCAGGGACTGGTCGAAGGTGTTGCTGGAGTCGCTGCCGTCGGTGACCTTGTTCTTGACCCGGCCCTCCTCGGGGCCCTTGTCGGCACCGGCGACGAGGTCCAGGACCTCCTGGCGCATGTCGTAGTCGCCGAAGGCCTCCGGGTCGGCGTCCGAGATCGTGGCGGCGTACAGGACCTTCGCGGCCGCGCCGGCGATGCGCTGGCCCTTGGTGTCCCACAGGTCGAGGGAGAAGTACTCCCAGGCGCGCTCTTCGAGGGCGGCGGTGATCTTGTCGGCGGTGGCCTTCTCGACACCGGTGGCCTTCAGGGCGATGAGGGTGTCGATCGTCAGCCCCCAGTCCGTGGTGCCCCAGCCGGTGGGGATGTGGCCCTCCGCGGTGATCTCGCCGGCCTGCCAGGTCGCGGCGTCGCGGGCGGCGGCGGTGTCGGCCAGGGCGGAGGGGGACATGGCCACGGCGGCGGCCACGAGTACCGAGGCTCCCGCTCCGAGGATGGCCAGGGTTCGGCCGGATGGTCTGCCGGGCATCGGGGGCACCTTTCAACGCGCGAGGGGCGGTCGGCGTCGGGGACCCGGAAGGGCGGTGGAACGAAAGAACCCCTGGCGCATCCGTGACGAATGCCGCAGGGGCCCGAAAGACTCGGCTACCGGGCTCCACACCGCAGACCATGACAGTGAGAAGCAGTGCACGCGTACGGCAGGTGTTCCGACTTGCGGCTCTCGCCGCTCACGGTTGCAGGTCAGCGCCGGATTCGCACCGGCTTCCCCTTGTCGCACACGCGATTCGATTGTGTCGCCGGCTCATCACCGGCGACCGGAGTCTACTGCCGGCGACCGCCCGTGCGCCAGCTCGCCAGAGCGATACGGCACACATTCGGGCCGTGCCCTCAGGCCCGTCTTGACACTCCCCGTGCGGCTGTCCATACTGCCTGCTGCAACTCCAATGAGGACGGTAGCGGGGGAAGTCCGGTCGAAATCCGGCGCTGACCCGCAACGGTGGGCCGCGGTCGCAACCGCGGCGAGCCCGAATACCCGCCCGTCCTGCTTCGCCCATTTCCCGTCGTGGTCCGCGGGACGGCGACCGGATGCTCAGGCGCCCCCAATGCCCGTGACGACCGGTGCGCGGTCCCGCATACCGGAAAGGCGTAACCACGCCCATGTCACACCGCCTCTTGCCGCGCGCCGCCCTCATCGGCGGACTCGCGCTCGCGGTCCTCGCCGCCACGCCCGTCGCGGCATCGCCCCCCACAGTCGACCGCGGTGAGGCCGCCGCCGGCTGGCTCGCCCGCCAGATGGTCGACGGCGAACGCTTCGAGACCGTCTTCGACGGCGTCGCCTACCCCGACCAGGGACTCACCCTCGACGCCGTGTTCGCCTTCGCGGCGACCGGGACGGCCGACGACCACGCCGACCGCGCCCTCGACTGGCTCGCCGAACCCGGCGTCACCGGCGGCTACGTCGGCGAGGGCACCGAGTCCTACGCCGGCGCCACCGCGAAGCTCTCGCTGGCCGTCCAGGTCCGCGGCGGCGACCCCAGCACCTTCGCCGGCCTCGACCTCGAAGCCCGCCTGCGCGCCCTGGAGACGGCCACCGGCCGCTTCTCCGACGCCTCGGCCTGGGGCGACTACAGCAACGCCTTCAGCCAGTCGCTGGCGATCCTGACGCTCGACCGCACCACGACCGGGGCGCCCTCGACGGCGGTCGGCTTCCTCGCCGGCAGCCGCTGCGCCGACGGCGGCTACCCGCTGCTGTTCGGAGAGTCGACCTGCACGAGCAGCGTCGACGCCACCGCCTACGCCGTCCAGGCGCTCCTCGCCGTCGGCCGCTGGCCGGACGCCGGCGCCGGACTGCGCTGGCTGGCGAGCGTCCAGTCGCCCAACGGATCCTTCAGCGACCTCGGCGTCGAGAACGCCAACAGCACCGGCCTGGCCGCCCAGGCCCTGCTCGCCGGCGGACGCCTCGGCGCGGCGATCAAGGCCCGCCAGTTCGTCAAGACCCTCCAGATCGACTGCACCGGAACCATCGCCACCCGCGGCGCGATCAACCTCAAGGCCGGGCCCTTCGACCCGTCGACCGCCAATCGCGCCACCGCCCAAGCCGTCCTCGGCCTCGGCACGACCAGCCTCGCCGACCTCGACGCCGACGGCTCGGCCACCGGCGACCCCCTCCTGTACTGCCACTAGAAGGAGCACCGACATGACCCTGTCCACCCTCACCCGCCGCGCGGTGCTCCTGCTCGCCGCCGCGCTCGCCTCGGTCGCGCTCATCGCCGCCGACCCGACCGCGCGCCCCGCGCACGCCGCCGCCTGCGCCGGGACCACCGGCGTCACCGTCGTCGTCGACTTCACCGCGTTCGGCGGAAGCGTCGACACCCGTTGCGCGCTCGGCGATCCCGCCACCGGACTGGAAGCCCTCGAAGACGCCGGGTTCGTCATCACCGGCACCCAGCGCTGGGGCAAGGCCTTCATCTGCCGCGTCGACGGACTGCCGCTCCCGGCCGCCGAGGCGTGCGTGAACACGCCCCCCGCCTCGGCCTACTGGTCGTACTGGCACGCCGCCCCGGGCGGCACCTGGAGCTACAGCACGAGCGGCGCGACCTCCTACAACCCCGCGCCGGGCTCGGTCGAAGGCTGGGCCTTCGGTTCCGGCGGTCAGCCGACGGTCGCCCCTTAGCGACGACGGTTCCCGAGTGAGACGGCCCCGGCGGGAGCATCCCGCCGGGGTCTCACGCCAGCCCGAGCTCGCGGTCCCTCGGCGCGAAGCAGGACGCGACGAACGCGGGGTCGGCCATCGGTGGACTCCAGCGCGGATCGCGGTCCTTGTCGATGATCTGCGCGCGGATGCCCTCGGCGAGGTCATGGGTGTGCAGCAGCGCCGAGGACAGGCGGAACTCCTGGTCGAGCGCGGCCTCAAGGCTCGGCAACGCCGCCGCCGAGCGCACCGACCGCAGCGTCACCGCCAGCGAGGTCGGCGACTTGCCCTCGATCTCCTTGGCCGCCGCCCGCGCCGCCGGGTCGGGGTGGGCGCGCAGCCGGTCGAGGATTTCATCGACCTCCTCGGCGGCGTAGCACTCGTCGATCCAGCCGCGCGCCTGCGCGAGCTCGCCCGGCGGGGGAGGGGTGCCGAAGGCGGGCACCCGGCCGTCGGTCAGCGCGGCGGCGAGCTCCGGGAAACGCGCCGTCGGCATGTAGTGGTCGGCCAGTCCGGCGTAGATCGCGTCCCCGGCCCCGATCGAGCCGCCGGTCAGCGCCAGGTGCAGACCCGTGAGGCCGGGCGCGGCGGCGAGGAGCCGGCTGCCGCCGACGTCGGGATGCAGGCCGATGCCGACCTCCGGCATCGCCAGCCGCGAACGCTCGCTGACCAGCCGGACGCCGGCGTGGCCGCCGATCCCGATCCCGCCGCCCATCACCAGGCCGTTCATCCACGCCACGATCGGCTTGGGATAGGACGCGATGCGCGCGTTGAGCCGGTACTCCGCCGCCCAGAAGTCCAGCGAGGCCGTCCCGCCCGAGACCGCGTCGGCGTGCACCGCTCGGATGTCGCCGCCCGCGCACAGGCCCCGCTCGCCCGCGCCGGTGATCAGGATCGCGCGCACTCCCGGCGCGTTCTCCCAGCGGTCGAGGGCCTCGCGCATGAGCGCGACCATCTCGCCGTTGAGCGCGTTGATGGCCCGCGGCCGGTTGAGGACGATCCGGCCGAGACGGCCGGTGAGCCTGGCGAGGACGGGCGGGAGGTTCATGGGGCCAGGATGCCCGGTCGCCTCCGGGCGGGTCAGTACCGGGGGAGGCCCAGCACGACGCCGATGGCCTCGTTGAGGTGGTCGACGGTCGCCTGCGGGAGCTGCCCGAGCGTCGGCCCGAGGCGGATCTGGGTCACCTCGTTGAGCCGGTCGGGCATGATCCACCCGACCGCGTCGACGCCCTCGGGAAGCGGCACGGACACGCCCGTGTCGGCGGCCTCGGCATCGGCGGTGATCCTGGCGACGATGGCGCGGCTGGTCGCCTCGTGCATCTCGTCGGCCGAGACCACCGCGATCAGGATGTCACCGGCGACGGTGGTCCGCAGGCGCCGGATCTGGCCCCGCCGGACGCCGTTCGAGCGCACTAGGCGAGGTCTCCGGCCAGTTCCTCGGTGAGGTGGTCGACGTCGAGCTGCTCGCGGTGCGCGATGCGTTCGGAGACCCGGAAGTAGGTCATCGCGGTCTTCGCCTGCTCGCGGCGGGCGAGTTCACCGTTGACGTACGCCGAGAGCGAGACGCCGGCGTTCTTCGCCTGCGAGCGCAGGCGCGCGATGAGGTCCACGTCGAGTGACAAGGAGACGGGCGATGTCGTCATAGCGACTATGGTAGCGATCCTCGCATGACTTGTCGGAGCCGTTGTGCCGAATTCGCGCGAGTGCGACGCGTCCGTGGTCTCGCCAGGGCCCCGGGCCTGCCCGAAAGGGCAGGCGGTGCGTGCCGGTGGGCGGCATGCTGGTCGCAGGGAGGCTGGTCCCATGCGTCGACAGATGTCCGAGTACGAGCTCCGGCCGCAGCGGGGGGCCGCCACCGCGACTCGCCCCGACACCGTCGCCGGCCCGCGCGACCTCATGGCCTTGCAGCGGACGGCTGGCAACCGCGCCGTCGGGCGGCTCGTGAACGGCTACGCCCCGACCGTGCAGCGCTGCGGCCCCGACTGCGACAAGGAAGAGGCCGCGCAGGGTGTGCCGGGCATGGAGGCGGAGTTCCCCGCTCAGGGCCGCGCGCCGTTGGCGGTCCAGCGCGCGGCGAACTTCGCGCCCGGTGCCCTCCACCAGGTCAACAACCTCGCCGACGCGGTCATCAACGGCACGCCCGCCGGTGTCACCTGGCCGATGCTGAACGGCACCCAGTTCTGGAGCAGCCCCGTCGTGCGGGGAGCGCTCGCGCGGCCGACGGTCAACACCGTCGCGGCCGCCGGCGGAGGTTTCGACGCCTCGGTCACGGCCGTGGGCAACAACACCGGGAGCTGGGACGAGACTGTGCTGGCGGCCGGTCCCTGGCGCCTCAACACGACCAAGGCGGCCGTCGTCGCGGCCGTCCCGGCGCTGGCCGCCGCGTGCGGCGCGGCGGGCAACACGACCTTCCGCGCGTCGGGGAACCCCAGCGACAACCACATGTTCACCGCCAACCGCAGGCACGAGGACCACCACGCGACCGACCACGAGGCGGCGTTCAACGCGACCATCGCGCCGTGGGACGCGGCCCTGACAGCTGCGCTGACCGGCCGCCGGACCTTCCACGGGGCGACGCAGGCGGCGGCCGAGGCGGCGCTGTGGGCGGCGGTCGGCGGGACTCCCGAACAGGTCGCCGACGCGTACTTCAACGCCTGCCTCGCCGCCGTGGTCGCCTATCACGGGACCGCCGCGGGTGGCCCGATCGGTGCGCCGACCGGCCATGGGCACCGCGACAACTGCCGCAACTCCTGGGCCCGCTACCGGAACCCGTCATGACCGTCGCCGCGACGCTCGACACGAGCGACCCGGGGTCCGGGCTGACGGTGGTCCTGCGGCTGACGAACACCTCGGCGACGAGCGTCGGCGTGCTCGACCCGGCCTTCGCCAACCCGCCGCCGGACGGGCCGTGGACGGTGGAGACCTACCGGGTGGCGCAGCTGCTCTCCTACGGATTCCTCCGGATCACCGTCACCGACCGGGAGGGGGAGCGGGTCGAACCGAGCCCCGTGGAGACGTGGGCGACGCACGTCCTGCGCGCGCCGCTCGTGCTGGCGCCGGGTGAGCACCTCGACGTGCCGATCCCGCTGGGGGCCTTCTACGAGCTGTCACCGGGCGCGAGCTACCGGCTGGCGATCGCCTACGGGGAGGGGGAGCCGCGAGTCACGGCCGAAGCCGACGTGGTGGTCCCGGCGAGCGGCGGCTGACTCCCCGCCGTCGCGTTTCCCCAGGCCAAAAGTGTCGCACCCATGCGGGAAGATCTCTCCATGACGACGACTCCCGCCTTCGCCCTGACCGGCCTCACCGCCTACAACGACGCGGTGGACACGGCCCTGAGCGCCTCCGCCGCGTACTACGGCGACGGCGAGACGGCCCTCGACGACGCCACCTTCGACGCCCTCCTGCGGGCGCTCGGCGAATACGAGCGCGAGCACCCCGAGCACGTCCGCGCGGACTCGCCGGTCGGGAAGGTCGGCGGCGGCGCGGCGCCGGTCGGCGACGTCGCCCACACCGTTCCCATGCTCAGCCTCGACAACGTGTTCAAGGCCGAGGAGCTGGTGAAATGGGGCGCCTCGCTCGTGCGGCGGCTGGACACCGCCGTCGAGGGCGGATACGCCGTCGAACCGAAGCTCGACGGCGCCGCCATCGCCGCCCGCTACCGCGAGGGGAAGCTGGTGCAGCTCGTCGGGCGCGGTGACGGCCGGGTCGGCGAGGACCTGTCGGCGGCGATCGGCACCATCGTGGGGCTTCCGGAGCGGCTGACGCGGCCGGTGACCGTCGAGGTCCGCGGGGAGGTGCTGCTGACGCGCGAGCAGTTCGAGGTCGCCAACGAGCTGCGCCGCGCGAACAAGGGGAAGCCCTTCTCCAACGCCCGCAACGGCACCGCCGGGACCCTGCGCGGCGCCGCCGGCCGCAAGTACCAGATCCCCACCACCTTCTACGGGTACGGGGCCGTCGCGCTCGACGGCGCCGAGGTGCTGCACGGCGGCACCCACGCCGAGGTCATGGCGCAGGTCGCCGAGCTGGGCGTGCAGACCACCTCCGGCACCATCACCGGCCTGCGCGTCTACGAGACGCTGGAGGAGGTCCAGGCGCGCGTCGAGGAGATCACCGCGATGCGCCCGGGCCTGCCCTACGGCATCGACGGCGTGGTCATCAAGGCCAACGACCTCGCCGAGCAGCGGGCCGCCGGGTTCGCCACCCGCCACCCGCACTGGGCGATCGCCTACAAGCTCCCGCCGGTGGAACGGCAGACGAAGCTGCTGGCCGTCGAGTGGAACGTCGGGCGCACCGGTGTCATCGCCCCGCGCGCGGTGCTGGAGCCGGTCGAGGTCGACGGCAGCGTCGTCCAGTACGCCACCCTGCACAACCCGGCGTTCATCACCGCCAGCGGCATGATGATCAACGACACCGTGACCGTCTTCAAGGCCGGCGACATCATTCCCCGCATCGAGGCCCCCGTCGTCGCGCTGCGCGGCGAGGACGCCGTCGCGATCGAGCTGCCGTCCGTCTGCCCCAAGTGCGGCGGGCCGATCGACACCTCCGGTGAGCGCTGGGAGTGCGCCAGCGGTGCGAGCGGGGGTTGCGGGCTGCTCGCGGCCCTGTCGTACGCCGTCGGGCGTGACCAGCTCGACATCGACGGTCTCGGCGGCACCTTCCTCGAAGCGCTGGTCGAGGCCGGGGACGTGCGCGACGTCGCCGACCTGTTCACGCTGACGCGCGAGCAGCTCACCGTCGCCGCCCGCAGCGAGAAGCGCGCCGACACCCTCCTCGGCCAGATCGAGGCGGCCAAGTCCAAGCCCCTCAGCAGAGTGTTCTGCTCGCTGGGCGTCGTCCGCACCGGCCGCACCCTGTCGAGAGAGATCGCCCGCCACTTCACCACCATGGACGCCATCCGCGCCGCCGACGCCGACGCGCTCGCCCGTGTCCCCAAACTCCCCGGCGCCAACTCCCCCAAGATCGCCGCCCACATCGCCGCCATGGGGCCCGTGATCGACAAACTCGCCGCCGCCGGCGTCAACATGACCGAGCCCGTCACCGAAGGCGCCGACACCGGCCCCCTCGCCGGTGAGGTCGTGGTCGTCACCGGCGGTATGAACGGTCCCCTCGCCGGCCGCAACCGGACCGACATGCGCACCCTCATCGAAGACGCCGGTGGTACCTCCTCCGGCAGCGTCTCGAAGAAGACCACGATCCTCGTCGCCGGCGAGAACGCCGGTTCCAAGGTCACCAAGGCCGAAGAACTCGGCGTCACCGTCCTCTCCGAGGACGACTTCGCCGCGCGAGTGGCGGAGTTCCTGGGGTAGGGGCGGGCGGGGGCGGGGTCGGGCCGCCGGTGGGGCCGGGGCCGGACCGGGCTTGGTCAGGTTGGGCGGGCAGGCCTGGGTTGCCCGGCCGGGCTGGCTGGGGGTGAGGTGAGGCCAGTGGCAGCGCCAGCGCCAGCGGCGGCCGGGGACCGGTGACAGGCGCTGGTCCGTGCGGATGGCGTGTCACGGCTGCGAACCACGGAACACGGTCGGGTTCGCCGACCAAGTCCTCGTCAACCGTCACGCCCACCGCTCACCGGTCCGGTCCGCCTCCCACCGCTCACCGGTCCGGTCCGCTTCCCATCGCTCAGGGCCGACGGGTCCGCCCGTCCACCGCCTGCCACCCATCGCGCACCGTCTGCCGCCCGCGTCCAGCGGTCCGGGATTCTCGGCCGCTGATGCGACGGGAGCCCCGACGCCACCGAAGTACTCGCGCCGTCCGTGCCCCCTGGCGCACGCCCCGGCGACTCCCGCAAACGGCGAGCGCGGGTCGACGCGACGGAAGAATCCTCACCGCGTGTACTCGCCATCCCGGCGTCGATTTGACCTGGCAGTGGATGCCCCAGAGGTAAAGCATTGCCGGCCCTCAGACGCGCGATCATGCGCCGCCGCCCGCCGCCCGCCGCCCGCCGCCCGCCGCCCGCCGCCGACTGTCCGCACTCGCCCCGCCTCCGCTATGTCCGGCTCGGCCGTTGTCCGCCTCACTGCTCCCGGCCGGCTGTCCCGGTCCTCAACGCCCCGCCGCTTTCCTTGCACCGACGGCGCCACTTCCCCGGCGACTCCCCCCAACCGCATCCGGTCCGGCCCAGCCCGGGAACGGGGCTCCACAACTCGCCGAACCTCTGCCGGATGGCCACCTGACATCGTCGTCCTCCACGTCGACGATCGGCCCGCATCACCGCCTCCGCCCCTCACTGTGGGAACGCAGTTCTCGTCCGGCGCCCAGCGGTCCCACGCCGGCGTTCTGAGCGGTGCCTCTGCCGCGCCGTCCCCCTGCGGGCCGACGATCGCGGCCCTCACCAGACCACCGCCCGCTCCACCCCCCGTCCCTCAGTTTTCCGTTCCAGCAGCCGGGGCGTCGGGACGGCGCACCCAGCCGACGCCGCGACGGTCGCGGGCGCGCTACTCACGCCAAGCTTGTGCCACCCCGCCACCCCGCCACCCCGACCAAGCTCCGGAAATACCGTGCAGACATCCCTTCGCGGGCGGCGGTCTCGTCCCGTCTACGCCGCTCGCCCTCGCAGCACCGCCCCCTTTCCACTCGTCCACCCCGACCTCAACCCCAACCCCCGAACCGAGGCTCTGACGACTCGCCGAACATCGGGCCGTACTCCTGCCCTGCGCCATCGGCCACCACGTAGGCCGCTTCGGTTCTCGAAACCGCCTCCCACAGCCGAACCACGAGGTCGGCCACCGGGACCTGCGGTAGCGACAGGACCCCCAACAGGCGGGCACGTTCCTCGACGATCTCGGGCCTGTCCTCAATCGACTTCCGTTCGAGATGCCTCGCGGAGACCTGCATGACCTCCAGATCGCCGCCACCGGAGAACCCGAGGCAGTCCTGCCACTGCAACCCGATGATGATCCCCAGTGCGCCGGGCAGGTCATCGGCGATCAGGCCGCACTCCCCTTCGGAACTCGCGAACACCACCGGTCGGCGGCCCTTCACCTCAACTCCCAGGAAATAGGCTCCACCCGCGAACTCTCCGGCGATGGGCTCCAACGCCTCGCCCGAGACGAGCCCCGACCCCTCGCCGTTCTCTTTGCGCCAGACGTCGAAGCCGAAGGACCTCAGCGGTTCACCGGCCTCCGGAGTACTCCGGATGAAACCGAGCAGCCGATCACTCGCGCTCATGAGATGGACGGTAGTGGGCGGCGTTCGTCCCCAAGCCGACCGCACCACCCCACTCCAAGCCCCTCCCGGCACGATCCCGCGCCGACTTCCCTTCCCCCGCCGCTGCCCTTATGGGACTTTGCCCGAACAGTGCCGACAATTCACCCTCGAACCAGGACGTCCGCCACCGCCGCGCCGGATCCGCTCGCGATCCCGCCGCCCGGCAACGCGGCCGCCTGTCAAGCGCCGGGCCCTGTGGTGGGTCGCCCGGCGTGGTGGGTTTCGACGGTCGGCGAAGGTGGGTGTTGCCGTGTTCATGGCCCGAGGTGTAGCGCGGGATCCGGCCGGCGGGTGGGCTCGCGGGGGAGGAGCGGGCCGGGGCCCGCGACCGTCCCCGGCTCGCGGCCCCGTGTCGGTGCTCGACCTCCAGCGCACGGCCGGCAACCGGGCGGTGTGCGCACTCGTCCGGTCGGGCGGCCTGAAGCGCTCCGGCGGCGGCCTCGGGGCCGGAGCCGGGGTGGTGCAGCGCTCCCCCAAGGCGCCCAAGCCGCCCAGCGTGACGACCCGGCTGGCCACGCTGGAGGAGCAGCAGGCGATCACGGCCAAGCGCGTCGCCGCGCTGGAGGTCGACGCGCGCTGGCGCGCCCGCTTCGGCGAGAAGTTCGCCGACTACGAACAGGTCGTCCACCGCATCAGCGGCGGCATCGAGGCGGCCACCACCGGCTTCCAGAGCGCCCAGCAGGAACAGGCGCAGGCCAACGCGCTCGCCGTCCAGGTCATGGGCATGATGGCGACCGTCGCCTTCTCCGCCGGCCTCGAATGGGCGCTGACCCTCGGACTCGGCCGCCTCGGCTTCAAGGCCGACCGGATCCAGACCGTCGTCGAGGCCGTCGAGAACCCCCTCAACACCGCCGCCCAGGGCACGGTGAACATCGTCGCGACCGCGCGGGGCGCCTCCGACGCCAAGCACGGCCAGACCCCGACGGTGCAGGCACCGGAGGGCACCCCGGGCACGAACTCCGCGTCGGGCGCCGAGGTGACCGCGGGCGCCGCCGACCCGGGGGCGATCAGCAGCCCGATGGCCTTCCTCACCGGCAACCTGGAGCGCCTCGCCGCGAAGCGCCAGGGCATCGAAGGGGCTTTCGCGACCCGCGCCCAGCGCCTGGCGGGCATGACCCCCGAGGCATGGAGCACCTTCGACCCGGCGGCCCAGAACGCGACCTACCAGACCCACTACGACGACCTGTCCCGAACCTCCTCGGGCATCTCCGCGATGCGTTCGGCCACCGACGTGGCGCACATCCTCGAACGCCACATGTGGGCCAAGTGGATCAAGGCCCAGGACCTCGCGGCCCGCGCCGCCATCGACGACGCGCTCGCCGCCGGGAATCCCATCGACCTCGACCCCAACCGCCCCGGCCGCACTCCCGAGTTCGGCCTCGGCGGCTACGTCGAGGACCGGCTCAACGCCCTGTCGGTCGCGCGCTTCGCCGGCGTCGTGCTCACCGGCCACTGGTGGTCGTCGAACGAGCCCGACAACTGGAAGCACGTGCTCTTCGAATGGGCCTCGCTCTACGGCGAGAGCGTGGCGAACGCCTAGCGCCGGCTCACTTCAGCGCCGCGCGCGCCTCGGCGGCCAGCCCGTCCAGCCCGTCGAGGGTCTCGGCCCGACCGGGCTCGTCGCCGGGCAGCCCGCGCGCGTACGCCAGCGCCCGTGCTCCGCACTCGTACAACGCCGGCAGCAGCTCGACCGTCGGCGCGGACAGTACGGCGTCGGCGACACCGGCACCATCCACAATGGATGGCCCGGAGACCGTCGTGTCCTCGCCCGCGACGGCCAGGCCGTACTCGCCCGGATAGCGCGTCACGTAGGCCCCGAAGTCCTCGCCCGCCGACAACCGCGCCACGGCCTCGAAGCAGCTCGCGATCAGCGCGGTGAGGTCGTCCTCCACGAAGACCTCACGGCCTTCGGCGGCGAAGAGCAGACGCCCGTACCAGTCGTGGAAAGGCTCGTCGGGAACGACCTCGGGCCCGGGTTCGACGTCGAACCCCCGCTCGCTCCGGACGGCGAACTGCACGCTCACAGGCATGGCTGACCCTAACCCACGATCAATCGCAGGGCGTCGATCAGCGCCTGCGTCAGGTTCTGCACCCCGGGCCCGGCCACCGGGAAGAACTGCCCGATCACCGGCGAGGCGTTCGGCTGCAAGGTCCCGAACTGGACCTCGAACCCGCTCGGCAGCATGATCCGCACGGGCCCCTTGATCGTCCCGTGCGTGACGACCGCGTTCGACTGGCCGCCGTTGAGGACCCGCAGCGGCGTCGGGAGGGTCACCGGGGTGGCCCCCATCGTCCGCGTCGTCGCCATGGCGCCGGCGTTGTCGAGCAGCGTCACGGCCGACTGCAACTCCGCCTGCACCTCGGCGGCGGTGAAGTGCGGCGGCCAGAAGGTCTGCCCGGTCGGGTTGACCCCGGTCGCGAAGTTGTAGTGCGCCAAGGTGTGCTCGTCGCACATGTGCGCCAGGTTGGAACCCGAGTACGGCCCCAGCGCCGGCCCGGTCGCCGGCGGCAGCGTGCGGGCGTGCAGGGCCCGCGCCATCGCCCCGAGCCGCTGGAACTCCGCGGCGTTCCCGCCGGAGAGCGTGACCAGGTCGGCGACGTCGGCTCCCGCGTGCCCCCGGCCGACCGCGATGTCCATCAGGTCGGCCAGCAGCGCCGAACTCGGTTTGCCGCCGGCGCCCGCGATCAGGGTGCGCAGCCGCGTCCCGTCGTTGCCGAGCGCGGTCAGCATCCGAGACAACTGCGGGATGTCGTCGGTCAGCGTGATCAGCTCGTCGAGCAGGGGCGCGTTGTTGCGCAGGCGGGTCAGCAGCCCGGTCAGCTCGGCCGGCGTCGCGGTGCCCGCCAGCAAGCGGCCGAGCATCGCCGCGTCGCCGCCGCTGGCGGTCACGATCCCCAGGAGCCGGTTGACCTCGGCGACCGTCCCGGCCCGCGCGATCATCACGCGGATCAGCGCGGCGTCCCCGCCGGCCGCCGTGACCGCCCGCACCATCTGCGCCACCTCGGTCCACGTCGAACCGGACAGCAACTGCTCCAGCAGCGCCCCGTCGCCCCCGAGAGCGGTGACCACGACCCGCAACTCCGCCGCGCTCGGCGCCGCCCGCAGCAGCCGCAGCAGCCTCGGCGTCCCGCCAAGCAGCGCGCGCAACTCCATGAACTCGGTGATGCTCGCCGTCCGCCGCACCGCGAGCATGATCTCCTCGATCGTCTGGAGATCGGCGATGATCACCCGGACGGCCGCGATGTCACCGCGCGCCCAGATCAGCAGCATCACGAAGCGCGTTCCGCCGCCCAGCGACTCGGCCAGCCGGGCCAGCCACTTCGCCTCGGACAAGAACTTCAGCACCCGCCCGGGAATGACGATGGACACGATGTCGAAGATCGACCGCCCGACGAGCTTGCCCCGCTCGTAGTCGGACAGGTCGTCGCGGATCCACGCCTGGTAGACGCGCCACGCCGCGATGACCACCAGTACCGCGATGCCGATGACGGCGAGCACCAGCAGCACGACCTTGATGACCGCCGCAGCCGCCGCGATGGCCGCCGCGACCGCCGCGATCACCTCCAGGAGCAGCCCGATCCCGCCGATCGCGAGGATGATCAGCGCCACCACCAGCACGACGGCCAGCACGACCAGGATGATGACCAGCAGGACCTTCACGAAGTCCCACAGCTCCAAGAGGAACCCGACCAGGATCCCGCCGATGAAGTTCGCGGCCCGAGACAGCCAGCTCTCGTCCTGGATCTCCCGCGCCCGCTCGTCGATCTTCCCGCCGAGCTCGGTCACGACCCGCTCCTGCGCGCCGATCGTGTCGTCGACCTTGCGGGCCATCTGCCCCTGCGCCTCGGTGAGCTGCCGCGCCCAGGACGCGTCGGCCTCCGTGACCGCCCGCGCGGACTCCCGGTCCACGTCGGTGACCGCCCCGGTCATCCCGTCGACGGCGTCGCGCGCGGTGTCGGCGATCCCGCCGTTGGTCTGCGACATCGTGTCGGCGCAACGCGCCTCGAAGTCCGACGCCGCCCGCGACAGCGGCTCGGTCGCCTGCGCCGTCCCCGCCCCGATCCGCCCGGCGGCCTCGGCGGCCCCGGCGTCCATCGCCTGACCGACCTGCAGGACCTGATCCTCCTGCGCCGCGTCGAACTCCCCGAGACTGCTCGACAACTCCTGGTCGGCCTCCTCCAGAACCTGCTCGCAGGCCTGCGGCGGCGCACCCGCCAACGTGGACGCGACCCGCTCACGGAAACCGTCGAGCGAGGAGTACGCCAACTCGGTCTGCGCGTCGATCTGACCCACCGCCGACTCGCCCTGCCTCGCCATGCCGTCCGCACCGGCCTGCCCGAGCTGCGCCAGCGCCGGATTCAGCGCCGCACGCTGCTGCCCGATGTCGGCCACCAACCGGTCGTGCGAGCGCTGGAGGCCGTCGATCGCCTCATCGGCGGAACGGTTGATCGACTCGGTCGAGGTACCGCGCTCGCCGTCGATCCGGCGGTGCCCGGCCGTGCGCGCCTCCTCGAAGCGCGCGGCGGCGTCGCGGCCCTCACCGGTGAACTTCTCGGCGAGCTCGGCGGCGTCCTTGCGGACGGCCTTGGCGGCCTCACCGCCGGCGTCCTCGATCTTCCGCGCGGCCTCGGCGGCCATGTCGCGCGCCTCGGCGCCGATGCGCGGGCCGCGTTCGACCTCGCGGTACTGGCCGGCCTTCTGCTCGCCCAGCGCGCGGGCCCGTCCGGCGCGGGTGTTGCACTCGCGCACGGCCCGTCCGGCCTCGGTCTCACCGGCGGTGCGGGCCGCGCGGGCCTGCGCGGCCGCCGCGTCGGTCATGGCGGTCTTGTGCCGGTCGATCGTGGTGTCGAGGGCGGCGTTCTGGGTGCGGGCGGTGTCGGTGACCTCGCCGAGTTTGGTGCGGCGCTGGGCGTTGATGCCGTCGCGGGCCTGCGTGAAGGCGGTGCGGACCTGGTCGAGTGACTGGGTGAGGCTCGTCTGGAGGGCCTGCCGCTCGGTCAGCGCGGCGGTCGAGACGACCTGGCCCGACGCGGTCGCGGACGCCCGGATCCGTTCCCGCCGGGCCGTCGCGGCGGCCTGAACGGCGGTCCGCCGCGCGGTCACCCGCTCTTCGAGCCCCGCGGGCCCGCCGCCGCCGGTCGCCGTCGGCGTGGGACCGCTGTCGGTGGTGGGAGCTGTAGGTGCGGGTGCCGTGTCCACAGTGGGGGCCGGGCTCGCGGGCGCGGGTGGTGCCGTCGGTGCCCCGGGTGCGGACGGCGTCGCTTCGGCCCGTGCGGGCGGCGGCGCCTGCGGGACCTCCGGCGTGGCGGACACCGGCGGGGCGGCCGGTGCGGCTTCCGGCGGCCCTCCGGCAGGCGGACGCGGTGGTGGCGCCGCGACGGGCGCAGGGGCGGCCTCCTCGGGGCCGTCCTGCCGCTGCAAGGGAACCGGTTCGGCGTCGACCGTCGCCCGCCCGGCGGACTGGCCGCCGAGCAGCGTCGCCATCCCGCGCTGACCCACGGCCTTCTGCAGCGCGAGGATCGCGCGCGGCTGCATCAGCACACGCGGCCGCGTCGTGTCCGGCCCACCGGTCCGAACGACCGGCCGCTCATCGCGCCCGGCCTCCGAGCGCGCCGAGGCGGCCTCGGCGGAGGTCTCGGCCTCCCCACTCCGCTCGCTGCGACGCATATCCCGATGGTGGCCAGCCGACGAGCCTGGGGGGAGCACGAAGGGGCAGCACTAAGGGCATCGCGCGCTGAGGAGCCAACGGTTAACCCACTTGCCGAAACCGAGCGGGGGCCGGTAGAACTCCGGCGTGATCACCGGCGGGAAAGTCCTCCTGCGGCCCCGGCACGATGCCGACGTCGCCGTCCTCCACGAGAACCTCTACGAGAACGTCGCCACACGGGCCGGCGCCGACACCAGGCCCTGGCTGCCGCGCACTCCGAGCGCGTCGCCGTACGCGGTGGCCGAGTCGGACGAGACGATCGCCTTCTTCTCCGTGCAGGAACGCGACAGCGGCGAGCTCGCCGGGGCCTGTGAGCTGTGGGGCGTGGACGCCCAGCAGCGCTCGGCGCACCTGGGCGTGGCTATCCTGCCCGGCCACCGTCGGCGCGGCCTGGCCACCGACGTCGTCGCGGCGCTGTGCGAGTACGGCTTCGCGGTGCGGGGCCTGCACCGCCTGAACGTGGAGACCCTCACCGACAACACCGGCATGATCACCGCGGCCACCCGGGCCGGGTTCGTCCACGAAGGCGTCCGGCGCCAGACGCAGTGGGTCTACGGCGACTGGAAGGACGAGGCCGTTCTCGGACTCCTGGCCGCCGACTGGTTCCAGAGCCGGCGGCAGGCGTGATTCCGAGGACGTCGTGGCAGGTCAGGCCCGTCGCCGCCGGGCGAACGCGAGCGTGGCGACACCGCCGATGAGCAGCAGGACGGCGGTCAGGCCCAGCGTCACCGCGAGCGTGCCGGTCACCGCCAGGTCGCCCGAACCGGACGGCCCGTCCGACGAGGTCGGCGAGGGCGTCGGCGTCGGCGTCGGCGCCGCGCCGCCGGGGACGACCTGCCAGACGCCCTGCGCGTCGTTGTCGGTCGCCGAGGCATCGGTGTCGGTCTCCAGGGTCGGGACCTCCAGCGGACTGCGGTGTTCGACGACGACGTCGGCGTACCCGTCCCCGTCCAGATCCGTGGCGTCGGCGGGAGCCAGGGGCGCGACGTAGGCGACGTTCCTCATCGTCACCGGCGTCTCCGGCTCGCTCACGACGCGGACGGTCACCGTGATCGGGGACCCGTCGGCGTCGACGGGCAGAGCGGCGCCGGCGGTCGCGGTCAGGCCGTCGAAGGTGTACCCGTCCCCACTCATGGAGACCAGCTCGACCCCCTCCGGCAGCAGCTGGGTCACCGACCAGCCGGCGGGAGCGTCGCGCAGGCCCTCGTTGCGGGGCGTCAGCGTCCACGTCACGACCTCACCGGCGCGCACGCTCTGCTGCTCGATGCTCTGCGTGAGAGACAACTCGATGCAGTCCGTCGGGTAGAGCGCCGGAGCCTCGGTGAGTTCGTACACCGCCGCCCCCTCCCCGTCGTAGACGAGCTCGCCGTCGAGGAATCCCGTCGGGCGGCACGGCGCTCCCCAGTCGTTGGGGTCGTCGTAGTCGCGGGCGTCGACCGCGACGGGACCCGCCTCGGCGACGCGTGCCGTGGCGGTGTCGTCGCCGACCACGGCGTTGGCGAAGTTGCGCACCGCCGTCGACGCCGCCGGGAAGCTGTTGCCGACGACCAGGACCGGGTCGCGCAGGGTGCGGTAGGCCGCGTCGGGAGCCGAGGGGTCGGGCGAGCCGACCTGGAGCCAGGTCCCCGAGCCGGTGAAGGTGTTGCCGCGGATCTCGATGCCCGAGGAGGAGTACGAACCGAGCTGGTCGCGGTCCTCGCGGATCGGCGAGACCATGACCGCGGCCAGGCCGTCGGCACCCGCCTGTTCGATCTCGTTGCCGGCGATCGTGACGTCGTGCGCCGAGGCGGCCGAGATGGTGAAGGTCTGCCCCGAGACGGTGTTGTCGGTGAACCGGACGCCGCGAGTGCCGGAGTAGAGCAGGATCCCGTCGCGGTTGCCGGACAGGACGTTGTCATGGAGGTCGATGTCGCGGCTGATGGGCAGGTCCGCCTCGGTGACGGTGAAGACGCCCGCGGAGTCGTTGTCCTCCAGTCGCGACCGGCTGACCTCGATCTCGGCGGAGCTGCGGCTGTAGAGCGCGTAGAGGACGACGTTGGAGACCAGTGCGTTGGTGACGGTCGCGCCGGTGGTCGAGGAGTAGAAGAAGCCGTAGGAGCCCGCCTCGATCGACGCGCGGTCGACGGACACGTTCTGGGAGCCGTAGGCCTTGAGGATCGCCGAGCCGGTCGAGTCCGAGGGGCCTTCGTGGCCGATGACCGTCAGGTCCTCGATCACGACGTCGGTGGAGTCGTGCACGACGACCCCGGCGCCGGTGACGTCGGCCGTGATGTCGGTGATGAGCGGACTCTTCGCGGCGAGCAGCGAGATGCCGGTCGAGGCGTTCGGCGGTCCGGTGATCTCCAGCCGCGACAGCCTGATGTCGGTGCGGTCGGAGTCGGCGGCACCGGCGCTCTGCGACGCGACGCCGTTGAGGAACCCGCTGATGCGCCCGTCGGTCACGGTCACCCGGCCGGAGTTCATGAGATTGATGCCGCTGCCGGTGCCGAGCCCGCTGACGATCGGGTCGGTGATGACCGCCCCCTGGGTCGAGCCCAGCGTGATGCCGCCGACGGTCACGTCGGAGACCACCGGGCTGATGATCTTCGGTCCGACGCCGGTGGCGCCGATGTTGGTGGACACCCCGTAGGCGAAGTGGCTCACGACCACTCGGTCGAGGGTCGCCTCGCTGACCAGGTGCAGGTTGACGCCGATGGAGTTGGCCGTGTCGGTGCCGACGATCTCGGGCGTGGTGACGACCGGCCCGATCGTCGAGCCGAGCGCGATGCCCTCCCTGCCGATGCCGGTGAGCCGCGCGCCGGTGATGCGGGCTCCCGGCGCCGTGCTCGTGGCCGTCGCGCCGATACCGCGGTTGAAGTCGCGCACGACCGGCGAGCTCACCACGGCGCCGCTGGAGTTCGCCAGGTCGATGCCGGTGCCGACGCCGCTTCCTGAGCCCGTCACCGTCACGTTCGACACCCTGGGCGCCTTGGTCGTGCCCAGGGCGATGCCCGCCGTGGTCGCCGCGATCGTGCCGCCTTCGACGGCGAGGTTGGGGGCCACCGAGGCGGCGGCGGCGCCGATACCGGTCGCGACGCCGCTGATCGCGGGGGTCGTGATGACGGCCGAACCGCTGGTGAGGTTGACGCCGTAGGACAGTGCCTCGCCGCCGCCGTCCATGGTGAAGCGGTCGATGGTCACCCCGGTGGCCGCGGCGGCGAGCTGGACGCCGGTGGGGCGTGTGACGGCGTTGGGGTTGACGATCTTGATGTCCTTGAGGGCCGCGCCGGCGGTGCTCACGGTGACCACCGCGCCCGTCACCGCGACGCCGAAGGTCACGTTGGCGTCGGCGGTCACGCCCTGGGCGACCGTGAAGCGGGCGAACAGCACCGACGGACTCGCCGACGCGAGCGTCACCTGGCGCGGGACGCTGAGGAGGCTGCTGAAGATGTAGTCCTCGGGGTCGAAGGAGACCGTCTGGCCCGCCGTGGCGGCCGTGAGGGTCGCCTGGAGGGTGCGCAGGTCGGCGTCGTCGCTCGGCCGGTCGGCGGGGGCGCCGATCCAGGCGATGGGCAGGCCGTCGGCGTTCGGGATCGCCTCGGTGACGGGATCTTCCGCGGAGCCCGGGAAGCCGGGACTCGACGTGCTGACGATGCTGAGACCGAGCGCGGCGGCGACCGCCATCGCGCACAGGTATCGGACGCCCACCCGGCTGCTCCTCGACACGGCGGTTCCCATCCCGTGATGTCCGCGAACGCGGCGGGTGCGGGCCACCGTGCTGTGTGGACTAATGTGGTACTTGTCGCAGAAACCATATATTTGCCAGGCTGAGCAGGGGCCGGATTCGGGACCAAGGTGCCGTCATGGTGTTTCGGCGCCGCAGATCCCCATCGTGCCCAGCGTGTCCTGGTCAAGGCCGCGATCGGAGCGTGTCCCGCAGCGTTCGTGCGACCTGCCCCATGAGTGCCTCGGCGGCGGGCTGACTGCTCGCCGCGACGCGGGACTCGGTGAGCGCGGCCACGGCGAAGGCGTGGCCGTTGTCGTGGGCCACGACGCCGACCTCGTGACGAAGGTTGAGGAGGGTGGCCGTCTTCGACGACCAGGCCGCGGCGTCGGAACTGAAGTCGGGCGAGAGCCGCTGGACCAGCAGATTGGCTCCCATGAGGGACCGTACCCGTTCGGCGACCTGGGGCGCGATCGTCGAGGGCGTCCAGACGGCCTGCAGGAAGTCGATGAACGCACGGGCGGTCCCGGTGTTCGCGCTGCTCACATCCAGTTGAGGTACACGGTGGCCGCGGCCGCTTGTGCCGCCGTCGATGGCCAGCGCCAGGGCCAGGTGGGCGTCTGCGGGTGAGAAGCGTTCTGCGGGCGTGTCACTGAGTTCCCGCATCGTGTGGCGGACGGTGATGCCTTTGAGTCCGAGTTCGGCGAGGATGCCGGCGACCGTGTCGGGGGGCGTGAGGTCGAACAGCGCGTCGGCCGCGGTTCCGTCGCTGACCGAGGTGCTCAGGTAGAGCAGGTCGTCGACGGCGATGGTGGCGGGGTGCTGGAAGCGGCTCAGCCCGGTGGGGCCTGGGGAGGTGATCCTGCCGGGTTCGACTCGGATCCGGGTCGCGCCGCTGAGATCTCCACGCCGGATTCTTTCCGCTGTCGCGAGCGCCAGTGGGAGTTTGGCGAGTGAGGCGATGGGGAGCACCGTGTCGGGATCGATGCCGAGTTCGTCCCCCGTGTGCAGGTTCCGGACCAGGAATGAGCCGGTCAATCCGCCATCGCGAAGATCCTGCCGTAGCCGGTGCAGGAGATCCTCGATCGTCATGGCCGCCCCTCTCCACTGGCGCCCAGTGCTCGGGCGACATCCGCGGCGAGCTCGATGCGAATGTGCTCGGCGTCGCGGTCGGAGTCGGCTGCGACACTGAAACCGCGTTCGACGCCGACGTCGCCGATGGGGCGCCAGCGCAGGCCGAGTTCTTCGGCCTGCGCGCGGGAGCAGAGCAGCCGGTCGTGCGAACTGAACACCTCGGCTGTGGCGGTCACGAGGCTAGAGCCGATGGCCAGTTGTGTCGGGCGCAGACCGGCGGCGTCGCAGAGCCGCCGGACGGGGTCGCGGATGTGGGGGACGTCGTCCTCGGGCTGGATCCAGATGCGTGCCGGTGAGGACGTGTCGGTCCGGCTCGGTCGCAGGGTCTCCAGGTAGAGGCAGGTCCTGCTGTGGTCGCGGGCGGCCGCGAGGCCCAGCGGCACCACCCACGTCGCTTCGTCGGATGGAACCGCGATCAAGGCCGCGCGAACTTCCTGTGTACGGGCGAGTTCGGTTCTCGTGGTCGGTGAGCCGGTCTGCGGGGCGAGCCTGAAGCCGTGGTCACGCGCGTTGGCGACCAGCGTGGCGAGGTCGCCGGTCGAGCAGTTGTCGGGAACGGCGAGGAGAAAGGGCTCGTCCAGCGCCGTGGCGGCAGCGTGCTCCAAGTCGGTCACCGCCCGTACGAGCCGTCGCGCCGCCGGCAGCACGTCCCGGCCGAAGCGGGTCAAGCGTGCCCGGCGGGGCGAGCGCTCGAACAGCGCTTCGCCCAGATGGTCCTCGAGTGCGGCGACTCGACGGCTGGCGACCGACTGGGACATGCCGACCGCGGCCGCTCCGGCGGTGAAGCCGCCTTGTTCGCTGACATGCACGAACGCCCGGCATGCCTTCACAAGATCCATGACCGGGTTTTATACCAGAGTGGCATCGAATCGCGCATTGCGGTCTTTGACCGCATTGATCTTGGCTGGGATGGTCGGTTTCGTACCGAGCCGCAGCAGCGGCTGCCGACCAACGGAGGTTCACGCCTTGCCATCCACGCCGACCAGAAATCTCGCTTTGCGAGGACTGGCCCCCCTTCTGCTGCTGCTTCCACTCGTGGCATGCGCTCGGGCCGAACCGGCCGCTTCGCCGGAGCCGAGCGCTTCGGCAAGTGCGTCCGAAGCCGTCGTGGCGGATTTCGCCAGACTGGAGGAGACCTTCGACGCGCGTCTTGGGGTCTACGCCGTCGACACCGCCACGGGCGAGGAAGTCGTGTACCGCACTGACGAGCGCTTCGCCTACGCGTCTACCTTCAAGGCCCTCGCCGCCGGCGCCGTCTTGCGGAAGTACACGTCGAGCGGACTCGACAAGGTGGTCGAATACTCCGGCGACGACCTCGTCGACTACTCGCCGGTTACCGAGGACCACGTCGACACCGGCATGAGCCTGCGCGACATCTGCGACGCCGCCGTGCGCGTCAGTGACAACACCGCCGGCAACCTGCTGCTCGACGAACTCGGCGGGCCGGCGGGACTCGACGCCATCCTCGAAGGAGTCGGTGACCAGACCACCATCATGGAACGCTACGAACCCGAACTGAACGACGTGTCCCCATCCGACAGTCGCGACACGAGTACTCCTCGTGCGCTGGCGGCGGACCTGCGTGCCTTCGTTCTCGGTGACGCTCTGCAAGGTGACGCCGATCGGGCGCTGCTCACCGAATGGCTCAAGACGAACACGACCGGCGCGAACCTCATCGCCGCAGGGGTCCCCGAAGGCTGGGCGGTCGGCGACAAGAGCGGCGGAGGCGGCTTCTACGGCACCCGCAACGACATCGCGGTCGTATGGCCCCCGAACCGCGCTCCCATTGTCATGGCGATCCTGACAGGGCGCCAGGAACGCGACGCCGACTACGACGAAGCACTCCTCGCGCAAGCCGCGGCCGTGGTCTCCGAACAGCTGTCGTAGAGGCCGCTGTTCCCGGCGCGCCCGGCGTGGTCGGCGAGTAGGGCGGCGCGGGTCGCGCGATGCCGTCCGGTGGCATGGCGGCGGCCACGGTCGTGGTGAACGGGCCGGGGACGCGGCCGAGGTGGTGGGCGAAGGCTTGCCGTCGACCTGGTCGCCGCAGCCGGCGGCGACCAGGCCGACGCGATCGCCGTCTGTCATCGGGCGCCGGACCCGGTGACGTGCCGGGACTCAGCGGCGGTGCGTTCGATGACCTTGTGGATGCGGCCGCGATGGGACCTGACTCGGCGACCGTGAGGTGACCGACGACCGGGCGGATGTGGTTCTTGATCTTCGCCTTGCGCGTCGCCGGCGTCGATGCGCCGATGCCGTCGGGAGGTGGGCCGTCATCGAAGGTCTTCGACATGAGGGTGTCGATGGTCGCGTTCGTGACGGGGTACCGGCGAGCATCCCGCTCTCCGAGCAATCGCCGACGTACGGTCTCGGCTACGCGAGGCCTGCCGGAGACCCGGTTTGACGACGTCGGAAAGGTGGATCGCCCGCTTTGTGAGGGGATTATTCGATCCGCGAGCGAATCCACGTCTGTCATCGCCGGGTACACTTAAAGTGAGTAATACCTACTCTGACCTGCAAAAACGCATGCGCCCTCGGCAGGATTCGAACCTGCGGCCTTGAGATTAGAAGTCTCCTGCTCTATCCGCTGAGCTACGAGGGCCGGTGGCATGATCGTGTTGGTCCATGATGCATGCCGATGGAAGATTATCGTTCCCTGCCCCACCGCTGCTAGCGACTACACGAACGGGTGATCGCCGCCGTAGTCGTTCGGACTGGCAGACTCGCCGGGTGGTCCAAAAGGTGCTGGAGTCCGTCGCGGAGTGTGTCGAGCGGGCCGAGATGTTGGCGCGGGTCGCCGGGCGGCGCGTGCTCGGCATAACCGGTGCTCCCGGCGCCGGGAAGACGACGGTCGCGCGGCGGGTGGCCGCCGCGATGGGCGAGCGGGCCGTGTACGTGCCGATGGACGGGTTCCATCTGGCGCAGGCCGAGTTGCTGCGACTGGGACGCGCCGACCGCAAAGGCGCTCCCGACACCTTCGACGCCGCCGGCTACGCCGCGCTCCTTCGCCGCGTCCGTGAGGGTGAAGAGACCGTCTACGCCCCCGAGTTCCGCCGCGACCTGGAGGAGCCCATCGCGGGCGCCATCGCGATCACGCCCTCGGTGCCGCTGATCGTGACCGAGGGGAACTACCTCCTGCTGGAGGAGGGGCCGTTCGGTGCGGTCGCCGCGCTGCTCGACGAGAGCTGGTTCGTCGACGTCGCCGAGGACTTGCGGATGTCGCGGCTCGTGGACCGGCACAAGGCCTTCGGGAAGTCGCCCGAGGCGGCCCACGAGTGGGCCTACGGGTCCGATCAGCGCAATGCCGTGCTCGTCGAGGGTGCGAGGGACCGAGTGGACGTCCTGGTGCGGCTGGGGGGCCGCTAGGCGGTCGGGCGTCTCAGACTGCCGGGGCCGCGAGGTAGGTGGTGAGGCCGGTGGCGATGGAGTCGGCGATGCGCTGGCGGAAGTCGCCGTCGGAGAGCTTCTCGGCGTCACCGGAGTGGCGCATGTTGCCGCACTCGACCATGACCTTCGGGACCGTCGTGAGGTTCAGGCCGCCCATGTCGTCGCGGGGGTTGAGGCCGTCCTCGCCGATGTAGTCGGCAGGGGGCAGGCCCGTGCCTTCCTCGTAGGCGTCGCGGATGGCGACCGCCAGCTTGTGCGAGGGCTTGACGACCTTGTCGTTGTGCCCCTTGATGCGCACCGGCTCCATGATGTGGAAGCCGTGGCCGTCCGACGAGCCGCCGTCGGCGTGGATCGACACGGCCGCGTCGGCGTCGATGTCGTTGGCGGTGGCCGCCCGGTCGGTGATGCAGGGACCGACCCCGTCGTCGCCGTCGCGGGTGAGGACCACCTCGGCGCCCTGCGACTCCAGGGCCTCGGTGAGCCGCTGGGCGACGTCCCAGTTGAAGGCGTGCTCGGCATAGCCGTCGTCGGTCTCGGTGCCGGTGGTGTCGCAGGGCTTCTTCTTGGTGATGACGTCGACCTTCTTGTTGACGATCTCCGGATGCTCGGCGTTCCCCCCGTTGTGCCCCGGATCGATCACCACCACCTTGCCGCTGAGGACCCCCACCGTCGTCTTCGCCGACGACGAAGCCGCCCCAGCCACCCCCGAAGGACCACCGGTACACCCCGCCGCCAACGCGAGGACGACCAGCGCGAGCCCTGCGGCAAGGAGGCGGAACGGGGTGCGTGGAGCGAGCGGGCGGCGCAGGCGGCGCGGAGCGTGCGGGACGCGGGGGGCATGTGCCGCGGGACGGCGCCTCGGTGGAGTACCGCCGGCAGTCACGTGATCGTCACCTCATCCGTTCGGTCAGCAGGCCACGTGAGACCGTACCGGGTCCCCCGGGAGGGGTGGGGTAGGTGGGGTGGGGGACGGGGTTGGGGGACAAGGCGGGTGGGGAGTAGGGGGAGAGCGTGGGGTGGGTGCGGTGGGGCAGTGGACGGGTGTGGGGGAGGACTTGGCGACGCTGACGCGGCCCGCAGGCGCCGACGGAGGCGGCAGCGGGTGCCGCGTGGCCAGTCGCCATTGGCGAGACGCGAGCGCGGAGCGCGGAGAGGCGAGCGCCGAGCGGTTACCGCCGGGTGCCGGGTGCCGGTGCGGGGACGATCGCACACGCCGAGTCTTCTGCGCGGGACCGGGTCCAGGGACGGAGTTCCTGGTGGGGGTCTGGGGGCGAAGCCTCCCAGCAGGGTCCAGGGACGGAGTCCTTGGTGGGGGTCTGGGGGCGAAGCCACCCAGCGGGGGTGCTGGGGGCGGAGCCACCCAGCCGGTTCTAAGGCGGGGGACACTCCGGGCTGCCGAACTGCCGAGCAGCCGAGCAGCCGAACTGCCGAGCAGCCGAACT
>NZ_JBFAKK010000003.1:205077-681866 GCF_040655735.1 Phytomonospora sp. NPDC050363
CGAACTGCCGAACTGCCGAACTGCCGAACTGCCGAACTGCCGAACTGCCGAACTGCCGAACTGCCGAACTGCCGAACTGCCGAACTGCCGAACTGCCGAACTGCCGAGCAGCCTGATCCGCCGGGCAGGGTGGCGTGGGCGTGGTCAAGTGCCGAGTCACTGTGAGGCGAACGCTGCGAAGCGACGAGGTGTGCCCCGAAGCCGCGGCGGAGGAGAAGGGGCGGCCTTCGGCATGCGTAACCCCGCCCCGCCGCCCCTCCTCCGCGCAACTACCCCGCCGAGACCCCCTCCGCCAGCCCGTCGAAGCGCTCGGCCTCAGCCTGCGGCGCAGTCTCCCCGCCAGCCCCGTACCCCACCCCGGCCCCGCCACCAGCCCCGTACCCCGCCCCGCTCCCCGGCCCACCTCCCGCCACCGGAACCGGAACCACAGCGCCCGCCACCCCCACACCCCTCGATGCCCCCGAACCCCCTGACGCCCCCGCCATCCCCGTCAGCACGATCCGGTCCAGGTCCGGCTCCGGCGGCCCGACCCCCACCCCGCCCCGCGACCCCACGCCAGACCCCGCCCCCGCCCACACCCCATCCGCCCGCTCAAAGGTCGCGAACCCCCACCTCAGGTCGTGCCCGACCGCCCTCGCCTCCACCTCGTACCCCGCCTTCCGCACGCCATCGTCCATGTAGCTCTTCCCCCCGAACCTCCCGTGCACGATCACCGGATCCCCCTTCCCCACCGACTCGAACACCCGGTCCGCCAGCTCCCGCCAGCAGGTCACCTGCACGCACAAACTGTCGCCCTCGTACCACTCTCCGGTGTCGCGGCGGTACTTGCGGGTGGTGGACTTGAGCAGGAAATCGGTCACCGATACCCCCGAGGGCTGAAGTCGGCGGCGGCTCGGTTTGGTCATGACATTGCCGATGACGGTCAGCGCGGTGTCGGACATGAGACGGCTCCAGGTCTGTCGGGTGTCTTGTGGTGTTCTCGACGATCCCGCAGGTCGGAGGCGATGCCCAGAGGTGGGAGGGTGGGGCTGTGGATTACCGGCCGGTTGTGGATAACTTTTGGGGCGGCCGGTTGCCAAAACACACGGATACGGCGTGGGGCACCGGGAAGATGGATGATTCTTCCTGATGCCCCACACCGTTTCGCTGACCCACCATACGAATAGCCGTAATTGCATACGCGAGTCAAGTCGCAGCGCCGTAGATGTTATGCGGATGTTACCGCGAGCGGACTGGCCGTCATCGATCGTGACGGCGGGATAACCCCGCCGCACCCGACCTGACCTGGGAGTCTGATGGAGACCGGTCGCTTCGGCGAACTCGCGGAGTCCATTCTGGACCGTCCGTCCTTTTTGGGGGGTATTCGGGCCGTGGCCGTCGACGGCGGCACCGGCGCGGGCAAGTCCACAGTGGCCGACTCGCTGGCCGGAGCCCTTCGCGCCGCCGGTGTCTCGGCCTACGTTCTGCACACCGACGACCTGCTCGACGGCTGGTCCGATCTGGACGGTTCCGGCCGCCGGCTCACCGCGCTCGTGCTCGACCCGCTGGCGGTGGGGCGACCGGCCGCCTATCGCGCCTACGACTGGCACGCCTCCCGCTTCGGTGATCGCGAACACCACGTCGGATCCCCCGACGTCCTGATCCTCGAAGGCGTCGGCAGCGCCCGCCGCGCCAACCGCCGCTTCCTGTCCTTCATCGTCTTCGTCGACGCCCCCGTCGAGGTGCGCGAAGCGCGTGTCCTCGCCCGCGACGGCGCGCAGGTCGCCGCGCCCCTGCGTCGCTGGATCGCCGACGAGACGGCGCATTTCGCCGCCGAGGGCACCCGCTCGTGCGCCGACGTCGTGATGGACGGAAACGCGCGCGTGGGGCACGATCATGAAACCGAGTACGTTCGCCTCGACCCGCCCCCGGGGCAAGGAGCCTGAGCCCATGGCCGACGCCGACCTGACCCAACGCCGCCGCACCGTCCTGCGCGGCATCAGCACCCGCGCCTGGGAGCACCCCGCCGACCGCGGCGCCCTGGTCGCCCTGCGGGAGCTGCGCGGCTTCGACGTCGTCTTGCGCAAGCTCTTCGGCATGTTCGACGAACGGGCCTTGAGACTGCGCTACCTCGGCTCGGCGATCCGCGCCGACCACCGCCAGTACTCGAAGGTCCACGCGATCTACGCCGAGGCCGCCGCGACCCTCGACCTCGCCGAACTTCCCGAGCTCTACGTCAGCCGCGACCCAGATCTGGGTGCGATGACCATCGGGATGGACAAGCCCTTCATCGTCATCACCAGTGGCACCGTGAACCTCTACGACGAGGCCGAACTGCGCTTCGCCCTCGGCCACGAACTGGGCCACGCGGCCTCCGGTCACGCCGTCTACCGCACCATGCTCGACCTGATGGTCAACCTCGCCCTCGGCGTCTCCTGGATTCCCATCGGATCCCTGGCGCTGCGCGCGATCGTCGCGGCCCTCTACGAGTGGAGCCGCAAGGCCGAACTGTCCGCCGACCGCGCCGGGCTGCTGGCCGGCCAGGACCCGGCGGCGGCCATCCGCGCGCTGGCCAAACTCGCCGGCGGCGGTGATCTGTCCGATGTGGACATCACCGCCTTCCTTGCGCAGGCGCGGGAGTTCGAGTCGGCCGGCGATATCCGCGACAGTCTGCTCAAATTGATGATGCTCGAACGGCGCACTCACGATTTCGCCGTCGCGCGCGCCGCTTCTCTTCAGCAATGGGTCGATGAAGGCGAATATGGCAGAGTTCTGCGCGGAGAATATCCGCGCCGGGACGATGACGACAAAGTCTCCATCACCGACGAGGTGCGCGCCGCCGCCCGGTCTTACCGGGAGGCTTTCAGCAGGTCACAGGACCCGATCGCCGGCCTCGTCCGTCGTCTTCGCGGACGAGGCGACATCGACTGAACGTATGGAAATCCATTAGTCGACAGGCTCCCCGTAACCAATCCCTCCACATTCCGTTATGCAGAATTGGAGCGCCCACTGTCTGTGGGTGAGTGGGGACGATCCATGGGGAGTCGTATGGAGACAAAAGCTGTGCTTAAAATGGTCGGGGGCCTTGCCGCCGTCTTCGCGCTGACCGGGCTCGGGGTTCTCGCCCTGCCCTCGGTCGCCGCCGCCGAAGGCGGCCTCAGTCTCAGCGGGGTCGCCTCGGAGCCGACCGCGGACGGCGCGGGGCGGGTCGCGCTCACGATCGCCAACAAGGCCGAGGACGCCGTCCGCCTCACCGGTCTGACCGCGCCGGCCGGGTTCACCTGCGCGGAGGCGAGCCAGATCCTCCAGCCCGGCGGCACCGCGACGCTGCACTGCGACGGGAAGTACGGCGAGCTCACCGCCGCGCCCTTCGGCGTGACCGGGCTGACCGGCGAGACCGGACGCACCGAGTCGGCGGCGAGCACCATCGTGCCCCTGCCGGTCACCGCGACGGAGGCCGAGGGCGTCCTGGCCGTCGACGTCAAGGCCGACAAGACCACCGTTCACGCCGGTGACCCGGTGACCTACACGATCACCGTGAAGAACGTGCACCCGTCCTTCACCATCCTCGACGTCGTCGTGCGCTCTCCCGACGTCGCCGAATGCGAGCGCGACCTCGGCGACATGGAACCCGGCCAGACCGAGGAGTACACCTGCGTCTCGCCCGCGCCGAACCAGAGCTTCACGGTCCGCATCCGGGTGCGTGGCTACGACTCCGGCGGCACGGTGATCGGCAACCACGACAACGATGTGGTGATCAAGATCGTGCCGAAGCCCAGTCCTTCGCAAAGTTCGCCCTCACCGAGCGGGCCGCCCTTGGCCGTGACCGGCACGACCGCGACGGTCATCGCGCTGTCGGGCGTGGCGCTCCTCGTCGGCGGCACGGGACTGTGGCTGCTGGCCAGGCGCCGGCGAGTCGGGGAGTACTGAGCCGCCCCGCGCGGCCGTAGAGCGAAGGCGCACATGGGAACGGGCGGCCCGAAGGCCGCCCGTTCCCATGACAAGCCCTAGCCCTTCGGAGCGAGGTTGCGCAGCAGGTACGCCTCCGCCAGGCACACCCGGGCGAACTCGCCGAGGTGCAGGCTCTCGTTGGGGCCGTGGGCACGCGCGTCGGGGTCTTCGACGCCGGTGACCAGGACCGCGGCCTGCGGGAACATCTCCTGGAAGGTCGCGATGAAGGGGATCGAGCCGCCGACGCCGATGTCGACCGGCCGCACGCCGTCCCACGCCTCGGCGAAGGCGTCGCGGGCGGCGTCGTAGGCGGGCCCGGTCGCGTCGATCACGCAGGGCAGGCCGCCCTGGTCGAGGCTGACGGTGACCTCGGCGCCCCAGACGTCCTGCGCCAGCAGGTGCTTCTTGAGGTACTCGAAGGCCTGCATGTCGTTCTCGCCGGGCGCGATGCGGATGCTGACCTTCGCCCGCGCGTAGGGCTGGAGGGCGTTGGCCGACTCCTGAGCGCCGGGCGCGTCGATGCCCAGCACGGTCGCCGTCGGCTTGGTCCACATGCGCTCGACGAGGCGGCCGGTGCCGATGAACTCGACGCCGTCGAGCATCCCCGCCTCGGCGCGCAGGCGCTCCTCGGGGTAGTCGAGCGGCGAGGCCTCGGTGCGGATCAGCTCCGGGATCGCCACGTCGCCCTTCTCGTCGTGCAGGGTCGCCATGAGGCGGCACAGGACGGTCAGGGCGTCGGGGACGGTGCCGCCGAACATGCCGGAGTGGACGGCGTGGGTCGAGGTGCGCACCTCGATGTAGGCGTTGACGAGGCCGCGCAGGGACGTCGTCAGCGCGGGGTGCCCGATGTCCCAGTTGCCGGAGTCGGCGATGACGATGACGTCGGCGGCGAGCTCCTCCTGGTACTCCTCGATCAGCTTCTCGAGGGAGGCCGAGCCGTACTCCTCCTCGCCTTCGACGAAGACGGTCACGCCCACGGGGAGGTCGTCGCCGAAGGCGCGCAGGGCGGCGACGTGGGCCATCACGCCGGCCTTGTCGTCGGCGGCGCCGCGTCCGAAGAGGCGGCCGTCGCGCTCGACGATCTCGAAGGGGTCGTCCTGCTCCCACTCGGCGGGGTTGCCGGCGGGCTGCACGTCGTGGTGGGCGTACAGGAGCACCGTCGGGGCGCCTTCGGGCGCGGGGCGGCGGCCGATCACTGCGGGCTGGCCGGGGGTGCCGTCGGGCGCCGTCGTCGACACGATCTTGACGTCGGGCAGGCCGGCTCCCTTCAGGAGCTCGGCGACGGCCTCGGCGCTGCGCCGCACATGGCTGTGGTCGAAGCCGGGGAACGCCACGCTCGGGATGCGTACGAGGCGCTCCAGGTCGGCGCGCACGCCTGGAAGGACGGCTTCCACCGCGGAACGAAGATCACTCATGCCGCCATCGTATGACCCGCCCGGGAACCCCGGGGGATCCACCGCCGCACGTAGGCGACGGCGTTGTGGATGTGCGCGATCTGGCCGGCGGAGGTCACCGGCAGGCGCATCGTGTACTTGCCGGTGGTGTGCCGGATGGTGACCTTGACGTGGCCGCTGAACACTGTTTCCTTGACGGTGAGCAGCAGGAGGCTGAGCCCCAGCGTGAAGGGGATGCCGACCAGCCCGGCGACCGTCGCCCACTCGGGGGTTTCCTGGAACGCGCCGACGCGGTTGTCGACCCGCCACGACACCTCGCGCAGCGGCAGCGTCACGGCGGGCGTGTAGACGCGGCGATCGGTGACGCGAACCGGTCCGATGGAGGTGAGGAAGACCTCACCACTGCGCCGAACGGTGCCGCGCGAACGCTGCGACGGGGGACCGGTGACCGGGACCGGCAGCACCGGGACGCCGTGGGGCGCGGCGTCGAGCGAGAACTCGTTGAGCGGGTCGCTCGCGGTGCGGAAACGGGCGGTCGTCATACGCCAGAACGTACAGGTTCCCCGCCATCGACGCGGTCCCCGGAAAGTGCCTCCTTGGAGTCCCCGCGCTTCTCCTTGCGGGCGAGGATGACCAGCCCGATCGGGATGAGCGCGGCGAACAGCCACCACTGGTAGGCGTAGGCGAAGTTCTGCCAGCTGCGCTGCTCGGGAACCGGGATCGCCTTGAAGCCCTCCTCGGGCTCGTCGGGCGTCATGTACCCGGCCAGGACGGGGTATGGGAGGGCCCCGCCGATCAGCTCGGGGTTGAGGCGGCGGGTCTGGAGCGCGCCGTTGAGTTCGGCGATCTCGCCGATCGCGGTCTCCGGCGGGCGGATCCGGCCGTCGACGGTGACCTCGCCCGACGGGACCGGTGCCACGTCCGGGGGGTGCGTCGCGCCCTTGTCGCCCTGCGGAACCCAGCCGCGGTCGACGAGGACCGCGCGACCGTCGGGCAGGACGAGCGGGACGACGACCTCCCAGCCGGTGTTGCCGTCGACGGTCCGGCCGCGCAGGAAGATCTGGTTGGCGGCGTCGAAGGTGCCGGTCGCGGTCACCAGCGTCCACTGGTCGTCCTCGGCGAGGCCGGAGCCGGGCGGGAGGACCTCGCTCAGCGCGCGCGGCTGGGAGTCGGCGGCGGCGGTTACACGGTCGTTGGCCGCGGCGCGCTCCTCGTAGCGCCCGTACTGCCACTGGGCGAGGAACGCGCACAGCGCCATGGCCACGATCCCGCCCGCGATGATCCCGAGCCAGCGGGGCGAGGCGAGGAAGCGGTAACCGGGCGTCGACACGGCGGCGAGTTTACGCGCCCCGCCTGTGCCCGCCCCGGGCCACCGGCGCCGATGCGACCCGGTACACCGGGATTTGCCGAAGCCGGGCACTATTTAAGGCTCGCAACCATCCATCGGAGGAGTAATGACCGCCATCCCCCGTTTCATCGTCGCCTCGCCCTCCTCCGGGCACGGCAAGACGGCGGTCACCGCCGGCCTGCTGGCCGCGCTGAGCTCGCGCGGTCTGAAGCCGGCCGCCTTCAAGGTCGGCCCCGACTACGTCGACGCGGGATACCTCGGCCTGGCCGGCGGGCGGGTCGGGCGCAACCTCGACCCGCAGCTGACCTCGCCGGCGCTGCTGTCCCAGCTGTTCGCGCACGGCTCCCAGGGCGCCGACGTGGCGGTCGTCGAGGGCACCCTGGGTCTGTTCGACGGGCTCGGCGGGCGCGCCGACACCGAGAGCACCGCCCAGGTCGCCGGGATGCTGCGAGCCCCGGTCATCCTCGTCGTCGACTGCGGCTTCACCGGCCAGTCGGTGGCGGCGCTGGTGCACGGCTTCAAGTCCTTCCACGAACCCCTGTGGCTCGGCGGTGTGATCCTCACCCGGGTCGTATCCGACCGCCACGAGCACATCCTGCGCGAGGCCCTCGACGCGATCGAGGTCCCCGTCCTCGGTGTCCTGCGCCGCCGCGACCAGGTCGTCCTCCCGCCCCGCGCGCAGGGCCTCGTCCCGGTCGTCGAGCGCTCCGTCGAGGCGGTCCGCGCGATCCGCCGCCTCGGTGAGCTCATGCTCGACTCGGTCGACCTCGACCGCCTGCTCGGCATCTGCCGCTCGGTCCCCCCGCTGACCTCCGAGCCGTGGTCGGCCGAGAGCGCCATCGGCGACCCCGTCGAGTTCGAGGGCGAACCCCCGCTGATCGCCGTCGCCGGGGGCAGCATCTTCAGCTACTCCTACGCCGAGTCGCTCGAACTCATGACGGCCGCCGGCGCCGAGATCGCCGTCGTCGACCCCCTGCGCGACAGCGCGCTCCCGGCGGGCACGAAGGCCCTGGTGTTCGGCGGAGGCTTCCCCGAGCAGTACGTCGACGAGCTGTCGGCCAACGAGGAGCTGCGCGACGCCGTCGCCGAACTCGCCCGCTCAGGCGCGCCCGTGGTCGCCGAGTCCTCGGGCTTCCTGTGGCTCACCAAGGAGTACGACAACCGCCCCATGGGCGGCGTCCTCGACGCCGAGGCGCACTCCGCGTCGATGCTGGTGCTCGGCTACCGCAACGCCGTCGCCCAGTCGACGAGCGTGATCGCCGACGAGGGCGACGAGATGACCGGGCACAAAGGGCACCGCTCGATGGTCATGCCCCGTACCGGCGACGCTCCGGCCTGGCAGTGGGACGGCGGACAGCCCGAGGGATACGTCTGGCGCAACGTGCACGCGTCCTACCTGAACCTGCACTGGGCGGGCTACCCGCGGATCGCGCACCGGCTGGTCGCGGCGGCGGACGTGTCGACGTGAGCACTCGCCGGGGCGGACCGCTCCGGGCCCGCGCGCACCGCGCCGAACCGGGCTGACCTTCCCCTAAGGGCCGTTCCCAGGGATTCCTCAGGAGATGGTCAGCCTGAGGAAGGATTACCTACCGGCTATGTGGCACTAACGTCATCCATGTGTCTGTCATAGCAACCGAGGAACTCACCAAGCGGTATCCGCGTGTGACCGCCCTCGAACGCCTCTCCGTCGACGTGCCGGTCGGTGTCACCGGCCTTGTGGGCGCCAACGGCGCGGGCAAGTCGACGCTCATCAAGATCCTGCTCGGCCTATCCCCGGCCACCGAGGGGAAGGCCCGTGTCCTCGGGCTCGACGTCGCCACCGAGGGCGCCACCATCCGCGAACGCGTCGGCTACATGCCCGAACACGACTGCCTGCCGCCCGACGTGTCGGCGACCGAGTTCGTCATGCACATGGCGCGCATGTCGGGCCTGCCTGCGACGGCCGCGCGTGAACGCACCGCCGACACCCTCCGGCACGTCGGCCTCTACGAGGAGCGGTACCGGCCCATGGGCGGGTACTCCACGGGCATGAAGCAGCGCGTCAAGCTCGCGCAGGCCCTCGTCCACGACCCCCAGCTCGTCCTCCTCGACGAGCCCACCAACGGCCTCGACCCGGTCGGCCGCGACGAGATGCTCGACCTCATCCGCCGCATCTACACGGAGTTCGGCATCTCCGTGTTCGTCACCTCGCACCTGCTGGGCGAACTGGAGCGGACCTGCGACCACGTCGTGGTCGTCGACGGCGGGAAACTCCTGCGCGCACAGGCGACCAAGGACTTCACCCGCACCATGGGCGTGTTCACCGTCGAGGTCGACACCCACGAGGACGGCGCCGACGGCACCGACGACGCCTACACGGCGCTGGTCGGCGCGGGCCTCCAGGTCGAACGCGACGGCCGCCTGCTGCACGTCGGCGTCGACACCGAGACCGGCTACGACACCATCCGCGACACCATCGACGCGCTCGGCGTCGGCCTCGTCCGCCTCCAGCAGCGCAGGCACCGCATCGCCGAGGTCTTCCAGAGCCCGCAGACCGAGAAGGAGACGGCCGATGCCTAGCTCCGAAGCGGCCCACCAGGCCGCCCCCAGGGGTACCGGCGTCATCCACGACATCGGCTACCGCCACTACGACGGGCAGCGCGGCGGGCGCCGACAGATCCTGCGCGCCCTCTACGTGCACAGCCTCCGCGGCGTCTTCGGCCTCGGCCGCGCCGCGAAGTCGAAGATCATGCCGATGAGCCTGGCGGCCTTCATGGTCCTGCCCGCCGCGATCATCGTCGCCGTCATGATCTTCATGGGCGCCGACGAACTCCTCGTCCCCTACACGAGCTACGCGATCATCGTGCAGGCCGTCCCGGCGATCTTCCTGGCCGCCCAGGCGCCCCAGACGGTCTCCCGCGACCTGCGCTTCCACAGCCTCCCGCTGTACTTCTCCCGGCCGCTGACCGACCGCGACTACGTGGCCGCGAAGTTCGCCGGAATGACCTCGGCGCTGTTCATCCTGCTCGCCTCGCCGGTGGTCATCCTCTATGCCGGCGCGCTGCTCGCGAAGCTCGACTTCCTCGACCAGACCGGCGACTTCCTGCTCGCCCTGGTCGCGGTACTGCTGCTGGCGGCGCTGCTGACCGGGGTCGGCCTGCTCATCGCCTCCCTCACGCCGCGCCGCGGCCTGGGCGTCGCGGCGATCATCACGCTCCTGGCGGGCAGCTACACCGTCGTCACCGCCGTCCAGGGCATCACCTACGAGCTGGGCAACGAGAAGCTGGCCGGCTGGGCCGGGCTGTTCTCCCCGATGACCCTGTTCGACGGCGCGCAGGTCGCGCTCTTCGGCATCGAGCCGAACACGCCCGCAGGTCCTCCCGGGACCGTCGCGGAGGTCGTGTTCGTGGTGGTCCTGCTGGCGGTCATCGCCGGGACCTACGCCCTCCTGTCCCTGCGCTACAAGAAGGTGTCCCACTCATGACCACCATCAGCGTCGACCGGGTCTCCCGCTGGTTCGGCAACGTGGTCGCCGTCAACGACGTGACCATGACGATCGGTCCGGGCGTGACGGGACTGCTGGGGCCCAACGGGGCGGGCAAGTCCACCCTCCTGCACATGATGGGCGGATTCCTCGCCCCCTCGACCGGGACCGTCACTCTCGACGGGGCCCCGACTTGGCGCAACGAGGACATCTACCACCACATCGGCCTGGTGCCCGAGCGCGAGGCGATGTACGACTTCCTCACCGGCCGCGAGTTCGTGGTCGCCAACGCCGAGCTGTTCGGCCTGCCCAACGCCGGGTTCGCCGCCCAGACCGCGATCGACACGGTGCAGATGGAGTACGCCGCCGACCGGCGCATCGCCACCTACTCCAAGGGCATGCGGCAGCGCGTCAAGATGGCCTCGGCCCTGGTGCACAACCCGTCGGTGCTGCTCCTCGACGAGCCCTTCAACGGCATGGACCCGCGCCAGCGCATGCACCTGATGGACCTGCTGCGCAAGATGGGCGCCGAGGGTCGCACGGTGCTGTTCAGCTCGCACATCCTCGAAGAGGTCGAGCAGCTGGCGCACCACATCGAGGTCATGGTCGCCGGGCGGCACGCCGCCTCGGGCGACTACCGGCAGATCCGCCGTCTCATGGTCGACCGGCCGCACCGCTACACCGTCCGCTCAGACGACAACCGGGCGCTGGCCTCGGCCCTCATCGCCGACGAGAGCACCGCCGGCATCGAACTCGACCTGCGCGACGGGGTCCTGCACATCCAGGCGATCGACTTCGTCCGCTTCACCCGCAGGCTGCCGCACGTGGCGCGCGAGCGGGGGATCCGGCTCTACGAGGTGTCGCCGACCGACGAGTCGCTGGAAAGCGTCTTCACGTACCTGGTGGGTGCCTGATGCGGGCCACCCCTTCTGAGGAGTCGAAGTCATGAACCGCACCATCGCCCGCCTGACCATGCGCGGGCTGCTCTCCCCGCGCAGGCTCATGCTGCTGTCGCTGATCCCGCTGGTGCTCCTCGCCGTCGCGGGGCTCCTGCGGGGCCTGGCGGAAGGGCTTGAGATCGACACGGCGACGACGATCCTGTCGTCCCTGGCGATCGGGACCGTGCTGCCGCTGATCGCGCTCATCTGCGGGACCGGCGCCATCGCCACCGAGATCGACGACGGGTCGGTCGTCTACCTGCTGGCCAAGCCGATCGGCCGCCCGACGATCGTGCTGACCAAGTACCTCGTCGCCCTGTTCGGGACCATCCTGCTCGCGGTCGTGCCGACGGCGATCGCGGCCTTCATCCTGGCCGGCGCCGACAAGGGAATCGTGCTCGGCTTCACCGCCTCGGCACTCGTGGGGGCGCTCGGCTACTCGGCGCTGTTCCTGCTGCTGGGCGTCGTGACCAGGCACGCGGTGGTCGTGGGGCTGCTGTACGTGCTGATCTGGGAGAGCCTCGTCGGCGGTGCCGTGCCGGGCGCGCAGGCGCTGAGCATCCAGCAGTGGTCCCTGTCCATCGGCGAGAAGATCGCCGCCGACGGGCTGATCGCCTCGGCGGTGTCGCTGCCCGTGGGCGCGTCGCTGCTGACGGCCGTGGCGCTGTTCGGGTTGTACTTCGCGGTGCAGCGGCTCCGGTCGCTGACGCTGGCGGGGGAGCAGTAGGGAGAGGCAGGGCACGGCTGGAAGACCCGCGGGGGCGGGAGAAGGGCCCCGGCGTCCGGAAGGGGCGCCGGGGCTTTCGCGTGGGCGGGGGTGCTGGGGGCGGAGCCACCCAGCCGGGTTGAGGTGAGGAACCCGACGGGACGCAGTCCTGCTGAGAACTCGCCACCGGGAGCCACAGGGAGCGGTATCGGCGGCAGGCGGCGGGGCGGTGCTTGGCGGTGCGCTGGGGAAGTGCTGGTGAGTGTCAAGTGGCGTCGACTGTCAAGTGGCGGCGAGCAGTGAGCAGTGAGCAGCGAGCAGCGATGCGGTGGGTGGCGCCGGAACGGTGCATGGCGGTGGCGGCGCGGTTCAGAGCGCTGGGGAGTGTTGAGCGACGACATTGTGAGAGCGGTGATGAGCGACCTGCCGCCGAGCCACTGAGCAGAGGGCGGTGGGTGCGAGGGCCACCAGCGTGGTGGGAAGTGCTGGTGGATGCCAAATACTGGTGAGTGCCAAGTAGCAGTGAATGGCGAGTGGTGGTGAGCGTCGAGGGGCGGTCGTCGTGATGCTGCGAGAAATGCTGGTGAATGCCAAATGCTGGTGAGTGTCGAATGGTGGGTGAGTGGCGTGGGGAAGCGCATCGCGATGCCGCGCGAAGTGGCGGTGAGTGCCAAGTGGCAGTGAATGGCGAGTGGTATTGAGCGGCAATGCGGCTCGAATGTCGAGGCAGGCGGGCAGGCGGGCAGGCGGTGCGGGAGCCGGCGAGCACCGGGGCGGCGGGGCGGCGTTCAGCAGTGCGACTGGGAGGCGAGTGACAAATAGCAGTGAGTGTCAAGTGGCAGTGAGCGGCGGCATCCGAGTGCGAGACGTGCCAGTAACCGGGGAACGGTGAGTCGCGGGTGCGGGGGCATCAGAAGTGCCGGTAGATCAGATGTCGATGCGCGAGTGCCGACTAGCGGCAGACGGCAGACGGCAGGCGGCGAGTGGCGAGTGGCGTCGAGTGGCGATGCGGTGAGCGAGACGCACCGACGATTAGGGGCAACGTGGAGGAAGCATCGACGAGCGGCGGCGTTGTGGGGAGCGCGGGGAGCAGTGAGCGGCGAATGGCCACGAGCGGAGCGCGGTGATGGCGAGACGGGTGGACGCCCAGACCGCCCGGGCACCCAGAGTTCAGACGGACGCCGACAAGCGGTGGGCGGCGATCGCTGCGAGTGGAGCGCGGCCAAGTCCAATGAGCGCTGAGCCCTGAGCCCTGAGCCCTGAGCCCTGAGCGCTGAGCGCTGAGCGCTGAGCGCTTACGAGCGACGACGAGCGAACGGCGCCCCACCCTGCCCCCATCCCACCCCCTGTCCCAGCCCCCACCCGCACGCCAACACATTCACCCCCTCCAATCCCCACAACTTGGCGCGTTACCACCCATTTCCACACCATCTGCCTTAGCGTCAACGCTGTGACGCTGCAGGGGATTCGGCAAGGCGCAAGGGGAGCGGCTCTCGGTCTTCGCAGTCTGGTGCGCATCGGCGTGATAGCCGGACTGCTGGTCGCGGTGATGCTCTTCCCATTGGTGGCGCTCGGGGGTCTGACGGTCAAGTCCAGTGTGGACAACCTGGAGGACGTCTCCGAGGCGCTGGCGATGGACCCGCCGCCGCAGACGACGTACGTGTACGCCAACGACGGCAAAACGCTGCTCAGCATGTTCTACGACGAGTTCCGCCGCTACGTCCCGCTGTCGGACATCGCGCCGGTCATGCAGCAGGCGATCGTCTCCAGCGAGGACTCCCGCTTCTGGGACCACAACGGGGTCGACCTCAAGGGCATCGTCCGCGCCATGACGGCCAACCACAGCGCCGGCGAGGTCTCGCAGGGCGCCTCGACGCTCACGATGCAGTACGTCCGCGGCGCGCTCAAGCAGAGCGCCAAGA
This sequence comes from Phytomonospora sp. NPDC050363, assembly GCF_040655735.1. NCBI lineage: Bacteria > Bacillati > Actinomycetota > Actinomycetes > Micromonosporales > Micromonosporaceae > Phytomonospora > Phytomonospora sp. NPDC050363. The sequence continues at coordinate 218,779 of NZ_JBFAKK010000003.1, forward strand.
CCGCCGAGGAGGTCTTCGCCGCCACCGACCGCACCAGCGAGCGCAAGATCCGCGAGATGCGGCTGGCCGTGCAGATCGAGGAGGAGCTGTCCAAGGAGCAGATCCTGGAGCGCTACCTCAACCAGGTCTACTTCGGGCACAACGCCTACGGCATCTACGCCGCCGCCTACATCTACTACTCGAAGTCGCCGCGCGACCTGACGCTCCCCGAGGCGGCCATGCTCGCCGGGCTGGTCCAGGCGCCGTCCTCGTACGACCCGGCGGCCACCGACAAGAAGGCGGCGACCGACCGGCGCAACTACGTCATCGACCAGATGGTCCGGCTCACCTACGTCCCGGCCGCCGAGGCCGAGGTCATCAAGGCCGAGAAGATCAGGCTGAAGCTGCGCAACCCGGTCAACTCCTGCATGATCCCCGCGAAGAAGGACCTGGGCTACGGCTTCTTCTGCGACTACGTCCGCCACTGGTGGCGCGGGGAGAAGGCCTTCGGGGCGACCCCGCGCGAGCGGGAGTCGAACCTGCGCCAGGGCGGCTACACGGTCATCACGTCCCTCGACCCGGACACGCAGAAGGCCGCGCAGCTCAAGATCGACGCGTCGGAGAAGAAGACGAGCAAGTTCGCCATCGGCGTCACCTCGGTCGAGCCGGGCACCGGCAGGGTGACCGCGATGGCCACCAACCGCCTCTTCAGCCTCGACCAGAGCAAGAACCTCGACCACTCGAACCCGGTCGCCCGCGCCGACGGCGTCAAGGGCAACTACCCCAGCACCGTCAACCCGCTCATGGGCGGCGGCGAACTCTCCGGGTACCAGGCCGGCTCGACCTTCAAGATCTTCACCATGCTGGCCGCGCTGGAGTCGGGCATGGGCCTCAATCACACGATCCAGTCGCCGGGCCGGGTCGTGACCAAGTACCCGGTCGCCTCCGGTCCCGCCTCCTGCGGCGGGCTGTGGTGCCCGTCGAACGCCAGCGGCGGCATGGCCGGCTCGCGCACGATGTGGTCGGGCTTCGGGATGTCGGTCAACACCTACTTCGCGCAGCTGATCCAGCAGGTCGGCGCGGACAAGGCCGTGAAGATGGCCGAGCGCCTGGGCCTGCGCTGGCGCAGCTCCACCGACAAGTACTTCGCCGACCCGGCGCGCTCCTCGGGCTGGGGCTCGTTCACCCTCGGCGTCGCCGACACGACGCCGCTGGAGATGGCCAACGCCTACGCGACCCTCGCGGCCGACGGCATGTACTGCAAGACCACGCCGATCCTGAAGATCATCGACTCGCGCGGCCAGGAGCTCGACGCGGCGGCGCCGCAGTGCCACCGCGAGCTCGACAAACAGGTCGCCCGCGCCGCGACCGACGCCGCCCGCTGCGTCACCGGCTACAAGTCCTCCCGGGGCAGCTGCGGCCCGTGGAGCACGGCGCCGAGCGTGTACCCGAAGGTCGGCTCACCCGTGGCGGGCAAGACCGGTACGACCGACCAGACGCGCGCGGCCTGGTTCGTGGGCTTCACGCCCTACCTGGCAGCCGCCAGCTTCATCGCCGACCCGGACAACCCCTTCAACGCGGTGGGGGACGGGAACTCGATGAAGCCGATCGACACGGCCTCGGCGGTGCTCAAACAGAACGCCGACGAGAGACCGAAGAAGGACTTCAAGCCACCCGGCGACAAGATATCCAGCCGAGGTTTACGGCAGTGACATGACGGCGGGCCGCGACGCGAGTCGCGGCCCGCCGCACGCTCGCCACCCCTCCCAATGCCTGGACCGGCCCCTCGCCACCGGGCAAGCCCCAAGATCTCGGACTACGCTCGGGAACCGTGAGCCTCTACCCACTCGGCCTCCGCCTCGCCGGCCGCCGGGTCCTCGTCGTCGGGGGAGGCGTGCTGGCCACCCGGCGCGTCCCCGCCCTCATGGCGGCCGGCGCGCACGTCGACGTCGTGTCGCCGGTCGTGACCCCCGCGCTCCAGGACCTCGCCGACAAGGGCCGCATCGGCTGGCACGGCCGGCCCTTCGAGCCCTCCGACGTCGACGAGGCCTGGCTGGTCCTCGCCGCGACGAACGAGCAGGCCGTCAACGCGCAGATTTCGGCCCGCTGCGAAGCCCAGCGCGTCTTCTGCGTCCGCGCCGACGACGCCGAGGCCGCCACCGCCTGGACGCCCGCCGTCGCCCGCCACGGCGAGGTCACCGTCGCCGCGTTCGGCGGCGGCGACCCCCGCCGCGCCGCACGCCTGCGCGACGAGATCGGCGAACGCCTCGCCGACGGCTCCCTCACCGGCAAGTCCTTCCGCGACGCCCCGAAACAGGGCCGCGTCACGCTCGTCGGCGCAGGGCCCGGCGACCCCGAGCTCATCACCGTCCGGGGGCGCCGCGCGCTCGCCGTCGCCGACGTGGTCGTCGTCGACCGCCTCGCGCCGCACCTCCTCCTCGACGAGTTGCGTCCCGAGGTCGAGATCTTCGACGCCGCGAAGATCCCCTACGGCCGCTACGCCGCCCAGGAGGAGATCAACGCGTTCATCGTCCAGCGCGCCAAGGCGGGCTGCGACGTCGTGCGGCTCAAGGGCGGCGACGCGTTCGTGTTCGGCCGCGGCGGCGAGGAGGTCGCCGCTTGCGTCGCCGAGGGCATCCCGGTCACCGTCGTGCCGGGAGTGACCAGCGCCATAGCCGCCCCTTCGGCGGCCGGAATCCCCGTGACGCACCGGGGAGTGGTCCACGACTTCACCGTGGTGTCCGGGCACGTCCCGCCGGGGCACCCCAAGTCGCTCGTCGAGTGGCCGGCGCTGGCCCGCATGAAGGGCACCCTCGTCCTGCTCATGGCCATCGAGAACCTCCCGGCGATCACGGCCGCGCTCATCGACGGCGGACGCGATCCGCACACCCCCGCGGCGGTCATCGCCGACGCGACGACATCGAGCCAGGAAGTCGTCCACGCGACGCTCGGCACACTCGGCGAACACGCCCTGCGACCGCCCGCCACCGTGGTGATCGGGCAGGTCACGGCACTCGCGGAAGAACTAAGGGGCACAGTTCGGTAAAGGTCGGGCTTTCCGGCAATCGGGGACTGGCGAGCCGTTGCCGGGCCCCAGTAGGCTGCGCGAGGTCTGTGTTGAGTACCTGCGGAGTCCTGGGGAGGACAGCCCACCATGCCAGGCGCAGCCGTTCGAAAGCTCAAGAGCAAAGGCGCGGTCATCAGCCTCGTCACCACCGTGGCGCTGATCGCCGCCATCGTCGCGACGCTGCTCGGCACCGGCTTCTTCAGCACCGCCGTGGCCACGCATGACGCCGCCGCCTGGCTGTGGACGGTCACCAGCGGTGAGATGGCGCATGTGAACGGTGACACCGGGCGGGTCGACATCCGCCACGAGCTCACCGACGCGCAGGGGCACGACGTCGAGATCGTCCAGACCGACGAGCAGATCCTGCTGCGCGACCTCGACACCGGCAAGATCAACGCCATCGACCCCGCGACGCTCCAGGTCACCGGCTCGGCCGAGACCCCGCCCGGCCAGGGCGTCAACGTCGCCCTGCACGACGGCAAGGCGTTCATCGTCGACTCCGTCCAGGGCATCGTCCGGCAGGTCGACGCGCGCACCCTCACCCCGATCGGCGAGCCGCTGCGCTTCGCGGCCGGCCTGACCGGCGGTGTCTTCGACAACGACGGCACGCTGTGGTTCGCGGTGCCCAAGGAGGGCACGCTCGTCGGCATCGCCCCCGGCGCCGACGGCAACGCCGCGACGGTCGCCAGCACCATCGGCGTCGCCGAGCCCAGCCACCAGCTCGTGCTGTCCGTCCTCCGTGAGGGCGTCGCGGTGCTCGACACCACCGGTGCGAAGCTGACGACCGTGTACGGCAGCGACGACGTCCGCAAGGTCGACGTGCCCCTCAACGGCATGGCGATCATGCCGATCAGCACCGACTCGACGATCGCGACCATCACCATCACCGACGGCCGCCGCGTATTCGCCGTCGACGGCACCAGCGTCAAGGACTACGCCGTTCCCGGTGAGGGCACCGAACTCGGCGCGGCCATGGAGTGGTGGGGTCGCATCTACGTCGCCGACAACGCCACCGACAAGGTCTACGTCTTCGACAAGGACGGCAAGGTCGTCGACGAGGTCGACATCCCCGCCGGTGACGGCCTGATCGAGATGGTGGCCCGCGACGGGCACCTGTTCATCAACGCGCCGTACACCAAGAACGCTCTCGTCGTCGACGAGAACCACAAGGTCAAGAAGGTCGACAAGGGCATCGGCGGCGTGCTCGGCGCCGACATCCCGCCCGAGGAGAAGGTCCAGGCCGACCCGCCCAAGCCCAAGGAGGGCCCGCCCGGAGCGCCGCGCAACATCCGCGCGACCCCCGGCGACGGCTCGGCGACCTTGAGCTGGGACGCCGCCCCGAACAACGGCGCCGCCATCACCAAGTACGTGGTGGAGGGCGCGCCGGAGAAGACCTACGAGGTCGCCGGGAACCAGCAGGTCCTCAAGATCACCGGCCTGGACAACGGCACCGAGTACAACCTCTCGGTCTACGCGGTGAACAAGAAGGGCGACGGCCCGAAGGGCTCGGCGAACCCGGTCGTGCCGACCGCAGAGGTCCCCGACGCGCCCGGCGCGCCCACCGGGACCGCCAACCCCGACGGCACCGTCACGATCCAGTGGCCTGCCGCCGACGGCCAGGGCAACACGATCGCCGGTTACAAGATCGACTCGGTCGGTGCGGCCGGCGCCTCGCAGCCCGTCGGCGAGGTCGGCGACGAGACCACGATGACGGTCCCGGCCGGTCAGCTCGCCTACGGCCAGCAGTTCGCGTTCACCGCGACCGCGATCGCCGAGAGCGGCGCGGCCTCCGAGCCCTCGCCCCCCAGCGCGACCGTCGTGCCGTTCACCAAGCCCGGCGAGCCGGACAACCTCCAGGCCAACACCGCTAACGCCAAGGGCGCGGTGCACGCGACCTGGACCGCCCCGATCGACAACGGCCGCCCGATCACGGGCTACAAGGTGACCGCCAACGGCCAGACGCAGACCGTCACCGGCACCGCGGCCGACATCGGCGGCATCGGCGACGGCGAGACCGTGCAGGTCGACGTCGTGGCGATCAACGAGGCCGGCGAGAGCGAGGTCGCCTCGACCACGGCCAAGGCGATGTCGAAGCCGACGGTCAGCATCGGCCAGCACAGCTCGACGACGAACGCGGTGACGGTCAACTTCAGCGCCAACGACGGCGGCGGCAACGCCACCTGCAAGCTCACCGTCGGCGGCAAATCCGTCGACGGCGGCTGCTCCTCGATCACCGTCGGCGGACTGTCGGCCTCCTCGAACTACGAGGCCGTGGTGACCGTGACCAACGCCGCCGGGCAGGCCACCGACAAGAAGAACATCGTCACCAACACGCTCTCCGGCGTCGTGCGCTGCATCAACGGCCAAAACGGTGAGACGGCCGTCTACTGCGACACCGGCATCGCCATTTACCCGCAGCCCAAGCAGAGCGGCACCCCGGACGGCCGGCTCATGAACGGCACCCGCAAGGAAGCCCTCTGCAAGGCCGATCAGGGCGACAAGGTCTTCGCCTCGCACTACAACAACAACAAGGAGAGCGCCTGGTTCGTCAAGATCAGTGGCGGGTCTTACATCCCCTGGGCTTGGTTCAACCTGGACTCGGGCGACAACCTTGACCTCCTGGCCCAGTGTTAGCAGGAGGCGACGTTGACCCATCCACTCTCCCCGCAGGAGGCGCAGTCCTTCGCCGATCTCTTCGACCGGCTCGCCGGCCAGATCGGGCAGATCGTGCTCGGCAAGCCCGAGGTCGTGCGCCTCGCCCTGGTGGCGCTGTTCGCCGAGGGGCACGTCCTCCTGGAGGACGTGCCCGGCACGGGTAAGACGACGCTCGCGCGGGCCATCGCGGCCAGCGTGCACGGCATCTGGCGCCGGGTGCAGTTCACGCCCGACCTGCTGCCCTCCGACGTGACCGGTGTGACGATCTTCAACCAGGCCAGCCGGGAGTTCGAGTTCCACCCTGGCCCGGTGTTCGCCAACATCGTCATCGCCGACGAGATCAACCGCGCCTCCCCGAAGACCCAGGCCTCGCTGCTGGAGGTCATGGAGGAGCGCAACGTGACCGTCGACGGCACGCGCCACCCGGTGCCGCAGCCGTTCCTGGTCGTCGCCACCCAGAACCCGGTGGAGATGGACGGCACCTACCGCCTTCCCGAGGCGCAGCTCGACCGCTTCCTCATGAAGCTGTCGGTCGGCTATCCCTCGGAGGACGTGGAGATCGAGGTCCTGCGCGGTGCGGCCCACCGCTCCCCGGAGGACCTGCGGCCGGTCGTGGACACCGAGACGGTGGCGCTGATGGCCCAGGAGGCGCGGCGGACCTACATCGCCGACCCGCTCTACACGTACCTGGTGCGACTGGCCGCCGCGACTCGCGAACTGCCGGAGGTGCGCGTCGGCGTGTCCCCGCGTGGGGTCATCGCGCTGTCGCGGGCCGCGCGCGTCTACGCGCTGTCGGCGGGCCGGACCTACGTGGTCCCCGAGGACGTCAAGGCGCTGCTCCGTCCCGTCTTCGGGCACCGGCTCGTGTTGGCTCCCGACGCCGCGATGCGCGGCGCCAACGCCGCCGACATCCTCGACCGCATCGCCGCCCAGGTCCCCGTCCCCGTTCCCGCCAACGCCTGAGGCGACCGACCATGGAGCGCCGCGCCATCACTCCTGCCCGTCCGCGATCACGTGAGGTGCGCCCGTGGTGACCTCACGCGGGTGGGGGATGGCCGTGGCGGGCGCGCTGCTGCTGTTCGCCGGCTTCTACTTCGGCTATCCCGAGCCGGCCACGATCGGCACGGCCGCCGCGACGTCGTTCCTGGTCGCGCTGCTGGTGGCGGGCTGGCGGCCGAAGCTGACCGTCACACGCTCCATCGAGCCCGAGCGGGTCGAGCGCGGTGAGACGTGCACGGTGACGCTGACCGTCCGCAACGAGGGAAAGCTGCGCGCGGTGAGCATGGTGGCCCACGACGTCTGCGACCGCATGCGCGTCCCGGTCCCGCTGCACCGCGTGCGGCCCCGTAAGGAGGCCGTCGTCGACTACCGCGTCCCGACCGAGCGCCGGGGAGTGCTGCGGCTCGGGCCGCTCACCGTCGGCCGCCGCGACCCGCTGGGGCTGGTGAAGCTGTCCCGCTCCTACGGGGACACCGGGACCGTGTGGGTCCACCCCGTCGTGCATCCGCTGTACACCTCCCCGCAGGGGGTCGCGCGCAGCATGGACGGGCAGGTCGACCGCATCGAGCACGGCAGCCTCACCTTCCACGCGCTGCGCGAGTACGTCGTCGGCGACGACCTGCGCCACGTCCACTGGCGCACCTCCGCGCGCATCGGCGACCTGATGATCCGCGAGCACATGGACACCTCGCTGCCGCACATCGTCGTGCTCCTCGACGACCGCGCCGAGTCCTATCGCCACGACGGCTTCGAGACCGCCTGCGAGGCCGCCGCCTCGGTCGTCGTCGCGGCCCTGCGTGAAGGACTGTCCGTTGCGATGGCACTGACCAGCGGCAAGACCGTCGTCACCGGCGGCCGCGACGACTACCTCGACGCGCTCTCCGAGGCCGAACTGACCCTCGACGAGGACGCCCTCAACGCCACCGTGAACCGCCTGCGGCACCAGCGGCTCGGCGACACGCTCATCTACCTGACCGGTTCCGGTCGTCCCTTGGAGACGCCCCAGCTGGCCTCGCTGCGCGGAGGGCATCCGGCGATCCTCGCCGCCGTCCTCGGGCCGGACAACCCCGGTCACGGCAGTGTCGGCGGCTTCCCGGTCCTGGGCGCCGCCGACGGCACCGAGTTCGCCGCCGCATGGCACGGAGCGGGCGCGTGGTGAGCCGGCTGCGGCTGCTGATCGTCCCGCTCAGCCTGATGGGGATGATCACGCTCGCGGGTGGGGCGCTGGGCCGCATCTACCTCAACGAGCTGCTGCTCTACCTCGTCGCCGGCGCCGCGTTCGTGTCCGTGGCGGTCGGGACGCTCCTGCGCAACCGCAGCCCCGTGTTCCTGCCGCCGCTGACGGTCGTGCTGCTGTTCGGGTACACGATCCTGTGCGTGCAGCTGACCGCCGGGCGCGCCACGATCAGCGGCACCTTCGCCGACATCTACGTCGACGCCGTCCGCAACAGCGTCCCGCGACTGCTCACCTCGATGATCCCCGTGGAGTCCCAGCCGGACACCGTCCTCGTGCCGGTGGTCGCGAGCTGGGCGGTCGGGCTGATCTCGACCGAACTGGCCGTCCGCTACCGGCGGGTGCTGCTGGGCTGCGTCGCGCCGATGATCCTGTACGGCGGTTCGCTCTACCTCGTCGGGCCCAACGCGTCCGGCCTCATCTGGTACGCGCTGCTGTTCGCCGCTCTGGCGGGGCTGGCGCTGGCGGTGTCGGCGATCGAACCGGCGCCCGAGGGCACGGTCGTCGCCGCGCAGGCGGGCACGGCCGGGCGCAGCGTGCGGTTGCGCGCCATCACGACCGGCGCGGCCGGGCTGGCGGTGCTCGTCGGGGCCGTCGCCGTGCTGGGGCCGGTCGCCGGTGGCGCGGTCAGCGGTTCGCCCAGCGACCCCCGGCAGTACGTCGTGCCGCCACAGCTCAACGACATCGACGCCAACCCGCTGATCCGCATGTCCGGCTGGGCGCAGAACCCCGACCAGCCGCTGCTGACGACGAACCTGTCGGTCGACTCGCGCCTGCGGCTGGCCGTGCTTCCCGACTACGACGGCATCACCTGGAAGGTCGGCGCGATCTACCGCGCGGCCGGGCGCGTGCTGGCGCCGCCGCCGAGCACGATCTCCCCGACGCAGGAGGTCACGCAGAAGATCACCATCGCCGAGCTGACCGGGCGCCTGGTGCCCTCGGTCGGCGACCCGGTCCTGGTCGAGGGCATGCGCGTCGCCTACGACCGTGAGACCGGCACGCTGATGAACCCGACCGGGCTCGTGCAGGGCGAGAGCTACACGGTGAAGTCGGCCGAACCTCAGATCCCCGTGAACCGCCTGACGACCGCCTCGACCGGCAGCGGCGAGCAGGTCGCGCGCTTTCTCGCGCTGCCTCCCGAGCTGCCCAAGGAGCTCGTCGACCTCGCCGCCTACCTCGATGACCAGGGCGGCGGTCCCTACCAGCGCGCGACGACCCTCGAACAGTTCCTGGCGTCGCACTACGCGTTCAAGGCCGACGCCAACAGCGGCCACTCGCTGCCCCAGCTCGGGTTCTTCCTCGGCGCGCCCCCGCGCGGCGGCGGGCAGCAGGGGACCTCCGAGCAGTTCGCGGCCGCGTTCGCCGTCATCGGCCGGATGCTGGACCTGCCGACGCGCATCGCCGTGGGCTTTCGCGCCTCGGCCGGCGAGTACACCGTCCGCGGCGCCGACGCCCTGGCCTGGCCCGAGGTCTGGTTCGAGGGAGCCGGCTGGGTGCCCTTCGACCCGATGCCGCAGCCCGACCAGAACATCACCCCGCCCGAGGACGAGATCAAGCCGCCGGAGGAGTCGAAGCCGCCGGAGTCCTCGGCGCCCCCGCAGGACTACGACGACCCCTCGGTCACGCCTCCCTCGGGCGACGACTCGGGCGTGCCCGGAGCGTCGGAGCCGACCCGGGAGGGCATTCCCGCCTGGGTCTTCGGCGCGGCCGGCGGCCTGCTCGTCGTCGTGCTGGTTCTGGTGACGGTGCTGGGGATGAAGAGAGCGAAGACCTCGAAACGCCTGTGGCAGGGCAGCGGCGCCTCGCGGGTGCGCGGGGCCTGGCAGGAGATCCACGACGCGTTGCGGCTGGCGGGCAAGCGACCGCCGCGGACCCTGACGGCGACAGAGGTGGCGGGCTTCGCCGTCGAGGCCCTCAAGGGCCGCGAGGGGCCGAGCATGGTGGCGCTGGTGACCGCGATCAACGAGGTCGCCTTCGCCGCCGACGCCGTGCGCGATGACGTCGCGGAGGCCGCCGTGCGGACCGCCGAGACCTATGTCGCGGCGCTGCGGGCGGCGAGGCCGTGGATCGGCCGCGTGCTGTGGACGGTGACGCCCAGGCCGCTGTTCTGGCGCGACGCGCCGCTGCCGAAGGCGCGCGGTTAGCCCACGTCCTCCAGGACGGCCGACAGCTCCTGCTCGGCCCACTCCTCCAGCACGCTGAACGCCGTGCCGCGTGAGGAAGCGGCGGGGGCGGGCGCCGACCCCGCGTATCCCGCCGCCACGAGCCGGGCGAGCAAGTCGGTGAACGCGGGATCGTCGTCGGCCAGAGCCACCGTCAGCCGCAGGATTCCCGCCCGGGGCGAGTCGCCCTCCGCGTCGGCCCACGCGCGGATCTCCGCGACGGGCGCCGTCTCGTCCGGGCACGCGGCGGCCAGCAGCGCCAGGCTGAAGCGGACGGCCTCGCATTCGTGATCCCACCGGTCGAACAGCGCCGGCGCGCAGGCCTCGACCGCCTCGCGGGCCGCGACCTCGCCGGCGTCCTCGTCGTGGGGGAGTCCCAGGGAATCGCGCCGGTCGGCGTCGGCGGCGGCGAGCCTGCACCCGACGGTGGCGGCGAGGAACAGGAAGTCGACGAGGATCGCCCGCAGTCCCGGGTGGACGTCGTCGCGGGCGGCCAGGGCCGCGAGGAGCGGCACCTCGGAGGCCGTGTGCGGATAGCAGGTGCCCTGGTGCATGAAAGCGTCGTAGAGTTCGAAGACCAGCTCGACGTCCGGGATCTCGGCGAAGCCGTCGGCCGCCTCGGACCGCCACCAGGAGTCTGCCGGAGCCGCGGCTCGCAGCGTTTCGAACAGCGGCGGATGGGCGGCGGTGCAAGGCGCGAGGGAGAGCGGGTCCAGCGGTTCGGGTGCCGGGACCGGCGTGGGCAAGCGCGCGATCCAGTGGTCTCTGAGGTCGTGGGCCTCGGCCGCGTCGAGGGCGTGCGCCACGTTGTCGGTGCCGAAAGTCTCCAGCGCGGTCGTCCGCTGGGAGACCATTCCGCCGCGGTGATAGCCACCGTGCTGCCGGGCGAGGGCGGCCACGGCGACGGACTCGTGTTCGGCCTGGGCCCACTCCCACTCGCTGTCGGCGGCGGGTTCGTCCACTAGGGACTCGACGAGATGGCGATCGTCCGTCGCCCGTACCCGCACGAAACGGTGCCCTCGCCTCGCCAGATCCGCCGCCAGCGCCCGCGCCGAGCCTTCATCGGGCACGTTCACCGTGTAGGTGTGGATCATCTCGCACAGGCGTCGCTCCGGCATCGCCCCAAGCTACCCTCACCTCCATGGCCCTCACCCACGCCGAACTCGCCGCCCTTCACGCCCGCGTGATGGAGACCGCCGTCGCCACCGTCCACAAGGTCCGGCCGGCGCACCTGGAAGCCGCGACCCCTTGCGCCGACTGGAATGTCGGCCAACTGCTGGCGCACATGATCGCCCAGAACGACGGTTTCGCGGCCGCCGCGCTCGGCGAGGTCAGCGACCGTTCCATGTGGACGCCCAGGCCCGTGCCGTCCGACGACGGCGCGGTCGGAAAGGCCTTCGAGGTCTCGGCGCGCTCGCTGCTGCGGGCGGTCGCCGAGGACGGATCCCTTGACCGTCCATGGGTCCTGCCGGACTTTCGGCCCGAACCCTTCCCGGGCTCGCAGGCGCTCGGCTTCCATTTGATCGACTATGTCGTGCACTCGTGGGATGTGGCGGTGTCCGTCGGTGAGCGCGTCGAGTTCGAGCCGGATGTGCTGGCGGCGGCGGAGGCCGTCGCGAAGGCGGTGCCCGACGGGTCGAACAGGCAGCGGACGGGCGCGGCGTTCAAGCCCGCGTTGTCACCCGGTGACGGCGGGACCTTCGACGACGTCCTGCGCTGGCTGGGCCGTGATCCGGGCTGGGGTCAGCGGGACGTGCAGATCTGATTCGACTTCGGGACCTTCTCGATCGAGTAGAGGGCGCCGACGCTGAAGCAGTAGTTCTGCTCGGGGTTGAGGCCGCTGATCGTGGCGGTGGTGGTACCCGGCTCGATGGTCTGCATGACCTCGACCTGGGCGCCCTTGCGTCCGCCGAACACGATGAAGGAGAGACTTCCCGCCGAGGGATCCGTCCACTCCAGACGGACGCCGTTCTCGTCGTCGGACACGATCTTGAGTCCGGTGGGCGGGTTCTCGGCGGTCACGTCGGTGGTGCCGTCGACCTGCTCGGGGCCGTTGTCCTTGTCGGCAGCGGGGAGCACGAAGCCGATCACGACGATGAGGATCGCCACGACCAGTAGGCCCGCGCCGCCGCCGAGGATCAGCGGCAGGCGGCTCTTGCCGCCGGGCTGTTGCGGTGGTCGGGGCGCGTACTGGGGCTGGTGCGGTGGCGCCGAGACGGGCGGGGCGGATACGGCGAAGGGGTTGTTCGGCGGCGCCGAGACCGGTGGCGTGTAGGGCTGCGCCGACACCGGCTGTGCCTGCGGGATGCGCAGCGGCACGGTCTCGGCGGTCGACGGCGAAGGCGGTGGCGTGTACGCCTGCGGCTGGTATTGCGGCGGCGGGGTGTACGCCGCCGGCGACGCGAAGGGGTCGGTGGCGCGGGTAGGCGGCGGGGGTGCCGGGGGCGTCATCGGTGCCGGCGATGACATCACCCCCGCCGCGGTCGCACCCGAAGGGGGGAAGGCGAAGGTGGTCAGTTCGTCGGAGGGGTCCGGCATCGGGGGCTGGACGGTGGCCGAACCGACCGAGGCGGAGGTGATGGCGCCGTAGGAATGGCGGCGCAGTTCCTCGGCGAAGGCGTAGGCGCTCTGGTGGCGGGCGGCGGGGTCCTTGGCGAGGGCGCGGGCGAGTTCGCGCTGGAGCCAGTCGGGGACGTCCGGGCGGGGCACGGAGGGGGCCAGGGAGTACTCGACGCGCTGGCGGAACTCGTCGGGGTCGGTGCGGCCGGCCGGTGAGGAGAAGGGGCCGCGGCCGACCAGCAGGTGCCACATGGTCGAGGCGAGGCTGTAGACGTCGCTGGCGGGGGACTGCTCGTCGCGGCGGAGCGCCTCGGGCGCCGAGTGCAGCGGGGTGAGCTTGTCGATGGTGCCGGTGGCGGCGAGTTCGTCGGCGGCGCGGGCGATGCCGAAGTCGGCGAGGGCTGGGCCGAACTTGGTGCGCAGGATGTTCTGCGGTTTGACGTCGCGGTGCAGGATCGACACGGTGTGGGCGGCGTGCAGGGCTTCGCCGATCTTGACGCCGACCTCGACGACGTCGCTGACGGGCAGCGGGCCGTTCTGCTTGAGGATCTGCGAGTAGGAGCCGCCTTCGCAGTACTCCATGACGATGTAGGGCTGGCCCTGACCGGAGGTGCCGGTGTCGATGATGGAGACGATGTGCGGGTGCGCGGAGAGGGCGACGGTCGTCTCGAGTTCCTTGGCGACCGAGGCCTGCGTGGTCATGACCTCGTCGACGCTGAGGACCTTGATGGCCACGTCGCGGTCGAGGCGTTCCTGGCGGGCGCGGAAGACCAGGGCCGTGCTGCCGTGCGCGATCAACTGCAGGTCTCGGTAGCCGGATATGTCCGGACCGGCTGACAGGTTATGGCTCAAGTGACGTACTCCTTCGCGCCCTGGGCAGGCTACCGCACGAGTCAAGGTGGAGACGAATTCGCATGTCTCGATCCAGAGGGGAAATGTCGGGTTCGTTGCGGCCGGTTGGGCGTACGCGCCCCGAACGCCTAGGTTCGCTCCATGACAGCACCTCAGCCGCCGTGGGTGGCTCCATTCGTCCTCGACAGTCCCGACGTGCCGCGTGAACGGCACGGACACTGGGACCTCTGTCTTCCCGACGCCGACGGTCCCCGGCCGCTGGTCGTCTTCGTGCACGGCGGCCCGGTGAACCCCTCCTGGCCGGCGTCCCCGCGTGACTGGCACGTCTACCGGGGCTACGGCGCCCAGGCCGCCGCGCGCGGGTTCACCGCCGCGGTCGTCGACCACCGCCTGTACGGCGTCGAGGCCTACCCGCAGGCGTACGAGGACGTGCTGGAGGCCGTCGAGGGCGCCCGTGCCGACGAGCGCGTCGACGCCGGCAGTGTCGCGGTGTGGGTGTTCTCCGGCGGGGGGCCGATGCTGGCGCCGCTGCTGCGCGAGCGGCCCGGCTGGCTGAAGGCGCTCGGCGCGACCTACCCGGCGCTCGACGCCTTCACCGACGCCGAGTTGCCGCAGGGCTTCCGGCCCCTCGAACTCGTGCCCGAGGGCACCCCGATCCCGCTGGTGTTCACCCGGGTCGGCCTCGAACACGACTTCCTCGCCGCCGCGCAGCCGAAGTTCGTCGAACTGATGTCCGGTGGACCGGTCGAGGTCGAGGTCGTCGAGGTCCCGAACGGCGTGCACGGCTTCGACCACACCGACTACACCGCCGAGTCCCGCGAGGCCGTCGAGCTGGCGCTGACGAAGGTCCTCGGCCACCTGGCCTGACCTCCCCGCACGCGCGCCGCCCCGCGCGTGCCCGGCGTGGTCCACGCCCGGAGTGTTGCCGCACAACGGGATCACGCCGACGGGTTCGCACGGTCGACACAGGACCGTCCACATGCGGCCGCGCCTGGACTTCAGGCCCTCTTTTCGGCGGCCTTCCGCTCGATGTCGTCGGCGACGTAGGTCGCCCAGTCCCGCAGCGCCGTCATGTTCAGCACGCCCAGCGTCGCCTGGTAGCGGTTGAGGTCGGAGTCCATCGACTCCGCGAGCGACTTGAGCCGGTTGACCCGGACCTGGTAGACGGCCGCCTCCGCGCGCAGCAGCGGCAGCGACTCCTCCGGGTCCAGCAGCGGGAGCATGAACAGCCGCAGGCACGCCTCGCTGCGCACGTCCCGGTTCGGGTCGGTCTCGATCAGCCAGCGCCGCAGCTCTCCCCGCCCGCCGTCGGTGATCTCGTAGGTGCGCTTGTTGCGCGCCCCGGACTCTTCCACGGCGGTGACGGCGCCGTCGGCCTCCATCTTGCGCAGCTCGGGGTAGATCTGGCTGTGCTTGGCGCTCCAGACGTTGCTGGTGGACAGGCCGAAATGCTTGGTGAGGTCGTAGCCGCTGGAGGGCCCGGCCTCCACCAGGAGGCCGAGCAGGGCGATGCGCAGGGACATGGGGGCAGTCTACGGCAACTTTGACATGTTGAAGTTGACAGGTCTGGATTCATATGTAAGTTTTTACATGTCAACCTGAGTCATCCCTTGGAGAGCCCCGTGTCAACCCAGACGTCCACCCCGGCGCAGCCCGCTCCGTCCGCAGTGAAACCCTAGGTCAAAGGCCTCGGGCTACTCCTCATCGCCGTCTTCGGCGGCATGTTCCTCGCCCTCCTCGACACCACGATCGTCGGTACGGCCCTGCCGCGCATCGTCGGCGAACTCGGCGGAGTCTCCCTCTACACCTGGACCGTCACCGCCTACCTGCTGTCGTCGACGATCACCGTCCCCATCTACGGCCGCCTCTCCGACGCCTTCGGCCGCAAGCCCTTGCTGATCACCGGCCTGACGCTGTTCCTGATCGGCTCGGCGCTGTGCGCGCTCGCCCAGGACATGGGCTTCCTCATCGCCGCCCGCGCCGTCCAGGGCCTCGGCGCCGGCGCCCTCATCCCGCTCTCCCTGGCCCTGGCGTCCGACATCCTGCCGCCCGAACGCGTCGGGAAGATGCAGGGCGCGGTCGGCGCGCTCATGGGCGCCAGCATGATCGGCGGCCCCTACCTCGGCGGCGTCCTCACCGACAACGCCGGCTGGCACTGGATCTTCCTGATCAACCTCCCCCTCGGCGCGCTCATCCTCGCCGTGATGCTCTGGAAGCTCCCGCGTCCCGTCCGCGACCGCTCGGTCCGCGTTCGCATCGACTACGCCGGGATCGCCGTGTTCACCGTCGCCGTCAGCTCCCTGCTGATCGGCCTCACCCAGAAGAGCTCCACCGAGAGCGGCGGCACCGGCCTGCGCGAGTGGACCGACCTCCAGGTCGCCGGACCGTTGGCGCTGTCGGCGGTGCTCCTGGTCGCCTTCGTGCTCATCGAGCGCAAGGTCGCCGAACCGCTCATCCCGCTGGGGCTGTTTCGCGACCGGGCCTACACGACCTTCAACCTCGCCTCGTTCTTCAGCGCCTTCGCCCTGATGACCGCCACGGTCTTCCTGCCCCGCTTCTTCCAGGGCGCGCACGGTGTCAGCGCCACCGAATCCGGCCTGCGAATCTACCCCATGATGATCGGCATGACCCTCGGCAGCATGCTCGCCGGGATGCTCATCAGTCGCACCCGCAGCTACCGCGGCCTGCTCCTCGGCGCCGCCGTGTCGATGATCGCCGGCACCGTCCTCTTCGGACAGTTGACCGCCGCCAGCCCCTCCTGGCAGATCGCGGTGTGGATGGGACTTCTCGGCCTCGGCGTCGGCCCCATGCTGTCCGGCCTGACCATCGCCGTGCAGGGAACCGTCGCACCCCGCCACATCGGCATCGCCACCGGCAAACTGTCCTTCTTCCGCCAGATCGGCGGCTCGGTCGCGCTCGCCGTCGCCGGCACCATGTTCACCCAGGAGATGGTCGACAAGACACCCGTCGACGGCCTCGCCGAAGCCACCTCGTCGGCGACCGGCACCATCCTCATGTGGGTCGGCGCCACGGGCGCCGTCATCACCCTGCTCGCACTGCTGGCCGCGCCCGCCCGCAAACTCGCGCTGCGACGCTGAACCCGGCCGTCCCCGGTGCCCACGCGGGCGACCGGGGACGGCCGGGTTCGCAGATTCGTAGATTTCCTTCTTCCCTGACCGACCCAATGTAGATAAAGTGCGGCCATGGCCCAACCTTTAACGAACAGGGGAACCATGAGCGTCCTCCGCAGACCTACCGGCAGGCGCGGGCTCGCCGCGGCCACCACCGCCGCCGTGCTGCTCGCCACCGGAATCGCGGCCCTCGCCCCGGCCGCACCCGCACTCGCCGACCCGGTCTCCGACCGGCAGGCCCAGTACACCGCCGCGGCCACCGAGTTCGGCGTTCCCGAGAGCATCCTGCTCGGAGTGTCCTATCTGGAGTCCCGCTGGCTCGACCACGCCGGGGACCCCAGCACCGGCGCCGGATTCGGCCCCATGCACCTCACCGACGCGACGGCCGTCGCGGCTGAGGACGGCACCCACCACGACGAGGGCACCGAGGACCCGCGCGGCGACGACAGCCGCCCCGCGCCCGAACTCGCCCCCATGCCCGACGCCCCCACCGAGGCCTCGCTCCAGACCCTCGACACGGCCGCGGCCCTCACCGGCGTCGACGAGACCACCCTGCGCACCGACCCGGCCCAGAACATCCGCGGTGGAGCCGCCCTGCTCGCCGAGCACCAGCGCGCGCTCAATGTGGACAGTGACGCGCCCGCCGACTGGTACGGCGCCGTCGCCCGGTACAGCGGCGCCTCCGACATCGGAACCGCCGCGCGCTTCGCCGACGACGTGTTCGCCACCATCCGCACCGGCGCCTCCGAGTCCACCGACGGCGGCGAGGTGAACCTGTCGGCGGACCCCGGCCTCCAGCCGTCGGCCGAACAGCTCGAAGCGCTCGGTCTGCGCGCCACCAAGGACGGCACCCGCACCGACTGCCCGCGCTCCCTGGGCTGCGAGTGGATCCCGGCGCCCTACGAGCAGTACGGCCCCGCGGTCGGGCAGTACGGCAACCACGACAAGGCCGACCGGCCCACCGACCTCGACATCCAGTACATCGTCATCCACGACATCGAGGGCTACTACCACACGGCCATCGACATGGTCCAGGATCCGACCTACGTGTCCTGGCAGTACACGATGCGCTCCACCGACGGGCACACCGCCCAGCACGTGAAGCCCGAGGACGTCGCCTGGCAGGCCGGCAACTGGTACATCAACTCGCACTCGATCGGCATCGAGCACGAGGGCTTCGCGGCCAACGGAGCCTGGTACACCGAGACCCTGTACCGCACCTCGGCGCGTCTGGTCGGCTACCTCGCCGACCGCTACGACATCCCGCTGGACCGCGCGCACATCATCGGCCACGACAACGTCCCCGGCATCAGCCCCGCCAAGATCCCCGGCATGCACTGGGACCCGGGCCCTTACTGGGACTGGTCGCACTACTTCGACCTGCTCGGCGCGCCCTTCCACTCCTTCGGCGGCAAGCACTCCGGCATGGTCACCATCAACCCCGACTTCCAGAGCAACCGGCCGGCCATGATCGGCTGCGACTCCAAGCAGCCCGCCCTGCCGTGCCCCGACCGCCCGTCGAGCACGGTGTTCCTCTACAGCGAGCCGAGCTTCGACGCGCCGCTGCTCTACGACGTCGGCATGCGGCCCAACGGCAGCCGCGCCACCCGGCAGGTCAGCGACCACGGCAGTCGCGTCTCCACCGGGCAGCGCTACGCCGTCGCGGACAGGCAGGGCGACTGGCTGGCCATCTGGTACCTCGGCCAGAAGGGCTGGATGTTCAACCCGGCCGACAACCCCGTCGCCACGCCCACCATCGGGTTGGTCGTGACGCCCAAGCACGGGCGCGTGAACGTGCTCACTCACGGTCGCGCACTGCCGGAGGAGGCCGCCTACGAAGGCACCGGCGCCACCTACCAGCCGCTCACACCGCTGCCCTACGTGCTGAACGTGGGCGAGCGCTACAGCCTCGGCGACTTCTCGCCCCAGACCGAGTACTACTGGGCGAAGACGCTGGAGGGTCCGAACATCGTCGTCAACGGTGACACCAGGTACTACCAGATTCAGCTGGGCCACCGGATCATGTACGTGAAGGCCGACGACGTCTACGTCGTCCCGTCCTTCCTAGGGGCGCCCTGACGCCTCTGACCTCGAACGCCCGGGGTCCGCGCTCGTGCCGGGAGCGCGGACCCTCGGGTCCCCTACAGGGTGGGGCCCTGACTTAAGTAAGGGGTGAAATCCTCCATCGGGCCCATGTGCCGGCTTGCGCGCCCGGCCTACCGTATGGAGGACGCGAACCCGACGGATTGGCCGGACTCGATGACCCAGAACATCATGAACTTCATGGAGCAGCTGATGAGCTCTCCATGGATCTACCTGGGGATCTTCCTGATCGCCCTGCTCGACGGCTTCTTCCCGGTCGTGCCCGCCGAGACGGCGG
The DNA here is from genome assembly GCF_040655735.1 of Phytomonospora sp. NPDC050363. Lineage (NCBI taxonomy): Bacteria > Bacillati > Actinomycetota > Actinomycetes > Micromonosporales > Micromonosporaceae > Phytomonospora > Phytomonospora sp. NPDC050363. The sequence continues at coordinate 237,797 of NZ_JBFAKK010000003.1, forward strand.
TGATCACGGCCGGTGTGTACGCCTCGACGACCGGTGAGCCGATCCTGTGGCTGGCCATCGTCGTCGCCGCGGCCGGAGCCTTCGCCGGTGACCACATCTCGTACTTCATCGGCCGGACCGCCGGGGGCGGCATCCGCCGCAAGATGAAGCCGGGGTCGAAGAAGGCGAAACTCTTCGACTGGGCCGAGAACGCCCTCGCCGAACGCGGGGGACTGGTGCTGATCATCGCCCGATACATTCCGGGCGGCCGCACCGCCACGACGCTGATCACGGGGTCGGTCGGCTACCCGCTGCGCAGGTTCGCGTTCTTCGACTCGATCGCGGCTATTTCGTGGGGGCTCTACTCGGCCGGGATCGGATTCTTCGCCGGGCACGCCGTCGAGGGAGATCCGATCAAGGGGCTCCTGCTGGGCTTCGGGATCGCGGTGTCGATCACGGTGCTGCACGAGACGGTGTCGTTCCTGCGCAAGCGCGCCAAGCGGCGCCGCGAGGCGCTGCTCGGGGTCGAGTCCGCGGGGGCGGTTGCGGGGGCCGCCGGAGTGACGGCGGGGGCGGAGACGCTGGTGACCGAGGCGCTGGTGCCGGAGGTTCCGGCGACGGCGGCGATGGCCGACGCGAAGGCGGAGTAGGCGGGGGAAGCGGGGAAGGTGTTGTGGCCGGCGGGGGCGTGATGCTCCCGCCGGTTTTTTGGGCCTAGCTCGGGCCGGCCTGCTCGACCCCGTCCCGCGCTGCTTCGCCCCGCCCCGCCCCGCCCCGCCCAGCGCTGCTTCGCCCCGCCCCGCCCAGCGCTGCTTCGCTTGGCGACGCTTCGCTTGCCCCGCTGCCGCCTGCTGCCCAAGCGGGGAGCGGCGCGCATCATCGCTCACTCGCGAGGTGTAGACCCCATTGCGCCCTCACGCCAACCCCGCGCCGCCCTCGCCGCTCGCACCCCCGTTGCCTCGTTGCCCCGCCCACTCCACGGCACGGACCCCTTGAATCCTATCGGATTAGTAGGATATCCTCGCCTCATGAGCAGGCGCACCGTCCACACCGGACCATCCGCGACGCGGTCGGTCGTGGTGACGTGCCGCGTGCCGGCCGCCGGGGCCTGTCGGCCCGGCCGCTGCCGCTGATCTCCGCGCATTCCCGCGCCAGCACCTCGCCGCCGCTGCGGCCTTTCACGGCCGCGTGCCCGCAACCACCGCCTCGCCTCTCCGCCGACTCCTGACCAGGGGGAACCACCCAGATGACCATCCAGCTCGACCACCCGCCGACGACCCGCCTTCCCGTACCCGCCACGGCACCCGCACCGACCGCGCCCCCCGTCACCGCACCTGCGCCCCTCGCGCCCACCACTCTCTCGCCCCCACCTCCTCCCGCCCCCCGAACCGTCCCCCGACCCGCTCCGCCCGGCCTCACCGTCACCATCGAACTCTCCGCGCCCGACTCCGCCCTCAACGAGGAACTCCTCGCCGCCCTCGACGCCGCGCGCGAGCACATCGCGCACCTCGGCGCGGTCACCGTGACGGTGCGGGCGGCCGAACCGCCGGCGACCGCGCTCGTCCAGGCACCGGCGGTCGACCCGGCCGACCACGTCCACATCTACCCCGACTCGCGGGTGGTCCGCCTCGGCGGGGACGAGCTGCCCCTCAGTCGCCTTGAGTTCGACCTCCTCCTCTTCCTCGCCGAGCACCCCGGCCAGGTCTTCAGCCGCTCGCGACTGTTGGAGGCGGTGTGGAACGACGCCCATGTGGGGCGCCGCACCATCGATGTCCACATCCGCCGCCTGCGCGCCAAGATCGACGACCGCTTCCCGCTGGTCACGACCATCCGGGGAGTCGGCTACCGCTTCGACGGCCGAGGCAGGGTCAGCGTGACGCGTTCTTGAGCCTGTCGAGGGCGTCGTCGGCGGGGCAGCGTCCGCGTTCGACGTACCTGGCGACGAAATCCGCGACGGCGTCGGCCACCGGGCCGCCGGCGCCGAGCCGCCCCAGCGCGTCGTGGGCGGCGGTGAAGCAGCCCAGGGCGGCCGCGGCGAGGTCGGGGTCGGCGAGGCCGTGGTGTGCGGCTCGCCACCAGGGGTCGTCGCCGGAACGCTTGCGCGACAAGGGTTCGAGCGCTTCGAGCGCCTTGTCGGCGGCGTAGCGGTCGTCGAGGAGGGCCGTGGCGACCGCCAGGGGCACGATCCAGTCGTCGCCGGCCTGCGCGTCGATCATCCGCAGTTCCAGATACCCCCGCGGGCGGACCGGCGGAAACAGCGTCGACAGGTGGTACTCCAGATCGTCCAATGTGGGCCGACGCGGCGCGCCGAACCTGACCCAGTCGGCGAAGCTGAGGCGGGTCGGCACGAGCCACGGACGGTCGGGGAAGCGGATCATCATGACGTCGGCCGACATCGCGTAGCGCGCCCAGGCCTCCCGCGGATCACCCGCGCCGACCGGCGCGGTGCGGCCCGGATCCATCCGCGACCACACCGACTGCCGCATCGACTTCCAGCGCGTCGGCCGCCCCAGTCGCACCGGCGAGTTCGCGAAGGCCGCCGCCAGTACCGGCCCGAGCTCGTGCGCCAGCCGCCAGCGCTCGCGGAAGCCCAGCGGCCCGGGCCGTTCGTAGCCGGCGTCGAGGCAGATCTGCACCGAGGCGGTGTTGGCCATCATCCAGCGACCGGCGCGGCCCTCCCGGTCGAAGTACTGCTCCATGGCGGTGTATCGCGGCGAGCGGGCGACCCGGCGCGGCGGGCGCTCGGGGTCGAGTCCGCTGCCCAGCAGGCGGATGCCGAGGGCGTCGAGCGCCGCGCGGACCCTGGTGAGGTCGGCCGACATTTGCCGGACGCACTCCGCGAGTCCGTCGGCGGGGTGGGAGCTGAGCTCTAAAGCGCCGCCCGGCTCGAAAGTGACGTGACCGTGTCTCGGCGCGGTGCCGGTCTCGTTCAGCAGCGCGTCGATGATCGAGGGGCGGGTCCGCGAGAGGCGGTCGTGCGAGGGGCGGACGAGCCACTCCAGCTCGACGCCGACCTTGGTCGGCGGACCGGTGCGGAAGGCGTGGTCGGCGATGTGCCGGAAGGCCTTCTCCTCGGTGAGCGCGTCGTGGTCGGCGGAGGTGCGGGCCGTTGCCGTCGGTGCGTCGAACATGCGCGGCTCCCTGTCGCGAGGCGGAACTCTGCGTGAGCTTCCATTGACCATAGGCGTACTGCTCGCAGGGGGCAATACCCTACTGTTCATATAGGACTACTTGGCTATGTCGCATGGTCGACACCGGGTAGAGGGGCCGATCCATTGTGGACCGGCCCCTCCGGTGGTGGCGGCGGATTCGCGGTTAAGCGCAGGAAGGGCACGGCGCGGACGAGGCCCGTGCGCGCCCATGGTTTGCCGAGGCCGAGCGTGTCGCCGCCCCGGACGAAGGCCAGGCCGAGCATCATCACGGCGTAGATCAGGTGCTCGTCGAGGAACGGGTTGGTGGTCAGCGGCAGTGAGGCCATCCACATGAAGACCATCAGGATCGTTCCGGTGATCGCGGCCAGCCACATGCCGATGCCGAGGATCAGCGCGAGACCGATGCCGGCGAGCCCGATCATGAACAGCCAGTCCGCCCACGTCTGACCCGCCATGGAGTTGAAGAAACCCTTGAAAGGGCCCTCGACGTTGTTGAGGTATCCGCTCGTCGGGCTGCCGCCGTTGATCCAGGACGCCTCCGACGGCGTCGACTTGCCGAGGCCGAAGAGCTTGTCGAGGAAGGCCCAGAAGAACACCCAGCCGAGCAGGATGCGGGCCAGCGCGAAGAGGTAGCGCCCCGGGGCCGAGGTGACGGCCATGCCGAGCGTCATCGCGCGTATCGGCGCCGAGTCGTTGTCCGTGGTGGTCGCGTCGGCCGGTGTCACGACGCCCGCCGCCGGCATCGCCGGTGCGGCCGCGGCCGGAGTCGCGGTCGTCGTGGACGTCGCGTCGGCCGTGGTGTTGGCGGCCGTGGCCTCGTCGGCGGCCTCGCGGGCTCGCTGCGCGGCCTCGTCGGCACCGATTCGCGAGGTCTCCGCCTGGTCGGCGGCGTCGCGGGCGCCGGTGTTGAAGGCGGAGATGCCCTCCTCGCCGGCGATGTTGCGGGTACCCGCCTCGCCCGTGGCCGGGTCGTTGAGGTTCTCGGGATCCGGTGCGGGCTCGGCGGCTCTCTCGCCCGCCTCTCGCCAGGGCTCGCGGCCCGTCGCTGAACTGCTCATGTCACTCCCGCCTCTCGCCATCCCGTAGCGGTCACGGACGAGATCAAGTCTAGGAGGATATGGGCGAACAGTCCCTAATTCATCCAACTCTCTCAATTCCTGCCGAAGGGGCCCGGGCAGAGCCCGGGCCCCGCCGTTCAGCGCAGCAGCGGGATCCTGCGCACGAGCGCCGTGCGTGACCACCACCGGCCGAGACCCCAGGTGTCTCCGGCCTTGGCGAAGGTCAGTCCGATGATCGTGAGCAGGTAGACCAGGTGCTGGTCGAGAAAGGGGTTGGCCGAGATGGGCAGCGAGGACGCCCACAGCGAGCCGAGCAGCAGAACCCCGCCCACCGACGCCGGCCGCAGGCCGATGCCGAGCACGAGGGCGATGCCGAGTCCGGCCATGCCGCCCATGAAGAGCCAATCCGCCCACGCCATACCGCTCATCGAGGCGAAGAGCCCGCCGAACGGGCCGTCGACTCCGCTGAGGTAGCCGGAGGTCGGGCTGCCGCCCTCGATCCAGCCTCGTCCGGATGGCGTGGGGTGGCCGAAGCCGAAGGTCTTGTCGAGGAAGGCCCACAGGAAGATCCAGCCGAGGGCGATCCGGGCTATCGCGAGCGCTCGTGCGGCCGCGGGGGTTGCGACGTCGGTGTTGCCGTCGCGTGTGGCGCCGTATAAGGGGTCGGGGCTGGTGTCCTGGCGCGCCGTGATGCCGGTCATGGAGCACCTTTCGGTGGTTTGTGCGCTTTGGTGGCGTCAGTATGCCCGAGAGCGCGGTTACTGTAAAGAGTCCGAGCTGATGTCGCGTTTCGCTGAGTTCGCCGCCAGATGGCCTAACCTGTTCCCAACATTCCCAGGGAGGCCGGATGTCCGCCGACGTCATTGCCGGGTTCATCAGTCTGGTGCTGCTCGAGCTGGTGCTCGGGATCGACAACATTGTCTTCATCTCGATTCTGGCGGCAAAGCTCCCCGAGAATCAACAGGACAAGGCGCGCAAAATCGGGCTCGGCCTCGCGCTGATCATGCGGTTGCTGCTCCTGCTGACCCTGTCGTGGGTGGTCAAGCTGACCGCGCCCCTGTTCACGGTGTTCGGGCAGGACATTTCCGGCCGCGACATCATCTTGATCCTGGGCGGGCTCTTCCTGCTGGCGAAGGCGACCTTCGAGATCCACGACAGCCTCGAAGGCAAGGAGGGCCACGACAACCCCAAGGGCGCGGTCTCCTTCGGTGGAGTGCTCGTGCAGATCATGCTGCTCGACATCGTGTTCTCGCTCGACTCGGTCATCACCGCCGTCGGCATGGTCGACGAGATCTGGGTGATGGTCGCCGCCGTGGTGATCTCGGTGGGGATCATGCTGATCGCGGCCGGACCGCTCGGACGCTTCGTCAACAGGCATCCCTCGGTGAAGATGCTGGCGCTGTCGTTCCTGCTGCTGATCGGCATGACGCTGGTCGCCGACGGCTTCGAGCTGCACATCCCGAAGGGGTACATCTACTTCGCGATGGCGTTCTCGCTGGCGGTGGAGCTGCTGAACATCACGGTGTCGGCGCGACGGGAGCGGCGGGCGGCGGCGAAGCAGAAGCCGGTGGAGCTGCACCGGCGGTACAGCGAGGACGAGGTGGAGGGGCAGGGGTAGAGGTAGAGGGGCATGGGTAGGGCAGCGATGGGGGAGGGCGGTACGGCGTGGGCGAGCGGGGAGGGCGCACGCCGGGACAGGGGTACGGAGCCGGGTTGGGGATGGCGGTCGGCGGCGGCGCGCGATGGCCGTGCGATGGCTGGATTCAGCGGGCGGGGATGGCTGTTCGGCGTGCGAGCGGGGAGCATTGTGGGGATGGTCTTCGAAGTCTTGCGGTGAGCGGCGCTCGACCGAGGGCGGGCGAGTAGTGGCCGTGGGGCGGTAGCCGGGGCGGGCTTCCAGCGTGTCGGGGATGCGTGCGAGGCGCTGGCCAGGGTGTGCAGCGGCCGGGGGAGGCAGTGTGCTGCGATTGCGGGGCCGGCCGGCGTGTGCACGCTGCCGGTTCGGCGGCGAGGCGGCCTGGCCCCACGAGTTGCGGAATGTCGGCGGGCGGTGCGGTGCAGCGGAGGACGGCAGCGGTTCGATGACCGCAGGGATGGCCGAGCGTAAAACGCGTGGCGGAGAATCCACCAGGCGCCGCGCTCGGCGAACCGCGCGAGCCCGCGAGCCCTGGGCGGCGGGCGCTCGGCGTTGGGTGACCGTGGCCGGTAATGAGGGCGGGCAGGGAGAGACCGGGCGGCGGTAGCGAGCAGAGCCCGCCGAGGCCGAAGCCATGCGTGTCCCACCCCGCCAGGCGAGATCCGGTGCGAGAGCGGAGACCCGGCTGGGCGAGCGCCGAGATGCTGCGAGGCAGCCGAACGCGGGGTTGCTCCGAGACGGCCGGGCGAGCGCCGGGATGCTGCAGGACGGCTGGGTGCCGAGCACCTGGAACGAGGCTGAATGCTCGCCGAGCGCTGCGGCGAGGCCGAGTATGCGGCCAAGCGGCAAGACGCTGCGGGCGGTGGGGTGCGCGGAGATGCTGTGACGCGGCCAGGCGGCGAGCAGCGGTGAGTCGGCCGGGCGGGGAGAGGTTGCGGAGGCGGTCGGGTGCGCGCTGAGGTGCTGCGGGAGGGCCGGGTGTCCAGTGCGGAACACCGGGGTGGCGGGGTGCGTGGCGGGCGGGGGTGCTGGGGCCAGGTGAGCGCCGAGAAGCTGCGGGGGGCGGCTGGGGCGAGCGTCGGGGCGCTGCGAGACCGCCGAATGGGTGCCGAGGGCCTGCGGCGCGGCTGAATGCTCGCCGAGCGCTGCGGCGTGAGGCCATGTATACGGCCAAGCGGCGAGAAGCTGCGGGCTGCCGGGAGAGCGGCGAAAGACGCGGGGCGACCGGGGTGCGCGGAGGTGCGGAGGTGCTGTGACGCGACCAGGTGGGCGACCGAGCGGCGAGAGGCTGCGAGACGGCATGGTGCGTGGGGCGGTGCTGCGAGGCGAGCGGTGAGAAGTCATCGGCTCGGTGTGGCGGGGTGGCGGGGTGGCTGAGTGGCGGTGCGGCGGGCGGCGGGCGGCGGGCGGCGGTCAAGCCGTTCCCGGGATGTCGGCGGTCTCGCGAGAACCATGCGGCTCTCAGCCGGACAGCCGCAGCGATACTCGCCCACAGCATCCTGCGCCCCGCCCGCTGCCCTCCGTGCCACCCGCGTGCAGTCGTCTGCGCCCACCCGCAGCCAGTCGCGCCCCCGTGGCCCCCACGCCCTCCCGGCCCACCCCGCCCGCTGCCCTCCGTGCCACCCGCGCGCAGTCGCCTGCGCCCACCCGCAGCCGCTCGCGCCCCCGTGCCACCCCCACCCCCACCCCCACCCCAAGACGAAGCCCGGCCCGCGGGGCACGTCCGCGGGCCGGGCTTTCTGTCACCGCCACCCCCCACCGGCCTGGTGACCGTCGTGGCCGGTGGGGGGCCACCGCCTCACCGGTGGCCGGGGGTGGCGGCTAAGCCGCCTTCACCACTTCGGGGATGCGGCGGCGGCCGAGTGCCTTGGAGAGCACGGCCATGGTGACGGCGGCCATGGCGACCATGGCGAAGGAGACGCGCATCGAGGTGAGGTCGGCGATGCCCCCGATGGCGGCGGGTGCGATGAGGCCCGCGGTGAAGGTGATCGACATGACGCCCGCGACGCCCTGTGCGGGAGTGGCGCCGAGGCGCCCGCCCGCGGCGGCGGCGAGGGGGATCGTCACGGCGGCACCGGTTCCGATCATCATGAACCCGGCGATGCCGACGGCGGGGTGGTTTGCCAGGGCCACGGTGAGGGCGCCGAGGGCGGCCAGCGACGCGCCGGTCCGCACGGTCAGCGCCGGGCCGATCCGGCGCACGACCTGGTCGCCCAGAAGCCTCGACACCGCCATGGCCGCGACGAAGGCGGCGTACCCGAACGCCGCGACGGCGGCGGTCGATCCGGTGATCTGCTCGATGTAGATCGCGGTCCAGTTGTGGCTGGCGCCTTCGACGAACGAGGAGCAGAACCCGACCAGCCCGATCGCCACGATCGCCTTGGTGGGCACACCGAAGCGGGGCGGCGGGGGAGCGGCGCCCGGGACCGGCGCGGCCGCCGCGGGCAGGGTCGCGCAGGCCAGCTGGGCGAGCGTGACGGCCGTCAGCGACAGCAGCACGAAGTGCAACCGCACGTCGAGTCCGATGAGGACGGCCAGCGCGCCGATCCCCGCGCCCGTCAGGTTTCCCACGCTCCACATGCCGTGCAGCCCGGTCATGATGGACCGCCCGTACGCGTGCTCGACCACGACGGCCTGCGCGTTCGTCGTGACCGTCGAGGTGCCGGCCGCCGCGCCCATCACGAACATGGCCGCCGCGAAGGTGTAGATGTTCGGCATCAGCGCCGGCAGCGGCAGCACCATCGTCCACGCCAGCATCGACAGGCGCAGGGCCCCGCGCTCGCCGAAGCGGTGGATGAGCCGGCCGGCCATCGTCATCGCGACGAATGCGCCGAAGGCCTGCCCCATCAGGGCGATGCCGAGCTGTCCGGTGCCGACGCCGAGTTCTTCCCTGATGGACAGCAGCCGGGCGGCGAAGGTGCCCGAAACCGTGCCGTGTACTGCGAATACGAGTGCGATGGCGATGCGCGCGCGCCGGGGGTCCATTGTCGACTTTCCAGGTGGTGGGGCGGTTTCCACCGGCAAAACTATCAGTGAGGCTGCCTATTAAAAAGTGATTCCGATCATGCCTTCGCCAAGGTCTCGGCGTCTGCCGAGGTCGTCGCCGCCCCGCGCTCGCGGACCGCGCCGGCTAGGACGAGCATCACCACCGCGACCCCGCCCAGCATCACGAAGGACCACGGCAGTGAGGTCACCTCCGCGACCCCGCCCATCGCGCCCGGCGAGACCAGCCCGGCCGGGTACATGATCGTGACGACGCCGGCGATCGCCTGGCTGGGCACGGTACTGGCGCGCCCGGCCGCCGAGATGGCCAGCGGGATGATGACGGCCACGCCGAGTCCGATGAGGACGAAGCCCGCGATCGCGGGCACCGGGTCGCGCGACACCGACACCACGAGCGTCCCGGCGATGGCGAGGATCCCGCTGCCGCGCACGGTCCAGACCGGCCCGATCCTCTGCACCACCATGTCGCCGACGATCCGGGCGAGCGCCATCGTCGCGGCGAAGAAGCTGAAGGCGAGGGCGGCGGTGCCCTGGCTGGACTCGGTCACGTTGGCGACGAACACCGTCGTCCAGTCGTGCGCGGCGCCTTCGATGAAGGCGGCGCAGAAGCCGACGATGCCGACGCCGATGATCGCCTTGCCGGGCAGCACGAAGCGCGGGGGCTTGGCGTCCTCGGGCCGGGTTCGGGCTTCGGGCAGCCGACCGCAGAAGTAGAGGCCGACGACGATCATCAGCGCCGCCATCACGCCGAGGTGGACGCGGGCGTCGACCTCGGCGTAGGTGATGGCCGCGCCGATGCCGGCGCCGACGAGGGCGCCGACGCTCCAGAAGCCGTGCAGGCTCGACATGATGGAGCGGCCGAGGCCGCGCTCGATGAGCACGCCCTGGGCGTTCATGGCCACGTCGGAGGTGCCGGCGGCGGCGCCGTAGAGCAGCAGCGCGACGCACAGCGCGGGCAGGGAGGGCATGAGGGCCGGGACGGCGAGGGCCATCGTCCACAGCAGGATCAGCAGGCGGGTGGCCGAGCGGCCGCCGAGCCGGTGCACGATCCCCGACGCCATGGGCATGGTGAGGAAGGCGCCGATGGCCGGGCAGATCAGGGCGAGGCCGAGTTCGCCGTGGCCGAGTTCGAGCCGGTCGGCGAGCCACGGCACGCGAGTCAAGAAGCTGGCTCCGACCATGCCGTGCACGGCGAATACCATGGTGATCGTGACCCGGTCGCGCCTGGTCATCGGTTGTTCCACGGTCGACCTTCCATCTGAGGGCTCTGTCCGGCTGGGTGACCGGGCCCGGCAAAACTAACAGGTAGGCTCCCTGATGACTAGTCTTTATCGAGGAGGACTCAAGTGACGGTTCGCACCGCGACTCCGCGCCTGGCCCGGGCGATCAACGACCGGGTCGCGCTCGACCTGCTCATCGCCCACGGTCCCCTCTCGGCGCCCCGCCTCCGAGAGCTCACCGGCCTGTCGCGCCCGACCGTCTCCGACCTCCTCGACCGCCTCGGTGAGGCCGGCCTCGTCCGCGCCGTCGGCGAGGAGGGCGCCGACCGGCGCGGCCCCAACGCCAAGATCTACGGCCTGGTCGCCGAGCATGCCCACGTCGCCGGCGTCGACGTCCGTCACGACGCCGTCACCGCCGTCGTCGCCGACCTGACCGGCAAGTCCGTCGCCACCGCCCGCCGCGCCCTGGCGCCCGGCGCGGTCCTCCAGAAGGTCGTCAAGCAGGCCGCCGCCGACGCCGCCCGCCGCGCCGGGGTCACCCTCGGCGGGCTCCACAACCTCGTCATCGGCGCTCCCGGCATGGTCGACCCCCGCACCGGCGACATGGCCTTCCCCGGCTGGCCCGCAGTGCCGCTTCCGGACCTGCGCGAGCTGCTCGGCGTTCCCGTCGTCGTCGAGAACGAGGTCAACCTCGCCGCCATCGCCGAACACGATGCCGGGACCGCGCAGGGTCACGACGACTTCGCCCTCCTGTGGCTGGACCGGGGCATCGGGGGAGCCGTCGTGATCGGCGGGAGGCTGCGGCGCGGCGCGAGCGGCGCGGCCGGTGAACTCGGCCGCCTTCCCCTCAACGAGAACGACGTGCCCGGCAGCGAGGTCTGCACCGGCGGCTTCCAGGACCTCGCCGGCAGTCCCGCCATCATCGACCTCGCCGCGCGCCACGGCGTTCCCGGTGACCGCCCCGCCGAGATCGTCGACGCGGCCCTGGCCGCCGGGAACACCGGCTTCCTGGACGACCTGGCCGAGCGCGTCGCCTTCGGCGCCGCCGCGGCCGTGGTGGTCTTCGACCCGGGCCTGGTCGTGCTGGCCGGGGAAACGGGACGGCACGGGGGAGAAGAGCTGGCGGGGAGGGTGGCCGAGCGGCTGACGGCGATCGCGCTGGTGCGGACCGAGGTGCGCCCGACCGCGCTGTCGGACAACCCGATCCTGGCGGGGGCCGTGCGCACGGCGCTGGAGTCGGCGCACGACGAGGTCTTCGGCGGCTCGGGGACGTGGACGGCGGAGCCGGCGGGCTAGGGCGCGGCGGAGCAGGGCCGGGGAGCTCAGGCCCCGGATACGCCGGAATGGCCCGAGTCTAGAAAGCCTGCCGGTGCCCCGTGCGTGCCGGCTGCCCGGCGCCGATCCGTTCTCCCCGGTCGCCGAAGAAGTGCAGCTGGCGCGTGTCGATCTGCACGGTCAGCCGGTCCCCGGGGCCGAGCCGCGGGTAGGGCGCCAGCCGCAGGGTCAACTCGATCGGCCGCTGGAGGTGCCGCTCCTGGCCGGGCGTGGCGGGCGGCGGGTGCGCGGCGATGGCCTGGAGCTCCCGACGACGGAAGAGTCCGCGCTTGGCCGTCCGCGGCGCAGGTTGCGGCACGGCTTCGGTCATCTCTATCGGCGCGGCGGTGGCGCCGACGTCGAGGTGCGCCAGCGACTCGTGCCCGGCGTGCTCCAGGTGCTTGACCCTGGTGTGCAGCAGCGGGTTCTGGCTGTTGGGGTCGGGCAGGCGCAGTGCTTCGGGCCGCATGCCGACGATGATGTTCTCGCCGTGGTAGTGCCGCAGCATGTGCGCGGTCACGTCGTGGCCGGGCAGGTCGATGGACTGCTCGCCGATCTGGAGCAGCACGCGCTTGTCGAGGTGCGCCATGACCCGCGCCTGGATGAGCGTCATCCGCGGTGTGCCGAGGAACGCGGCGACGTAGGCGGTCGCGGGGTGGTGGTAGACCTCGTTGGGCGTGCCCACGTCCTGAAGAACCCCGTTGCGCATCACGGCGATGCGGTCGGCCATGGTGAGCGCCTCGGTCTGGTCGTGCGTCACGTAGACCGTGGTGACCTTCAGTTCGTGGACGAGGTTGGAGATCTCGGCGCGCAGTTGCGCGCGCAGTCCGCTGTCGAGGTTGGACAGCGGTTCGTCCATCAGGAAAATCCGGGGTTTGCGCGCCAGAGCCCGGCCCATCGCCACCCGCTGGCGCTGACCGCCGGACAATTGCGCGGGTTTGCGGCCGAGGGTGTCGGTGATATCGAGAATCGTTGCCAGTTGGGAGACCTGGGCGTCGATATCGTTTTGCGCGCGCTTTCTCAACCGCAGCGGGAAACCGATGTTCTCCTCGACGGTCATGTGCGGATAGAGGGCGTAGTTCTGGAAGATCATCGCGATCTGCCGCTCGGCGGGGTGCACGTTCCCGACGGGTTCACCGTCGAGCAGCACCTCTCCCGAGGTGGGGTCCTCCAGGCCGGCGATCATGCGCAGCGCGGTGGACTTCCCGCAGCCCGAGGGGCCCAGGAGCACGAGGAACTCTCCGTTGTCAACGGAGAGATTGACATTGTCGACGGCGTGGGTGCCGTCGGGGAAGACTTTGGACAGTCCTTTTAGCTCGATAGCGGTCACTGTCGATCCCTGGCGAGAATTCGGGAGTGGAGACGCCGCGCCACATGTGACATGCGTGTTGCGACACTATGACCTCCGGGGGAATCGGGGCCATCCCCTGAATGTCCGACCTTGGGAAACCGACCGTGGGAACTTTCGGTACCTACGGAGCCGAAAAAAGGCGGCGGTCCACAAAGGACCGCCGCCGCACTCCTCGATCATCGGACCGGTGCCCGGCTAAACCGCCTTCCGGATGCGAAATCGGGCAGGCGGCGCGCCGAGTGGGCGAAGATCAGATTCCGGCGCTCAGATGAACCTTGGCACTTCCCTCGGTATCGCGGGGCGTTCCCATCCCGGAGATCAGATTCCCCGTCGACACGACCGTCAAGGACGCACCGTTTCCGATGTAATAACCGAGGCCGATGTCCTTGGCCGTTCCGTGCCCGACGGCGGCGTTGCCGGTGACCGTCGCGAAGGCGGCGCCGGTGCCGTTGACGCCGTCGAGGCCGATGTAGATGTGCGTGCCGGCCGGGGCGGGCCCGCCGTTCTCGGTGAAGAGGTTGACGCGGTTGCCGGTGATCGCGTTCGGCACGTCCTCCTGGAGGGTGCAGCGGATCCCGAAGTACCACTCCGCGGCGGTGCCCTGCTTGCCGAAGTCCTCGACGTAGTTGTCGTTGATCCCGGTGTTGAAGCAGCGGTGGGCGCTGATCGCGTGCACACCGACGCCGTAGAGGTGGTTGTTGCGGATCTGCCAGCCGGCGGAGTTGTCCAGGTCTATGCCCGAGCCGCCGCTCTCCTCGATCCAGTTGCGTTCGAGGATCCAGTCGGTGGCGGCGTTCCCGGGGTCGTTGACCCGCACTCCGCTGCCGCCGTTGTGGTGGATGTAGGAGTCGCTGATGATCGAGTTGACCATGGTCTGGCCCGAGGCCAGCGCCGTCCCGTTCGCCGACAGCGTGTCGATGTGGATCCCGTTTCCGGCGGCGGCGTGGATCTCGACGTCGTGGACGCGGCTGTCCCAGGCCTTGAGCACCAGTCCGTGCGTGCGGGTGTTCTGCGCGGAGTTGGCGTCGATGGTCAGCCGCTCGATCCGCACGCCGGTGTTGACCCAGTTCTGGTTCTTCGTCCAGGTGTCGGTGGAGACCAGCGCGGCGAGGTTGCGGCCGGCCGCCTGCCGCAGGATCGTGGCGTTTCGGGCGTCGCCGCGGTAGGTGCGCGCGTCGGCGAGTTCGATGGTCTTGATCAGCAGGCAGGTGCCGGAGATGACGATCTCATCGCCGGGTGCCGAACCGTTGATCTTGTCCTGGACGATCTTCCAGTCGCCGGTGGTGGTGCCGTTGCCCGCGGTGTTGGTGCAGGCGACGTCGTGGCGCGCTGCGGCGGCCGGGCGCACGTCGCCCAGCAGGAAGGCCCCGAAGAGCATGCCGAAGGTCAAGGACACGCCGACGGCCCACGACAGCGTGCGGTCGCGGACCTTCAGGGTGGGGCTCGTCTTGGGCGCGAGGGTCGTGCGCACGGTTCCTCCAAGCCTGGCGACCGGGGGATCCGGGCGGCCATGGCGCGGACGCTACCGGACCGGTGTCCTATGTGGAGGAACCAAGATCGTGGGTGCGGACGGCGGCACCCGCGACCTGCGTGTTCACAGTGTCATCTTGAAACCGATATGCGATCCGCTGTATCCCAGCCGCTCGTAGAAGCGGTGGGCGTCGGCGCGTGCGGAGTTGGAGGAGAGCTGGATCAGCGAGCAGCCGAGCTCCTTCGCCCGCGCCGCGGCCCACTCCATCAGGACGGTGCCGAGGCCGTTGCCGCGCTCGTCGCGGTGGACCCGCACGGCCTCGACCTGCCCGCGTGTGGCCGCCTTGAGCGACAGGCCGTAGATGACGGTCAGCTGGAGCGTCCCGACCACCCGGCCGCCGCGCTCGGCGACCACGATGTGCTGGTGCGGATCGGCGTCGGCGACGGCGAAGGCGGCCAGGTAGGGCGCGAGGTCGGCGGTGTCCTCCCGGGACTTGCCGAGCACGTCGTCGGCGAGCAGCGCGACGATCGCGGGTACGTCGCCGGCGGTGGCGGGGCGAATGTGCAGATCACTCATGATCTTGATCGTAAACGGCCGCCGGCGTCCTGCCGCACGCCCGGGTCGAGCGGGGGCGCGTCGTAGGCGCAGTGCGTGTGCGCGGCCGGGCGCGGGCAGTCCGGCTCGCGGGCCGGGTCGCGCACGAACAGCGCCGAGATCACCGCACCGGTCGCCAGCAGGCCCGCGCACCAGAACGTGGCGGTCCGAAAGCCCGAGGTGAAGGCCGCCGGGTCCTCGTAGGCGTCGCCGGTCAGTCCCGACAGCAGCGGCAGCGCGGCCACGGCGAGCAGGCTGGCGGCCCGCGCGACGGCGTTGTTGACGCCGCTGGCGACACCGGCGTGGCTCTGGTCGGCGGCGGCCAGCACGCTCGCCGTGAGCGGCGCGACCGTGATCGTCATGCCGATGCCGAGCAGCAGCACGGCGGGCAGGACCTCGGTGAGGTAGTCGGCCTCGGCGTCGATGCGCAGGAACAGCAGCACGCCCGCCGCGGAAAGGGCCGGGCCGACGGTCAGCGGCCGGCGGGGGCCGATCCGCTCGCCGAGCGCGCCGGCGCGCGAGGAGAACAGCAGCATCAGGATCGTGAACGGAAGCAGGGAGATGCCCGCGGTCAGGGCGGAGTAGCCCGCGACGACCTGGAGGTAGAGGACCAGGAAGAAGAGGACTCCGCCGAGGGCCGCGTACACGAAGAAGGTGGTGGCGTTGATACCGCTGAACTGGCGTGAGGCGAACAGCGTCGGCGGCAGGACGGGGTCGGCGGCACGGCGCTCCCAGATCAGGAAGGCCGCGAAGGACGCGACGCCGATGACCCCGGCGGCGATCGCCGGCCCGAGCGGGTCGGTCTGCACGAGCGCGTAGGTGATCCCGGCGAGGCCGACGGCGCCCAGGACGCTGCCCGCCACGTCGAAACGGCCGACGGCGCCTTCGCCGCGGCTCTCGGGCACCCACTTGAGCGCGGCCAGGACGGCCAGCACGACCACCGGCGCGTTGATGAAGAAGACCCAGTGCCAGCTCAGCGCGTCGACCATCCAGCCGCCGAGGAAGGGCCCGGCGGCCGCGGCCACGCCGCCCAGCCCCGACCACATGCCGATCGCGGCGGCCCGGTCGCCGCGCCGGATCGACGACTGGATCATCGCCAGCGAACCGGGGGTCAGCAGACCCGCGCCGATTCCCTGGAGGATCCGCGCGCCGACCAGCAGCGGCGTGTTGGGGGCGACCCCGCACAGCATCGACGCCACGCCGAACCAGATCACGCCGATCAGGAACACCCGGCGGCGCCCGTAGCGGTCGCCGAGGGCCCCGCCGAGCAGCACCAGCGCGGCCAGCGTCAGCGTGTAGCCGTTGACGATCCACTGGAGGCCGTCCATCTGCGCGCCCAGGTCACGGGCGATGTGGGGCAGCGCGACGTTGACGACCGTCCCGTCGAGCATCGCCACGCTCGACCCCAGGACCGCCGCCGCGACGACCCCCCGCCCCGCCGCCGAGCGCAGTGGAACGGTCGGTGCGGCGCTGTGATCCATAAGGCCTATTAAGACACGGTCGGGTCGGCGGCGGGTGAGGACGCCGGGACCCAGGCCTTCAGTACGTCGATCATGTACTTCGGGCGCATCCCGACCTTCTCGTAGATCTTGAACGCGCCCGTCGAGTTGCCGGTGTCCACCGAAAGCCCGACCCACGTGCGGCCCTTCTCGGCGAACAGCGCGAAGGCCGTGCCGAGCAGCAGCTGCGCCAGCCCGCGCCCCCGGAAACCGGGGTGCACGACCAGGTTGCGGATCCAGCCGCCGTTGTCGGCCGCCCCGATGTTGGCGGTCTGGAGGACCGCGGCCGGCTCGCCCTCGACGAACACGACCCGCCACTCGTCGTAGGGGGTGTTGCCGCTGGCGGCGGTGTTGGCCCACCAGGTGTCGAAGGCGATGCTCACGTGGTCGTCGAGGTCGGCGAAGCCGGTGTCCATGATGCGGTGGTGGATCCGCGCGGCCTCGTCGCGGTCGGGCAGCTCGGTGAAGACCTTCACCTCGACGCCCTCCGGCGGCTCCGGCGCGCGCTCGTCGCCGGTCAGGTCGATGTTCATCCGCCCGTAGTAGCGGTCGAGCTCGAAACCGGCCTGCTCGTAGACCGCCCGCAGGTCGGTCGCGCCGTGCGGGGCCGAGGCGCGCACGCGCATGCCCTCAAGGCCCTTCTCGGCGGCCAGTTCACCGGCCCGCGCCAGGAGCACCTCCACGAGGGCCTCGATCACCGGCCGGGCGTTGTCGGGGCGGGCGTTGACGTCGATGCGGACGCGCTCGCCGCTGTAGCTGTCGTCGACGTAGCCCCAGGCGGTGAGGGTACCGGCGGCGTCGGAGACCAGCCATTCGTCGGCGTCGAGGTGGTGGCCGGGTTTCTGCATCAGCTCGAGGACGTCCTCGATGGTGATGTCGGGTTCGCCGATGGTCGCGATGTCGTGCGCCCGCACGACGTCGAGGATCGCTTCGGCGTCGTCGATGGTCGGGCGGTGGATGCGGAACCCGTCGGGCAGAGCAGCAGACATCACGTCATTCTGGTGGCTCGCGGGTATCGGTGTCCACTCGGATGACCCCCGCGCGACACGCCGGCGAAACGAAGCGGCGGGCCGATCTTCCCCGCTCAGGCGGGGCCGAGGGCGATGACGTCCCCGGCGACGGGTGCGGTGATCACCCCGGCGAAGCCGGCGCGGGCCTCGGTGATCGAGACCGCCGGGTCCGCGCCGGGCCACAGGTGGGTGAGGACCAGGCGGCGGGCGCCCGCGTCGTGCGCGGCGCGGCCGGCATCGGTCGCGGTGAGCAGCAGGTTCCCCGAGGGGCCCGGCGGCGGGCCCTGGTCCATGGCGTTGACGACGAAGACGTCGGCGTCGCGGCCGAGTTCGGCCAGCGCCGGACTCGGCCCGGTGTCGCCGGTGTAGGCCAGGGTGAGGCCGGGTGCCGACAGTCGCACGCCGAAGTTGGGGACGTGGTGGGGGAGTTCGAAGGGCGTGAGCTCGAAAGGCCCGATGCGGACGGTCTCGGGCCAGGGGTGGATGTCGAAGGCCTGCGACAGCCCTTCGCCGGTGTCCAGACCGTTGACGCGCTTCACGACGCCCTCGGTGCAGAACAGCGGGATGCGCGCGCCCTCGGGGTGTCCGTACAGCCGCACCCGCATCAGTGCGTGCAGGTCGGTGCAGTGGTCGGCGTGTTCGTGGGTGATCACGACGGCGTCGACGGCGCCGTCCGGCAGGTACTCCAGGAGCCGCCCGACGGTGCCGTACCCGAGGTCGATGGCGACGGTGAAGCCGTCGTGCTCCAGAAGGTAACCGCTGCAAGGATTGTGGGGCTGCGGGTAGGCGCCGGATGAGCCGAGGACGGTCAGCGAGGACATGCCGGGAGCCTACGCGGGGCTTCATTCGGGCAGCCGGGCTTTATCGGCGCGGGCGCGCCGAGCCGGAGTAAGGGGGCCCTACCTCCGGGTGTCACCCGTTGGGGTTCAAATCCGCTGTCAAATCCTGTACACAGATCGACATGACTGTCTGACAGACAGGTACTCGGCCACCCCACTGTGAGCGGAGCATCTGAAGAGAGGACGCCGGCGTGACACCCCTTGACCGCAGCAGCGACCGCGCCATCTACCGGCAGATCGCCGACGACCTCCGGGCGGACATCACCGGGGGCGTGCACGGCCCTGGCGACCGCCTTCCCTCCGAGAGCGACCTGGTCGCCCGGTACAAGGTCAACCGCCGCACAGTCCAGCACGCCTTCGCCCTGCTCATCGCCGAAGGACTGGTCTACTCCGAGCACGGCAGCGGCCGTTTCGTGCAGGGCCGCCCGCCGGTGCGGCGCCTGGCCTCCGACCGCTTCGCCCGGCGGCACCGGCGCGCCGGGAAGGCCGCCTTCACCGTCGAGATGGAACAGGCGGGCCGTGCCTACGATCCGGCGACCGACGTCGAGATGCTCGACCTGCGGACCGGCCCGGCGCCCGACCCGATCGCCGGGCGGCTCGGCCTGACCGGTGACGGCGACCGGGTGCTGATCCGGGCGCGGCGCTATGTCGTCGAGGGCCTGCCCTTACAAGTCGCCACCTCCTACGTGCCGCTGGACCTGGCCGAGGGAACCGCGATCATGGAGACCGACACAGGGCCGGGCGGCATCTACGCGAGACTGGAGGAGGCCGGCCACCGGCTGACGCGGATCACCGAGGACCTCGCCGTCGAGGTAGCCGCCGAACCGGTGCAGCGGCTGCTGAAACTGCCGGTCGGCGCCCCCGTCATCCACCTGGTCCGTACGGCCTTCGCCGGCGACCGCGCCGTCGAGGTCTGCGACACCTACCTCAACGCCACGGCCTTCGAACTGTCCTACGAACTGCCCGCCCGCTGAGGGGGCCTCGGGGAGTGGCCGGGGTTGCCTAAGCTCGCCGGGGCGGCCCGACGGGGGCCGGCGTGTACGGCGGGAGCGGAACCGTTGAGAAGTGACGTCGAGACCGAGGACGCGCGCGAGGTCGAGTTCGACATCGTGCCGGAGAACCCCTACGGGCAGCGGTCGCCGGAGCCGCGAGCGCCACGGGACCGAGGGCTCTTCGGCGACCTGCGCGCGCGGCTGCTGCGGCCGTGGCCGAGGCCGGCCCTGGTCGCGGTGACGGCCGTGGCCACCTGCCTGCTCACCGTCGCCGCCGTGCGGTCGGGTGAGGAGGGCCCCGACCGGGCGGTTCCCGCTCCGGCGGCCTCGCAACCGCCGCTGCGGCCGGACGTCGAGCGGGAGTTGCGGGCGCGTGCCATGGCGGCGCTGCCGGCGCACGCCGACGGATACGGCAGCGTGCCCGCGCTCGCCCCCCTCGACTTCCCCGACATCACGGCGGGCCACTACCTGCTGGACGTCGCCTGCGCCAGCACCACCGTGGGCGTCGCCGTCGACCTGGTGGCCACCAGCCTTCCCAGCGGCACCTGGCAGCGGGTGACGGTCGAGGCCGACGGCGCCGTTGTCGAGGTCGAGGTGGACGTCGCCGAGGGCGGCGGGCTACGTCTGTCCCCTGTGGACAGCGCGGGTACCGCCTGCGAGTTCGCGATGCGCCTGGACTGAGGCCTTCCACCGTCCACTTTGATCCGATACGGTGACGGGCGTCCGATCATGGAAGCGTTCCCATGAATCGCCCGATCCGAGGAGGACCATGCCGCAGCTCTCCGCCCGGCATCCGGTGCGCGCGCTGGCGCTGATGACCGTCGCCGCCGTGCTCGCCACCGGCGCGCCGGCGCACGCCGAGGAGTCCTCGGCCGCCGCGGCGTTCCAGGTCGGCGTCACCTTCGAGAAGGCCAACGCAGACTCCTGGAACGATCCGGGCTCGGTCGCCGACGCCAAGGAGATCCTGGCCTCGCTGGGGCCCCTGCAGAACCAGCACATCATGGGCTTCGGCGCCGAGGATCCCGAGCCGAGTCCGGGCGTCTACGACTGGGGCAGCCTCGACGAGCGCATGGACCTCATCGCCGAGACCGGTGGCACCGCGGTGATCACGCTGTGCTCGGCGCCGGGATGGATGAAGCCCGGATGGGCCGAGGCCGCGGCGATCGAGGGCGAGGAGGAGCGCGAGGAGGCCCTCGACGCGATCCGCTGGAACATGGACCTCGCGCCGCTTCCGCAGTATTACGACGAGTTCGCCGCGCTGTCGGCGAAGGTCGCGCAGCGCTATCCGCAGGTGCGGTACTTCCAGGTGTGGAACGAGTTCAAGGGCTTCTGGGACGACGCGAGGAACCGCTGGGACCACGAGGGCTACACCGCCATGTACAACCAGGTGTACGCGGCGGTGAAGGCCGTGCGGTCCGATGCGCAGATCGGAGGGCCCTACGTCTCGCTCAACACCTACTGGGGCGGCCAGTCGCATCCCTCGACCGAGCTGAAGGACGCCACGTGGGGGACCGCCGACCAGCGCGACCTCGACGCGATGACCTACTGGCTGGCCAACAAGACCGGGGCGCAGTTCTTCACCATCGACACCTGGTCCCGGACCCGCGACGGCCACCACCAGAACGCGACCGCCACCAAGGAGATGTTCGCCGACATCACGGCGTGGGTCAGGTCGAAGACGACGCTGCCGATCTGGTGGTCGGAGTTTTACGCGCCCGCCGCTGCGGGTAGTGAAGCCAGTACACCCGCCCTCATGCGAGCGGCCGTCGAAGGCGTCCGGGACGGCGGCGCGAGCGTCGCCCTCTGGTGGGGACCGGAGTGCGACTCCGTCCTCCCGTGCCTGTGGACGTCGACGCAGAACCCCGGCGGCGGGCAGGTGACGGGGTACACCGCACTCGCCCGGGAGTTCTCCGGGCGGTGATGACGCCGGCGCACCGGGTTTCGCCATGCCCGGTGCGCCGGTTCCCCTGGCGCGTATGGCGAGGCCTCGGCCGCCTCCGGTTCTCCAGGACCGGTGGCGGCCGCTTCGCGTAGGGGACGGGACTCGGCGGAATACCGGATCCCGTCCCCGTCTGCGGATACCCGCGTGCGTTCATCCGTTCGGCGCGCGGGCATCCCGGACGTGCGGGCCGAGACCGTGTCTCCGCGGCGGACGGGGCGAGGTCGGCGTCCGCGGCCGGTTTCCGCTCCACTCGCCGTCGGCGGGGTATCGCGGCGGAACCGAACCGTATCGTGAGTCCATGCCGGCCGCCGCTGCGGCCGCGCTCCAGGGCCGGTGGGCAGTCGGGTCCGGGACCTTCGTCCCGTGCCGCTGCGCGACCGCCGGGACACGCGAGCGTCGGCCGTTCGGTCAGACCTTCGACGGCGGCTCCGACCCGGTTGACGCCCGTCGGCGGCGCTAACTAGCCTTACTCGGTATATCCCATCGGTGTACTAGGAAATTGCGGGTCGCGAGGCCCTCGAAGGAGTTCTGATGAGTTCGCGAAGGTACCGCCTCGGCGCGGTGATCGCCGCAATCGTGCTCGCGGCGGGAGCCCTGACCGCCTGCGGCGGCGATGACGCGGGCGGTTCGGGAGGCGACGGCGGAGCCCTCCGCCTCGGCTACTTCCCGAATATCACCCACGCACCGGCCCTCGTGGGCGTCCAGAACAAGATCTTCGCCGAGAAGCTCGGCACCACGACGCTGGAGACCAAGACCTTCAACGCCGGCCCCGAGGCGATCGAGGCCCTGTTCTCCGGAGCCATCGACGCCACCTACATCGGCCCCAACCCGGCCATCAACGGCTGGGCCAAATCCGAGGGCACGGCCCTGCGCATCATCGCCGGCAGCACCTCCGGCGGCGCCGGCCTCGTCGTCCGCGAAGGCATCAACGCCCCGGCCGACCTCAAGGGTAAGAAGATCGCCACCCCGCAGCTCGGCAACACCCAGGACGTCGCCCTGCGCGCATGGCTGAAGGCCAACGGCCTCAACGCCGACCAGGAGGGCGGCGGCGACGTCTCGATCCTCCCCACCGCCAACTCCGACACCGTCACCTCCTTCGCCGCCGGCGACCTCGACGGCGCCTGGGTCCCCGAGCCCTTCTTCAGCACCCTCGTCGGCAAGCACGGCGCCAAGGTCCTGGTCAACGAGAAGGACCTGTGGCCCGGCGGCCAGTTCGTCACCACCCACCTCATCGTCCGCGCCGAGTTCCTCGAAGAGAACCCCGAGGCGGTCAAGAAGCTCCTCGACGGCCACATCGCCGCCGTCGACCAGGTCAACGCCGACCCCGTCGCGGCCCAGACCGCCGCCAACGCCCACCTCGAATCCCTCAACGGCAAGAAACTCGACCCCGCCGTCATCGCGGCCGCCTGGCAGAACCTGACCTACACCGTCGACCCCGTCGCCACCTCGCTCCAGGCCAGTGCCCAGCACGCCCAGGACGTCGGACTGCTCGAACCGGTCGACCTCAAGGGCATCTACGCCCTCGACCTCCTCAACGAGAAACTGCGCGCCCTCGGCAAACCAGAGGTCAGCGCCGGAGAACTCGCGAAATGACGGTGACCGCTCGCGGCACCGACGCCGGGACGGACGCCACCACCGAGGTGGCCGTCCGTCTCGACGGCGTGTCCAAGACCTACGGGAAGGGCCGCACCGCACTGCTCGCGCTCGACGACGTCTCCCTCGACGTCCGGCGCGGTGAGTTCGTGTCCATCCTCGGCGCCTCGGGCTGCGGCAAGAGCACCCTGCTGTCCCTCGTGGCCGGACTCGACCCGCTCACCGGCGGCACCATCGACACCGCCGGGCACCGGCTCTCCCTGATGTTCCAGGAACCCGCGCTGTTTCCCTGGCTCACCGTGGCGGGCAACATCGAGATCGCCCTGCGCATGCGCGGCGTGGAACGCGCCGCCCGCAAGGAGCAGGCCGGACGGCTCCTGGAGGTCGTGCGACTGGAAGGCTTCGGCCGCAAACGACCGCACGAACTCTCCGGTGGCATGCGGCAGCGTGTCGCCCTCGCCCGCGCGCTCGCCCAGGACGCCGACGTCCTCCTCATGGACGAACCCTTCGGCGCCCTCGACGCCATGACCCGCGACATCCTCCACGACGAACTCGAGCGCATCTGGCGCGAGCGGGAGCTGACCGTGCTGTTCGTGACCCACAACGTCCGCGAGGCCGTCCGCCTCGGCGACCGCGTCGTCCTGCTCAGCAGCAGACCCGGCCGCGTCCTGGAGGAGTTCGCCGTCGAACAGCCCCGGCCCCGCCGGATCGACTCGACCCAGGTCGCCGCGCTCGCCTCGGCCATCACCGACCAGCTGCGGGCGGAGGTGTCCCGTCATGCCGGCTGACACCGAGGTGAAGACCGCCGCCGACCGGGTCGCCGGACTCGACCGGCTCGAACTGGGCCCCGCGACGCGCGACGAGGCGGTACTGGGCACCTGGGCGCGAAAGGCGTGGAAGGGGACCTGGCCGAAGGTCCTCGCGATCGCCATCGCCGTCGGCGCCTGGCAGCTCGTGGTGCTCTCCGAGTGGCGGCCGGTCTTCGTGCTGCCGCCGCCCGCCCGCGTGCTCGACGAGCTCGTCCAGGTCGTGCCGACGGCGAAGTTCTGGGACTCGGTGCTGCTCACCATGGGCCGCGCCGCCACCGGATTCGCCCTGGCGGTGGTCATCGGAATGGTCATCGGGATCGCCGTCGCCCGCTTCCAGCCGCTGCGCGCGGCCATCGGCTCGCTGATCACCGGCATGCAGACGATGCCGTCGATCGTGTGGTTCCCCTTCGCGATCCTGCTCTTCAAGATCAGCGAGGAGGCGATCCTCTTCGTCGTCGTGCTGGGCGCGGCGCCGTCGATCGCCAACGGACTGATCAGCGGGATCGACTACGTGCCGCCCACCTGGAAGCGCGTCGGGCAGATCCTCGGCATGCGCGGCTTCTCGCTGTACCGGCACCTGATCATCCCGGCCTCGCTGCCGTCCTTCGTGACCGGACTCAAGCAGGGCTGGGCCTTCGCCTGGCGCAGCCTCATGGCCGGCGAGCTGCTGGTGATCGTGCCGGGCGCGCTGTCGATCGGTGTGCGCCTGCAGACCTCGCGCGACCTCAACGACGCGCCGGGACTGCTCGCCTACATCATCATCGTGCTGTGCATCGGGATCCTCGTCGACATCGTGTTCAGCACGGTCGACAAGGCCCTGCGCAAACGTTGGGGGCTGACCGTCTAGGTCTTGTCCGGTGGTGGACGCGATCCCCGTTCCGTGCCCGGGACCGCGTCCACCACCGGCCGTCAGAAGCCGAGATCCTTCGCGGAACCCGAGAGCCCGTCCGACGAGCCGATCGAGATCCGGTTGATCCACGGGAGGAGAACGGTCTCACCGACCGTCCCGTCGGTGGCGTCGATGAGCCTCAGGCTCGGCGCGGTATCGCCGCCGACGTCGAACCAGACGACCGTCCGCTCGTCGTACCAGCCGACCGCGCGCCCCTGGAGCGGGATCGTCAGCACCTCGCGACCGGTCTCGAGGTCGACGACCAGACTCTGCCAGGACCCCTGCTCGTCCCCGCTCTCACCGGTGGTCACCAGCAGCCGTCGCGAAGGCGAGAACAGCTCCGCCCCTCCGACACCGGCCTGTGCGACATCGAGGCGCTCGCCGAGCTTCCCGTCGGCCTCGATGTAGAGCAGCGAGTCGCCCTCGGCGGGCAGGGCCAGATATCGCCGTGAGTCCGCCGCCCAGCCGATGTCGAGCGGCGTCCGGCCGAGGTCGACCGCGATCTGTTCGTAGTCGCCTTCATCGAGGTCGTAGCGCCAGATCGTCACGGCCGGTCCCGACGCGGCGCGCACGAAGGTCATGAGCGCCTTCCCGTCGGGCGACCAGCGCACGTCGCCGTGGTCGACCGGGATCTCGTCGAGCCAGGTCACCGCCGCCTCGCCGGACGCGAGGTACTCGTCCCGGTCGGCGACGCCGTCGCGAGCGGGCCACTGGCCCTTGACGAGGACCGTTTCCAGGTCCGGTGACGGGATGACAGGGTGGGGGACCTCGCGGTACTCGCCGCTCTCCGGATCGAGCAGCCGCGCGGGGCCGGTGTGGTTGAGGTTCTCGTAGTAGGAGTGCACGACGATCGGTCCACCCCCTTGCCGAGGAACCTCGGCCGGGGCGGAGGGCCTCACGTGCTCCGGGGCCGTGGGGGTCGGGTCGGCTCCGGCATGGGTGCCGGCGGGCTCTTCGCCACCGAGCACGATCGCCGGCACGGCCGCCGTGGCCACGACGGCCAGCGCGGCCGCCAGAACCATGTGGCGGGTCCGCCGGACCGTGTTCCGGCGCAGGACGGTGTCGGCCAGCCCGGCCGGAAGGATGAGTTCGTGCGGGCGCGGTGCCTCGTGCAGCTGCGTGCGCAGCCGGTCCTCGTCGGTCACGACATGATCTCCATTCGGGTCTGGTCTGCGGTGGCGCGCAGTTTCGCCAGGCCCTTCGACGCCTGACTGCGGACGGTGCCGAGGGAGACGCCGAGCAGGCGCGCCACCTCGGCCTCCGGTAGGTCCTCGTAGTAGCGCAGGACGACGACCGCACGCTGCCTCGGTGGCAGGCGGCGCAGCGCGGTGACGACACCGGCGCGGTCGGCGGTGCGGGCGGCGTGGTCGTCGCCGGGCGTCTCCGGCGGACGGTCGGTGACCGACTCGGGCCGCCGGCCCCGGCGCCGCCACCAGTTGATCTGGTGGCGGTACATGGCCTTGCGGACGTAGGCGGTCGGCTGTTCGCGGTCGCGGATGCGGTGCCAGCGGCGCGCGCAGGTCATGAGTGCGGTCTGCAGCAGGTCCTGGGCCAGGTGCACGTCGCCGGTGAGCAGGTAGGCGACATGCAGCAGGGAGTCGGAGCGGTGGGCGACGAAGTCGCGGAACTCGCGTTCGTGTTCTGGGGTCATCGCGGGCTCTCGGTAGGGGACGGTGCGGTGCATGGGTAGAGACACCGGCCCATCGAGCCCACGATGCCCGCGGACGAATTCTCCGCGCGGCGGTCTTCCTTAGCGCGGTTCCCAGGCGTCGGGAGCGGTCACCAGGCGGCGCACGCGGGCGGGGAGTTTCCCGCTGGCGACCTGGGCGAGCGTCACCTCGTCGAGGACGTTGCGGACCGCGGCCCGCACGGCGATCCACAGGTCGGGCAGGTGTGCGGCCGCGCCGCCGTAGGTCACGTCCTCGGGTCGCTGGCCCCGGACGCCGGCGAGAGGGCCGTCGACGGCGCGGAGGATCGCGCCGACGGTGGTCGTCGTGGGCGAGTGGGCGAGGCGGTAGCCGCCGTCGGCGCCTCGCACGCTGCGGACGAGCCCGGCGCGCCGCAGGTCGGCGAGCACGGCTTCGAGGAACTTGTGGGGGAGGGACTGCTCGTCGGCCAGGGTCTGCGCCGAGACCGTGTCCGGATGTGCCGAGGCGAGCGCCACCGCCGCGCGTACGGCGTAGTCACCGCGTGCCGATACCTGCATGGTCATATTCTGCCGCCCCGGCGCGCGTGGTGGCGCGACACGTCGTCTCGAATAGCCCATTATTCCTATCGAAGAAGTAGGATTATGCTCCAGGTTCAGGCCTCTGACCTGTAGTTTTCGGCAATGTTTCCGTAGGGAGAACCAGATGACGCTCACCCGGATCGACCACCTCGCGCTGGCCCGGGAGTACGCGGCCCTGCCCGAGTGGCCCGTACAGCCCCGCTTCGACCCCGATGAGCGCTGGTACACGCGCCTGGCCGCCGGGCCCGACCACGAGGCCTGGCTGCTCACCTGGCTGCCCGGGCAGGAGACCGAGCTGCACGACCACGGCGGCTCCGAGGGCGCCTTCCTGGTCGTGCGCGGCGTCCTCAACGAGCAGACGGTCGTCTCCTCGCGTGACGGCCTCTGGCTCGCCGATCGCGACTATGGTTCGGGTGTGGCCAGGAGATTCGGCGCGAGGCACGTCCACCGCATCCGCAACACCGGCACGGTGCCCGCGATGAGCGTGCACGTCTACGGACCGGCCCTGAGCACGATGAACAAGTACGAGATCGACAACGGCCGCCTGACGGTGACCGCGACCGACGTGGCGGGGGAGGCGTGGTGACCGCGCCAAAGGGTTCACGCGGCATCGACCGCATCCTCGCCGAGGCCCGCGCGCGTCTGCGCCGTCTCGGCCCGCACGAGACCTCCGTCGCCCAGCGCAACGGCGCCGTCCTCGTCGACATCCGCCCGCAGGCCCAGCGGGCGGCCAACGGCGAGATCCCCGGCGCGCTCGTCGTCGAGCGCAACGTCCTCGAATGGCGCTTCGACCCGCGCAGCGACGCCCGCCTGCCGATCGCCGACGACTACGACCTGCGCGTCATCGTGTTCTGTCAGGAGGGCTACACGTCCTCGCTGGCGGCGGCGGCCCTCATCGACCTCGGACTGCACCGCACGACCGACCTCGACGGCGGCTTCGCGGCCTGGCTCGCGGCGGGCCTGCCGATCGCCGGCACCGTCAGCGGGACCGTCGACCAGCTCGCGCACTGACATCGGCGTTCGGGTGCGGCCGGGTGATCGTTTCCGGTAAGACGGGGGTATGAAGGCATTTCAGCTGCTGGAACCCGGTGTCGCCGAACTCGTCGACGTCGAGGTCCCCGAGCCCGGACCGGGGGAGGTCCTGCTCAAGGTCGCCGGCGCCGGCGTGTGCCACTCCGACCTGCACATCCTGCACGCCGACGCGTGGCAGCCGCTGCCCATGACCATCGGGCACGAGGTGAGCGGGCACGTCGCCGCCGTCGGGACCGGTGTGACCGGCTGGGACGAGGGGGCCGGCGCGCTGGCGTACCTGTGCTGGGGCTGCGGGAAGTGCCGCACCTGCGCGGCCGGTTTCGAGAACTACTGCGAGGCCTTCGGCCGGGGCATCGTCCCGGGCCCGGGCCTGGGCTACCAGGGCTGCATGGCCGAGTACGTCCTCGTGCTCGCACGCTTCCTGGTGCCCCTCGGCGACCTCGACCCGGTCGACGCCGCGCCTCTCACCGACGCCGGGCTCACGCCGTACCACGCGGTGAACATGGCCCGGGAGGCTCTCGTCGCCAAGTCCACCGCCGTCGTCATCGGTGTCGGCGGCCTCGGCCACATGGGCGTGCAGATCCTGGCCGCCACGACCGGCGCGCGCGTCATCGCCGTCGACCTCGACAAGGCCAAGCTCGCCCACGCCGCCGAGCTCGGCGCGGCCGAGACCGTCGTGTCCGACGAGCGGGCCGCCGCCCGGATCCTCGACCTCACCCACGGCCGCGGCGCCGAGGCGGTCTTCGACTTCGTCGGCGCGCAACCGACCCTCGGCCTCGCCGCCTCGGTCATCGCCCCGCACGGCCGCATCGTCGTGGTCGGGCTCGGCGAGGGCACGCTGCCGTTCACCGCGACAAGTCCGCCGGCCGCCCTGCCCTGGGGCGCCGGGGTCGTCAAGCCTTACGGCGGAACGCGCGCCGACCTGCACGACGTCCTCGCCCTCGCCCAGCGCGGCGCCATCTCCGTGACGGTCGAGCGCCATCCGCTCGCCGAGGCGAAGGAGACCTTCGAACTGCTCCAGCTCGGCAAGGTCGCCGGGCGTGCGGTGCTGGTCCCCTAGGGCGTGTCCGGTGGGATCACCGGACCCGCCCTGAACCGGTCAGGAATCGAGAAGCGCCGGCCGTCGGCGCGCACATAGCCTGGTCAACGTAGCGAAACGACTTCGGGAGCGATCATGAGCGACTCGTCAACGCAGGGCGTCAAGACCATCCTGCACCCCGTCACCGACCTGGCCGAGGCCAAGCGGGTCTACACCGCGCTGCTCGGCACCGCGCCGATGGCCGACGACACCTACTACGTCGGCTACGAGGTCGAGGGGCAGCACATCGGGCTCGTCCCCGGCGGCGCCCAGCAGGGCATGGCCGGGCCGGTCGCCTACTGGCAGGTCGCCGACATCGAGGCGAAGCTCGCCGAGGTGACCGCCGCCGGCGGCACCGTCAAGGACGCCCCGCGCGACGTCGGCGGCGGGCGGCTCGTGGCCACGTTCACCGACCCCGATGGCAACGTCCTGGGAGTCCTTCAGGACAGTTGAGGCCCGCCGATCGGGGGGACAGCGCGCCGGTGCAGGGGATCGGACGCGTCGCGCGAAGCTGGTTGAATCGAGCGAGGCGACGCCGGCGGAGACCGTGCCGGCGGCCCGCCCGACGGATGGAGACGAAGAACGCATGGCCACCAGTAAGAAGGCGCGGTCGCCCGAGCAGCACGCCGCCGACAGTCACGACCTCATCCGCGTGCACGGCGCGCGGGTCAACAACCTCAAGGACGTCAGCGTCGAGATCCCCAAGCGGCGGCTGACGGCCTTCACCGGCGTCTCCGGCTCGGGGAAGAGCTCGCTGGTGTTCGGCACGATCGCCGCGGAGTCGCAGCGGCTGATCAACGAGACCTACAGCTCCTTCGTGCAGGGTTTCATGCCGAACATGGCCCGCCCCGACGTCGACGTGCTCGACGGCCTGACCACCGCGATCATCGTCGACCAGGAGCGCATGGGCGCCAACCCGCGCTCGACCGTCGGCACCGCCACCGACGCCAACGCGATGCTGCGGATCGTCTTCAGCCGGCTCGGCAAGCCCCACATCGGGTCACCGCAGGCCTTCTCCTTCAATGTCGCCTCGATCAGCGGCGCCGGCGCGGTGACGCTCGAAAAGGGCGGCCGCACCACCAAGGAGCGGCGCAGCTTCCAGATCATCGGCGGCATGTGCCCGCGCTGCGAGGGCCGCGGCTCGGTCAACGACATCGACCTGACCGAGATCTACGACGAGGAGAAGTCCCTCAACGAGGGCGCGCTGAAGGTCCCCGGATACAGCATGGACGGCTGGTACGGGCGCATCTTCGGCGGCACCGGCTTCTTCGACCCCGACAAGCCCGTCAAGAAGTTCACCAAGCGGCAGCTCGACGACCTGCTCTACAAGGAGCCCACCAAGATCAAGGTCGACGGGATCAACCTCACCTACGAGGGCGTGATCACCAAGCTCCGCAAGACGACCCTGGCCAAGGACGTCGACTCGCTCCAGCCGCACCTGCGCGCCTTCGTGGAGCGGGCGGTCACCTTCACCACCTGCCCCGACTGCGAGGGCACGCGCCTGAGCGCCGAGGCCCGCTCCTCCAAGATCAAGGGGATCAGCATCGCCGACGCCTGCGCGATGCAGATCAGCGACCTCGCCGAGTGGGTCGGCAAGCTCAAGGAGCCCTCCGTGGCGCCCCTGCTCGAAGCGCTCGGCGAGACCCTCGACTCCTTCGTCGAGATCGGCCTGGGCTACCTCAGCCTCGACCGGGCCTCGGGCACGCTCTCGGGCGGCGAGGCGCAGCGCACCAAGATGATCCGCCACCTCGGCTCGTCGCTCACCGACGTCACCTACGTCTTCGACGAACCCACGATCGGCCTCCACCCGCACGACATCGAGCGGATGAACGACCTCCTGCTGCGCCTGCGCGACAAGGGCAACACCGTGCTCGTCGTCGAGCACAAGCCGGAGGCCATCGCCATCGCCGACCACGTCGTCGACCTCGGACCCAAGGCCGGCAGCGGCGGCGGCGAGGTCGTCTTCGAAGGCACCGTCGACGAGCTGCGCGCCAGCGACACCATCACCGGCCGCCACCTCGACGACCGGGCGGTCCTCAAAGACGAGGTCCGCAAGTCCGACGAGGCCCTCGAAGTCCGGGGAGCCGACACGCACAACCTCCAGGACGTCGACGTCGACATCCCGCTGGGGGTGCTCACCGTCATCACCGGCGTCGCCGGGTCGGGCAAGAGCTCGCTGATCCGCGGCTCGGTGTCCGGTCGCGACGGCGTCGTCTCCATCGACCAGGGCGCGATCCGCGGGTCACGGCGCAGCAATCCGGCGACCTACACCGGGCTGCTGGAGCCGATCCGCAAGGCCTTCGCCAAGGAGAACGGCGTCAAACCGGCGCTGTTCAGCGCCAACTCCGAGGGCGCCTGCCCCAACTGCAACGGCGCCGGGGTGATCTACAGCGACCTGGCGGTGATGGCCGGTGTCGCCACGCCCTGCGAGGTCTGCGAGGGCAAGCGCTTCCTCGCCGAGGTCCTCGACTACAAGCTCGGCGGCCGCGACATCGCCGAGGTCCTGGCGATGTCGGTGGCCGAGGCCGAGGAGTTCTTCGGCGACGGCGCGGCCAAGCTGCCCGCCGCGCACAAGATCCTCGAACGGCTCCGCGACGTCGGCCTGGGCTACCTCAGCCTCGGGCAACCGCTCACCACGCTGTCGGGCGGTGAGCGCCAGCGGATCAAGCTGGCGAACCAGATGGGCGACAAGGGCGCCGTCTACATCCTCGACGAGCCGACGACGGGTCTGCACCTCGCCGACGTCGAGCAGCTCCTCGGCCTGCTGGACCGGCTGGTCGACGCGGGGAAGTCCGTCATCGTCATCGAGCACCACCAGGCCGTCATGGCGCACGCCGACTGGATCATCGACCTCGGCCCGGGCGCCGGCCACGACGGGGGCCGGATCGTCTTCGAGGGGACGCCGGCGGATCTGGTCGCCGACGGTTCCACGCTCACCGGGCAGCACCTCGCGGCCTACGTCGGCGGCTGAGCGACCGAGAGACTGAGCGGCGGCACGGGCCGGGACGGTCCGTGCCGCCGAGCGCTTCAGCGCCGCTCGCGGATGCGGATCAGGTTGCCCGCCGGGTCCCGGAACGCGCAGTCGCGGATGCCGCCGGCCCGCTCGGCCGGTTCCTGGACGACCTCGGCGCCGCCGTCGCGGACGCGCGCGAAGGCCTCGTCGAGGTCGGAGGTGGCCAAGGTGACCCCGGCGTAGACGCCCTTGGCCATCAGTGCGGCGATCGTGCCGCTCTCCTCATCGGTGATGCCCGGGTCGGTCACCGCCGGGGTCAGCACGATGGAGATGCCGGGCTGCCCGACGGGGCCGACGTTGATCCAGCGCATCCCCTGGTAGCCGACGTCGTCGCGGACCTCGAAGCCGAGGACGTCGCGGTAGAACGCCAGGGACCGCTCCGGGTCGTTGTGCGGGAGAAAGCTCGACTGAATGGTGACGTCCATGCGACCACGCTAGCCGCGGGCACGGCCCTGGGGCTTCTCGATTCCGGATCCGCGCGCCTCGGACTCGCGCGCCCCTCAGGTCGCCGGGAGTTTCGCCGCCGAGGACAGGTCGACCCCGCGCAGCTGGCCGCGCGCCGAGACGCCGACCTTCGTGAACACCTTCGCCAGGTGATAGCCGACCGTGCGCGGGCTGAGGAACAGCCTGGCCCCGATCTCGCGGTTGCTGAGCCCGCGCGCGGCCAGCGCCGCCACCGTCAGCTCCCGGGAGGTGAGGCCGGCCGCGGCCGTCGCCGCTCGTGGAACGGCGTCGCCGCAGGCGCGCAGCTCGTCGCGCGCGCTCGTCGCCCACGGGACGGCGCCCAGTTCGTCGAAGAGCCTCGCCGCCCGCCGCAGCGGCTCACGGGCGTCACGGGGGCGACGGGCTCGTCGCAGCCACCGCCCGTAGGCGAGCGCCGCGCGGGCCAGCTCGTACGGCCGCTCGGCACCGTCCAGAAGAGACAGTGCGTGCAGGAAGCGCCGCTCGGGCTCGCAACCCGAGAGCGCCAGGGCCAGCTCGACGGTCCACTCCGGACCGTCGACGCCCGGCTCGGGGGCGGGCGCCGAACCGCACCGGACGGCCGCCTCGACGGCGTCGGGCAGCGACTCCGCCCGCACCGCGCGGTGACCGCGATCGTCGCGGCCCGAACCGATCGCGGCGAGCAGTTCGACGGGACGGGCGGCGTCGCCGCGCAACGCCGCCGCCCGCCCCGACGCCCAGGTCGCCCGCGCCGCCGCGAGACGGTTGCCGTGCGCGCGGGCGAGATCCAGTGCCCGCGACGCGCAGCGCTCGGCCTCGGCGAGCTCGCCCCGGTCGGCGTGCAGGAGCGCCAGGAGGGCCAGCAGGTCCGCCTCGGTGACGGGCTGGCCGGAGTCGCGGGCCAGCGCGAGTCCTTCGCGGGCGTGTTCGAGGGCCTCGGTCCACATGCCGAGCCGGTGTTCGAGTTCGGCGAGCCAGAGGGTCGGTGTGGCGCAGAGTGCGAGCATGCCGGTGGCGCGCATCTGTTCGCAGGCGGTCAGGGCGAACTCGCGGGCCCGGCGCGGGTCGGAGCTGCCGCGGCCGATGGCCAGCGGGAAGATCCAGCGGTGCGCGCCGGAGCGGGCGATGGTGGCCGGCGCGGCGTCGTGGACGGCCCAGGGGTCGGCGGCGCTCGCGTCGAAGCGGCCGGTGGCGGCCGTGGCGAGCCAGCGTCCGTAGCGGCGATAGGCGGGGTCGGGATGGGTCTCGGCGACGCCGGTGGCGGCGGCGACGGCCTCGTCGCGCATGTCGGCGTGGAGGGCGGCGTCGACGGCCATGAAGGACAGCTCGGCGGCCTGGTCGAGGTGCCCGTGGCGGCGCAGGTTCGCCGCGCCCCGGACGAGTTCGGCGTAAGCGGTGGCGCGGTGGCCGCTGTGGAGGTCGATGAGCCCGCGCAGCCGGATGAGCTCGACGCCGCCGGCCCCGGCGCGTTCGGCCGACTCGACCAGGGAGCGGGCGAGCGTGGGGTGGCCCGACTTCCAGGCGGTGTGCGCGGCGTGCGCGATCCGGCGGGCCCGGTCGGCGGGGCGGGTGGACAGGCGGGCGGCGTGCAGGAGCGCCGAGGTGGTCGCGGCCATGCTGCCGCGTCCGCCGTCGGCGCGGGCGTCGCGTTCGAGGGCGGCGGCGAGGTTCTCGTCGGGGCGCTCGGTGGCCAGCGCGCGGTGCCTGCGGGCCCGCACGTGTTCGTCCACTTCGGACACCGCGGCTGCCAGGGCCGCGTGCGCCGCGCGGCGGTCGGGGCCGGTGGCCGCGTGGTAGGCGACCGAGCGGGCCAGCGGGTGCTCGAACTCGCCGGGGACCTCGGGCAGGCCGAGCTGTTCCCTGGCGGCCGCGATGATCTCGGCGCGGCCGGTGTCGTCGGCGGCGGCGACGAGCAGCGAGCGCCGCTCGGGTTCGGGCAGGGCGTCGAAGCGGTCGCGGAAGACTCTGCGCAGCACGTCGTCGACGGGGACCGAGCCGGTGAGCAGTGCGTCGGCGGTCAGCCGCGAGGGATCGGCGGCGGCGAGGCGGGTGAGGGCGAGCGGGTTGCCGCGCGCGGTGTCGAGGAGCAGTTCGAGGGTGCCGGCGTCCGCCACGTCACCGATGAGGGCGGCGGCCTCGTCCCGGTCGAGACCGGTCAGGCGCAGTTCGGGGAGGTCGTGGGTGTCGACCGCCCGGCGGCCGGGATCGCGGACGGCCATGAGGATCCCGAGCGAGGTGCCGGTCAGCCGCCGGGCGCAGAACAGCAGGACGGCCAGGCTCGCGCGGTCGAGGTGCTGGGCGTCGTCGGCGACGATCAGCAGCGGTTCGCGCTCGGCGGCCGTCGTGAGCAGTTCGTGCGCCGCCGCGCACACGCGCAGGTCGGTCGCCGGACCGTCTCCGTCGAGGGCCGCCCGCAGGGCCTCGGCCCGGTTGCGGGGCAGCGAGTCCACTTCGGACCGCAGTGGGGTGAGGAGCCGGTGCAGGCCGCTGAAGGCGAGTTCCACCTCCGACTCGACCCCGCGCACGCGAAGCACGCGCGGCACGTCCTCGACCGCCCGGTCGATCAGCGTCGTCTTGCCGATCCCCGCCTCGCCCCTGACGACGAGAACCCCGCCTTGTCCGCCCCTGGTCGCCGTGACCACCTCGGCGAGCGCGTTCCGCTCGAGGTCTCGTCCGTAACCCATGCGCCGAAGCTAGGCGAGAGGCACTGAGAGGCGGCTGAGACCGGTCACCGTGACAGATGGCGGACGGTGCCGGCCCGGACAGGCTTCGGGGTATGACGAACACCGATGACAAGCACGACAAGGCACTCGACGGCGAAGCGGTCGACGGTCCGCCGGCACCGGAGGCCGCACCGCCCGGGGAGAAGACGCACAGCCGCACGCGACGGCGTGTCCTGGCCGGCGCGGTCGGCGCCGGAGTGGGCCTGACGGCCGGCGCGATCGGGGCGGCGGCGGCCCTGCAGGGCGCCGGGACGCCACCGGTCGTCGAGCCCGGGGCGGCCCGGCGCTTCGAAGGGAAGGTCGTGCTCATCACCGGCGCCACGTCGGGGATCGGCCGGGCCGCCGCGAAGCTCTTCGCCGACGAGGGCGCCCGCGTCTCCTTCTGCGGCAGGCGCGAGGAGCTCGGCCGCGAGGTCGAGCGCGAGATCCGCGACGCCGGCGGTGAGGCGACCTACATCCGCGCCGACGTGCGCGTCGAGGAGGACGTGCGCGCCTTCGTCGAGCAGACCGTCGCCGTCCACGGCGGCCTCGACGTGTGCTTCAACAACGCAGGGATCTCCATCGAGCGGCGCCTCCACGAGATGACGGCCGCCGAGTGGGACGACGTGGTCGGCACCGACCTGCGCGGAGTCTTCCTCTCCATGAAGTACCAGGTGCCCCACCTGATCGAGCGCGGCGGCGGCAGCATCGTGGTGACCTCCTCGTCCAACGCGATCGCCACCAGCGAGACCCGCTCGGCCTACGCCTCGGCCAAACGCGGCCTCATCGGCCTCGTCCAGGCCGCCGCGCACGACTACGCGGCCGACGGCATCCGCGTCAACGCGCTGGTCCCCGGCACGACCAACACCGACTTCGTCCGCCGCCTCGCCGGCGCCGACGGCCTCCCCGACGAGGTGTGGGAGACCATGGCGACCGCTTTCGGCAAGGCCAGCATCCCCGGCCTGGCGCGAATGGCCACGCCCGAGGAGATCGCCGCCGGCGCGCTCCTGCTCGCCTCCGGCGACCTGCCCTACATGACCGGCAACCAGCTGGTCCTCGACGGCGGCAAGACCGCGCGTCAGTGACGAGCGAGGGCCTCCCCGGCGGCCGTCGCCGCCCGGCGCAGCGCCGCGACCGCCGCCCGGCCGATCGTGGTCCGGGCGGCGAGGCCGATCGCGCCCACCGCCCGCCCGTCCGGGCCCGGGATCGCGACGGCCGCCTCGGTCTGGCCTCGCCGCCACTCCTCACGGGTCACCGCGACCTCTCCCGACCGGACCCGAGCGAGGCGTGCCGCGAGCAGGCCGGGCGCCACGACGGTGTGCGCGGTCAGGCGCACGGAAGCCGTCATGACGTCGGCGCGGAGCTCCTCCCTCGCGTACGCCAGCAGGACCAGCCCGGCCGCGCTGGCGTGCCACGGCAGCACCGAACCGTCGGCGACCAGTCCACCGCGCTCACCGACGACCACGGCTCCGGCGCCGTCGGCGACGACCGCGTGCGACGCGTGGCCGGTCTCGGCGTGCAGCGCGGCCAGCGGCCCGGCCGCGGCGTCCCGCAGCCGCCGAGGGCACGGAGCACGCGTGCCCAGCGACCACAGCCGGGTCCCGACCCGGTAGGAGCCGTCGCCCTGGCGTTCGAGACCGCCCCAGGCCACCAGCTCGCGGACCAGTCGCAACGTCGTCGGCACGGGCAGGCCGGTGCGGCCTGCGATGTCGGTCAGCCGCAAGGACGGCGCTCCGTCCGCGAACGCGTCGAACACCGAAAGACTCCTCGCCACCACGGACATGCGCCACGCCTTTCACCTCGTGAAACCGCTTCCTTGCCGATCAGTGCAACGTCCTACGACGCTGGTGCTTCCCGACGGAAGGATCACGATGCGACTTCATCTCTCGGCCGAGGAGGTCCTGTCGACGACCAGGGCCGTGCGCAAGCGCCTGGACTTCGACCGGCCGGTTCCGCGCCACCTCATCGAGGAGTGCGTCGACCTCGCCACCCAGGCGCCCACCGGACGCAACCGCCAGCGCTGGCACTTCATCGTCGTCACCGACCGCGCCCGCATCAAGGCGCTCGCCGGGATCTGGCGGCGCGCCACGTCCATCGCGCAGGGCGCGCCCCTGACCGAGCGCGACATCGAGCGGATGTACGCCGATCCACGGTCGATGGACAAGGTCATGGACGGTTTCACGCACCTGTACGAGAACCTCCACCGTGTTCCCGCGATCGTCATTCCGGCGGTGGAGGGGCGCACCGACCGCGCCGACATCACCGAGCAGGCGGGGACCTGGGGGTCGATTCTCCCGGCGGTGTGGAGCTTCATGCTCGCCGCGCGCGAGCGGGGACTCGGGACGGTGTGGACGACCGGGCAGGGGCCGCTGGAACGGGAGATGGCGCGGTTGCTGGGAGTACCCGGCCGCGAGGTCATGCTCGCGGCGTTCATCCCCCTGGCTTTCACGGTGGGAACGGAGTTCCGACCCGCCAAACGCGTTCCCCGCGACCAGGTCCTGCACTGGGACCGCTGGAAGTGACGCGCCGGGAAACCTTTGTGGACGGACCGGCCGCCGACAGCGCGTCCACACCGATTGAAGCGACCCGGAAGCGGGTATCGACGATGCATGAATGTGGCAGCAGCAGTACTGACGGTCGCGCTCGGCGCGATCTTTACCTTCGTGGTCGACTGGAACGTCGGCGCCTTCGACCTCAGCATCGTCGGCCTGACCCTGATGGTCGGCGGCGTCATCTGGGCGCGCTACCTCCTCTCCGGCGAGAGTCACCGGCGCGCCGTTCGCCACTCCGCGCTCGGGCGCAAGTAGCGCGGTCGCCGACGGAGGGCTTCGGCGTTCACGCCCCCGGCAGCTCCACCGTGACCACCAGGCCGCCCTCCCCGCGGGGCTCGGCTCGCACCGCCCCGCCGTGGCCCCTGGCGATCGCGCGGACGATCGACAGGCCGAGACCGGCACCCGGCCGCGAGCCCGCCGCCGTCCGCTCATGCTCCAGCCGGCGGAAGGGCTCGAACATCGCCGGGACGTCGTACGGTGCCACCGGAGGCCCGCTGTTCTCCACCGCCACCACGACCTCGCCTCCCGCGCCGAGACCGCACGCCACCCGGACCCACCCCCCGGGAAGGTTGTAGCGCACCGCGTTCTCCACCAGGTTCTGCACCATCCGCTCCAGCAGGACCGGGTTGCCCATCACCGGCGCCTCCTCGGCATGCGCCCGCACGACCACGTCGCCGTGCGGCACCCAGGCGCTGACGTGTTCGACGATGTCGGCGAGGTCCACGTACGACCGCTCCCCGATCTCACGCTCCGAACGGGCCAGCAGCAGCAACCCGTCGATCAGCCGCTCGTGTCTCCCGTTGATCTCCAGCAGGGTGTCCCCGAGACGGCGGATATCGGGTGTCGCCTCGCGTCTGCTCACCGCCACCTCCAGAAGCGCCCGGTTCAGCGTCAGCGGTGTGCGCAGTTCGTGGGAGGCATTGGCGATGAAGGTGCGCTGGGAGTCGAAGGAGTGGTCGAGGCGTTCGAGCATCACGTCGAAGGTGTCGGCGAGTTCCCGGATCTCGTCGGGCGGGCCCTTCAGCGCGATGCGTTCGTGGAGGCCGCGCTCGCCGGTGCGCGGGTCGGCGATCCGGCGGGCCGTCTCGGTGATCCGTTGCAGTGGCTGGAGAACGCGGCCGGCGATCAGCCAGCCGAGCGCGACGGAGGCCGCGGTGACGATCACCAGCGCGCTCCCACCCCGCGTGACCAGCGTCCGCAGCGAGTTCTCCCGCGCGTCGTCGGCGACCTTCGCCAGCATCCGCTGGGTACCCGGCGACGGGATAGGAGCACCTTCACCCTCCGGGCCGACGACGTGGCTGCCGTCGGGCAGCTGTTGCGCCATGAGCACGTAGGTCACGCCCAGGATGACGATCCCGGCGACCAGCAGCAGCCCGCCGTACACGAATGTCAGCCGCGCGCGCAGGGTCAGCGACGGGAATCGGGGAGCCCTCATCGGATCCGGTACCCCACTCCCGGCTCGGTCAGCACGATCGGCGGCTCGCCGAGTTTGCGACGCAGCTTGTGGACCGTTATCCGCACGGCCGTGGTGAAGGGGTCGGCGTTCTCGTCCCACGCCTTCTCCAGCAGCTGTTCGGCCGATACCGCCGCGCCGTCGGCCCGCAGCAACTCGGTGAGGACGGCGAACTCCTTGCGCGACAAGGGCACGTACCGCCCATCGCGGTGCACCTGCCGCTGATGCTGGTCGAGGCGGATGCCCGAGCGCTCCAGCAGCGGCGCCACCGCCGGTCGTGAGCGTCTGCCCAGCGCGTTCACCCTCGCCGACAGCTCACGGAACGCGAAGGGCTTCGGCAGGTAGTCGTCGGCGCCGATCGCCAGGCCGGCGACCCGGTCGTCGATCTCGCTCGCGGCGGTGAGCATCAGCACCCGCGCGTCACTGTCGGCGGCGGCGATCTCGCGGCACACCTCGTCGCCGTGCACGACCGGCAGATCACGGTCGAGGACGACCACGTCGTAGGCGTTGACGCCGAAGCGCTCCAGCGCCGAGCCGCCGTCCAGCGCGATGTCGACCGCGTGCGCCTCGTCGCGCAGCCACTCGGCGACCGCCCCGGCGAGCAGGGGTTCGTCTTCGACCACCAGGATCCGCATCCGTCCATCATGATCCGCTCGGTGTTGCGCGGGCGTTTCCGTTTCCGTCCACGACCGCGCAACGCCCGCTCGTCTGTACTTCTCGGCACGGTCGGCGAACGTCCGGCCGGGAGACGGAAGACAAGACGATGCGCATCAAAACGACGCTGCTGCCGGCGCTCCTCGCGCTCGGCCTCGGCCTCAGTGCCTGTGGGTCCGGTGAGGGAGGAGACGGCATCGCCAGTGCCGGCGGAGACGGGGCGGAGCCCTCGTCGAGCGCCGCGCTCACCAACGAGGAGGCCGCCCTGCGCTTCGCCGAGTGCATGCGTGAGCAGGGCATCGACGTACCGGACCCGGACCCCGACGAGGACGGCTTCCGGATGCGCCTGCCCGAGGGCGTCGACCCTGAGGCGGCCAAGGCGGCCACCGAGGTGTGCAAGGAGTTCATGCCCCACGGCGGTGAGCCCCCGGCGCTGAACCCCGAGGACCTGGAGAAGCTCCGCCGGTTTTCGCAGTGCATGCGCGACAACGGCATCGAGGAGTTCCCCGATCCCTCCGGCGACGGCGGCGGCATCCAGGCCGATGAGGGTGCCTTCGACCCGGAGAGCCCGGAGTTCAAGGCCGCCGAGGAGACCTGCGCGGCGTACCGGCCGGAAGGCCCGGTCAACGGCGGAGTGGTGACGGACTGATGGCCGGTGCACGCAGACGCCGCATCGGCCGGGCCGGCCTCATCGCGGCCGTGGTCCTCGCCGTCGCCGCGACCGCCGCGGCCACCTACGGCTTCGGCTTCGGCGGAGCCGACGAGACCGCCGACGGCGCCGACCTCCCCCCGGCGACCGCCGAGGTCACCCGCCAGACCCTCGTCGACCGGCGAGGCGAGACCGGCGAACTCGGCTACGGCGAGGACAAGACCTACACCTCACGCCTCAGCGGAACCCTCACGCGCCTGCCGAAGGGCGACGCGACCATAAAACGCGGCAAGGCCGTCTGCCGCATCGATGACCAGCCCGTCGTCCTGCTCTACGGTTCGCTGCCCGCCTACCGGGAGCTGGCCGTCGGCAGCGAGGGCGCCGACGTGGAGCAGTTCGAGGAGAACCTCGCCGCACTCGGCTACGGCGGCTTCACCGTCGACGAGACCTACTCCGACTCCACCGCGACCGCCGCGGCCGCCTGGCAGTCCGACCTCGGCCTGCCCGAGACCGGCTCCCTCGAACTCGGCCGGGTCGTCTACGCCCCCGGGTCGGTGCGGGTCAAGTCCCTCGACGCGGGCGTCGGCGACGCCGTCGGACCGGGCACGGCCCTGCTCACCTACACCGGCAAGGACAAGGTCATCGTCGTGGAACTCGACGCCGAGGCCGCCGGTCTCGTCGAGGCCGGCGACGAGGTCGACGTCCAGCTCCCCGACGGCGCGCAGACCGCCGGGAAGGTCGACCGCACCGATACCGTCATCGTCCCCGGCGAGGGCGACGCCGACCCCGAGACCAAGATCGAGGTCACCGTCACCGTCGCCGACGCCGAGGCGCTCGCCGACTACGACAGCGCCTCGGTGAAGGTCCTGTTCACCGCCTCCCAGCGCGAGGACGTGCTGACCGTCCCGGTGACGGCCCTGCTGGCCCTCGCCGAGGGCGGCTACGGCGTCGAGGTCGTCGAAGGCGGCTCCACGCGGATTCTCACCGTTGAGACCGGTCTGTTCGCCGACGGCCGCGTCGAGGTCACCGGCGAGGGCCTGGCCGAGGGCATGACCGTCGGGATCCCGTCATGACCGGGCCGGTGGTCGTGCTCGACGGGGTCACCAGGACCTACCCGGGCGGGGTCAGCGCCGTCCGGGGCATCTCGCTGACCATCGAGCACGGCGAGATGGCCGCGATCGTGGGGCCCTCGGGGTCGGGGAAGTCGACGATGCTGAACCTCATCGGCACCCTCGACCGGCCCACCTCCGGCTCGGTCCGCATCGACGGCCACGACGTGGCCTCCCTGACCGACCGGCGCGTCTCGGCGCTGCGGGCGCAGCGGATCGGCTTCGTGTTCCAGTCCTTCCACCTCGCGCCGGGCCAGTCGGCCACCGACAATGTCGCCGACGGTCTGCTGTACTCCGGCGAGCCACTGCGCGAGCGACGCAGGCGCGCGACGGCGGCACTGGAGCGGGTCGGCCTCGGCGACCGCGTCTCGCACCTGCCGCACGAGCTGTCGGGCGGTGAGCGGCAGCGCGTCGCCATCGCCAGAGCGGTGGTCGGCGAGCCGCCGCTCCTGCTGGCCGACGAGCCGACCGGGAACCTCGACTCCGCGTCGGGGGCCTCGGTGATGGCGCTGCTGCGCGGTCTGCACGCGGCCGGGACGACCGTTCTGGTCATCACCCACGACCGGGACATCGCGCTGGGACTGCCGCGCCAGGTCTCGATGCGCGACGGGGAGGTGACGGCGTGAGCGGGGACACGCGTGCCCCGGCTGCGGATCTGACCCCGGCCCGGATGCGCTTGCCGGACGTCCTGCGGGTCGGCAGTGCGGGCCTGCGCACGCGGCCGCTGCGGGTCTTCCTCTCGGCGCTGGGCATCGCGATCGGCATCGCCGCGATGATCGCGGTGGTCGGGATCTCCTCGTCGAGCCGCGCCGAACTCGACCGGCGGCTGGACGCGCTGGGCACCAACCTGCTCACCGTGGCCCCGGGCGACACCATGTTCGGCAGCGAGGCGACCCTGCCCGCCGAGTCGGTGGAGATGATCGCCCGGATCGGGCCGGTCACCGACGTGGCGGCGGTCGGGAAGGTCGCCGACGCCGCCGTCTACCGCAACGACCGGATCCCCGAGGGCCAGACCGGCGGGATGAGCGTCAAGGCCGCCACCCTCGAACTGCTGGACACGGTCGGCGCGACCGTCGACGAGGGCCGGTGGCTCAACGCCGCCACCGAGCGGTACCCGGCGGTCGTCCTCGGATCCGAGGCGGCCCAACGGATCGGCGTCGCCAAGGCCGGCGCGCAGGTCTGGCTCGGCGGGCTGTGGTTCACCGTCGCGGGGATCCTCGACCCGGTGCCGCTGGTGCCGGAGCTGGACTCGACGGCGCTGATCGGCTGGACCGCCGCGGCCGAGTACCTCGGCTTCGACGGGTACCCGACGACGGTCTACACCAGGTCGCGGGAGGAGCAGGTCGAGGCCGTCCAGGACGTCTTGGCCTACACCGCGAACCCCGCGAACCCCAACGAGGTCGAGGTTTCCCGCCCTTCCGACGCACTGGCCGCCAAGCAGGCCACCAACGAGGCCTTCACCGCCCTCCTCCTGGGGCTCGGGGGAGTGGCGCTGCTGGTCGGCGGGGTCGGGGTGGCCAACACGATGGTGATCTCGGTGCTCGAACGACGGCCCGAGATCGGGCTGCGGCGCTCGCTGGGCGCCACGCGCGGGCAGATCAGGTTGCAGTTCCTCGCCGAGTCGCTGCTTCTGTCGGCGCTCGGCGGGCTGGGCGGGGTCTTGCTCGGGATCACCGTGACGGCGCTGTACGCCACGAGCCAGGGCTGGCCCTCGGTCGTGCCGGTCTGGGCGACGGCCGGCGGGGTCGCCGCGACGCTGGCGATCGGCGGGATGGCCGGGCTCTACCCGGCGATCCGGGCGGCGCGCCTGTCGCCGACGGAGGCGCTGACCGCCCGGTGACGGCCGGGGCTCCGCCGCCGGGCCCCGGCTCAGCACGACGTCCGAAAACCGCCGGTCGGCGGGCCGCAACCGCGCGAGTCTTGGTCCATGACCTCCCCGCGCACACCCGGCCTGCCGGCGGGCGCCCCGCCGTCACCGCACACCCCGGCCGAACTGGCGACGCTGCTGAGGCTGGTCACCGGCTCCAAGGCCGAGACCGTCGCGGTCGGCCACGGCCGTGACGACGCCTCCCGCGCCGCCGCACGCGCCTTCGTCGAGGAGTGGGAGGCGGCCGGGCGGCACGTCACCGCCGTCGTCGACTGGCCCGAGGAGGCGGCGTCCTGGCTGCGCGCGGCCCGTCGTCTCACCGAACCGCTTCCCGATGCCTGGGTCGTCGCCGGGGCCCCGCATGGCTGGGCCCGGCTGAGCCGCCGACTGCGGCACAGCACCGGCTGGGATCCGTTGCGCAGCTTCGGTTTCGCCTCCCTGAGCGACCCGGCGGTGGTCCGGCTGTCGGGCGCGGCGGTCCTCGGGATGAGGGGCGCGGGCGCCGACGGCTCGGTGTGGCAGACCGGTTGCGGGCGCATCACCCACCGCCTGCATCCGGCGAGGTTGAGCGCCGGGAGTTAGCTCAGTGCCAGCCCTGGTGGCTCAGCGCCCGGCAGACCAGTACCGGGCCGCCGGTGCGCGCGGACAGTTCCCGCCCGTCGTGGAGGGCGAAGCGAACCGGCCAGCTCGCGCCGAGGAGCTGGTGGCGGCGGTCCTCCCCGGGCGGCAGTAGCAACTGGAACGGCTGCAATGGCAGATCGGGGCCCTGCCGGACGTCGGGCCGCCACACCCGTACCTCCCGCCCGGCGTCGTACAGTGCGACGCGCTCCAGCAGCGACAGGCTCGTGTAGCCCATGGGGATCGCACGTTGCAGATCCGCGCCCGGCGGGTCGTAGTCGTCGGGGAAGACACGGGAGGGACGCTCGTGGCCCCAGTAGAACCGGCCCGCCTCCGGTGCCTGGCCGTCGAAGGGATCGCCGCCGCCATCCGGCCAGTCGACGCCCTGATGCCCGTCGCTCATCGTTTCCCCTAATCCACGTCGGTCGCCAGTGAGGCGTCCTTGTGGTGAGCCAGCAGCAGCGCCAGCTGCTCGGCGGTGGTCCGCCCGGTCGACAGCTCCGGCAGGTCCTCGACGGCGAAGAAGCCGACGTCGCTGGTCTCGCCGTCGAGACCGGCCTGCGGGGCGGCGTCGTCGGTGCGCTCCACCAGGAAGAAGAGCTTGTAGACGTGCCACGGACTGACCGGGTTATGTCCATTGTGGATGCTGCCGTCGTGCACGGCGGCCAGCCTCGTGGTGCGCACCCGCAGCCCGGCCTCCTCGGCGAACTCCCGCTCGGCGGCCGCACGCGGCTCGTCGAGAGCGTCGACCCAGCCGCCCGGCAGCGTCCAGCGGCCGTCGCGGACCTCCTTGACCAGCAGTACCCGGTCGCCGTCGAACAAGGCGCCCCGCACGTCGAGCTTCGGCGTGGCGTGGCCGAGTTCGAGGTCGAGTCCGGCGCGAAGCTGCGCCGGATCGGTCGCCGAGATCAGTTCCAGGATCTCCCCGGTCATCTCGCGCATCCGCCGGTAGCGCGCCAGATCGTACTTGTCGGTGGCGTAATAGAGCCCGTTTTGGGCCATCGCACCCAGTTCCACGGCCATCGTGTGCAGGGTGCGTACCGGATCGATCGTCATGACGGGAGCTTAGGCGCCGGGGCGG
Organism: Phytomonospora sp. NPDC050363; assembly: GCF_040655735.1. Taxonomy (NCBI): domain Bacteria; kingdom Bacillati; phylum Actinomycetota; class Actinomycetes; order Micromonosporales; family Micromonosporaceae; genus Phytomonospora; species Phytomonospora sp. NPDC050363. The sequence continues at coordinate 282,624 of NZ_JBFAKK010000003.1, forward strand.
CCAGTTCCCGGACCACCTCGGCGAAGCCGCGCACGTGCGCGGTCTCGACGTCCTCGGCCCACGCCAGCGCCACCCGCAGCGGCTCGACGTCGGTCAGCGGCACCCACACCAGGTCGGGACGGGCGTAGTAGCGGGCCATGCTCGCCGGAGCGAAGCAGATCGCCCCGCCGCCCGCGACGGTCTCCAGCATCTCCTCGACGTTGTCGTTGCGCGGCCCCCACACCGGGCTCGACCCGTCGGGCCGCGGATTCACCGCCCACCAGTCGACCCAGGCGCGCGGCGCCTGGTCGGTCCACATGAGAGGCTCGCCGGCCACCTCCATGATGGACAGTTCGGACCGGTCGGCGAACCGGCGGGCACCGGCGCGCGAACTCCGCCCGCGCCCTCGTCGTCAGCTCGCCGGCACCGCTCGCCTCGAACCCGACACGCAGCACCGAAGCGGCGCCGTCGCGATGCCGGGCGGCGGCCGCGGTGATCCGCTCGGCCTGCCGCAGTGTCCGCCGGGCCTCGTCGACGATCTCGCTCCCGGCCGCCGTCGCCGCGACCCCGCCCGGATGCCGGTCGAACAACCGCACCCCGAGCTCCTTCTCCAGCTTCCGCAGCGCATAGGACAGCGCCGGCTGGCTCACGTACAGCACCGCCGCAGCCCGCCCCAGGTTCCCCTCCTCGGCGATCGTGACCAGATACCGCAGCTCGCGAAGCTCCATGCAGGCAGCATAAACACCGTTTATGACGCGAGAGGAAACCTGTCTTGGGCGTCACCGCGCCCACCGGGAGATAACTGATCCGTACACCGGAACCGAGGAGAACCACCGTGAACAGCACCCCCACCCGAACCGCCGAAGGCCGCGTCTGGCTCATCACCGGCGCCTCCGCCGGCTTCGGCCGCGCCATCGCCGAGACCGCGCTCGCCACCGGAGACACCGTCGTCCTGACCGCACGACGCGTCGCAGCCCTCGAAGACCTCCGCGCCCGGCACCCCGACCGCGTCGCCGTGCTCGCCCTCGACGTGACCGACCACGCGCGCATCACCGAGGTCGTCGCCGAGGTCGTCCTCTGGTACGGCCGCGTCGACGTCCTGGTCAACAACGCCGGACGAGGGCTCGTCGGCGCCGTCGAGGAGACCACCGACCGTGAACTGCGCGAGCTGATGGACCTGCACCTGTTCGGCCCCGCCGCCCTCACCCGCGCGGTCCTGCCGCACATGCGCCGGCGGAACTCGGGCGCGATCGTGCAGATGAGCAGCATGGGCGGACGTTTCACCTTCCCGGGCGTCGGCGGCTACTCGGCGACGAAGTTCGCCCTCGAAGGCCTGTCCGAGGCGCTCGCCGGCGAGGTCGCGCCCTTCGGGATCAAGGTGCTCATCGTCGAACCCGGCTCCTTTCGCACCTCCTTCGCCGGCGGCTCGCTGGACCTCGCGGCGCCGATCGAGGCCTACGCCGACATCGTCGGGCCGGTCCGTGAGGCGCTGCCCGCCAGCGACGGCAAGCAGCCCGGCGACCCGGCCAAGGCCGCCGCGGCGATCCTGCGGGCCCTCGACGCGGAGTCGACGCCGCTGCGCCTGGCGCTGGGCGACGACGCCGTCGACGGGGTCATCGCCGGCGCGGAGCGCAACCGGGCCGAACTCGCCGCGTGGGAGAAGGTCGGCCGGGACGTGGAGATCGACTGAGAAGCGAGCGAAACTCCCGGTGGTCATGTTCGATCCTCTGTGATTAAGTGTGAACGCGGTGGACTGCCCCGCCGCCATGCCACCCTTCAGCGGAGTCGATTCGAGACATGACGCACACCCTCACCGGAGCCCCCGTGGTCCTCACCGCGGGGGCCGCCAGCATCGTCATCGACACCACCGGCCCGGGCCTTCCCCGGGTCCTGCACTGGGGCGGCCGGGTCACCTCCGCGCCGTCCGTCGAGCAGTCCCGCGACGTCCTCGGCGCCGTCCTCCTCCCCGCCCAGTGCGACGGGTGGATGGGCCGCCCCGGTGTCTCCGGCCACCGCGACGGCGGAGGATCGCACCTGCGCCTGACCGTCGCCGCGCCGCCCGCCGTCCACGTCGATCCGGCCGGCGGCGGTGGCATCACCGTCGACGCGATGGACGACCTAGCCGGGATCGACGTGCGCAGCGAGCTGCATCTGTCGCCCGAGGGCCTGCTGCGCGTCCGCCACACCGTCTGCAACACCGGCAAGGGCACCTGGACCGCCGACGGCGTCCTCGCGCTCCTCCCGGTGCCCGCCGAGGCCGCCGAGATCCTCGACACCACCGGGCACTGGGGCCGCGAGCGCTTCCCGCAGCGCGTCCAGTTCGGACAGTCCACAGTGGTCCATGAGAACCGCCGCGGCCGTACCGGCTTCGACTCGCCGCCGCTGTTCGTGGCGGGCACACCCGGGTTCGGCTTCCGGCACGGCGAGGTCTGGGGCGTGCACGTCGGCTGGAGCGGAAACCACCTGCACCTCGCGCAGCGCCTGCACGACGCCGACGCCGTCCTCGGCGGCGGTGAACTCCTCACCGCCGGGGAGGTCCGCCTCGCGCCCGGCGGCACCTACCGAACGCCGTGGGTCTACTTCGCCTACTCGCCCAACGGCCTCGACGGGCTCTCCGACATCACGCACGCCTGGATGCGCGGTCGCCGGACCCACCCGTCGACCGAGCGCCCGCTGACCCTCAACGTCTGGGAGGCGGTCTACTTCGACCACGACCTGGCCAAGCTCAAGGCCCTGGCAGACAAGGCCGCCGCCATCGGCGTCGAACGCTACGTCCTCGACGACGGCTGGTTCCTCGGCCGCCGCGACGACACCTCCGGCCTCGGCGACTGGCACGTCGACCCCGACGTGTGGCCCGAAGGCCTGCACCCGCTGGCGCGGCACGTCCGCGAGGCGGGGATCGAGTTCGGCCTGTGGGTCGAGCCGGAGATGATCAACCCGCGCTCGAAGCTGGCCGAGGAGCACCCCGACTGGATCCTCGCGGCCCCGGGCCGCCTGCCGGCCGAGCAGCGCAGCCAGCACGTCCTCGACATCGCCCGCCCGGAGGCCTTCGCGCACATCCTCGAACGCCTCGACGCGCTGGTGACCGAGTACGAGCTGACCTACCTGAAGTGGGACCACAACCGCGACCTCGTCGAGGCGGTCCACGACGGGCACGCCGGAGTCCACGAGCAGACGCTGGCCGCCTACCGGCTCATCGACGAGCTGAAGGCGCGCCACCCCGGCCTGGAGATCGAGTCCTGCTCGTCGGGCGGCTCGCGCGTCGACCTGGGCATCCTCGCCCGCACCGACCGCGTGTGGGCCTCGGACATGACCGACGGCCTCGAACGCCAGCACATCCAGCGCTGGGTCGGGCAGCTGATCCCGCCCGAGCTGGTCGGCGCGCACGTCTCCGCCCCCGTCAACCACCAGATGGGCCGCGCGACCAGGCTGCGGCTGCGCACGGTCACGGCCCTGTTCGGCCACGCCGGCATCGAGTGGGACATCACCACCTGCACCGAGGAGGAACTGGCCGAACTCGCCGACTGGGTGGCCGCCTACCGGCGCCTGCGCTCGACTCTCCACACAGGACGGACCGTCCGCGTGGACCACGCCGACGAGTCGGCGCACCTCTACGGGATCGTGTCACCGGACCGCTCGCACGCGGTGTTCGCCTACGCGCAGCTCGCCACGTCCGCCTCGACGGCGCCGGTCCGCCTGCGCCTGCCCGGACTCGACCCGCAGGCGGAGTACTCCGTCGCGCTCCTGCCGGAGATCCCGGCGCCGGACTGGCGGCGCGGGGAGCCCTGGAAGCTCGACGTCGTCCGCTCCGGGGAGACCCTCGCCGGATTCGGCCTCGCCGGCCCGGTCCTGGCCCCGGCCGACGCCTACGTGCTCGAACTGCGCCGGATATAGGGCTCGCGGTGAAGGCCGGGTCTCGGCCCGGCCTTCACTTGGGTCGAAGCGGACGCCCGAACGCAGCGGAGGACCGGTTCGACCGGCTCCAGCCTTCCAGCCCGGCGGCCCCGGCGGAAGAGGAAAGCTGACAGTGGAAACGACGGGTTGGCGACCCGGGCCGCCCTGAAGTACGGCCGCCGAGCCTCGCCGCAACCGCCATACCGTGCTTTCCTGTTATCTTCTCAACATCCATAACAGGGAGGTGTCCCGGTGACCGGACGACACGTGTGGGCGGGCGTCGACCTCGGCACCCAGAGCGTCCGCGCGGTCCTGGCCGACGACGACGGCACCGTGCTGGGCCGTGGATCGGCCACCCTGACCGGTACCCGCGACGGCGAGCGCCACGAGCAGGACCCCGAGTCCTGGTGGCGCGCGGCCGTCGCCGCCCTCCGCCGGGCCACCGCCGACGCCGGGCGCCCGCCGGTCGCCGGTGTCGCCTGCTGTGGCACGTCCGGCACGATCCTCCTGGTCGAGGACGCGCCCGGCGATCCGGCTCGCCCGCTCACCCCGGGCCTGATGTACGACGACGCCCGCGCGGTCGCCGAGGCCGCCCGGGTCGCCGCCGCACCGGCCCCCGCCTGGGCCGAGGCCGGCCTGCGTCCGCAGCGCACCTGGGCCCTGCCGAAGGCCCTGTGGCTGCTCCGGCACCACCGCGACCACCCGCGCGCCCGCATCGCCCACCAGGTCGACGTCATCACCTCACGCCTGACCGGCCACCCGGCCGCCACCGACACCAGCAATGCCCTCAAGACCGGCGCCGACCCGGTGTCGGGCACCTGGCCGCTCGCCGACCTCGCCCGGCTCGGCCTGCCCGCCGATCGCCTGCCGCCCCTGGTTCGCCCCGGCGACACCCTCGGGCAGGTGAGCCCGGCGGCGGCCGAGGCGACCGGCCTGACCTCCGGCGCGCCCGTCGTCGCGGGCATGACCGACGGCTGCGCCGCCCAGATCGCCGCCGGCGTACTGGAACCCGGCCGCTGGAGCTTCGTCGCCGGCACCACGACGGTCCTCAAGGGAGTCGCCGACACGCTGCCCACCGACCCGACCGGCGCCTTGTACTCGCACCGCTCACCCGACCGACGCTGGTGGCCCGGCGGCGCGTCCAGCGCCGGCGCCGGACTGCTGACCCGCGAGTTCGGCGGCCCCCGGCCCGAGCTGGAATCCGGCGGCTCCGGCGCGGTCACCTACCCCCTGTCCGGACTCGGCGAACGCTTCCCCTTCCAGCGCGCCGACGCGCGGGCCTTCACACTCGGGACCGTGGCCTCCGACCGCGACCGCTACACCGCGATCCTGCGCGGAGTCGTCCTTGCCGCCCGCTTGAGCCTCGACCACGTCGCCCGCCTCGGGCTACCCGTCGAAGGCGCCGTGACCGTCACCGGCGGCGCGAGCCGCAGCGACCACTGGATGCGGCTGCACGCCGCCGGCCTGCGTCGTGAGATCCGCGTCCCGGCCGAGGCCGAGGGCGCCTTCGGCATGGCCGTGCTCGCCGCCGCCTCCGCGAACGGAGGCCTGGTCACGGCCGCCCGGCGAATGCTCGGCCCCGCGCGGACCTTCGCCCCCGAACACCCCGGCCCACTCGACGAGGCCTACGCGCGACTCGTCGGCGAACTCGCCGCGCGAGGCTGGATCGACGCGGGCCTCGCGGCCGCCGCGGCACCCGGAGGAGACCGATGAGCCGGCACACGATCATCGCCCTGATCCGCCACGGCGAGACCCCCTGGCACCGGGAGAACCGCTACTGCGGCCGGACCGACCTGCCCCTGACCGAGACCGGCGAGCGGCAGGCCGCCGAGCTCGCCGGCTGGGCCGCCGCGACCCCCGCCCTCAGCGCCGTGCACAGCTCGACGCTGACCCGCGCGATCCGGACCGCCGCGCCCGCCGCGGACGCCGCCGGGCTGCCGCACCTGACCGACGATCGCCTGGTGGAGCTCGACTTCGGTGCGGCCGAAGGGCTCACGGCCGAGGAGATGAGCCGACGGTGGCCGCGCGCACGCGAGGCCTTCGTCGCCGACCCGGTCGCCAATCCGCTGCCGGGCGGTGAAGACCCGTGGGACGCCATCGCCCGGGGGAGCGCGGCGGTGGACGACGCGGCGCGCGCCCACGTCGGGGGAGTCGTGCTGGTGGTGTGCCACAGCACCTTGCTGCGGCTGGTCGCCTGCCACCTGACGGGAGCCGATCCGGCGGAGTACCGGCGGCTGTATCCGAAGGTGGGCAACACGAGCGGGGCGATCCTTCGCCGCCCCGTCGACGCGGCGGCCGAGGCATGGGAGCTGCTCGCCTTCAACCCGGTGCTGACCCGCGAGGGGTTCGGCGCGGCGTGGTGAGAGCGGCTGGATCTGGTACCGGGCAAGGGATTTAACAAGATTCGTCGTTAAGAGGCCTTGACCTCGTGTGAACAACGCTCATATGCTCCGGACACCACTTGCGAAATCACCCCGAAACCCCGCCATCACCGCCCGCCCGCTTCCCCCGCGCGGGCACCGTTCCCACCTCGACCCCGGAGGCAAGAACGCCATGAACAGCGAACGATCCGCGCGCCACGGCATCGGCCGCCGTGAGCTCCTTCGCCTGGCAGGGCTGGGAACCGCGCTCTCGGCCGCCGCCCCGCTCCTGTCGGCCTGCGGCTTCGGCGGCGGACCCGCCGACGAGGGCGGCTCGGCCGCCGACGACGTCACCGGCGCCTTCGACTGGAAGAAGCACGACGGCAAGACCGTGAAGCTTCTGATGAACAAGCACCCCTACACCGACGCCCTCAAGGCGCACCAGGCCGAGTTCACCGCCAAGACCGGCATCACCCTCCAGATCGACGAGTTCCCCGAATCGAACTACTTCGACAAGGTCACCCTCGAACTCCAGTCCGGCCAGGGCGGCTACGACGCCTTCATGCTGGGCGCCTACATGGTCTGGCAGTACGGCCCGCCCGGATACCTCGAAGACCTCAACCCGTGGATCCGCAACGCCTCGGCGACGCACGCCGAGTTCGATCCCGCCGACTTCTACCCCAACCTGCTCACCGCCGGGCAGTGGGACTTCACCAACGGCAACCCGCTCGGCGGCGACCGCCAGTGGATGCTGCCCTGGGGCTTCGAGAGCAACGTCGTCGCCTACCGCAAGGACGTCTTCGACAAGCTCGGCCTCGTCCCCGCCGAGGACTTCGACGGACTCATCGAGCTGGCCAAGACCATCGACTCGAAGGCCTCGTCCAACGGGTTCGGCGACATGTACGGCATCGCCGTGCGCGGCTCGAAGGAGTGGGCGACGATCCACCCGGGCTTCATGACCATGTACACCCGGCTCGGGCTCAAGGACTTCGCCGTCGAGAACGGCCGCCTCAAGCCGCTGATGAACTCGCCGGAGGCGATCGCCTTCACCGACAAGTGGGCCGGGATGGTCCGCGACTCCGGGCCCGCCGGCTGGACCTCCTACACCTGGTACCAGGCCTCCAGCGACCTCGGCGCGGGCAAGGCCGGGATGCTCTTCGACGCCGACATCGCCTCCTACTTCCAAAACGAGAACACCGCCGCCGCCGGGAAACTCGCCTGGCACCCGGGACCGAAGGGCCCCGATGGCAACCTGAACACGAACCTGTGGATCTGGTCGCTGGCGATGAACTCGGCCTCCAAGAACAAGGAGGCGGCCTGGTGGTTCCTCCAGTGGGCCGAGTCGAAGGAGCACCTCCAGTACGCCGCCACCCAGGGCCAGCACATCGACGCCGTGCGGCAGTCGGTGGCCACCTCGGCGGAGTACAAGGACCGCCTCGCCCCCAACACCGGTTTCCTGGAGACCTTCGAGCAGGTCATCGACTCCACGAAGATCCAGTTCACCCCGCAGAAGAACTTCTTCGACGCCACCACGTCCTGGGCGGCGGCGCTCCAGGACGTCTACGGCGGCGCCGACGCCAAGGCCACGCTCGACGAACTGGCCACCAGCCTCGAACCGAGGGTCAACGACTGATGTCGGTGACCACCCCGTCCGAAGTGGACCGCGCCGAACCCCCGGCGCGGCCACCCTCGGGTCCCGAAGGACGACGGCCGACGGTGTCGCGGCGCCGGCGGCGCCTGCGCCCCTACATCCTGGCCGTCCCGGCGGTCCTGCTGTGCGTCGGCATCCTCTACCCGTTCTTCGTCGGGGTGAGCTACACCGTCTTCAACTTCTCGGCGGCCAACCCGAACCCCGCATTCGTCGGGCTGCGCAACTTCGCCGAGATCACCACCAGCGCGCCCTTCTGGAACTCCGTGCGGGTCACCGGCTCCTTCGCGCTGACCGCCACCGCCGTCGAGACCGTCCTCGGCGTGGGCGTGGCGCTCCTGCTCTACCGAGGCGGGATCCTCGGAAGGATCCTGGAACGCGCCCTGATCGTCCCGCTCATGGTCGCCCCGATCCTGGCCGCGATCATGTGGAAACTGCTGCTGCTCCCCGAGGTCGGCTGGGTCCGCCCGATCCTCGAAGGACTCGGCGTGACCGGCTACACCGGCACCGACAGTCCACTGTGGGCCTTCCTCTGGTCGGTCGTCGTCGACGCCTGGATCTACACGCCCTTCGTGGCGATCATCGCCCTCGCCGGACTGCGCTCGCTGCCGGCCTCGCCGTTCGAGGCCGCGGCCGTCGACGGTGCCGGCTGGTGGTTCACCTTCCGCCGGCTCACCCTGCCGATGCTGTGGCCCTACGTGTTCGTCGCGGTCATCTTCCGGCTCATGGACAGCCTGAAGATGTTCGACATCATCTTCGGCCTGACCACCGGCGGACCCGGCGACTCGACGACGACCCTCCAGATCAACGCCTACCTGGAGTCGATCAGCTACGCCCGCTACAGCCGCGGCATCACCTACATGGTCGTGCTGTGGGCGGCGGTCTACCTCATCTCGATGATCCTCGTCGGCTACCTCCGCCGGCTCCAGAACCGCACCGCCGGGGAGGCGGCATGACCGCGCCAGGACGCCCGCCGGGCCCCGAGACGCGCCGCAGGTCGCCGGTCGCGGCCGTCGCGGCCAACATCGCCCTCGTCGTCTACTTCGCGTTCTCGTTGCTGCCCATCGCGTTCATCATCGCGCTGAGCCTCAAGGCCGACCGCGACCAGACCACCACCTACCTGTGGTTCTCGCCGACCTTCGACAACTACCGCACGGTCCTCGGCCTCGACGGCGGCGGCTCCTCCTACGTCCGCTTCTTCCTGGCCAGCCTGACCACCTCGGTCGGCGCGGTGCTCGTGTCCCTGGTGATCGGCATCCCCGCCGCCTACGCCGCCGCCCGGTGGCGCTTCAAGGGCAGCGACAACCTCATGTTCACCCTGCTCAGCTTCCGCTTCGCGCCCGAACTGCTGGTGATCATCCCGCTGGCGGTCATCTACCGGCAGCTCGGCCTCTACGACACCGCCGTCGGCATGATCTGGGTCCTCCAGCTGGTCACCATGCCCCTGGTGGTGTGGATCCTGCGGTCCTTCTTCGCCGACTTCCCCGTGGAACTGGAGGAGGCGGCCCTCCTCGACGGCTACAGCCGCAGGCGCGTGTTCGTGAAGGTCGTCCTGCCGCTGGTGCGGCCGGGCATCGCCGCGGTGAGCCTGCTCGCCTTCATCTTCGCCTGGAACAACTTCATCTTCCCGTTCACGCTGACCTCCAGCAACGCCCAGACCGTCACCGTCAGCTCGCTGGCCTACCTGGGCGGCAACCTGGTCCGCTTCAACCTGGTCGCGGCCGGGGCGGTCATGGCGGCGCTGCCGCCGCTGGTGCTGGCCCTGTTCATCCAGCGCTACCTGGTCCGCGGACTGTCGTTCGGGGCGGTGAAGGGCTGATGGCCTCGGTCGAAGTGCGCGGGCTGCGCAAGAGGTACGGCAGGACCACGGCCCTCGACGACGTGTCCTTCGAGGTCGCCGACGGCGAGTTCTTCTGTCTGCTCGGCCCTTCCGGGGCGGGTAAGACGACGACGCTCAAGACGCTCGCGGGGCTCGTCGAACCCGACGCGGGCGAGGTCGTCATCGACGGGCTGCCCTCGAACGACGTCGAGCCGACCCATCGAGGTCTGGCGATGTGCTTCGAGAGCTACGCCCTCTATCCGCAGCTGGACGTCTACGGCAACCTCGCCTCACCGCTGAGGTCGCCGCTGTTCCGGTTGCCCGCGTCCGAAGTGGACGCCAAGGTCCGGGCGGTCGCCGGGACGCTCGGGATCGACGGTCTCCTCGAGCGCCCGGTGACCCGCCTTTCCAACGGCCAGCGGCAGCGCGTCGCGCTCGGCCGCGTCCTGGTCCGCCCGGCCCGCGCCTACCTCCTCGACGAGCCCCTCGCGCACCTCGACGCCAAGATCCGCGCGTCGATGCGCGCCGAGCTCAAGACGATCAGCCGCGACCTCGGCACGACCACCGTCTACGTCACCCACGACTACGTCGAGGCCCTGTCGCTGGCCGACCGGATCGGCGTGATCCGCGACGGCCGGATCCTCCAGGCCGGCACACCCGAGGAGGTGTGGGCCCGCCCGGTCGACGCCTTCGTGGCCCGCGCCTTCGGCAAACCCCGCATGACGCTGGTCGGCGGCGGTCTCACCGACTCCGCCGATGGTCCCGCCTTCGTCAGCGACGACGGCGCCCTGCGGCTCCCGCTGCCGCCTGTCGATGCCGCGCCGGGCGAGGCCGTGCAGGTCGGCGTCCGCCCGCGCGACCTGCGCCTGCGCTTGGGCGCCGACGAGGTCCCGGAAGGCTGGTCGGCCGTCGAAGGACGCGTCTGGGTGCTCGAACACCTCGGACGCGCCACCGAGGTCACCGTCGCCGTGGGCGCCGCCCGCCTGGCGGTGGTCGCGCCCCGAGCGGCGGTCGCGGGCCTGACGACGGATGACAGGGTGAGTCTGCTCATCAGGCCATCGACCGTCCATGTCTTCGCGACTGGGGACGAGGGGAAGCGGGTGTCACCGTGACGGGAAAGCAGCGCGGGTCGGAAAGTCCCGAGCAACGGCAGAAGAGGATCGCCGAGGTCGTGCTGGAGCGCGGCAGCCTCTCGGCACAGGAGCTGGCGCAGATCTTCGACGTCAGCGTCATGACGGTCCACCGCGACCTCGACGAGCTCGAACGGCAGGGCGTCGTGCGCAAGTTCCGCGGCGGTGTCACCGCGCAGCCCTCCGGTGTCTTCGAGTCCAATGTGGCCTACCGGCAGAAGTCGATGCGCGACCAGAAGCGCGCGGTCGCCGAGGTCGCCGTCGGCTACGTCGAGGCCGGCATGTCGATCATGCTCGACGACGCCACCACGACGGCCGCGATGATCCCCTTCCTCGCCGGGCGGACCCCGCTGCGGGTCGCGACGAACTACCTGGAGGGCATGCGGCAGCTCAGCCAGATCGGCGGCATCGGGCTGATGGCGCTCGGCGGCGACTACGACCCGTTGCACGACTCCTTCCTCGGCGGGACCTGCCTGGAGTGCATCGAGTCGATCCGCGTCGACGCCGTGTTCGTGTCCACCTCGGCGGTCTCCGGCCGCTACGCCTTCCACCAGGAGGACCGGATCGTCGCGGTCAAACGCCGGATGCTCGATGTGGCCGCCAAGCGCTACCTCCTGGTCGACCACACCAAGCTCGGCAAGGTCGCCCTGCACCGTCTCGTCCCGCTGTCGGTCTTCGACCTCGTGATCGTCGACGCCGGTGCGGACAAGGCCGACCTTGCCGAACTCGATCGCGACGGCATCCCCTACGAGGTGGCGAAGTGAGCGCGGTCAAGGGCGTCATCTTCGACATGGACGGCGTCATCGTCGAAAGCGAGCAGTTGTGGGAGGAGAGCTGGGCGGCCTGCTGCGCCAGGCGCCACACGGCCTGGACCCTCGACGACACTCGCACCTGCCAGGGCATGAGTTCACCCGAGTGGGCCGCTCACGTCGCCGCGAAGATCGGTGATCCGGCCCTCGCCGGCACCGTCCGCGCCGAGTGCGTCGGGCATGTCGCCGACGCCGTCCGAAGTGGACGCGCGCCCCTGCTGCCCGGCGCCCCCGAACTCGTCGCCGAGGCCCGCGACCGCGTTCCGATCGCCCTGGCCTCCTCGGCCGCGCGACCGGTGATCGACGCCGTCCTCGACCACTACGGCCTCGACGGCTTCGCCGCCACCGTCTCCAGCGAGGAGGTCGACCGCGGCAAACCCAGCCCCGACGTCTACGCCGAGGCCGCCCGCCGCATCGGCCTCGACCCCGCCGACGGCCTCGCCGTCGAGGACTCCGGCAACGGCATCCGCTCGGCCCGCGCCGCCGGACTCCACGTCGTCGCCATCCCCAACCGCGACTACCCGCCCGACCCCGAAGCGCTCGCGCTGGCCGACCACGTCGCCGCTGACCACGCGGGAGCGCTCGCCTACGTCCGTTCCCTGCTCCGCTGAGAGGAGTACGCCCATGACCAGGCTGTTCAACGACCCCGTCGCCTTCAAGGACGACATGGTCGAGGGCTTCGTCGCCGCCTACGGTCGCTACGTCCGGCGGGTCCCGGGCTGCTCGGGGGTCATGCGCGCGTCCGGGCCGGTTGCGGGCAAGGTCGGCGTCATCGTCGGCGGCGGATCGGGCCACTACCCGGCCTTCTGCGGCCTGGTCGGCCGGGGATTCGCCGACGGAGCGGTCATCGGCGACATCTTCACCTCGCCCTCGGCCGAGCAGGCCTACCGCGTCGGCAAGGCCGTCGACTCCGGCGCCGGGGTCTTGTTCAGCTTCGGCAACTACGCCGGCGATGTGATCAACTTCGGCATCGCCGAGCGCCGCCTGCGCGACGAGGGGATCGACTCCCGCACCGTCCTGGTCACCGACGACATCGCCTCGGCGCCACCGGAGGAGGAACCGAGTCGGCGCGGCATCGCCGGAGACTTCTGCGTCTTCAAGATCGCCGGTGCCGCCGCCGAACGCGGGATGCCCGTCGACGATGTCGAACGCGTCGCCCGGAAGGCCAACGCCCGCACCAGGACCCTCGGCGCCGCCTTCGCCGGCTGCACTTTCCCCGGTCGCGACGAGCCCCTGTTCACCGTGGACCCGGCCAGGATGGAACTCGGCCTCGGCATCCACGGCGAACCCGGCGTGCGGACCGTCGACCGCCTCAGCGCCGCCGGCCTCGCCGCCGCCCTCACCGACGCCGTCCTCGCCGAACGGCCACAAGGCGCCGTCGGCCGCGCGGCGGTCATCCTCAACGGCCTCGGCTCGACGAAGTACGAGGAGCTGTTCGTCGTCTGGAAGGACGTGCTGCCAAAGCTCACGGCCGCCGGAGTCGAGGTGGTCACACCCGAGGTCGGCGAACTGGTGACCTCCCTCGACATGGCCGGCTGCTCCCTGACGCTGTGCTGGCTCGACGACGAGCTGGAGGAGCTGTGGAACGCGCCGGCGGACACCCCGGCGTTTCGGCGCGGCGACCTGTCGGGCCCCACCTTCCGGACCCCGGCGGCGGCCGCCGCCGCCGCCGAACGGCCGCTCGCCGAAGCCGCCGAGATCCCCGCCGCCACCGAGGATTCCCGCCGCGCGGCCGCGACCGTCCGCGAATGCCTCGGTGCGATGCTCGCCGTCGTCGAGGACAACGAACGCGCGCTCGGGGAACTCGACGCGGTCGCCGGGGACGGCGATCACGGACGCGGCATGGTCCGTGGCCTGCGCGCCGCCCGCCGAGCCGTCGAGGGACCGGATCTGGGGGCGGGGGAGACCCTGCGTGTGGCCGGTGCGGCCTGGGCCGACAACGGTGGTGGGACCTCCGGCGTCCTGTGGGGCGCTTTACTGCACGCCCTCGGTGACGCCGTCGGTGACGAGGACGCCCCCGACCTCACGACCCTCGCCGGCGGAGTGGCCGCCGGGATCGTCGCCATCACCAACCTCGGCAAGGCCACCGCCGGAGACAAGACCCTTCTCGACGCGCTGATCCCGTTCCAGCAGGCCCTCGCCGACGCCGACGGGGACGCGATCGGTCCCGCCTGGCGTGATGCCGCCGAGGTCGCCGCCAACGCCGCCGAGGCGACGCGCGACCTCGCACCGAAGGTCGGCAGGGCCCGTCCGCTCGCCGAACGCTCGGTCGGCACTCCCGACCCGGGCGCGGTCTCGCTCGCCCTGTGCGCGCGGGCCGTCGCCGGGATCCTCGACCCCGGAGGTGCGGTGTGACCGTCCACAAGTGGCGGATCGCGGTCGGCGCGGACGCGGCCGGATTCGAGTACAAGGAGGCGATCGCGCGCGATCTGGCCGCCGACGAGCGCGTCGCCTCCGTCACCGACTTCGGCGTCGGCGCCGGGGAGCCGACGCCTTACCCGAACGTCGGGCTCAGCGTCGCCGAGGCCGTCGCGCGCGGCGAGGTGGATCGCGCGATCCTCGTCTGCGGCACCGGGATCGGCATGGCCATCAGCGCCAACAAGGTCCCCGGCGTCTACGCCGCGACCGTCGGCGACAGCTACTCCTGCGAACGCTCGGTGCGCTCCAACGACTGCCGCGTGCTGACTCTCGGGCAGCGCGTCATCGGCCTCGAACTCGCGCGGCGGCTGGTCGCCGAGTGGCTCGGCTACGAGTTCGACCCCGCGTCCCCGTCGGGCGCGAAGGTCGGCGTCATCCACGCTTACGAGGAGGGCCGGGCGTGAGCGACCTCGAACTGGCCGGTGTCCGCAAGACCTTCCGGCCCAAGGGCCGGCCCGAGGTGGAGGCGGTGCGCGGCTTCGACCTCTCGGTCGGCGGCGGTGAACTCGTCGGCCTGCTCGGGCCTTCGGGCTGCGGGAAGTCGACGACACTGCGCATGATCGCCGGGCTGGAGGAGGTCACCGACGGCGACATCCTGGTCGGCGGCCGCTCCCTGGTGGGGCTCGCGCCGCAGCGCCGCAACGTCGGCGTGGCCTTCGAGAACTACGCGCTCTACCCGCCGCTGACCGTCGCGGAGAACCTCGCCTTCGGTCTGGCGGCACGGGGAGTCGGGCGCGCCGAACGCAAGGCGCGCGTCGCCGACGTCGCCGAACGCATCGGCATCACCGGGATCCTCGGGCAGCGCCCGGCCGGGCTCTCCTCCGGCCAGAAGCAGCGCGTGGCGCTGGCCCGCGCGGTCGTGCGGGCCCCCGACGTGCTCCTCCTCGACGAACCGCTGTCGCACCTCGACGCCGCCCAGCGCGACGTGACCCGCCGCGAACTGCGGCATCTCCAGCGCGAACTGGGCTACACCACCATCCTGGTCACCCACGACCAGGAGGAGGCGCTGAGCCTTGCCGACCGGGTCGTGGTGATGAACGACGGCGTGGTCTGCCAGGTCGGCACGCCCGACGAGATCTACGACGACCCGTGCGGCCTGTTCGTCGCGCGCTTCGTCGGCGAGCCGGCGATGAACATCCTCGAAGGCGTCCACGACGGGCAGGGCGGGGTGCGGCTGTCCGGCGCGGTGACCGTGCCGGTCGGTGTTCCCGCGAGCGCCGGGCGAGAGGTGCTGGTCGGTGTGCGGCCCGAGGATCTCGCCATCGCCGAGAACCCCGACACCACGGGGATCGCGGTCGTCTACGAGGACCTGCGCGAGTACGGCCTGGTGACCGTCGAACTCGACGGCGTCGACGGCAGGGTCGTGGTGCAGACCGAGGCGGGCCGGGCCATCGCGCCGGGCGACCGGCTGCCGCTGGCCTTCGGGCGCGAGCGCACCTTTCTGTTCGACAAGGAGACGGAGGAACGGCTGCGATGACCGAACACGCGATCCTGGCCGTGGGAGACGACTTCGTGCGCACCGGCCTGTTCGTGGCCGCGCTGCGGGCCGAGGCGGGCGTCGACCGTCAGATCAGGGAGCTGCGGCTGCCCTGGCCCGGTGTGCCGTGGGGGAAGGTCGGGGAGGTCCACGAAGCCGCCGGCGACGAGGAGACCCTCATCGCCGCACTGTCCGGTGTGGACATCGCCGTGACGCACCTGGCCCCGTTCACCGAGCGGGTCTTCGCCGCCGCGCCCGACCTCCGGCTCGTCGTCGTCTCCCGCGGCGGGCCGGTCAACGTCAACCTCGAAGCGGCGGCCCGCCACGGCGTGGCCGTCTGCTACGCCCCGGGCCGCAACGCCGTCGCCACCGCCGAGTACGCCATCGGCCTGATCCTGGCCACCCTGCGCAACATCGCCCGTTCCCATGCCGCTCTGTCGGCCGGCGACTGGGCCGGCGACTACTTCGACTACGACAACGCCGGACTGGAGATCGAGGGCTCCACCGTAGGCGTTGTCGGACACGGCGCGATCGGCGCGAAAGTCGCCCGGATCCTGGCCGCCTTCGGTGCCGAGGTGCTGGTCCACGACCCCTACGCCGATCCGTCGACCGTGGACAGCGTCCCCCTCGCCGAACTGCTCGCGCGCTCGCGCGTCGTCACGCTGCACGCCCGCGCGACGCCCGAGACCGAGGGCATGATCGGCGCGAAGGAACTCTCCGCCATGCCGCGCGGTTCGGTCCTGGTCAACTGCGCCCGCGGATCCCTTGTGGACCACGACGCCCTCTGCGACGCGCTCGACGCCGGCCATCTCTCCGGCGCCGGGCTCGACGTCTATCCCGAGGAGCCGGTCACCGCGGGCTCCCGTCTGCTGCGCACACCGAACCTGGTCACCACTCCGCACATCGCCGGATGCAGCAAGGAGGTCGCCGAGAAGGCCGCCCGCATCTGCGCCGCCGAGGTCGGCCGCCACCTGCGCGGCGAGGCACTCGCCAACCGGGCGGCGTGACATGTACCTGGGCGTCGACATCGGCACCTCCGTCACGAAGGCCGCCGCCTTCGACGAGGAGGGCGCCCTGCTCGCCGTCGAGGCCCGCCGCACCAGGCTCGACAACCCCGCGCCCGGCCGGGTCGAGCAGGACCTCGAAGACGTCCTCGGCTCCGTCGGGGAGGTCGCGCGAGCGGTTGTGGCCAAGGCGGGCGCCGTGCCCCGGATCGTCGGCATCACCGGTCAGGGGGACGGCGTCTGGCTCACCGGGCCCGACGGCCGCGCGGTGCGCCCGGCGATCTCGTGGATGGACTCGCGGGCGGCGCCGATCGTGCGCCGCTGGCTCGCCGAGGGCGAGATCGAGAAGAGCTTCCGCCGCACCGGCAACGCCATGTTCCCCGGCGCCGCCGGCCCGATCCTCGCCTGGCTCGACGCCGAGGAGCCGGCGAGTCTCGACGCCGCCGACACCGCCGGATACTGCAAGGACGCGGTGATGCGCAGGCTGACCGGCGTTCGCGCCACGGACGCCTCCGACGCCTCGCTGCCCTTCCTCGACCCGTGGACGCGCGCCTACGACACCGAGGTCATCGACCGTCACGGCCTCGGCCACCGGGCCGGACTCCTGGCGCCGGTCGCCGACCCGCTCCCGGTCGGTGAGCTGACCGCCGAAGCCGCGCCGTTACTCGGGATCCCGGCCGGAACACCGGTCGTCGCCGGCCCTTTCGACCTGCCGGCCGGCGCTCTCGGATCGGGCGTGGTCCGGCCCGGCGACGGGCACCTCATCATCGGCACGACACTGGCCTGCCAGGTCCTCGTGGACACTGTGGACACCGGCGGCGAGCCGGTCGGGATGACCCTGGCCACCGCGACCCCCGGCCGCTGGCTGCGCGCGATGCCCGCCATGGTCGGCACCGCCGCCCTCGACTGGGTCCTCGGCCTGACCGGCGCCACGCATGAAGCCCTGGACGGGATGCTGTCGGCGAGTCCGGTCGGCGCGCACGGTGTCGGCTGTCTGCCCTTCTTCTCCCCGGCGGGCGAGCGTGCGCCTTTTCTGGAGCCGGCCGCCCGAGCGAGCTTCCACGCGCTGACCGTCCACAGCGATCGGACAGACTTGACCCGTGCGACCTGCGAGGCGGTCGCCTATGCCGCCCGGCACTGCTTCGAGGCCGCCGGGCTGGGCGGGGGAGTGGCGACCTGCGGCGGTGGCACTCGCAGTGCCGCATGGCTGCGGATCTTCGCCGACGTTCTGGGCCGCCCGATCCGCCTCGCCCCCCAACCCGAGACGGGCGCCAGGGGCGCCGTGCTGGCCGCCCGCCTGGCGCTGGGCGAGGATGTCGACCTGGCGGCCTGGACGGCCCCGGTCGCGGTGATCGAGCCCGATCCGGGCCGAGCGGCCCGCTACGACGAGCTCTACGCGCGCTACCGCTGTCTTGTGGACGGCGCCCGGCTCGGCTGGAGCGCGGCCTGATGGCGCGCCATGAACTCGATCCCGCCCACCGCGAGCGGACGCTGCGCCACCTCGCCGAGCGCGAGTACGACGTGATCGTCATCGGGGGAGGCGTCACCGGTGCCGGGGCCGCCCTCGACGCGGTCTCGCGCGGGCTGTCGGTGGCGCTGGTGGAGGCCGCCGACCTCGCCAACGGCACCTCCTCACGTTCCGGGAAGCTCTTCCACGGCGGGCTGCGCTACCTCAAGCAGCTCAACTTCTCCCTCGTGCGCGAGGCGCTGAAGGAGCGCGACCTCATGGTCGGCAGTCTCTGTCCGCACCTGGTGTCGCCCGAGCGCTTCACCTTCCCCTTCCGCCACTGGTGGGAGCGCGTCTACATAGGACTCGGTGTCCTGCTGTACGACCTGCTGCGCCTGACCGTGACCCGCACCGTCAAAGGGCACCGGCACCTTTCGCGCAAGACCGTTCGCCGTGAGCTGCCCGCCCTGGGGCCGGGCGTGCGCGGGGGAGTGAGCTTCTACGACGTCCGCGTCGACGACGCCCGCCACACGATGATGCTCGCCCGCACCGCCGCCGGTCTCGGCGCCGACGTCGCCACCCGCACCGAGGTCACCGGCTTCCTGCGCGACGGCGAACGGCTCACCGGAGTCGTCGCCCGTGACGCCGAAAGCGGCGCCGACGTGCCGATCCGTGGTCGCGCGGTCGTCAACGCCACCGGTGTGTGGGCCGAGCGCGTGCAGGAACTGGCCGGCGTCGCCTCGCTGTCGGTGACCGCCGCCAAGGGCATCCACCTCGTCGTCCCCGCCGACCGGATCGATCTGCGCACCGGTCTCATCGCGCAGACCTCCGACAGCATCTTCCTCATCCGCCGCTGGTTCGGGCACTGGCTCATGGGCACCACCGACACCAAGTGGGATCACACGCGCGACGACCCCGCTCCCACCGGGTCCGATGTGGACTACCTGCTGGCCCAGGCGAACCGGTGGCTGGAGAAGCCGCTCACCCGCGAGGACGTCGTCGGCGTCTACGCGGGGCTGCGGCCGCTGGTCAGCGGGAAGGGGGCCACCGCCGCACTCTCCCGTGACCACACCGTCGCCGAAGGACCCGCGGGTGTGTTCACCGTGGTCGGCGGCAAGTACACGACCTACCGGATCATGGCCCGCGACGCCGTCGACGCCGCCGCCCGCCACCTCGGCGGCGACGTCCCCGCCTCGGTCACCGAACGGATCCCGGTGATCGGCGCCGAAGGACTCGCGGCCGTCGCCGCCCAGCGCGCCCTCCTCGCCGAACGGCACGGGCTGACTCCACAGTGGATCGGCCATCTCCTGGACCGCTACGGCGCCCTCGCCCTCGATCTGCTCGACCTGATCGCCGAGCGCCCCGAACTCGCCGGGCCGATCGACGGCGCACCCGGCTACCTCGCCGTCGAGGCGGTCTACGCAGCCACCGCCGAAGGCGCCGTCCACCTCGACGATGTCCTGGTCCGCCGCACCCGGATCTTCATGGAGACCGCCGACCACGGCCTCACCGCCGCCGTCCACGTCGCGGCCCTCATCGCCCCCGCCCTCGGCTGGGACGACGAGCGCCGCGAATGGGAGATCGAGCGCTACGGCGCCGAGATGGCCGCCGACCTGGCCGCCGTCGCCGCCCTCACCGACGACGAGGCCATGGCCGCCCGCGCCGCCGTGCGGCCCGCGCCCTGGACCGTGCGGCCGCGCTGATCAGGACTTGGCGCCCAGGGTCTCGACGAGGCTCGTGAAGCCCTTCTCGCCGAGCCCGGCGTCGACGCCCCTGCGGAACACCTCGGCGACGGCCGAGGCCAGCGTGGTGTCCACGCCCGCCTCGGCCGTCGTGCGCAGGACGTGCTCGACGCTGATCAGGCCCATGCTCAGCCGCTCCAGATCGGAGGGGTAATCGCCGGCGTCGGCCTGCGCGGCCATCTGCGGGAAGAAGTGCGGGTTCGACTCGGTGGCCGACAGCGCGTAGGGGAGCAGGTCGGTGGCGCTGATCCCGTTGGCGCGGGCGATCGCGATCGTCTGAACGTGGGCGAGCATCGTCGTCCAGAAGATGTTGATGACGAGCTGGTAGTAGAGCGGGCCGAGGCCCGGGTCCTCGCCGCGGTAGTCGGGCGCGGCGATGAGCGAGAGCGTCGCGGCGTGCTCGTCGAAGAGTTCCCGGGGGCCGCTGTAGAAGGCTGAGGCGGCTTCGGTGGCGACGAGGTCGGGGGAGGCCATCATGGCGCCCGACAGATAGCCCGCGCCGTGCCCGGCGGCCCACGCGGCCGCTTCGCGCGCGCGGTCGGGCGTGTCCGAGCTGAGGTTGACCACGGTCTTGCCGGCCAGCGCGGCCGTGGCGGGTTCGATGATGGTGTACATCACGTCGAAGTCGGTGAGGCTCAGCACGATCAGGTCACCGGCGGCCAGCGCCTCGGCGGGCGTCGCGGCCAGTACCGCTCCCTGCTCGACGAGTCCGGAGGCCTTGGCCGGCGTGCGGTTCCAGACGGTGACCGGGTGCCCGGCTCGCAGGAAGGCGGCCGACATCGCCCGCCCCATGGGGCCGAGGCCGATCACGGTCAAAGGGGTCTTCGTCATGGTGCGACTCCTCGCTAAAACGAACGTTCTATCTGGAGTCCCGACCGTAGCAGGTTGCTGTAACGAACGTTCTATCCGGTAGGATTCGGCCCATGCCGAGCACCGTTGCGCCAGTTCAGGAGATGCAGACCCGCGAACGCATTGTCTGCACCGCCGCCCGCCTCATGCAGCGGCAGGGATACGAGGGCACGGGCATCAAGCTCATCGCCCGCGAGGCGAAGGCCACCCTGGGCTCGGTCTACCACTTCTTCCCGGGCGGGAAGAAGGAGCTGGCCCTGACCGCCATCGCCTTCAGCGAGAAGGAGTTCGGCGACCTGCTGGCCAGTTCGCTGGCCACCGAGAACGACCCCGGCGCCGCCATGCAGGCCTGCGCGAACACCCTGGCGGAGTACCTGGCCGCCGACGGCTGGGCCGACGGCTGCCCGGTGACGGCCACCGCCCTGGAGACCCTCGACGACCCCGACATGCGCGCCGCCTGCGAACACGCCTTCGCCCACTGGCGCGGCATCGTGTCGGAGGCCCTGGTGGCGGGAGGCGTCGGCGAGCAGGACGCGCAAGACCTGGCCTACACGGTGATCAGCGTCCTGGAGGGCGCCGAACTGACCGCGCAGGTCGCGCGCAGCCCGAAGGCGCTGGAGGTGGCGGGAAGGCACCTGGTGAGGTTGCTGGGGACCTACCGCTAGGCAGTACGGGTTCGCAACTCGACCGTGACTCCGCCATGACGTAGCTCACTCATCCTCGAACCATGCCCGCCATACGCGTCGCGATGCGATGGGTAGCCCACCCGTCGACGATCGCCGCCGCCCTCGTCCTGCTCGTCAACGACCACATCCTCAAGGCCGCGTTCCCGGGCCTGATCACCGGCAAGCTCAGCGACTTCGCCGGACTCGCGGCGGCCCCGGCGCTGCTCGCCCTCGCCGTCGCCCTGATCGTTCCGCGCCTGCCCGCCACTGCCCTGGCCGCCACCGCACTGACGCTCACCGGCGCCGGTTTCGTCTGGGTCAAGGCCACCGGGGCGGGAGCCGAGGCGGCCTCGGCTGCCTGGAGCGTGATCACGGGCCCGTCGGTGATCCTCGCCGACCCCACGGACCTGCTCGCCGTGCCCGCGCTCGCCCTCGCCTGGTGGACATGGCGCCGGGTGCGCCCGGCACCGGACGTGCCCGCGTCGACGCTCGCGCGGGCACGACTGTTCGTCGCGCTTCCGCTCATCGTCCTGGCCACCGCCGCGACACCGGCGGATCCACTACCCGACGCGGTGCTCGCCGTTGAGGAAGAGGCGGGCGAGGTCGCTCTGCACACCGGCTACGGCATCACGCGAGGCACACCCGACGGTGCCTGGTCGCCGATCGAAGATCTCCCCGACGGCGCCGCCGAGAAGGATCTTTCGAACGCCTCGGCCTGCGCGCCCGACGACCCGGTGCATTGCTATCGGCTGCACGAAGGCGAGGCCATCGGAGTCGACGAGACCTTGGACGGCGGCGCGACCTGGCGCACGGCCTGGGAGCTACCACCGGATCGGTGGCGATGGCTCTACCGGAGCCACGAACTCGACTCCAGCAACCGCCCGGGCATCGGCGACGTGCTCAAAGGCCTCGACATCCTCGTGCGGGCCGTGCCCGCAGGCCATCAGGTCGTCGTCGCCGCCGGGGTCGAAGGCCTCGTCGTGCGCTCGCCCGAAGGAGAGTGGAGCCGCGTGTCGGTGGACGCCGTCGGGGGCGCGTACGGGCCGTCGACGTTCCACGCCGGCCCGCTTCCCCTGACCGCGTTCGGCAGCGGGGCCTCGCGGGAGATCGGCTACGCCGTCCTGCTCGGTGCACTCGCCATGCTGCTCGCGACGACGATCTCGACCAGGCGCTCCCGGACACCGGTCGCGCGCATCTGGGGCATCATGTCGGCGGCGGCCCTCGCAGGGGTCGTTCCCGCCGTCGGGTTCACCATCCTCTCGGGCCCGGTCTGGACGGTGCTCTGCCCTATCGCGGTCCTCGTCCTCCATGCCGTCTTCGTCTTCCGCGGCCGCGCGCTTCCACGGGGCAGAACCCTGGCGAGCCTCGCGGTGGCCCTGCTCGTGGCGCCGGCCTTCGCCGCGCCGTACCTGGGCTGGAGTGTCGCGCGGCCGGCCGACTACGGCGTGGCCACGGCCGTCGCGGCGGCGTCGGCGGCCCTCGCGCTGCTCGTCTCCGTGCTGGTGACACTTCGCCTGTTCAAGAAGCGGGTCCCGCAGCCACGGCAGTGGTGACCCCCGAACACGTTTAGGCCCCCGCCGGCTTCACCGGCGGGGGCCTTGTCGTTCCTGTTCTCTACGCCTGACGGATCGCCGAGATGTCGAACTCCAGCGTCACCTTCTCCGAGACCAGGACCCCGCCGGTCTCCAGGGCGGCGTTGAAGTTGATGCCCCAGTCCTTGCGGTTGATCACGGTCTTGCCCTCGAAGCCCGCGCGGTTGTTGCCGTACGGGTCGACCGACGCGCCGGTGAACTCGAAGTCGATGGTGACCGGCTTGGTCACGTCCTTGATGGTCAGGTCGCCGGTCAGCTTGTAGTTCTCGTCGTCGACCTTCTCGACGCCCGTCGAGGCGAAGGTGATCGTCGGGTAGGTCGGCGCGTCGAAGAAGTCGTTGGTGCGCAGGTGGCCGTCGCGCTGCTCGTTGCTGGTGTCGACGCTGGCGACCTGGACGGTCACGGTCGCGTTGGACTTCTCGGGGTTGTCGAAGTCGAGGAAGCCGGTGCCCTCGTACTCCTTGAACTGCCCGCGGACCTTGGTGACCATCGCGTGGCGCGCGCTGAAGCCGAGGCGGCTGTGCGACCCGTCGAGGACGTAGGTTCCGGTCAGGGCGGGGTCGAGAACGGTGCTGCTCATTGTTTGACTCCTCGTTGCATGTTGTTGATGTATCAGCAAATATAGCGAAGGAAGGCTGACGTGTCAACAACAGGGTAAGATCGAGTCATGAGCGACCCCCGATGGCTCGACGAGAGGGAATCACGTGCGTGGCGCGGGTATCAAAACCTGCGCCGCGACCTCGACAGCACCCTCGAACGCCGCCTCTCCCGCGACTCCGGCCTGTCCGCCGCCGACTACCAACTCCTCGTCGTCCTCTCCGAGACCGAGGGCCAGCGCCTGCGCGCCCGCGAACTGCGCAACGAGGTCCGCTGGGACCGCAGCCGCCTCGCCCACCAGGTCCGGCGCATGGAGCAGCGCGGCCTGCTGCTGCGCACCGAGTGCGAGACCGATGCCCGCGGCACCATGGTCGAGCTCACCCCGGAGGGCCGCCGCGCGATCGAGGAGGCCGCGCCCCCGCACGTCGAGGCCGTCCGCAACTACTTCATCGACCTCCTCACCCCCGAGGAGCTCGACGTCTTGACCTCCATCGCCGAGCGCGTGCGCGCCAAGGTCGGCGACGAGGGCTGTGACGAGTGAGACGCCTCTCACGTCCCTGAACGGATCGCGCCCCCGACGCCCGTACCCCGGCCGCGTCCGGCCTCACCTCACAGCGGCGACGCCGTGAAGATCCGCCGGATGCGGTCGAGCGCGACGTCCCCGTCGGGCTCCGAAGCCGGCCACGGCTTCGTGGTCCGCCCGCGCGCCAGCCTCTCCAGCAACCCGTGCTGCTCGATCACCCCGCGCGCGGCGTCCAGCACCGCGAAAGCCTGCTGGGCCTCCCGACCCTGCCGGTGCGCGGCGGTGATCCGCTCGGCGACGGTCGCGGCCTCGTCGACCGGCCAGGCCACGGCGTTCGACAGGTGGCAGTAGAGCCGGTCGAAGGCATCGGTGTCGACGCCGACCGCCGCGTCGTCGGCGAGGATCGCCACTCCCGCGACGGTCGTGACCGCGTCGGCCGAGGCCAGTTCGGGACCGCTCAGCGGGCGTTCGCGCAGCAGCCCGACGACGCGTTCGGCGTTGTCGAGGATCCAGCTCGCCTTCTCGTACCAGCCGGGCTCACCGGTCTCCGTCTCGGCGGCCGGCACCGCCCGCAGGGCCTCCAGCGCGTCGAGCCAGGCGGCGGCGTGCGCGCCGGTGACGCCGATCGCGGCGAGGAACGCGGCGACCGCCGCCGCCGGCGGCCAGGTGCGCCTGCCGGGCTCGCACAGGTCGGCGAGCGTGCTCACCGGCACGGGTTTGGGCGCGCGGCCGCCGGTGTGCTCGGCGGTGCGCCGGGAAATCTCGCGCAGGCTGAGGTCGGAGGCGAGCCGAAGGTGCCGCATCGCGCGGGCGAAGTCCTGCGGTGAGGCGACCGAGGCGGGCGTCGGGTTGCGCGACCGGACCAGCGCGGTCACCTGTTTGAGCAGCTGGAGGGCCATGTCGTCGTCGACGGACGGCTCGCCGGGCTGGTCGGGCTGCCGCTCGTCGAGGGCGGCCTTCGTGCGCCGGTGGCGCTCCCGCCAGTCCCGGACGCCGGTCTCGTCGACGTCGCAGGCCCGAAGGTAGGCGCGGGTGGCCTCCCAGCTGGGCAGCGTGTGCCCGGAGGCGGCGCGGCACAGAACGCTGTGGGAGTAGCGCACGGCCTCGCCCATGTCGCGGTAGGTCGGCGACCCTGCGCGGCTTCGCAGCTCGCGCAGGTCGCGGGCGAAGGCCGCGAGCGGCCCGCCGGTGGTGATGACTCGTTCCCTGCGGGGCATCGGCTCAGCCGGTGACCGGGACGGGGCGGGATACGGGCATGGGTGTCCCCTTCGGGCGCTGTCCGCCGGCGGCGGAGCTTGGTGGGGACGGCCCGGTTCGGGCGCGTCCCCTCGGCGTGGGTCGTCTCACCCGGCGGCCGTGAGCGGCTCCGCGGTCGCATCCGCGGGGACCGGGCTCACCGGGTCCCGCAATCGTCGCCCGGCCGACCGTCCCTTGTCGACCGACGGTTGGTGCCGATCAATCGGCCCGGTGCGAATTCCCCCGCCTCCGGCGTGCACCAAAGCACGGTTGGTGCCGCACCAACGATTCCGGCGCAGGTCACCGCCGCCGATGGTCGCGTTTCGTCCGGCCGTCTGGTGCCCCGTGGCGCTTGGCTCCATGCTGGGAGCACCGGCGCCGAACCGCTTTCGGCGCCGACGGGATCGGCCCTCGTTGGCGTGGGTGAGTCTCGGCGGGGCCTCCCGTCGCATCGGGAGGCCTCCGCTCACGACGCGCGCAACCGTCGCCGCGCCAGCCACAACCGGTGCGAGAACAGACCCGCGTAGACCGCGAGGACCCCGGCCAGGATGAGCACGCCGTCGCCGGCTCCGTCGCGGAGCAGGATGTCGGCGATCACCCCGACGAGCGCCGCCGCGACGATCAGCGACACGTGGTTGGAGGCCCAGAACACGATCGGGGTCATCTTCTCGGCGATCACCTCGCGCATGTCGCCGCGGCGCAGGCGCAGCACCAGCCACACCGACATCGGCGCGGTCGCGGCCATCGGAAGCCAGACCAGCCAAGGGATCCAGCCCGACATCGCGAAGCCGGTCAGCAGCGCGTACGCCAGCACCTGCGCGGCGCCGATCACCAGGACGGCCCGATCGTGGCCGATCATCACCGGGATCGTGCGCTTGCCGACCGAGGCGTCGGAGACCCGGTCGCCGAGATTCATGATCATCATCCGCACGGTCTGCAGGATCGCCGTGGGAGCGAGGATCGCCACCAGCGGCCACGGCACCGTCCCGGCCTGCAGGATCACCGCGACCGCCGGCCACAGTCCATTGAGGATCGCCGCGACGGTGACCTCACCGAGGCCCCGGTAGTTGAAGCGCAGCGGCGGCGCGGTGTAGAACCACGCCAGCGCCAGCGTCACCGCGCCCAGGACGCGCGACTGCCAGGTCGGCATCATCACGACCAGCCCGAGACCGGCCGTCCACAGCACGAACGACGCCGCCAGCGAGGTCTCGGGCTTGACGAGCCCGTCGACCAGCGCGCGGCTCCCGCCGGTCCACGGCGTGAAGTACACGTTCGCCCGGTCGGCCTCCAGGTCGAAGTACTCGTTGCAGTAGTGGGTCATGACGTGCACGACCCAGGCGAAGACCTGCGCGAAGACGTACCAGCGCAGGTCGAGCGGGTATCCCAGGTGGACGGCGACGGAAGCGCCGAGCCCCACCGGGAGAACGTTGTAGAGCAGGAACTTGAAGCGGGCCAGGCGCAGGAAACCCTTTAAGCGCTCACCGGATGACACGGTCATGACGTCGACCACGACTACCCCCGTACGTCGGTTTGTCCAGTCCTCACCGTAGGCAATGCCCGCCGGTGAGCGAAGAGCCGCGCGCCGTGACGCTGGACACTTTGCCTCCAATGTGGAGCAACACGGCGTGGGGGATCATGGACGGATGCCGGAGCGAAACGCGCACGACCTCGTCGTCATCCTGTGGGACGTCGACCGGACCCTCGTCGACACCGCCGGCTTCGGCCGCGAGGTCTTCGCCGACGCGTTCCTCGCGCTGCACGGCAGGCCGATGGGCGCCTTCGTCGACACCGCCGGCCGCACCGACCTCGCGATCCTCGCCGAGACGCTCACCCTCAACGACGTGGCCCACACCGGCCCCTACCTCGCCTACTTCGAGGCCATCACCGCCGCCGCCCAGGCCCGCGCCGCCCTCGTCGCCGAGACCGGCCGGGCCCTGCCCGGCGCCGCCGAGACGATCGCGGCACTGGCCGCACCCGACGTCGTCCAGACCGTCGTCACCGGCAACCTCCGCGCCATCGCCCACCTCAAGCTCGCCGCCTTCGGACTGCACGAGCGCCTCGACTTCGAAGTCGGCGGCTACGGCGACGACCACCACGACCGCGCCGAACTCGTCCGCCTCGCCCACCGGCGGATCCAGGCCGAGTACCGCACCACCGTGGCGCCCCACCGCCTCATCGTCATCGGCGACACCGTCCACGACGTCAAAGGGGCCCTCGACACCGGCGCCCTCGCCGTCGGGGTCGCCACCGGCGGCACGACCGCCGACGACCTCCGCCGCGCCGGCGCGCACATCGTCGTCGACGACCTCACCGACCCGGCCGGACTGCGGGCGGCGATCCGGGAGAAGGTCGACGGTCCCCGCACCGCCTGAGCGGCCACCCCCACGTCCCCGGCCCGATCCACTACCCTGTGCCCCGTCGCCTACCCACGGAGCCTTCGATGTGGACACCAGCTCGCCGCGCACTCGCCTTCACGGTCACGGCGCTCGCCTGCCTCACCGCCGCGACGCTCGCCGAACCCGCTCCCGCACAGGCCGCCTCGGTGACCGTCCACATGAGCCCGTCGGGCAGCGACTCCGCCGACGGCGGCTCGGCCACCCCGGTGAAATCCCTCAAGCGAGTTAAGGCGCTGCTAACCGCAAGCAGTGCCACGACCGCCACGATCGTCGTTCGCGCGGGCACCTACTACGAGACCGCGACCGTCGCCTGGAACGGCGTCCCGCAGGACCTGCTCTCGTTTCGCCGCGAGGGAACCCAGCGCCCCGTCTTCGACGGCAGCCGCGTCACCGGCACCACCCGGTACTGGATGAACTCCGCCGGCGGCCCGCGCCTGGACGTGCGCGAACTGACCGTCCGCAACTACCGCACGGGCGCCCTGCGCCTCGACACCGACGGCAACACCGTCCGCAACATGATCTTCGAGCGCATCGGCAACAAGTACGTCCCCGACGGCCCCGGCTACGCCGCGGTGCACCTGCTCGGCTCCTCGGGCAACGCGATCGTCAACAACATCATGCGAAACCTTGAGAACACCGACTGCCCCGGCTGCGTCCACGGCGTCTACGCCGCCAACGAGAGCAGCCGCAACCTGTTGCAGGGCAACACCTTCAGCAAAGTCACCGGCGACCCGGTCCGGCTGCGCAACGGCACCGACGACAACATCGTCGAGGCCAACACCTTCACGACCTCGGGCCTGCCCGGAACCGACCGCGCCCTGATCACCTTCTGGCGCTTCACCGCCGACGAGGTCTGCGGCACCGGCAACAGGGCCGACGGCAACACCTACGACGGCCGCTTCCACACCGGCGCCGCCGGCCAGCGCGTCATCGGCTCGGGAGCCGAGGACGGCCTCGCCCGCTGCGCCACCGCGCTCACCGGCAGCGGAAACGTTCTGGGATAACCGATTCAGCGACCGGCCGACGCGCGCAGGAAGTCGGCGTTGAGCCGGCCGATCGTGGTCAGCGGGATGCCCTTGGGGCACACCGCGGTGCACTCGCCGGTGTTGGTGCAGCCGCCGAAGTCGGCGTCGTCGTGTGCCGCGACCATGTCCAGCACGCGCTCCCGGCGCTCCGGCTGGCCCTGGGGGAGCAGCCCCAGGTGGGTGATCTTCGCGGCGGTGAACAGCATCCCCGAGCCGTTGGGGCAGGCCGCGACGCAGGCGCCGCAACCGATGCAGGTCGCCGCCTCGAAGGCGTCGTCGGCGTCGGCCTTCGGCACCGGCGTGGCGTGCGCGTCGGGGGCGCTGCCGGTCGGCGCGGAGATGTAGCCGCCGGCCTGGATGATCCGGTCGAAGGCCGAACGGTCCACGACCAGGTCCTTGACGACCGGGAACGCCCGCGCCCGCCACGGCTCGATGTCGATGGTGTCGTTGTCCTTGAAGTGCCGCATGTGCAGCTGGCAGGTCGTGGTGGCCCGCTCCGGTCCGTGCGCGACACCGTTGATCACCAGACCGCACATGCCGCAGATGCCCTCGCGGCAGTCGTGGTCGAAGGCCACCGGCTCGTCACCGGCGAGGGTCAGCTCCTCGTTGAGCACGTCGAGCATCTCCAGGAACGACATGTCCGGTGACACGTCCTCCACCCGGTACTTCACCATCCGGCCTTTTTCCTCGGGGCCGGTCTGGCGCCAGATGCGCAAGGTCAGGTTCACTTGTAGCTCCGCTGGCTCAGGTGGACGTACTCGAAGTTCAGGTCTTCCTTGTGCAGCACCGGCGGTTCGTCCCCGCCGGTCCACTCCCAGGCCGCGACGTAGGTGAAGTTCTCGTCGTCGCGCAGCGCCTCCCCTTCGGGAGTCTGGCTCTCGGCGCGGAAGTGCCCCCCGCAGGATTCGGTGCGGTGCAGCGCGTCGACGCACATCAGCTCGGCGAGCTCGAAGAAGTCGGCGACGCGGCCGGCCTTCTCCAGCGCCTGGTTGAGCGAGTCGGCCGAGCCGGGCACCTTGACGCGGCGCCAGAACTCCTCGCGCAGCCCGCCGATCAGCTCGATCGCCTTGCGCAGCCCCTCGTCGCTGCGCTCCATGCCGCAGTACTCCCACATGATGCGGCCGAGCTCGCGGTGGAAGGAGTCGACGGTGCGGTCGCCGTCGACGGCCAGCAGCCTCGTGATCTGGTCGTCGACGGCCGCGCGCGCCTCGACGGCGGCGGGGTGCTCGGCGTCGACGGGCGCGAAGGTCTCGGTCGCGAGGTAGTTGTTGATCGTGTTCGGCAGCACGAAGTACCCGTCGGCCAGGCCCTGCATGAGGGCCGACGCGCCGAGCCGGTTGGCGCCGTGGTCGGAGAAGTTGGCCTCGCCGATCACGAACAGGCCGGGGACGGTCGACTGGAGGTCGTAGTCGACCCACAGGCCGCCCATCGTGTAGTGCACGGCGGGGTAGATGCGCATGGGGACCTCGTTGGGGTCCTCGCCGGTGATGCGCTCGTACATCTCGAAGAGGTTGCCGTACTTGGCCTCCACCGCGGCCTGGCCCAGACGCGAGATGGCGTCGGCGAAGTCGAGGTACACGCCCAGCCCGCCCGGGCCGACGCCGCGGCCCTCGTCGCAGACGTTCTTCGCCGCGCGCGAGGCGATGTCGCGGGGGACCAGGTTGCCGAAGGCCGGGTAGATGCGCTCCAGGTAGTAGTCGCGCTCATCCTCGGGGATCTCGGCGGCCGGCCGCGGATCGCCCTTCTGCTTGGGAACCCAGACCCGGCCGTCGTTGCGCAGCGACTCCGACATCAGGGTCAGCTTCGACTGGTGCTCACCGGCCTGCGGGATGCACGTCGGGTGGATCTGCGTGAAGCACGGGTTGGCGAACAGCGCGCCCTTGCGGTGCGCCCGCCAGGTCGCCGTGACGTTGCAGCCCTTGGCATTGGTGGACAGGAAGTACACGTTGCCGTAGCCGCCCGAGGCGAGCACGACGGCGTCGGCGAAGTCGGTGGTGATCTCGCCGGTGACCAGGTCGCGCACGACGATGCCGCGCGCCTTGCCGTCGACGACGATCAGGTCGAGCATCTCGTGCCGGGAGTGCATCTCCACGGTCCCGGCCGAGACCTGGCGCTCCAGGGCCTGGTAGGCGCCCAGAAGAAGCTGCTGGCCCGTCTGGCCGCGGGCGTAGAAGGTCCGCGAGACCTGAGCGCCGCCGAAGGAACGGTTGTCGAGGAGACCGCCGTACTCGCGGGCGAAGGGCACGCCCTGCGCGACGCACTGGTCGATGATCTCCACCGACACCTGCGCCAGCCTGTGCACATTGGACTCGCGCGAGCGGAAGTCGCCGCCCTTGACGGTGTCGTAGAACAGCCGCTGCACGGAGTCGCCGTCGTTGCGGTAGTTCTTCGCCGCGTTGATGCCGCCCTGCGCGGCGATCGAGTGCGCCCGGCGCGGACTGTCCTGGTAGCAGTAGGACTTCACGTGGTACCCGGCCTCGCCGAGCGTCGCGGCGGCCGCCCCGCCCGCCAGGCCGGTGCCCACGACGATGATCGTGCGCTTGCGCCGGTTGGCGGGGTTGACCAGCTTGCCCTCGAAACGGTGGCGGTCCCAGCGGGTCTCGATCGGCCCGCTCGGCGCCTTGGTGTCGGCGACCGGGTCGCCCTCTACGAACAGAGTCACGTGATCAGTCCCGTCGTGACGGCAAGTGGAACGGTCAGGAATCCCGCGCACAGCACCACCGCCGCGCCGAGCGCCACGAAACGGGCGCGGCGCTCGCCTGCCGGTGTGCGCTGCCCGAGGGAGCGCATGGCGCTGAAGATGCCGTGGCGCAGGTGGAACCCGAGGGCCAGGACGGCCAGGACGTAGAAGGCCGTGACGTACCAGCGCTCGGGCGCGAAGTCGGCGACCACGTTGGCGTAGGGGGTGGAGCCGTCGCCGACCGGGTTGAGATGACCGGTGGTCAGGTCGAGGATGTGGTAGACGACGAACAGCACGATGATCACGCCGCCCCAGCGCATCGTGCGGGCGGCGTAGCTGCCCTGGACGCGGTTGCGGTGGGCGTACTTGACCGGTCGCGCGGCGCGGGCCCGCAGCGCCAGGGCCGTCGCCGACCAGATGTGTCCGAGCACGGCGGCCAGGAGCACCACGCGCTGGATCCAGAGGTAGACCGTCTCGGGGAGGACCGGCGCGCCGATGGTGCGCAGCCAGTGGGCGTAGTGGTCGAAGGACAGCCCGCCGGCGAAGACCTTGAGGTTGCCGAGCATGTGGAGGAAGAGGAAGAGGATCAGCATGACGCCGGTGACGGCCATGACGACCTTCTTGCCGACCGTCGTGCCGACCATGTGGCGCCGGGTAGCCAGATCCATAGGGCTGAGACTAGGAAGAGTGGATCTATTCGTCCAATGCATGACGATGTAGGAGTCGATAGCAATAGGCTATGGAGGTGCAGATCCAACACCTCCGATACTTCGCAGCGGTGGCCGAACACCGACATTTCACCCGAGCGGCGGCCAGTCTCGGTGTGGCGCAGCCGACACTGAGTAGGCAAGTTCACACCCTGGAGACCGACCTGGGGGCCGAGCTGTTCCATCGCGAACACGGAACGGTGACGCTCACGCCCGCCGGGGAGGTGCTGCTGCCCATCGCCCGCCGGATCCTCGCCGACGCCGACACCGCCCGCCGTGAGGTCAACGAGCTCGTCGGCCTGCGCCGGGGGCGCGTGCGGCTGGGCGCCACCCCCAGCCTCGCCGCCGCGCTCGTGCCGCCCGTCCTGCGACGTTTCCGGGCCGCCTACCCCGGCATCGAGCTGCATATCGAGCAGAGCGGATCCCACGACCTCGTCCGCCACCTCACCGGCGGCGAACTCGACCTCGCCCTCATCATCGTCCCCGAGCAGGGCACCGACCCCGCCGTCCAGGCCGAGACGATCCTGCGCGAAAGCCTCGTGGTCGTCTCCGCCCGCGACGAGCCCTTCACCGCGCCCGTGCACATCGCCGACCTCCGTGACCGCCCCCTGGTGATGTTCAGGGCCGGCTACGACCTCCGCGACGCCACCCTCGACGCCTGCCACCGCGCCGGTTTCGAGCCGAACTTCGTCGTCGAAGGCGGCGAGATGGACACCGTGCTGGGCTTCGTCGAAGCCGAGCTGGGCATCGCGCTCGTGCCGGGCATGGTCCTCACCGGCCGCCCCCGCCTGCGCGCCACACCCCTCGCCCCGCCCGGCATCCGGCGGACCGTCGCGCTGGCCCACCGCCGCGAGTCGCCGCTGAGCCACGCCGCCGCCGCGCTGCGCGAAACGCTGCTGGGGCATGTCGCGGAGGCGGAGCTGCCGGCGGGCGTCGACCGCGACCCGGGGGTGGCGGGAGCGCGCTGACCCCTGCGGAGCCTCCTCCCTCCACAGTGGAGAAATCGAGGCCACGGAGGCCCGGCCCGTCCCGCTCGACCGCCACCCTTTTCGGCCGAAACGCCCGGCTCCGCCGCCCCGATCGAGCAGGATGGGAAGCCATGGAGACCATGATCTTCCCGAACCTGCCCGTCAAGGACCTCGACGCCGCCAAGGCCTTCTACCAGGCTCTCGGCTACTCGATCAACCCGAACTTCACCGACGAGAACGCCTCGGCCGTGGTCATCTCCGACACCATCGTCGTGATGCTGCTGCGCGAGGAGTTCTTCCGGACCTTCACCACCCGCGCCATCGCCGACACCTCCACGACCGTGGAGATCCTCAACGGCCTCGGTGTCGCGAGCCGGGACGAGGTCGACCGCCTCGCCGAAGCAGCCGCGGCGGCCGGAGGCCGCGCCACCCGCGAGCCGCAGGACCAGGGCTTCATGTACTCGCGGACCTTCGCCGACCTCGACGGCCACGAGTGGAGCGTGCTGTGGATGGACCCGTCGGCCGCGCAGTGAGGCCGGTGCCGCGGAGCTAGAGTCTCGACGATGCGGCTGCTGTTCGGTTCACGCTCGTCGGACTCACCGTGGATCGACGCGGTGTGGACGTGCGCGAGCGACCGGGTCACCGAGATGACCTCGGTCGCCTCGCCGACCTGGGGCCTGGTGTTCTGGGCGCAGCGGGGCGAGTACTTCGCCGCCGTCACCGGTCCCGAGAGCCGCTGCGGCAACGCCCCTGTGCCCGAGGGCGCGAGCTTCGTGGGCATCCAGTTCGCCGTCGGCACCTCGCTGCGGGCCGTCGCCGCGCCGAGTCTCGTCGACGGCGGGATCCTGCTGCCCGACGTCACCGGCCGCGGCTTCCGGCTCGACGGCGGCCGCTGGGAGACGCCCGGCCCCGACGACGCCGAAGCGCTCGTCGGGAGGCTCGTCCGCGACGGCACCGTGCTCCGCGACCCGCTGGTCACCGAGCTTCTGCGAGGCGGCCGGCCACCGGGCACCGACCGCACCCTGGAGCGCCGCTTCCGGGCCTCGACCGGCCTCACCCAGGGCGCCGTCCGGCAGATCGGGCGCGCACGCGCGGCCGCGGCACGGCTGGCCTCGGGCGAGGCGGCGAGCGAGGTCGTCGGCGGGCTCGGGTTCTACGACGAGCCGCACCTGGCCCGCGCGCTGCGCAGATACGTCGGGCGCACCGCGCGGCAGCTCCAGGGGAGCGCCGGCGGCGCGATAGCACTCGATCTCACGGTTCAGCGCACCACGTCGTAGACGAGCTTGGCGACACCGTTGGAGTAGGCCGCCGAGTCGCGCAGACGCAGATTGCGCTTGTCGCGGTCCTGTCGGCTGAACAGACTCTTGCCGGCGCCGAGCAGGACGGGGAAGACCAGCAGGTTGTAGCGGTCGATGAGATCGGCGTCCGACAGGCTCCGGGCGAGTTCGGCGCTGCCGTGAATGAAGACGGCGCCGCCGTCGGTCCGCTTGAGCGCGGCGACGTCGGCGGCCGAGCGCAGGATCGTGGTCGGTCCCCAGCCCTCGGCGAGCGCGTCGTCGGCGAGCGTGCTGGACACGACGTACTTGGGCAGGTCCTTGTACGCGGCGTGGTCCTCGGAGTCGATCCACACCGGCGCGAAGGCCTCGTAGCTGCGCCGGCCGAACATCAGCGCCGTCGTGTCGGCGAGTTCCTCGCCTTTCAGGGAGTACGCCTCGGGCACGAACTCGGTCTCGAACACCCATCCGCCGCTGCGGTGGCCCTCGCTCACGCCGCCGGGGGAGTCCACCACACCGTCGAGCGACATGAAACCGGTGTAGACGAGTTCGCGCATCACACTGCTCCTCAAGAGAGGCGGCGTGGCCGCCGCCGACCGTCGTCGAGCGGCTCGGGCCGCCCCACCTTCAGATTATTGAGGAACGGGGCGATGGTCTTGGACGAAAACGACAGTCGGCGCGGCCGCCCGCCGAGCTGGATCACCCTTCCTTTCCCCTGGCAGGCGGCTTATGTTCGGATGAACCCGCTGGGAGTCCCGATGCCGGCCGATCACTCGAAGCCCGACGAAGCTCCGCTCGCCAAACGGGACCGGCTGCTGGCGGCCGGCCCGTTCAACGAGGCGCTCCGCGCCGCGGTGGCCGTGCGCGGCCTCGGCATCGAGCGCCTGTGCGCACGCCTGGCCGAATCCGGCACCCCGGTGAGCGTCGCGACGCTCAGCTACTGGCAGTCGGGACGCAGCAGGCCGGAGCGACGCTCGTCGATGGCCGCGCTTTCCGCCCTGGAGAAGGTCCTCGGCGTGCCCGCCGGTGCGCTCGCGGCGTTGCTGGGGCCACCCCGGCGCCGCACCGCGACGACCACGAGGCCCGCGTTCAGCGCCTACTGGCCGCAACCCGACGAGGTCGTCGGGCTGGTGGACACAGTGGACCTTCGCTGGGACGAGCGCCTGACCCGGATCAGCCAGCACGACCGGGTCAGCGTCGGACACGAGCGGGGCGAGCGCTCGATCCGTTCGCGGCAGGTGCTTCGCGCCGAGGCCGACGGCGCCGACCGCTGGATCGCGGTCGTCCACATCGACGATCACGCGCTGCCGCTCCCGGGGATCAGGCCGGTGCGGTACTGCCGGCTCGGTCGCGTCGTCGGGCGTCCGGGGAAGGGCCTGATCGCCGCCGAACTGCTCTTCGAACGACCGCTGCGGCGGGGGGAGACGGTGATCCTCGAACACGAGGTCGTCGGCGCGGCGCCGTATCCGCTGGCGACCAACTACGAGCGCAAGTTCCGGCTGCCGGTGCGCGAGTTCACGCTCGAACTGTGCTTCGACCCGTCGATGCTGCCGCCCCGGCTGTGGCGTTTCGCGCAGGCGGGGGACCTCCCCGAGCAGGTCGAGGAGGTCCCGATGGGGTCGGGCGGCAGCGCGCACGCCGTCACCTTGAACTTCGGTCCCGGTCGCTACGGCTTCCGCTGGGACTGGGCGGGTTGAGGGAGCGTCAGCAGGATCCGCGCGCGCTCCAGTGGCCCCAGTCCCAGCGGCTGCCGGGCTGGACGCCGTAGGAGCTGTTCGTCGCGAGCCATTCCCTGCCGTTGAAGGAGACCAGGTCGCCGGCCCGGTACCACGTCCACTGGTTCCACGCCGCCGCCTCGCATCCGGGCGGATCCTCGCCGAGGACCGTCAGGCTGAGCACCGCGCTCTTGTCGACGGCGGTTCCGTCGCCCGTCACGGTGATCGAGGAGGTCCCGGCCGCCGCGCCGGCGGCGACGGTCAGCGTCAGCGTCGAACTGCCGCCGGCGGTCACCGACGCCGGCGCGAACACCGCGCCGACGCCGCCGGGAAGCCCCGTCGCCTTAAGTGCCACCGTTTGCGTGGCCCCGTTGGTCACCTGCGTGTTGACCGTGACGGTCGCCGAAGTACCCGGCGCCACGCTCACCGAAGTCGGTGAGAGCGCGAGGCTGAAGTCGTCGTCCACCGGCGGAGCGTCCTCCGTGTAGAGCGTCAGGTTCCACTTCCCGAGTGCCTCGCGCACCGGCTGGAAGATCGACTCGTCGCCGGGGCCCGGGTTGGAGACGCACTGCGATGGTCCGCCCGAATGCAGTCCCACCGCCAGATCCCCGGCGAGCCACGCACCCCCGGAGTCACCACCGCGCGAACAAGCGGTGCTCGTCGCCAGCCCTTCGATCACCACACTGCCGTAGTCGATCGTCTGGTTCACCCGCCGCACGGTCCCGCACTGCCACTTGGACGTGTTGCCCGAGTGGCACACAGCCTGCCCGACGACCGGATCCGTGGAACCGGTGACAGCCACAGCCCCGCCGCCCCACGTGTTGACGTCCGCCGACAGCGTCCAGCCAGCCTCGGTGACCGCGACGACGCCCATGTCGCCCTCACGCGCGTTGACGCTGCGCCCACCGCCCACATTGGACGTACCGATGCGGTTCGACTGGCCGCTCTGCCCGTACGCCGCCTGATTGACGTCGTTCGTGCAATGCCCGGCCGTCAGCACGTGCAGACCACCTGACGAGTCGGTCGCACCGAACCCCATCGAGCAGTTCGACTCACCGCCCGGCCACCACGGATCCCCCGGATTGGCCTCGCCGGCCTGCTGCCGAGGAGACGACGACGTCTCCACCACCGCGACACCATCACCCAGAGCGGCCAGCGCCCCCACAAAATCCCTGGCAGAACCGTTGGCCGCCACCACGTT
Source organism: Phytomonospora sp. NPDC050363 (assembly GCF_040655735.1). Taxonomy (NCBI): domain Bacteria; kingdom Bacillati; phylum Actinomycetota; class Actinomycetes; order Micromonosporales; family Micromonosporaceae; genus Phytomonospora; species Phytomonospora sp. NPDC050363. Next base: position 319,779 of record NZ_JBFAKK010000003.1, read on the forward strand.
CACGTACACGACCACCCGATTCGACGCCGGATCCACCCCCCAGCTGTCGATCCCCACCGCCCCATCGGGAATGAGGTCTTCGACCTGCTCCCGCAGTCGAGCGAGCTCCCCCCGATACCGCGAGACCAGGACACCCCGCACACCCACATCACGGGCTAGGCCGACCGCGTCGGCAGAAGTAACGGCGACAACTGCCTCGCCGGTCACCTCGTCGAGCCACCGCCCCACGACCTCGTCGCCAAGACGGTCGGGCAAGGACCTCAACTGCCCAAGCGATGCCGCCTGCCGATCGAGAAGTTCACGTGCGTCGCCCACCGACATGCCGTAGGCGTCGGCAAGCCCTTCGGCGACAGGATCGGACACCGGAGGATCGGCCGCCGCCGCCGCCGCCGCGGCGGTCGTCGACGGAATGGATAACGCCCCGGCGAGAAGAACGCCGCAGACGATGGTTCTGAAGATGCGCATGACGCTTCCTTTCTGAGTCGGACGCCATGATCCTAGAAAGCACAAAGCCCACGGAGAACCCGCTGACGTGCCTTAACACTTAACTTGGCCGCAGAACCGGGATCCGACCGCACCGCTCAAAGCGCCAATCTTGCGCCGTTCACCAAGAATCTTGAGCCGACCTTGCCCCAACCTTGAACGCCCCCGGCCAACGCCATTTCAACTGGTAGCGTCCCCGCCATGCCGACCCCCATTCGCGTGATCCTGCACGTATTCCAGGGAATCTTCCTACTCGCCACCGTCATCTGCCTCCTGGCGGTATTGACCGAACTACTCGGCTCCGACGGCTCCTACACCTGGAGCGCCGACGACGAACTCTCGACGATCGTCGCCACCCTCTTCGGCCTCCTGAGCATCGCCTTCTCCCCAAGGCTCTGGTCAGTCGAACCACGCGCCAAGGCCGCCGCCCCGACCTACCCGCAGCACCCCACCGCCGGCTACGACCCTCAGCGCCCGCCCACGCAGAGCGGGCCGTACGGCGGATGAGTCCAGCGCTTGGATACAGCACCCATCGCCGATCGCCGTGAGCCGTGGATCGTCTGTGACGACCTGGCTCTAGACCCTGGAAGGGAAGACGGGATCACCGGCGGATCTGTTGCGAGGACTGGGATCGGGGCAGATCGCGCTGACCCATGAGGCGTTCCATACCCTTCAGCCCTTGCGGGCCGCACCGCACCTCAGGGAACTGCTGATGGTGCCGGGTCCTGCCCGCTATCGACAAGCAGCTCTGCCTGTCCGAGCGGTGGCTCATTGAGCACTGGCCGGGATCGACGATCCCGCGCACGACCGGATCATCCGCCGCTTCGTCAACTGGTTCGCTGTAGGGCAGCATGGAAGCGTGTGGAAGACCCTCGTCAAGGCGCTGGGCCGGACGGTCGGCGCGCTGCTCGGCATCGTCCTCATCGGAGTGACCGCCGGCGCCTTCGGTCCCCTCCCCGGCTGGATCCTCGGCGACCGGGCCGCCTCCGGCCTCAACCCCAACGAGTGGGCCACCGCCGAGGCGGGCGTGCGCGGCGCCCTCCTTCAAGCCGTCGCTGGCGCCCTGCTGGTCCTCGGCGGGCTCACCGCCTGGCGACAGATGCTCATCGCCCGCCAGTCGCACCACCTCAGCCGCCGAACGGCCGTCACCGAGGCGTTCAGCCGGGCGGTGGAGCAGCTCGGGACCGCTGGGGAGTCCACGGCTGTCCGGCTCGGCGGCGTCTACGCCCTCGACCGGATCGCCGAGGACGATCCCCGCGAGCGCGGCCGCATCGCCGAGATCCTCGCCGCCTTCATCCGCGAGCATGGCGCCGCCGGGCAGGTGCCGCGCGACGTCTCAGCGGCCGTGACGGTCCTGTGCGGGCGCGACTGGCCCTCCGGGGCCGACCTCGCCGGTATCGGCCTGGCCGGGCGCCGACTCGCCGGGGCGCGGCTGCGCTCGGCGGCACTGGCGGGGGCAGACCTGTCCGGGGCGGACCTGCGCCGGGCCGACCTGTCCGGGGCCGACCTGTCCGGGGCCGACCTGCGCCGCGCCCAACTCGCGCGAGCCGACCTGTCCGGCGCTGAGCTGGCCGGGGCGCTGCTATCGGGCGCGGTCGGCGACGCGCGGACCCGCTGGCCGGAGGGCTTCGCGCCCGCCGATCACGGCGTGCTGCCGGAGGCCTGAGCGGCGTCCTCCTCAGCCGCCGACACCACGGCGAGGGCAGCGCCGAGCGCCGGGCCCAAGCGCACGTCCGGTTTCTCGCTCAGCAGCACCCCTCCGCCGGTGAGGCGGGGGACGAACAGGTAGGCCATGTCGTCGTTGACGAGCGGGCGCCGCTCAACGTACTCGACGGCCTCGGCGAGGCGCCGCCGGGCGCCGGCGACGTCCCCGGAGGCGAGGATGGCGATGGCGGCGTTGTAGCGGCTGAGCGCCGCCTCGTCGTTGGTCTCGGCCAGCTCAGCGGCCTCGTCGGCGCGCACGGCGGCCGTCGCGTGGTCGCCGAGGCTCAAGGCTAGGTAGGCGGCGGTGTTCAGCACCGACCACGAGCGCGTCAGCCGCTGCGCCGCCTCCATCTCGGCCAGTGCCCCGCGCCGGTCGCCCGCCCCGTAGAGCTTGAAGCTGCGGTTGCGGTGGGTATCTGACATGAAGTCCCGCTCATCGCCGGTGCTCGTCGCCTCCACCCAAGCGGCGAAGTCCGCCCGCACCGGCAGGCGCAGCCGCTCGGCGGTGAGTTCGCCGCCGAGCTCCGCCGCCTGCGCGGCCACCGCCGCGAAGCCGGGGTCGGCGGCGAGGTCGACGTCGGCGGTGTCGGCCGAGTAGATCCAGCGCACCCGCTCCTCCCCGCCGTAGGAGCAGCGGACCGCCGTGATGTCGACGGCGGCGGGGTAGCCCGACCAGACGACCGCACGGTGGACGTACGCGGCGTAGATGTTGGCCGGCTTGCTCCGGGAGACGCCGGTGAACTGCGCCACCCCTTGGTCGAGTTGCGCGGGGTGCATCCCGGGGCAGCAGGTCGGTAGCACCTGGGCGTCGAGCTCCTTGCAGACGCCGTGGAGCAGCCGCTCCAGGTTCGCGGTGAGCAGCTGGTCGAGGGGCCGCGTGCCCAGTACCGGATGGCCGTCGTGGGGAGAGAGACCGAGCCGCCGCATGCTCCACGAGCGGGCGTAAATCCGCTCGGGCATGCCACCGGCGAAGCCCACGACCCCGTCACGGATCTCCAGGAGGCCGTCGGCGACGAAGCGCGAGAGGTGCCCGAAGACCCGCTCGCGGGTCGTGGCGGCCTTGCCGGAGACGGTGTGGGCGAACCAGGCGTCGTCGGCGCTGACCTCGTGCAGGCCCGCCCCGAGGATGTTGAGCGACAACAGCTCGTCGTCGTCGAGTCCGCGCACCTTCGCCAGCACCGGCCGCTCCCCGGGCGCCAGGCCAGCCGTCAGGATCTGGTGGGTGTGGTCGAGTAGGGCGGGGGTGAGCGCCATGTACTCTTCGGCGCCGGCGCGCCAGCGCTCGAACATGGCGTGGCAGTAGAGCAGGGCGCCGTAGGGGCTGCCATCGCTAAGTTCGAAGAGGTCGCCCGCGACCTCGTGCTCGGCGTGACCGAACGCCAGGTGGACGTCAATGCCGACCGCGGTCAGCGGCTTGGATATGCACTCGAGGACCTCGCCGCTGTGCTGGAAGCGGTTCACCCGGACGTACTCGAACTGCCGCAGCAGGTGCTCGAAGACGCGGTGTACACGCTCCAGCAAGTCCGGCGTACCTGCGAGGACGAAGACGTAGCCGCGCAGGACCGCGCCGAGGGCGCGCAGGACGGAGAGGACGTCGTCGGACTCGGCGACGAGCTGGGCCTCGTCGACGAACAGCGCCACGGGCCGCCCGAGCCGCGAGGCCAGCCACTCCAAGTCGGTGCGCAGGGCCAGCTCCGAGAAGCGTCCGCCCGCCGCCGCCAGCGCGTAGGCCTCCGGGAACTCCAGCGGCAGGTCGCCGACGGCGCCGCCCATCGTCCGGCGCACCGCCCGCACAGTGACCGGCGCGCCGTCCTCGCCGGTCAGGCCCGCCTTCGCGGCGGCGCCGACCAGCTCCTCGTAGACCTTGCCGAAGAAGCCGACCGGGTCGGCGTCGCCCGGCACGAGGTGCACGCGCACCGGCAGCAGGCCCCGGTCCCGCGCCATCAGCGCCGCCATGTTGAGCAGGCTGGTCTTGCCGGCCGCGCGCTCGCCGTGGACGGCGAGGAGGCCGACGGGCGCGTCGAGCGCGGCCTGGTCGAAGACGCGGCCGAGGCGGTCGAGCTCCTCGCGGCGCCCGGCGAAGAGCCGGGGGTCGCTGACGGCGTTGCCGTAGTCGTACGGGTTACGCATGTCGTTGATCCGCACCGTCGTCCCCTTCCGTTGCGAGCTGCCCTTGTCCATGCTGGCGCCGGTGGGCGGCGGGGTATTCGCTCGACCATGCCCGCAGAGCTGCTGCGAAGCCTCGGACCGGTTTGTCCACTGTAGCCAGGCGGCCTAGTGGCGGGCTACGGTCGCACTCAGTCCACCGCCTGTCTGCTGGAAGGGATGAGTGTGGTGGTGCCGCCGCCGCTGTGGCCGAGGCGGCCGGCGATGGTGCGGACGTCGATGCTGGCGGCGATGAGTTCGGTGGCAGAGAAGTGGCGGAGATTCTTGGTGGTGGTGTCGATCCCTATGGCGCGGCGCATGCGGGCGTAGCGCTGGCTCACCGTCAAGGGCGTCAGCCAGGTTGAGTGGTTGGGGTCGTTAGAGAAGACGCGGCCGTCGGGGGCGATGGTGACGCCGAGCTCGGCGGCCTGCTGTTCGCGGCGTTGACGGTAGGCGCGGAGGATCACGATGTCGGCGGGGGTGAGGGCGACGTCGCTTGTGGTGGGTCCTGGTGTCCTTCTCCCAGGTGTCGGTGTCGTCTTGGGCGATTGAGGTTCTGATTCGCAGGGTGCTGGCCTCGAGGTCGAGGCGGTCCCAGGCGAGGGCGCAGATCTCGCCGCGGCGGGCGCCGGTGCGCATCTTCAGCCAGACCAGGACGCCCCAGTCGGGGTCCTTGAAGGCTCGGGTGAGGATGCGGGCCATTTCATCGGCTGACGGGGGCTGCGGGTCTGGTGCGGGGGCCGGCGGTGGTTCGGCCTGATGGGGCTGACGGCGATCCACTTCCATCGGACGGCGCGTTTCAGGGCGCCGGACAGGACACTGTGAATCTTGCGGACGCTCGCGTCGGCGAGGGGGGCGGCACCCGCGGTCGTGGCAGCGTTTGTCGCGCTCGTGTGTCCTCGGTGCGATGTTCGACGAAGGGTCGGCCGTCACAGTGGACGCGGCAACGCTGCAGTTGCGCGTAGAAGGAGTCGAAGATGTCGGCGTCGAGGCTGCCGACCTGGAGGTGACCGATCAGCGGTCGGATGTGGTTGTCGGCGTAGCCGAGGTAGGTCTTGCGGGTGGTGCGGCCGATCCGCAGCGGTGTCTGTGCTTGGTCGAAGTAGCGCTCGAGGAGCCGGTTGACCGTGGCTTTGGTGCGCGGGTTCCGGCGTTCTTGGATCTGGGTGCGGAACTTGTCCCTGACTGCCTCCGCAGCATCCCAGGCGGCCTTGCTCTCCTTCGCGGTCGCGTTCTTGGCAAGCGAGACGGTCTCGGTGAGGTAGTGTCGGCGGCCCGAGAGTGGATCGATGCCCGCCTAGACGCTCACTCTGAGTGAGCCGCTAGGGAGCGGGCGGATGCCTCCATGGTCGCGCTTCTTGGGGTTTCGTGCTGCGGCCATACCCCTGATTTTCGACTATTCGCAGCACGAGTGGCTGCATGTCGAAAGCCCGACCTTCAACGAAGGTCGGGCTTCAGGGGCCTGAACTGGGGCTTTGGCTGGTGCCCCCGGCAGGGTACGTCGCAGATGGGAACTGGGCTGACCAGCGGAAGCGCTCAAGGGCGACTCATCCTGGAGGCGGCCTTCCCGCTCAGTGACTTCGTGATCCCTTCCGGCAGATGAGAAGCAGTGTGCACTGAACTGCCGGACTGCTGGGGAGCAGCGCAAGCGCTGCGGCTAGCATTCGGCGGGAACAGCGTCCTGGTCCTCGCGGTCGTAACCGTGCGCCTGCAAGTATTTGTCGGTCTAGCGTGGCACGATCACTGGCGCCGGGCCGAACGGCTGGTTCTGTCGGCGCGGGGCCGACAAGTGGACGTCTAGGAGGCGATGATGGTGGAAGGCCCCTACACGTCTGTTGAGATATGTGCCGGTGCAGGAGGCCAAGCGATAGGACTTCATCAGGCGGGGTTCAAGCACCGTGCGCTAGTCGAGATCGACCCCTGGGCTTGTAAAACTCTCCGTTCGAACGCCGCAGCTCTGGGCGGAAACGCCTCAATCGTCCATCGGCTGGACCTGACGCGCTTCGTGCCTGACTGTGATGACAGGGAGCCCGGAGAGTTCGGCCTCACCGAACTTGGGGTTGCAAAGGGCGAGATTGACCTGCTGGCTGGTGGTGTTCCATGCCCGCCCTTCTCGTTCGCTGGGAAGCAACTAGGTGAGGACGACGAACGCGACCTCTTCCCTGTGATGCTCGAGTTGGTTGAAGCTCTCGCGCCAAAAGCCGTCATGATTGAGAATGTAAGGGGCCTGCTTGAGCCCGAACGGCGCTTCAGCGCTTATCGCATGAGGATCTTGGAGCGGCTCAGAAGTCTCGGCTACGAGCCGCTGGCCTGGGAGATCCTTGAGGCGCAGGACTTTCGGGTGCCGCAGTTGCGGCCACGGGCGATCCTGGTGGCGATGCAGAGCAGCTATGCCCCGCACTTCGCGGGGATGCCGAAAGGCGACCCAGATGGCACTGCCACGGCTTGGGAAGCTCTCAACGGCTCGATGCTCGTCCGGTTTGGGGCCTTGCGGGGCACAGAATTCGAGGAGCAGGCGGAGCGGGCGAAGCAGCGTTGGGTCGAGAGGGGACGTACCGTCGGCGGGGTGGCTCCGACACTGGTCGGCGGGTCGAAGAAGCACGGCGGAGCAGATCTTGGGCCGACACGCGCAAAGAAGGCGTGGGCCGCTATGGGCGTTAATGCCATGGGTGTGGCCGACTCAGATCCCCTCTCGAAGCCAGAACGCCATCTCCTGCGCGACGAGGGGCCGATGCTGACCGTGGAGCAGGCCGCGATAATTCAAGGGTTCCCGAGCTCGTGGAATTTTGAAGGTCCGAAGACTGCCGCCTACCGCCAGGTCGGGAACGCGTTTCCACCCCCGGTTGCCGAAGCGGTAGGCAAGGCTATCCTTGCTGCACTTAAGGCTGGGAGCAGCGAGTCAGGGGTGCAGCCGGACGGCGCTTCATCGGCCGCCGAGCTGCTTTCGGCGGTTTAGCACTGCAGCCTTGACTGCTTCGGCGCATTCACTTGCTGCCTGGTGCTCCCAGAATCTCAGTACAAGCCACCCTTCAGCAGCCAAGCGCTCGTCTGTGTCACGGTCGCGGACACAGTTGCGGTTGATCTTGTCCCGCCAGTAGTCGGGATTGGTCTTCGGCGGCACGAAGTGCTCAGGGCAGCCGTGCCAGAAGCAGCCGTCGACGAAGACCGCTATCTGCGTGGGACGGAACACGAGGTCAGCTGTACGGCGCATGCGTGGCAGTGGCTTGGCTGCAACGCGGTACCGGAGCCCTGCAGCATGGACGAGGGATCTGAGCGCAAGCTCGGGTGAAGTGTCCCGGTTCCGATTGCCGAGCATGCTCCTACGGTTGCCCGCCGAGGATGCCCAGGAGCCCACCGGCGGAGCCCATGGGCTGCCAGGTGCCGGGCCTTCAGCTCCAGTCCGGGTACCAGGATCCGATGCTGTCATCCGTCACTCCCAATAGTTCGGAGCAGGCCGTACCGCCCCGACGTTCTCCGCGTCCTGCTTGGAGGCCATTGACGCGCCACGACTCGGGCGAGAGCAGCCGCGGCTCCCCAGTCAATACTCGGTGCTCACATCAGCAGAGTCAAACGCGGCTACCCTCGAGCAGCGTCCGCACTTCATCCCGGGCTCTCGCGGGAAGATGGCAGTACGCAGCCCATGCTCGCTCCAACAAGGTTGGTTTGCGGCCGTCCTGAACAACCCATTGGAGCAGCTGCCGCTTCGATGCAGTGTCCAGGCTTTTGATCTCGGCGACGACTACGGTGGCGTCGACTGCTGCGATGCCGGAGCCGACGCGGCACCACTTGCATTCTGTGGTCAGCACCGTTTGGGGCTGGGCGCCGGGGAGGGCCAGGTCCCGCCTGCTGACGGAGAGCACGGCGGTCTGGTTGGAGTCCTCAGGATACGGTTCGCCGGCTGAGATCCCGCACACGGTGCACAAGTACCCGTCACGAGCCAGTGTGGCCTGCCGCTCCTTCGCACTGACAGCCTTCTTCGGGGCTGCCGCACTGCGGGCTGCCTGGTCCCAGATCGGCACACCGGCTTTCTCGAAGCGCTGCTCCTCGGCTGTGAGGGATGCGTCCTCAGTGTTGGTGGTCAGGAGCCAACCGTACTTGCGGAGCTCGCGCGCCCTGCGGTCTGCCTGGGAGACGCCAGGGAACGCCTCACGGAGCTGCTCCTTGGTGAAGGTGTTGCCTTCCCCGACCTCGTGGACGAGCCACAGGGCGCACCTGACCATGGTCCCAGCTTTCAGCTCGGGGTCGTTCCAGGACGGCAGCGGCACCCTCTTCTCCGTTCTCTGCTGGTGTGCACGATTGATGTCCTACACGTCTGCCATGATGCCTTGAGGACGGGAAGGCGCCTAGTGCCGGAGGGGACTGACATGCCAGCAAAGTTCGGTGTACCGCCAGAGGGGGCTCGGATTCGCTCTCTGATAAAGGAGCGGCTGAACCAGGCGGTAGCTGAGGACGGAGCGAAGATCACGATTGACTGGCGTGGAGAGCAGAAGCACCTGCATGTGATCTCCATTCCTGTGGACCTGCTGTACTTCAATCCGGACACGCATCGCATTCGGGCCCAGCGGACACTCGATCCGGAGCGGGATGGACTCCTCGAAGAGAAGCCCTGGGCGCCGGAGGCGCAGGAGTACCTGCACCACCTCCTCACCCGAAAGGCGGCTCTTCCAGACGAGCTTGATGCCGAGTACGAGGTGCTGAAGAACGAGCTCAAGGAGTTCGGGCAGAAGGAGCCGGGGGTCATCAGCCCTGACGGGATCTTGGTCGACGGCAACACTCGGTGTGCAGCGCTCCGTGATCTCGGTGTCAAGGACATCCGCGCCGGTGTGCTCCCGAACGACACCTCGCGGGACGACATCAACAGGGTTGAACTGGCTGTGCAGCTTCGCCGGGACAAGCGCCGCGAATACTCCTACATCAACCGGCTCATCGCCATTGAGGAGCAGCTCGCGAGTGGCCGACTGGAAGAAGATGTCGCCCGCGCATTCAACATCAGGCCGAAGACGCTCCGAATCGATCGCGGCGTCTACCAGATGATCATGGAAGCGATCCGGCGTAGCCGCACCGGAGGAGACCAGATCACCCTCAGGCTCGTTGACCTCGAGAGCCACCAGGAAAGCCTGCGTGAATTGATCAGGGACTACTCCGAGCTTAAGAAGAGTGACCCCGACGGAGCCGAGATTCTCAAGGAATCACGGTTGGCGATGGTGATCCTGGACTACCCGAAGACGTCGCTGCGGCATGCTGAAGGCGACTTCTTCAGCCGCTACGTCGACGAGCGGCTGCCGAGCGAACTGCGGCCGACCGCTCAGGAAGTTGAGCCGGTGGAGGTCCCCGGACTGGGCGTGACGATACCGGACGCCGCATCCGCGGTGAAGACCAGCCGTGCGCTGACAGACGCCCTCCTCCAGGCCAAAGCCATGGCTCTCGCAGCGGACACTCTGGAGCCGGGAGCGGTAACGGCTGCAACTGGAGTACTCCAGAAGGCCGGCAAGACCTTCGACGATGCTGTCAAGCTCGCCGGGAGCCACAACACGCTGAAGAAGCGGAGAGCTGCTGTCCCTGAGCGCCTCACCGATGCCGCTGACTACATTAACCAGTGCGCAGCCGAGTTCGCTGAGGCCAAGGCGAAGCGGGCCTTGGACGAGGACGCCTTCGACGAGGCACTTGTCGTCCTCAGGTCAAGCCTGATCCGCCTGGCCCGGCTCGCAGGCCGCACCTTCCCTGCCCCCGGCGACGGAGTCGAGTGGCTGCTCAGCGCCGCCAGGGAGGACTGATGCAGGCAGACGGCTCCGCGAGTTTGGAAATCGGCTTCGGAGACAGCGCAGCCACCGCACGGCTCAGAGCCGCTGATGGCTGCGAGGAGGACTTGAGGCGCCTCGCTTCGCATTTCCGTAGCGGCGTCCAGCGGACGCCCCGAACGCTCGATGTCGATATCGACGAGTTGCTTGTCAGCCTGGCGGCACTCACTGCGTGGCCCCAACGGGAGAGCGTGGCCTGGGACGACGAGCTCGCCAGGCTGGCGAAGGATTCGGTCGTTGATGCGCGGTCGCTCACCGGGTACCTTGATCCCGGTGCAACCGTGGCGGGGCCACAGCTAGATGCAGCAGACCTCGACCCGGTTCTCGGTACGGACTGGACAGGCGCGTTGACGTCCTTCCAGTGCCGGGACATCGCGAAGCTGCTCTCACTGAAGCACGGGGCCAACTTCTCAGTACCCGGTGCCGGCAAGACCCGGGTCGGACTCGCGGTCTTCCAAGCGCTGCGGAAAGAGGGGCTTGCTGAGCGGCTCCTGATCGTCGGGCCGAAGTCGAGCTTCGAATCCTGGCTCTACGAGAACGGCGAGTGCTTCCGGGAACCGCTCCGCATGGAGATCTTCACCCGCAACGCCGACCGCTCAGCCGAAGCGATCGTGATCAACTATGAGCGCCTTGATGGTGCCGTCGACATGCTCGGCCGGTGGCTTGCCTCCCGCCCGTCCATGCTTCTGCTCGATGAAGCGCACCGCATGAAACTCGGTGCGAATGGGACGTACGGTTCAGCCTGCCTGGCGCTAGGTCCCCGAGCCCGCCGCCGACTGATCCTCACCGGGACCCCTGCTCCCAACGGCTCGAAGGATCTCGAGAACCTGCTCGGGTTCGTCTGGCCCGGACACGGGAGGCAGAAGGTCGTACAGGCAGTCGCGGGCGGCGACCTGGCGAAAGCGAGCCGCGTCCTTCGCCCGTTGTTCACCCGGACGACCAAAAGCGAACTCGGACTCCCTCCGGTCACCACCAATCTCCGTATACAGCCGCTCCCGCCGCTGCACAAGGAGATCTACGAGGCCCTAATCGGCCAGCAGTCAGCGCGCGCCGCAGGCTCCGCGAACGACTTCATCGCACTCGGAAAGATCGCACTGTACCTGCTTATGGCAGCAACGAGCCCGGCCCTGCTCGCGGTCGGCACCACCCGCTACGAGCCCTTGGCCTATCGGATCCCGCCGCTCGACGTGCCTGAAGGGTCTCCCCTGTTCGACCTGATGCGCGACCTACCCAGTTACGAGCTCTCCCCGAAGTACACCGAAACGCTTGCGATCGTCGCGGAGAACGCCGCGAAGGGCCGCAAGACACTGGTCTGGTCGACGTTCATCCGGAGCCTGAACACGCTGCACCGGATCCTCAGCGAGTTCAAGCCAGCGATGGTTCACGGCGGTACGGAGGAGCGGGAAGCGGAGATCGCGCGATTCCGCAGTGACCCGGACTGCATGGTGCTGCTCTCGAACCCAGCTACCCTCGGTGAGGGCATTAGCCTGCACCAGGACTGCCACGACGCGATATACGTCGACCGCGACTTCGCCGCAGGCCGCTTCCTTCAGAGCCTCGACCGGGTCCACCGGCTCGGCCTCAACCCCGACACCGAGACCCGGATCACAGTTCTCGCCTCCGAGAACACCATCGACGAGGTGGTGGATCAGCGGCTAGGTCGGAAGCTGCGGTTCATGGGCCAGGTCCTGGACGACCCAGCAGTGCGCGAACTCGCTGACCTCGACGAGGAGCCGACTATCGGCGGAGGCCTCGACCAATATGACATCCAAGCCCTGATGGGCCACCTGCGTGCCGATACAACCTGAACCCGTCCTCCGCGCCGCAGTCCGCTGGCTTGAAGGGCTCCCTGCCAGCGGCGCGGCCCGGTGCCGCGCCCTGTTCACCACGCACAGCGACTTCAGCGACATCACCCCGACGCAATACGAAACCGCATACGGGTGGCTAAATGACGCTGGCCTCCTGGGGAACAAGGATGCACACGGCTCACCTGAGCTGCAGGTCTACGAGGCGGCACTGCTGTCCGGCAACACACCGTGGTTCCCTGATTCTGACGTCCTTATCCGTGAGCCGGAAGAACTCCCGGAGGATGCCCTCCGCGCAGCTGAGGGCCTGGGGCTCAGCCGGACGCAGGCGTACGAGCACCTCGTGGCGATGTGGGGGAAAGTCGATGCGGAAGCACGCGCGCGGATCGGTACAGCCGGCGAACTGGCACTCGTCCGACTCCTGACCGCCTCGCTGCGAGGAGGCCAGGTCGAACATGTCGCTGCCAGGTCAGACGGCTACGGGTATGACATAGCTGTGGATGCTGACGGCAACTCCCTTCACATAGAAGCAAAGAGCACGACGCGTAGAAGCCGCCTCACAGTCTTCCTATCAAGGCATGAGTACGAAACCATGCGCAGAGATCCCGCATGGGAGCTTGTGGCCGTGCGCCTCACCCGAGACCTCCAGGTAGCCGCAGTCGGCTCAGTACCCAAGGAGTGGATTGCCGCCCACGCTCCGCGCGACGGCGGAGCGAATGGTCGATGGGAGTCATGTCGCCTTGACATCCCGCCATCAGTTCCGAAACCGGGTATCCAGCGGCTCCTGCTCGCCTTGACTGGAGCATCAGCGCTGCTTGACGGCACCACTGGGTGGACAACCGGACGGTGAACTCGGCGCGGATTCCTATGCCGACGTGCCTTCGATACCGTCACTGCTCAAGGTTGGCGAAGTACCCGGACATGGGGCCGCCAAAGGTCCCGATCACCAGGCCGCGGTCGAGGAAGCGGTTGAACTCCTCACAACTGGTCTCTGGCACCAGAGCGCAGCCGTGGCAGGCGGCGAGGTTGCAGGAGTCGGGGCCCTGGCCCGTTTTCCCCACCTCCATGCAGACGGGGTCGGTCGAGCACCACCGGGCATTGTCGATCGCTGAGACGAAGACAGCACGCAGGTTGTCAGGGCGCGCCATGCGAACCAGGCCCCCCATGGTGCCTTCGGAGTCACCTGCCGCCGTGTATATCAGCAATCCGGCCATTTCACGCCCCGGTGCTGTCGACACGTAGATACGCTCACGCAAGGACGCCGAACTGTAGCCGCAATCGAATATCAACTGGTTGATCAGCAGGTGGCCCAAAGTGTGGAGCAGCACGAAACGGGGCTCCAGCGGCCTGTCCTGCAGACCGCGCTCGGCCGCCGTCTGCCGGTAGCGCGCGGCGATCCTATCTGCCCTGCGCACGACATCGGTGCGCCGCTCCCATGCTGCCAGCCGATCGGGGGCGAGCTCCAGGTAGATGCCCTCGCCTTTTACCACGTAGGCCGGCAGCCAGTCCTGGGCAGGTAGTAGCGGATCACGCCTCAGGAGCGCTTTGCCCTCGCTGAGCTTGAGCACATCGTCATTGACACGCGTGAAACCGCGGAGTGCTCGGGTTTCACGAAGGACGTCGACCGATCGCACGCGCTCCAGGTACGGCAGGAGATCCTCGTGCAATCCGGGATCGGTGGTCGTCAGGTAGTCGTCTTTCGGTGTCTTCCGGATCTGGCCGAACTCCGGGTATCGCCAGACCTCATTGCGGGTCAGTAGCTCGACGTCGCCGGTGCTTGTATCCAGGGCTTCCTCTGAATCAGCACCTAGCAGGTCGCGGTAGCCCGCCATCAGCTCGTCATCTGAGACCGGACCGAAGAGTTCCGGTGGAACGTTTTGCTGAAGCTGTTGTCGCAGCTGCGCCGCCTCCAGGGTTGCTCCAAGGATGCTGTGCAGGGTGCGCATTGTGCCGCTTACGGCTGGGTGGCGCATCAGTGCGTGCATCTGCGCGCTGACGGCCCCCTCCTGCCGAGGCAGGTATATGGAAGACTCCACCTTCGGGAAGTAGACGTTGCCAGCGGCACGCAGCGCGCCGCGAACCGCCGAGGGGCAGCCGGGGCCGTCCAGCTGAGCGAGCCAAGGGCGGGCCCCGGTGCAGTAGTAGGGATCATCGGTAGCGGCCAGCCGATCGGTGAGGACGGTGTGCTCCTCACCGTCCAGCCCCTCGAGCGTGCTGGTAATACCCAGCAGCGAGCGCTCCTCGCCGCAGCCGAGACGCTCGTTGCGCTTGCCTCCGGCGTCGTATCCACAGGTGACGACCTGGCCGTCAAGACCGCCGCCGCCACGCGACTGAAGCCGCAGCCCAGTCTCGCAGCGAGGGTCGTTCGAGCGGTGGACCCACTTGCTGAACGGGAAGTCGTCGATGTGTCCTCGTCGGCAGATCGCGACGAACGGCACCTGCGCCATGTGGGGTTTGTACTGCCAGGAGTTGTGGGACTTGTCCGGGCAGGCCTCCTGCTGCTGCATAGTGAGAGTGCTCAGCTTGAGCCGCTTGCAGTACATGCAGAAGCTCCATCGCGGGAAGCGGAGCGCCGGCACGGTGAGTTTGATGTTGCGGGTATCGCTCCCGGCGCCCTGGTTCCGCCAGTCGGGTGGCAGGCGGAACGCCGAGACGTTCAGGCGGGCCTCCAGGCGCCAGTCGTGCTCTTCGAATTCCTCCAGGGCTAGGGACCCGGAGTCCCCGATGGCGTACCAGTGGTCAAGCCCCGCAGTGATCACAGAGGTTCCGTTGACGAGCACGCTCATAGCGCCGACACCGAATGGTGCAACTAGTTGGGCGCGCCGCATGCTTCCAGTACTCACGGCGTGTCCTCCTCGTCGGCGTCAGCTTGCACGTACGCCGTCGAGATCTTCAGGCGGCACTCAGCGTCGACGTTGCGCATGCTCGTCGGCACGTCCCAGATGGGCGCCCGGCTGTCCAAGGAGGGCAGGCTCCCGGCGAAGCGCATCAAGCCCTGCTTGGGATCGCCGCCGATGGCGTTGGCTTCCCACTGTGTGCGCTCCCAATTCGCCCACTCGCGGGCACGCCTGTCGGCCATGCGGTCCAGCGTGCCGACCGCGCCAGGGTCGGCGATCTCGGCGCGCTCGCGGAGCAGTGCGATCGCCTCTTCGTATTCAGTCTGAGGGAACGGGTGGGGTTCGATGCCGGGTGTCGCCTGGCGGATGTGCGCCACCGCGGCAGCGTGCAGCGCACGGCGGAGTACAGGAGTGGCGAACGGCGTGACTGATGTCGGCTCTACTTGTGAGTAGAGCTGCTGGTGGTAGGTGCGGAAGCGCTCGTAGTGACTGCGGTCTCGCGGCTTCGCGGCACCATAGATCGTCAGGACGAGTCCCGGGCTCACGTCTGCTCGGCGGCCGATGCGACCACTGACTTGAATGTACTGTGCGGTGGTCTTGGGCTGGCCGACGATGGTCATCAGTCCCAGGCGGTCGATATCGACGCCGACTTCGATGATGTTCGAGGCTAGGCAGATGTCCATGCAGCCCTGCTGGCCGTACGCCGTCTCCAACTGCTGGATGGCTTTAGGGATCTCATCGCTGCGGCGGCGCGAGGTGAGCTCCATTGTGTACTTTGGCCAACGCAACTCCTCAATGCCGTCTCGTCGGCGCAAACCCGTCAAGTAGTCGGGCACATCGGATTCCAGGAGAGACACGGTGTTGCCGAGCTCGCGGAGGCTGTTGAGGAAGTTGAGGTTGGTCCAGTAGCCGTCGCGGTCGGCTTCGGGGATCAGGGTGGCACCCTGCAGGGTGGCTGATGCTACCCGTACCTGCACCGTCTGCGTGGATCCCAGGGACGCGCTCATGATGCCGAGATAGCGGCGCCCCGGCTCCGGGCTTCCGTCAGGGAGCGTGGCGGGTTCGGAGAAGAAGGAGTGGCTCTCCTCCAGCCCATGCGGCGGGAAAAGCGCGACGTCTTCACGGCCGAAAAGGCCCTTGATCTGATCCTCGTACCGGCGGATCGTCGCGGTCGATGCAATGATCTTCGGTGGGATCGGCTGGGCACCGCGGTGGTCGGTGCACAGGTCGTCGATGACAGGCTCGTACAGGCCTGCCATCGAACCGAGTGGACCTGAGATCAGGTGTAGCTCGTCCTGGATGATGAGCCCGGGCGGTGAGACCTCGCGCTCGCCGGCGTTTCCCAACCCGAAGATCCGCCGCGCCATCGGGCGCCAGGCCATCATGGCGAACTTGTCGATGGTGCCGATGATGATCGACGGGCGGACGTCGTAGATATCGTCGTCGATGACGTGTACTGGCAGGCCCTTGCGGTTCGCGAAACGGCAGGACTGGTCGACGCAGCGCAGTAGGACTTTCTGGCCGACCTGTTCGTAGCCGATGACGTCCTGGCCGCTTCGCCCCCGCGCCTTCGTACCCATCTGCGTCCCGCACCAGGGGCAGCGCAGCAGTAGGAAGAGGTTCTGCTCCTGTGGGTGTTTCCGCATCCGCTTCAGGCTGGCAACCGCTTGTTTTCTCGTATTGGGCGTCGAGGAGCTTCCGAGCCAGATCCCGATCCCGAACGGCTCCTTGCCCAGCTCCGTCACCTTCCTGGATCTGATGTCCTCAAGTACGCAGATCAGTGATGCAGCGCGCAGAAACTGCTGAGCGGTCAGCAGCCGCAGCGTGTATCGCATCAGGGTGTCCGTACCGGCGTCGGCGGGATCTCGAAGGCGGCGGGCGATCAGGCTGATCGCCGAGGCACCTAGGTACGCCTCGGTCTTGCCACCACCGGCCGGGAAGAAGATCAGGTCAACCACCTTGCGGCGTGGCCGGTTCGGCTCCACGAGCTCGGGCAGGCTCGCCAGGATGAAGGCGATCTGGAAGGGGCGCCAGTTCCCCTGCCCCGGCTGCGGCGTCGCGGTCGGGTGTGCACCGACTGGGCGGAGGGTGCCGTCTCGCCTGCTCTTCACCTCGCGGTAGGGGAGGCGGGAGCGCACCTGCTGGAAGTGCATCGCCTCATTCGCCAGCTGGAAAGCCCGTTTGGCGATCGGGTTTGCCCTCACCAGGGCCCAGCCCGTGTGCATCCGGCCGAGCGCTTCGCGGCAGAGCCGCATGTGCCGACGCGCGGCGGCCTGGAATGGTGTCGGCAGGGCAGGGATCTCAGCCTCGCGTTCGGCGATCCACTCTTCGTAGAGGCGGAGCACGATCTCCAGCTGCTGGGACCCTTCCGGGCTGCCGTCGGCAAGCGCAGCCATGCTGACAGTCACCCGTCGGCGCTCGCCGTCAAGACCCGAGAGGTAGATATCAGGTGTCAAGCTCACGACCTCGTACGCGGGCAGAGGATCGGCGCGTACCCAGTCGACGATCCCGCCATCGGGCTTCCCCCCACCCCAGTCGGCAGCGCAGCCATGACCAATCGCGAACGTGCGCTTCTTCCGGTAGAGCAGACCGATGGACTGCTCTTCGTCTCCGCGACTACTCTGCTTAACCTCGGGGTACGCCTTGATCGCGAGGCCGTCCACCGAGGCAGCGGTCAGACCCATCTGAAACAGCGCGCTACTCGGTCCCGTCCCCGCCGCCCGATTCAAGAGGGCGATGGTGACGAGCCGAAGTTCCGGGTCGGTCTCGCCACGCACCGGCCTGCTGAAGATCTGCACAGTCGGCGCGATCCGCAGTGGCTGGTCGCCAGCTTCTGCCACCGGCACTTCGAGTAGCTTGTTCGTCGAGCCTTGAACTACCGCGCCTGCGACGGAACCTGAAAGCTCGAAGGGCACACGGAGCCACCATGTGCGCGGTTTGGCGACGCCGGGGATACGCGCGCTCAGGCGGTCGTAGTACGCGCCTGACACCGTCAGTTTGAGCGAGCTCCCGTTGCAGACACGCACCTTGAAGGAGATGGCCATCGCGGACGGCTTGAAACGATTCGCATCGGTCAGATCGAAGTCGTCGGAGTCAGCCTCGTCGAAGCGGAGCCTGCCCCTGATCTCGATCGGCCGCCCTTCGGGGTTCTCCTCGTTCTCGGCGAGACCAGGCATCCCGGTGATGTCTACGTCCCGGATCCCGGCATCGCTGCCGCTGTCTGGTGCAGTCGTGCCCCCGCTAGCCTGCGAGGCACCGTTGTAGAGAACTCCGATGCCGTAGCGACGCAGCGGGTCGGACTGCGTCAGGATTTCCTGCCCGCTGGTCGCCTCATGGAACTGGCCTCGACTCGCCTCGGCCGTGTCGAAGTGGATGGTGCCGGTCCGGCAATCAAGCGGGATGCCGGCGGGCTCGTCACCCGGCAGCGGGCCGAACAGCTCCCGGCGGACCGTCCCCTCGATGACAGCCCGCGCCTCAACACCAGTCATGTCGTACCTCCTATAGCTGCACGGAGCGTGCCGGACTCAACGACAGCGAACAAACGATCGGTGGCGCGCGTCAGCCCCACGTACAGGAGTGCCTCGAATCCCGGTATGCCACGGCGATCGAGATCGGTTACCACTACTGCAGGCGCCTCAAGACCTTTGTAGGCCTGGATGGTGCTATTTAGCAATTGCCCCGGTCGGCCACGGCGGCCATCGGCCGGATAAAGCACCTGGCGGAGCCAGGTGTCGGTGGTTGTTTCCGCGGTCGAGCCCTCGCGCAGCGGGCTCAGAACCACGATCTCGTTCAGCTTGTAGCCGTCGGCGCGCAGGGTCTTCACCGCATGGGAGAGCAGCGGCGACTGGTCGCTGCCGACCGTGTATGGGATAGGGGCCGGATCGATGCCGTCATCCTGCCGACGGAACCGCTGGTAGCCGGGCTCCAGTTTGGCCAGCAGGTTCACCTGGTACCCGATGCGCGGCAGGTTCCGGCAGTTCGCTGAGAGCCGGAAGTTGGTCTGGTGCGGAGCGCGAGCCCGCAGGAGCGCGCGGCCGTCGCCCGTCTCGAAGATGGCCTGACGCTCGAAATCCCCGAAGAGCAGGACACGCCCGCTCCGCAGGCCACCGGTCACCAGCAGGTCCAGGACGTCGAGGAAAGGCCCCTTCGCGATGTCCTGGACCTCGTCGACGATCACGAAGTCTCCGGCGAGGTCTGGACGATTGAGCAGCACCTCCAGCGCCCTATCGGGCAGCTCCTGCTCCCAGAAGCTGGCCCTGGCGCCCGCTGGTGCCGGGACACCTGTGATGCGAAGAAGCTCCTGGTGCAGCGTTCCGACTGTCAGTCCCGCGACGTCTGCCAGATCGGCCGTGAGCTGCTTGGCGAGGAGCCGGTTGAAGCAGAGCAGGCGGCCCCGCCTACCGACGGCCACTTCGCGGCAGGCTGCCTCCATTGCGAGCCAGGTCTTGCCCGAGCCCGCAGGGCCGGTGAACAACACTGTCGGGTTGTCTGCCATGGCATCAAGTCCGAGGTACTGCTCCTCCAGGAAGGCGGTCATCTGCGATTCCCGGGTGCGGCGCGTGTCGCGGCGGCCCTCGCCACTTCAAAGCGCGGACGAAGCAGCGATACGATCCGCTCAGTCGTGTCGGGGGCCGGGCCGGTGCCTCCGTACGAGAAGTATTGAATCTTCCTGTCGAGATGCTTCGTGCCAGCGGCTAGCGTCCGCAGCACAGCCGAAGCCGTGCCATGCTTAAGATCCTCCGAATCGAGCACCTGCCAGTCGTGCCACTCGGGTGTTGCTGGGAGCATTGTGCGCGCTCGAACAAGGGTGAACCAGACTGCGCTCACCATCGGAACGCCTCGGAGGTCCACGCCCTTTTTCTTGAGGAAGTCGCGGATGCTGTGGAGGGCCTCGCGCACCTGCTGGAACGGCCCCCTTGCCACTGGCGGATTGCTGCCAAGCTTCCAGCGTCCGTCGGGAAGCCGGTCAACCGTGTAGTGCGACTTCACCTCGATGACCACTACCCCGGCGTTTGGCACGACAATGACAAAGTCGGCTTCCCCCTCGACCTGACGGAAATGATCGGCAATCGCCAGCGAGTGCAGGACGATCCAGTCCTCGGCATCGTCGCTGCGCTGGAGCGTGACGTAGACGAGGTGCTCACCTGGTGGCGCACTCTCCGGGCAGTAGGGGGGCATCATTCGAGCCACTGCCCGCTCCGATCCTGAAACGGCACCCGGGCATCGTGGCGCGAGATGATCTCCCTGTAAGGCGATATCGCCAGCACTCGGGTCGCGATCAGGCCGCGGATGCCTTCATGCTTGCTCTCGGTGAGCCAGTGCCCGTCCCGCTCCAGAGCCGAGAGGTCTGCCTCCGAAACCGCCCGCTCCAGTTGCTCGCGCAGGTCAGCGCTCGCCTGGTGGTGGGCGCGGCGAAGCATCGTGGCATAGCCAAAGGTCGGCTGGATTGGGATGTCAAGCCACTGCAGCAGCGTCTCGAAGTCCTCGTCACGATTCGGGCGCAACAAGCTGGGCTCGGTCCACGCCCGAGCCCTCTCAGCTGTCCTAACGCCGCGGGCGCGCAGCTCGCTCACGGTTCGCTGGTACGACAACTCCTGAAGGCGACGGCTGAGTCTGTCCTTCCATGCCTTCTGCGCAGTTTCGATGACCGGCGCTTTGCCCGGAAGGCGCGCCAGGGCCGCGCGGTACAGCGCCCCGAGCTCGTTCTCTCCCCGGCGGAGCAAGAGAAACGTGCCGTAACGAACCGCCTTCACCTCTGTGTAGACGACACGTTCCCCCAGCGGCTGCTCCGGGGCCAAAGCCCGTATGCGGTCGCCATCATCGAGCCAGATCGCCAGATTGCCGCTGAGCAGTACCTTGCGTGCTCCAACCTCATCGGCACTGGGCTCACGGTCAACAAGTCGGTCGGTGCCCCAATTGGGCTGCGGCAGGAACTCGTCCTCGACCTCGCCGACGGCGTCGTCGTCGTCGTCGTCGTCGACCACAGGCTCGCTCACGTCACCTTCAGTGAAGAGCCTGGCCTCAACCCGAATTGCACCGTCCGCATAGGCCGCGATCGCCGACTGGGGGATCGAACGATCACCGAACCATGCTGGCAGGATGAAACTGACTTCCTCAGTCACCGGCGCTGTCACGAGAGACGGACTGTAGAGGCAGGGTGGACCAACAACGTATGCCTGGTCGACTGCCAACTGCCCGCGCCCCAGCTCCCCAGCCGCCAGTACCCGGACGCCCCGGTCTCCGAGCCACCCCGCAAGCGCCGTCTGGGCGGCCTTGCCCGCAGCGACAACTACGCACTCAGCAGCGCCGACTTCCTCGATCGAGCGCAGAAGCAGGTCACCGAGACGAGGATCAGTCGAACCGACAGCTTCGGAAGCACTGAGAACTTCATCGAGAAGGCCGTCGTCTGCGACAGCACCTTTCAGGCGGCTCACCTGGCCTTGCACCCTTGCTGCGGCGGCGATCAACGCAGGATTCAACTCGATCGGCTGCGGCTGCGTTACCAAGCGCCAGCGCAGCGCTTTCGCTGCTCCGACAAGGTCTTCCCAAAGTTCTGGGCTGTCATCCTGCGCCGTCACCACGAGGCGGCGCACCGCAGCATTGAGACGGGCGCCAGATGGGTCCCCGACGGCCACGACCTCAACGCCGCTGCGCGTGACCTTGGCCGATGCGGCGTATCGCCGATTCAGATCCCCAATCCGGTTCACAAGGCCACCGTGAAAGCCAACGCCTCGACCCCGGCGGGCGGACGCCAGCCCAGGTCCGTCCGTACGGAAACCGGCTCTCCGCGCGTGTTGCGCATCTGGACGATGTTCTCGGCGGCCGTCTCATCAGCCACCGAGCGGTCAAGGATGCAAACCACCACCGGAGTCTCGATTTCAGCCAGATGATTGATCGCCCCGCTACCGTCGAGCACCACAGCACGCAGGACCGATGGCAGAGGCAACTGGTCCGCGAGCCGTGCAGAGGCATACACCTTGGTAAACGCTGTCGACGCCTTCGGGATCTCCGGTAGAACGACATCCAGCAGCGAACCATGCCCGAACCCGACCCGGTACGCTGTGCCCCTCTCAGTTGCTCTGGCCAGGTCCTCAACAAGTGCCTTGGACAACTGGCACTCGTCTCCCTCACGGCTCAAGAAGACGTCGAAGTCATCGCGCAGCCAGGAACAGGTGCCAATGATCCCAAGGTCTACGCTCGCTGCCGCCAAGCGGGTATCCCAGGTGTTACCAAGACGGGCAATTCGGCCGATCGCCCCGAGATGAGGTCGTGCCATCCGCCGAGGAAAGTCGCGCTCGACACCATCGATTACCGCCACCGCCCGGATGGCTGTCGCCTCCCATAGCGTATCCGAAAGGTGCAGCCGAGGAGGATCAGTGGTTTGATTGAATCTTGTAAAGCGATCCAGGATAACCTCACGTTCAGTCACTACTCGAACTACGACACCCCTCTTGGCTGTGCGAAGGATGTCCAGTGGGGCGGCGAGCGTCGGCGCAGGACGGGTCATCACCCAGCCGGACGCAATCAGTGCCGCCGCAAAGTCGCGGCGCGGCACGGATAGGGCCACGATGAGTTGCTGGCCCGAGTGGGTGGCGGCGTATCGTGATACCCGCGCTCCAAGCGCCAGCATGGGGCCAATCCATGGAGCTGGCTCTGCTGCAGCAAGCGGGTGCTCTGCGAGCGCCAAGTGGACGGGTGTCGTTGTCGCCTGGGGCGCCGCCACTCGACACCTCCCATCGCTCGTATGTCGTCTTGTTCGCCGAGAAGCCGCCAAATATGCGACACCCGGTGGTCCTTGGTCATCAAACTCGGATAGTCACGGTTCGAATCATATGCTAGTGACTGCAGTCAGCGCATTCCTTGTCGAACTGGGTCGTCGATGGCTGACGGATCGTCGCTCCTTCGGTACCGCACCTTTGCAATCTTCGGTTGCTGCAGCGCTTCTCCTGGTATGCCACTGTCATCTGCGGGCTCCAACCAGGTCGCCACCGGGTCCTCGGCATCGGACTCGATCTTGCTAGTGGGTTGCTCGTTGGTCCCCAGAAAAGCGGAAGCATTCCAATCAGGCCGCTGGCGCTTTCCGGGGCGTCGACGATCTGACTGACGCCGTCGGGAGTGAAGAACAAGGTGACCGCCGCGATGATTACCAAAGCCTGGGCAAGCTGGATCACGAAGCAGGGAGCAATAGCTCGCCACCAGGTGAAAGCGATCTGCTTGGTGTGCGGATGAGTAGGTCTGCTCCGAGCCGCCCACTGGTTCGGCGATCGTTGTGTCAATGTGGGGTTCAGGGGTTGGATGGCGCGGGTGGGGTTGGGTGCCGATGTCGGTGTTGCCGTGTTGGAGGCGCAGGATGTGGTCTTCGGTGATGACGGCGACGGTTTCCCGGCGTAACTGATACCGACTTTGAGGCGTTGCCCGCCGACGATTCGCAGCACGAGTGGCTGCACGGACCCGGCAAGCAAAAACGGCGGAGGCTCGAAAGCCTTGCCGCCGTTCCCATCTGAGTCGTGCCCCCGGCAGGATTCGAACCTGCGCACACGCCTCCGGAGGGCGTGAAAGACACATGCCCTGAGCTGCGTAAACGACACCGGCGGCGAAGGTTCGGCCACAGGATGGCCATCGCAGCCATAGTTATGCACCGGTCAGCCCCCGGAAACTATCGGCGGGCTGTCCTATCGTGGGACTGTGCCCCTCCATGATGTGAACGCCCCTCACGTCCAAGCCGCGGTCGCCGAGTTCAACCACCTCGGCCGAGACAAGTTCCTCACCGTCACAGGCTTCGGCCGCTCCCGCGAGTACTACCTCAAACACGACGGCCTGCGCTACGACGCCGAACCCATCCTCAGCTACGCCCACAAGCAAGCACACGGCCAGCTGCTCCCACCCGATGACCTGCCCGCAGGCAAGGACCTTAAGTCCTTGCTCGAAGGACTCGGGTTCACCGTGACCATGTACCGCGACCCCGACTGGACAAGAGAAGAGATCGTCCTGGCCTGCGTCATCACCGCAGACAACCGCTGGAAGCAAGTCAACGACACCGACCCGCGAGTCAAGGAACTCTCAGACCTGCTCCAAGCACCTGGTATCCACTCAACCGCGGTCCGCACGGGCAAGTTCCGCAACCTCGCCGGCGTCTCCCGCAAGTCCGCCGACATCGCCACACAGCACCCGGACTACAAAGGCGCCGCCACCAACGGCAACCGCCTCGACCGGGTCGTCCTACTCGAATACCTTGCGGACCCCGAGAGAATCCGCAGGGAAGCCACCGCGATCCGGCAAGCCCTTGCCGCAGGCATCGACGTCGATGCACCGGGCATCGCTGAGCCTGACCTAGACGACATCGAGCAGGCAGAAGGCCGCCTGCTGCTCCGTGCGCACTTCGA
Organism: Phytomonospora sp. NPDC050363; assembly: GCF_040655735.1. Classification (NCBI taxonomy): domain Bacteria; kingdom Bacillati; phylum Actinomycetota; class Actinomycetes; order Micromonosporales; family Micromonosporaceae; genus Phytomonospora; species Phytomonospora sp. NPDC050363. Next base: position 343,934 of record NZ_JBFAKK010000003.1, read on the forward strand.
ACGCGAACGCAAGCCAGGCCTCAAGGCCAAGAAGCTAGCCCAGGTCAAGCGGCAGGGCAAGCCGATCGCGTGCGAGGTCTGCGCCTTCGACTTCGCCAAGACCTACGGCGCTCATGGTGCCGACTACATCGAATGCCACCACCGCACCCCGCTCTTTGTCACCGGCGAGACCTCCACCAAGGTGGCCGACCTCGCTCTGATCTGCTCCAACTGCCACCGCATGATCCACCGCAAAGGCGCCGACTGGCTCAGCATCGAAGACCTCGCCGCGATCGTGCGCGATCAGCGCACTTAAGCCCGTCGCGAACCAGTCTTTCTAATAGCTCGACCAGGAGGTGACGGCTCCGCGAGTTAGCTGCGACTGCGGCTTTACTCATGGGCTTTGATTCTATCTTCTCAGTCGGATCTGCAGGAAGGATTAAGGCCGATTGTAGTGCGTTAGTCATTTCCGTAATCACCGCTAAAATCTTGAGAATTAAGGAATAGTTCTTCGAGGCTCTCCGATTCGGTTCGAGTGTAGTGTTGCGCGAGCCCGGCGCATTTCAGCGTACCAGTCCCGTCGAGCTCGAGGTCGCAGACATGGCACTTCAATCCTTTGGCGACGTAGATTACTTCCCGAAGAACTTCGGTTTCTTCCAATCGTTCTGACGTCACCCTGAGTGCTTCTAGTGTGAGTCGTACAGCCTCTCCGCAAGCAGGGCACTCTACGGTCGGCACGTATTCGAAACGCGGATTTCCGCAGATGGAAGGCAGAGATGCTCGTCGACTTGCGATTTCATCGTCTCGAAGTTGACTAAAGAATCTTTTCGCTGTAGCGATTCGTTGTCGCACTTCGTTCTCTAGCTTCTGGTCCTCGATATCGACCAGTGATCTTCCGTGAGTGACAATGTCGCCACCTAGGAGATCCGCGGCATCGATTTTCAAGTGTGCACATATACAGTCTACGACGCGCATAAATCGCGGCATCCAGGCATCTGGAGCAACAGAAAGCGGACTCAGTCCCGTATGTAGTTCTCTATTGCGAAGCCCAGTTAGGAGAATTGCATCTTTCGCTACTTGCCCCGAGAAATCTGGAACTATCCGCTCCAAACGATCGATGACCGTCTTCGCTTGGATAGATTTTGGCTCGGCGCTTCCAGTGGGACCCGGGAAACCTGCCGCATGCAAGATATCATTGCCTCGAGGGTCGGCGAGGAGTGTCGGATGCACCGCGGCAAGGGGAGCCCGCATCAAGAATTCGAGGCCTAGAAGTAGCCATATTGCAAACTCTTCATCGTCCCCATATGGGTGCTGTTCTGCTCGCTCAAAATATGCCTTGGTCTTACCCAAGAGGCTATCGAAGTCCCACATTACGTCTCCCATACGTAGGTTCTCTCGAGCTTCCGTCTTGCTGTCGGAGATACTCCTGGTCGTCGATGCAGTGCGTGAAAGTTGTCAATAACGAGTACTCCTTCACAGGTGTCCCATCGAATCTTTCCGGTTGGCTCTTGGCTTTCCATATGAGTGATGGTTAGGCCTGATTTTGGCGCGCACGTCCGCGGGTCCCAACGCAGGCGGTAACTGTCATTTTGCGCCGGAACATGCGCTGGAAGATAGCGCAGTTGATTTAGGTGGTTACGTGCCGAAAGTAGGGTGCGTTTCATCAGTTTGATCACGGCTTCGTTTGGAAGCAGGATCTCCGTGAAAGTTGGCTCTGCCGCTTCGAGTGCGCGTATAATCAGCCAGCGGGGAGGATTAGAAGAAATAGCCCCATCGGTATGCCACGGAAATGCCCCTGTGCCGTAGACGGCAGATAGACTCCCTGGCCTGGCCGCATCGGTGGAGATCGGCACAAGATGCTGGGGCAAACCTGGCCTTCCCAGCGCAGTGGCGACAGCAGTGCTTGACGCGGTAGGTAGCCAGCAGAAGCCGTCGGCGCGTAGCACGACGCTGAGCTTATCTAGCATGGGATCAGTCAATCAGAACTAGGCAAGTGTTGCCCTAAAGATTGCCCAAGCGCAGCCAAGGTCGGAATAGGCTGTTCAGTCTTAGCCTGAAACCGATCGGATGCTCGTGGGGCGCACGGCAGGTTTGCCTTGCGGGCGCATGCCCGCGACCTACAGCCTGCACACCTGCTCGTTGACTCGCAGATGTCACGATGGGGTTCGGGACTAACGGGTTGAGGCGCGCCCGAGACGGGACCGCACGAAGGGACGTTCCGAATGTCGAACGTGAACAGCACATCCGCCACACCCGATCCAAAGGCCGAATGGTGGACGACCTCCGACATTGCTCACTACTTGGGCGTTCGCGTAGGCACGGTCAGCTCGTACCGCTTGCGCGATCAGATGCCTGCATCGGACCTCACCGTCGGGCGCACTCATATGTGGCGGCCGACTCGTGTGATCGAGTGGCACCAAGCTCGTCCCCGGCCAGGTGTGGGCGGCCGTCCGATCACTGAAGGGGGTGAGTAGACCCTGGAGGCAAAACTTCCAGAACATGGCCCTGAGGTGGCCCCCTTCTATGGCGAGAGGTCGGCGAACGCTAGCGCCGCGTCATCGTGGCGCTTCGTGCGCGGGTGGCGGACGCCGTCGGGGTCGTCGGTCTCGATCTCGCGCACGTAGCGAAGCATCTCGGCTGGCCCAATCTTCGCGAGGCGATCGAGGTAGCTCGGCCAATCGTCGGAGTTGAGTTGGTCGACCGGCCGTGAGGCGCCGTCCGACATGATCGCCACTCGTCGCACGTCGGCTCTGGCGACTGATCGTACTAGGGCGTAATCGGCTGCTTCGGGTGCTGCGGCTGCACACCACCATCCGTCCTCCCGGTTGCGGGTCGCTGTCTGCTTCGCCACCAGTGTGGCGATCGCCGCGGCGTGCTCCGGCGTTCCGAAGCGCCTGCCGCGCACGGCGTCAGGTTCGGTGCCGGACAGTTCCTCGATTGCGAGGTCACATGTGACGATCGGGCCTGCGTCGGTGTCGACGACGACGGAGACGTCCGACAAGGCGAGTGTGTCCACGGTGTCTTTACCGATGCGCAGGATGCCGACGGCTGCGCAGGGCGTGCCCGGGTTGGTGAGATCGCAGGTGTTCTTGTGCCGTCCGACGACGTACTCAATGCCGGCCCGGAGGATCAGGCGCAGGTCTTCGTTCGGCGCGTGCACGAGCGCCGCCATCGTGCCGATGCCGAGTTGCCGGGCGTACCAGACGACGCCGTGTTCGCAGCCGCCGAAGGGGATGCCGGCGCCGTCGACGATGACCGCTGCTTCCGGGGTGACTACGACGAAGTCTTCGTTGGGCCGACCCGGTGCCGCGTCGGTCGCGATGGAGAACAAGCTGCTACCTCCCGTTGTCATCTGGAGCCGCCGCCAGCATGTCACGCATGCGTTGGGCGAGGGGCCTCTGTTCGCCTGGCGCAGGCAGGCCTTACGACCTTGACCCTTCCCGCCTTCTAGATCTGGCTCATGGCCGGACGCCACCGATCTCAAGTGCATCCGGGTGCCCGAAACATCAGGTGCCCCACTCGTTGGCAATGCCGTTCTAGAACGGCATTATCGAGTATCGTGCATAGGCACGTGTAGAGAGGTGGCCGAGTGGCAACGCCGGATCAAGTTGCAGCCCGTCGGAAGCTCGGGAACGAGCTTCGGCGGCTCAGGGTGGACCGCGAGCGCAGCGGGGCGGAGGTCGCCGAGGAACTGGGTTGGAACCAGTCGAAGGTGAGTCGTATCGAGCGGGCACAGACCATGGCTCAATTGGAAGACGTTGTGGCGCTGCTCGACTGCTACGGCATCGCAGCGGCCGAGCGCGCCGAACTGCTCCCGCTGGCCGCCGAGTCCATTGGCGGTCCCGGTGAGTGGCGCAACAGCACGCGATCGGGCCTCGCCCGCCGGCAGGCCGACTTTATCGCGCTAGAGCGCAGCGCCCGGACGATCCGGCACTACCAGCCGCTCTTCATACCCGGGTACATGCAGTTCGAGCCCTATGCCCGCAGCATCATCGAGATGGCCGGCGCCCGCGACGTAGACCGCGCCCTGGCCTTCCGGCTCGCCCGCCGCGAGACCATGACGGCACCGCACGGCCCCGCCTACGCCATCACGCTCATGGAGAGCGCCCTGCACTGGCGCCCGGTCGAGGTAGGCGACATGGCCGCCCAGCTCGCTCTCACGCTTGAACTGGCACAGCGCTCGAACGTCTCGCTACGCATCGTCCCGTTCAGCGAGCGACAGAGCTCGTTCATTCAGCACCCGCTCATGATCTTCGACTTCGAGGGCGACACGCCGACCGAAGCTCTCGTGGAGACCACGACCGCAGACCACCGCATCACCGATCCGAAGCCGATAGAGGCTCTGTCCACTTTCTTCGAACGAGTGACTTCCTCGGCACTGTCCGAATCTGCTTCAATGGCGCTGATCCAACGGATCATGACCGCTCTACAGAGTGGACAGACGGACTAGAGCTAGCGAGGTCTAATGACAACTGCCAGCGAGTTCACCACCGCCAAGTGGCGCAAGTCGACCGGTTCCGGCGACGGGAACTGTGTTGAAGTGGCGTCCGTAGCCGCTTCGACCGGGGTTCGGGACAGCAAGGTCAGTGACAGTCCGGTGCTGGTCACCGCGCACGCCGAGTGGCGCGGGTTCCTCAACGACCTGCGCGAAGGTGCGTTCGACCTGTAACCATCGTCAGGGCTCGCGCCGGTGGTGCGAGCCCTGCCACCCCCAAGGAGCGTTTTGACGGCCTCACCGGCGAAGGAAGATGAGCACGCCACCTCTCCGCGGCGTGGGTTCCCCCTGCTCTGGTCATCTTCGGCGATCTCGGCCGTCGGCGACGGCACGTACAAGGTCGCCGCGCCCCTTCTGGCCGCCTACCTGACTCGTGATCCCGTCGCGGTGTCCCTGGTCAGTGCTGCGGCGGCGCTGCCGTGGTTCCTCGTCGGGTTCTGGTCCGGCGCCGTGGTGGATCGGCTTCCCCGTCGCGCGGTGATGCTCTGCGCAGACCTGGCACGCGCCGCTGGCTTGGCGCTGCTGATTGCCCTGCTCGTGTCCGGCGTGGGCTCGGTGCCCCTGCTTGCGGTCACGTCGTTTCTGATGGTGAGCGGGCAGGCTTTCTTCGACGCGGCTAGCCAAGCGTTGGTGCCTCACCTTGTGGGAAGAGACGACGATGCGCTAGCGCGCGCGAACGGCCGGCTGTTCTCTGCTGACACCGCCGGACAAGCGCTCATAGGTCCGCCTTTGGGCGGCGCTCTCTTCGTGGTCGCGCCATGGGTGCCGTTCCTGCTCACGGCGTTCACGTTTTCCAGCTCTGCTGCGTTTCTCGCTGGCCTGCCGAAGGTGCCGCGCCCTGTCCACGAGACTGAACAGAGCTTGATCGCCGCCGCGAAAGAGGGCTTTCGGTACCTGTTCCGCTCCCGCACTCTGGTGCTGCTCGCGCTGGGCCTCACGGCGTACAACGTCGCTTACAACATCGGTTCCGCGACGCTTGTTCTGTACGTGCAGGACGATCTACGGCTGAGCGAAATTGTGTTCGGCCTTCTCATGGCCGCTTCATCTGTTGGGGCGGTGGCGACTGGCTTGGCCTCCGCCCGGATCCTAAAGGTCTTGGGCACGTCCGGCGCGGTCGTCGGCGGTATCGGACTGCAAGCGGTCGGCTGGCTCGCGCTCCTCTTCGCCCCGTGGACGTGGTTCACCGCCTTGGCGTTCGTGCTGCTCGGAGCGGCGTCGACGGTCGTCACGGTCGGCGCCGTAACGGCGCGTCAGCGAGCGGTTCCTGACCGGCTGCTGGGACGGGTCGTTTCAGCTTTCCGGTTGATCGGCAACGGCGCTGCACCGATCGGGTCGGCAGCCGGCGGTTTCCTCGCGGCTGGCGCCACCTTGCGTGTTCCCATGGTGGTCTCGGTGATCCTGCTGGTCATCACAGGTTCCTTGATCGGGCTCGCTCTTCGACGAGCGAACTAACCCAAAAAATTCTGCACTCAGTCGCACCGAACCGCTTGACATCGTGCATAGGCACGATTTAAGTTTCTCCCATGCTCCACATCGTGCATATGCACAATGTGCGGCATCGAAGGGAGGCCCGGTGGTTGCACCCGCCGGACCTCGAAACCGGGTCACCAACCTGGAAGGAGAGCTGACCCATGACGATCCTTGCACCTCACCCGGTCGAAGACTGGGACGACCGGGAGCCGACCGCCGCCGAGCTTCGTGCGATCGAAGCCGAGTGGCCGCGGATCGCGGCGGAGGTCGCCGACCTCGATAGCGCCTTTGAGCGCTACTCGGTGACGCTGGACGTCGCCGACCTCGAATACCGGCCGGAGGCGCCGGCGACCGGCCGGACGCTGGTGTTCACCGCCCGCCGCGACCTGGCGCAGGCCGAGCGTGACTCGGCGATCCTGGCGACCGCGAACGCCTTCCACGCCGAATGCGGCGTGTACTACTGGACGGCGGCGGCGTGATGCGGCTGTCGCGAGTGCACCGGGATGACTGGACCGTTGCCGGGCTAGTCCCGGCCATGTACGAATCCACGTTCGGCGACGACTACGCCACCGCTGCGGTGATGCTGATCGAGGGCCACGGCATGTGGCTGCGACGCAGCGAGTTCCTCGACTGCATCAACGCCGACTGGGAAGACGACGCCATGAGCGTCACCGTCAACTGGATCGGACTCGGGCGGGTCACCAGCTCCGATGCCGCTGATGAGGTCGAGGTGTTGCACCTGGCCGCGTCGATGGCCAGCCCCGACGTTCACGTCTCGATCGCCTGGGCGCTGCCCAGGCTCATCCCCGCCACCGGCTACCAGGTCTTGGCGTCACTCGCCTACGCCGCGGGTCACGCGCTCGTGCTGGGCGGTGACCAGTCGTGAGGGCCTTCGACTACGACCCCGACGGCACCCGACACGCGGGCATGCCCACCTACCCCTACCGCATGGCACCGGCCGGTCTGGCCACGCGCCGCCAGCTCGCCGCCATCGGCCTGACCCCCGGCACCAGCGAACCCAAGGCACAGATCGTGTGGCGCCTCGGTGCCCGCGTCGCGTTCCTCTACGACGTCGCGACGGCCCGGCCGAAGCGACCGGCCACACCGGCACAGCTCGCCGCGCTGACCAAGGCAATGCGCGCCCGCCGGGTCTGCGAGCAGTGCCAGACCGAACAGCCCTACTGCGTGTCCACGAAGTACGGCGCCTGCGCATCGTGCATCACCGAGTGGGAGAAGGCCGCGTGATGGCCGCGCCCACGGTCGCCGCCGCCTACCGGCTCGCGGCCTGCGCACCGGCCGACGTGCGTTTCGCCGGCGGCGCGGCCTGCCCGATGTGCGACGCGGATCTGACCGCGACGCGCATCGGCTGGACCTGCCGTCCTTGTGCGGCCGGTTGGGACTTCCGCGGCCAGCACGGCACCTGGCACACCACCCCCGTTCACACCTCTCGATAGGAGCCCCGTCATGACTCACGTTCCCGCCACCACGCAGTTCCCCGCGACCGTCACCGTCGAACTCGACTACGACCCCGCCACCGGTGCGTGGCCGGCCTACACCGTCGTCTTCGACGACGCCTACAGCCTGCGCAAGCTCATGCACGACATGAGCAACGACCCCGGCGCCTGGGTGCACCTGCCCAACGGTGACGACACGATCGTCGTCCGCGTCCGCCGCATCCGCCAGCTCACCGTTCACGGTGATGTCGAGGGCGGTGACGAGTAGTGGCCTCGCAGCCTCAGGCACAGACCCCATCGTTCGGGCATGTCGTCATGACCGGCGCGGCGTCGTTGGTGGTCACCACCTCCATCCTCGCGGTCGTCGCCGCGGCGTTCGCGTTGTCCTTCGACGCGACGACGGCGGTAGCGCAGGCGGCGCACATGCGCGCCGAACTGGCGTGGCTGCTGTCGATCGCCATCGACGGCGCGATGATGGTCGGCGCGATCGCCGCTCTGGTCATGCAGCGCATCCGCGGCAGCCACCGAGCAGCGCTCTACCCATGGTCGGTCGTCGGCGCCGGCGCACTGATCTCGATCGCCTGCAACGGCCTGCACGCCATCGGCGAACCCGGCGCGGCGTTGGAACTGTCGCCGGACACCCGGTTCATCGTCTCGGCCATCCCCGCCGTGATGCTCGCGCTGACCGTCCACCTTGTCGTTGAGCTCATCAACGCCGTCACGTCGAAGCCACGCCGAGCGGACACCACGCCGGACACGACGGACACCACGCCGAACGGCCCGAACGCGGCCCCGGTCGCGCCGTCCAACGGTGTCCGACCGGTACCGGCCGCAGTGGACACCACAACGGACAGCGTGACCCGCGAGCCGTCGCGCGAACTCGTGCCGGTGGACACCGCGCCGGACGCACTGGACGTCACCGAACCCGACTCGGGACCCGTCGCGGTGCTGTGGGATGCCTACTGGGAGCGCATGGACGTGCCGCCGAACTCCAAGGGCGGCGCGGCTGCCGCGGAGTACTTCCGGCGGGTCCTGGCGCGCGAACCGGTGAGCGTGCGGATCGTGGCCGAAGCCGCCGGCGTCTCGACCGGCGTCACCGGCAACGTGCTCCCGCAGGCTAAGGCCGCCGCCGTTGCGCTGGGGGTGCTGTCGTGAGCACCGAAACGCTTCCCGACACCACCCCGCAGGCCACCGCCGCAGAGATGCCCGCGATGGGCGCCGACAAGGGCACTGAGCTGCCGCAGGTGCCCGTAGAGGTCCCCGGCGTGGGTGCGGCTCGCACGGTGGTCGTGTGGGGCGGTGCGGGGGCGGTGCTGGTCATGGCCACCGTGGCGCAGCTCGCCGGGCGCTGGCCACTCGCGGCGGCGGGTGTGGCGGTGTCGCTGCTGCTCGGACTGTGGGCCTGGCGCCGTCGCGCCGCGGCCCGGAAAGCCGCTGCCGCTGCCGGCGGGAAACTCGGCGGGAAGCTCGGCGCGCACCGCTCCGGGGGACTTGGGAAGGGCTCGCGTGCCCGTCGCCGCGCGGCTCGTAAAGCCGCCGCCGCGGCCAAACGGGACCGTAAAGCCGCCGCGACGGGTGGACACGCCGGAGGCAAGTCCGGACGGTCGAAGCGCGCCGATGGACGCGCGGCGAACAAGGCTGGACGGAAGCGTTCGGGTGCGTCCAAGTCGCGCGGTGGCCTGTCCGGCGGTGGCCGCGCTGGCGGTGGCCGGAGTGGACGGCTTAACGGGTCGTCGGCTCGCCGTGGCGCGGTGGGTGGACGCGCGGGGCGTCGGGTGTCCGGGGCGACCGGACGCGCCCGCCGGGCTGTCCAGAAACGCTCGCGCGGGATCCGGATTTGGGCTAGCTCGCGGGGCGCTTGGTGGGCCACGTGGCGGATCACGAGCGTCACGGGGGCGCTGCTGTGGCTGGCCGCGATCGGCGCATGGCGCCTGGGGCAGTTGCTCGTTCCGGCTGTCGGGTGGGCGCTGGGCGCGCTGGCCTTGCTCGGCGCTCGCATGGCCGGAGCCATCTGGCGCGGTATCCGCCGGCGCCTGCACACCCACACCACCCGTCGACTGTCGCATCCGACACCCCGCGTGGCGCGTACCGCCTGGCGCTCCCTGATCTATGTCGCCATCGCCGAGCGCACCACCCCGGCACGACCCCCGGTTCCCGCCCACGGTGGCACCCGCCCGGCACCGGCCTCACGGCCGATGTCTCCGATCCCGCTCAACATCGAGTTGCTTCTCAGGGGCGCTCGACCCGTCACACCCGCACCGACACGGAGGTTCTTCGACATGCACCCCGCTCTGGTTTCCCTGGTAGAGGCCGCGTCCGACCTCGGCGCGTGGCAGCCCGACACCGCCTCCGACGGTTCCTACCTGGTGATGGACCTGCACCGGTTCTTCCAGGCCGTCCCCACCGCGATGGAAGCTCTCGCCGCGGCGTTCGTCCAGGTCGCCAACAACCTCGACGGCACGACGTACTTCACCGGCTATGAGAACGCCGGCGGCATGGCGCAGCTCCTCAACGTCGTCAAGGACGGCGCCGACGACGCCGCGCACCGCTTCTACCTCTCCGAGCAGACCGAGATTGACCGGCTCACCAACGCCCGCACCGACGAAGCCGGCCGCGACGCGATCGCCAACGCCGACCACAGCTAGCCGACTCGGGGCCGCGCCCACCTCGCGGCGCGGCCCCACCCCGAGAGAGGACACACCCGCCATGACCAGCAGCGGAACCGGCTACACCTACTACGTCTCCTACTCCCACCCCACCGGGTTCGGCGCCACCGCCGTCACCTACCCCGAACCCCTGGCGACATGGGACGCGGTGATGGATCTCAGCCGCGACATCGCCGCGCGCAACACCTTCACCGGCCCGGCGATCGTCATCAGCTTCCAGCTCCTCACCGCACCGACCGCGCCCACAACCGTCCACATCGGTCAGTAAGGGGTTCCCGAAATGGCTACTCAGCAGCAGATTCAAGCCCTGAAATCTCCGCTGTGGCGGGCGGTCGTATCGCAGCCGTGGCCGTGGCGCGGGTACTGCTCACCGCCGCCGCTGGCGGTGCTCGCCTACGCCCTCGGCGTGGTTCTCTACCCGATCCCGCTGGGCACCGGATCGCTGATCGTCGGCCTGTTGGGCGCGGCGCTTGCGGTGACGATCGCCGTAGCGTCGAAGCACGTTCACATCCTCGGACTGGCCTATGCCGCCGCCGCTACGGCCGCGGTCGGCGCGTGGCTTATCTACGCCAACATCAACCCCACGTTCGCCGTGTTCGACATGGCCATCACCGGGGACGCGTTGACCGTGCTCGGCATCGGAACCGCGGTGCTGCTGCCGCTGTGGGTGGCGGTGAAGCGGTGGGCGCGACGGCACCCCGACGGGTTGCCGATCCCCTCGCCGGTCGCGCAGGTGGCGCAGGCGCTGGGCATCGACTCCGATAAGCGCCTGATCGAGCGGGCCGCGGCGCTGGCCGGACTGCGCGGCGTGTCCTACGTGGACACCATCACCGCACCTGGCGGACGCCGCATCACAGCCACGACCTCGCCGGCCGGTTCGACCGTGGACGACGTGTTGCGCTCCGCACGCCGCCTTGAGCACGCGATGGGAGCGGCCTACAAGGGCGCGCTGCGCGTCGAAGGCGCCACCGACCGCCCCGGCGTCCGGGACTTCTACCTGCACGTGTCCGAGACCGATGCCCTCGCCGAAGACGTGACCTTCCCCGACGACACCTCGCCGCTGTCGATCGTCAACCCGCTGTGGATCGGCCGCTACGCCGACTCGACCGCGTTGGAAGTGCTGCTGCCGGAGAACTCCGGGAAGATCTTCGGAGTCCGCGGGTCGGGCAAGTCCGGCGGCCTGCACGCCATCATCCGCCAACTGACCCGCTGCACGGACAACGTCACGTTGCTCATCGACCCCAAGCGCGGCCCCCTCGCGGGACCGTGGGTGGCGCCGTGGGTGCTCGGGCGAACCGACCACCCGGTGATTCCCATGGTCGCCGGCACCCTCGCCGAAGCCGAACGCATGATGGAAATGCTGCTCGCGATCGGCGCCGACCGCGTCTCACGCCTGGTCAGCGCGGACAAGGTGACGATCTCGCCGAAGCTCCCGCACATTCAGGTCATCATCGACGAGCTTCCCCAACTGGTGAAGTCGGCGAAGTTCACGACGCGACTGCAAGAGCTGGTGGCGCTCTACCGCGCCGCCGGCATCGACGTCATCGCCGCCGCGCAGCGCGGAACCGGCCCGCAGACCGGCGGCCGTGACCTCATCTCGCAGCTCCCGCTGTCGCTGGTCTACAAGGTCGCTGACCCCGCCGAAGCCTGGCAGGTGTTGCAGGGCAACGGCGCCAACCGCATCAAAATCGAAGACTTCGAGCACCCTGGCAGCCTCAAAGCGTTCAACACCGGCGCCACCGACCGCGACATCCCTGCCCGCACCGCCTTCACCCCCGTCGATGACATCCCCGCCATCGCCGAAGCCCACGCCGCCAACACCACCGACCTCGACCCCGACGCCCTCGCCGTAGCGCGCCGCTTCGGCTGGGACGACCGGTGGACGACCGGGACCGGCCTGCACATCATGAACGCCATCCGCACCGAAAACGGCGTCGCGCCCGACGGCGCCGACCTCGACATGTTGCGCGACGCTGTGTCGGTCATGCCCGACACCGACAAGCTCACCACCGAACTACTCGCCACCCGCCTGGCCGCACACAACCCGCGCCGCTGGGCCGACATCACCGCACAAGACATCCGCACCGCCATGGACACCGCCGGCGTTCCCCGCAAGGGACTCAAAGAGTCCCCACTGTGGCCGGAGATGTCCTCCCCGCGCGGGTACCGGCTAGACGACATCACCGCCGCGATCGTCCGCCACAACCGGCCCTAAAAGGGGTGCTCCCTACCCCTGCTCCCGGGGTGCTCCCGCACTGCTCCCGTAGCACCCCGGGAGCAGGTAGGAAGCAGCCCCAGGGAGCACCCCGAAACCAGTTCTCACCTGCGCGGTAGCAGTCCGCACCGCGAAAACACCCAACACCATGTCTGGAGACCCGCTGTGCCAAAAACGCCCCACACGACCCCGCTCGTGTTCGACCCCGCCATGATGTTCCACCCCGCATCGCTGCGCTTCGGCTACCTCGCCCGGCAGTGGCCCGGCGACGCCTTCCCGGTCTGGCGCTGTGTCCACCGCGCCTTCCTCGACACCGCCCGCGGCGTCGCCGCGTTTGGTACCCCGATCGAGCATCACGCCCTCGTCGACGCCTGCGCCTACGCGCTCATGGACTACCTGACCTTCGCCGACCTCGCCCCGCGCGGCTGGGCCGATTCGGTCGAACCCACCTGGCAGCACCTCGGCCACGCCCTCCACGTCTGGCGCATGCCCGACCGGCTCCTCAAACACCAGATCATCACCGACGTCCAGGCGCTCATGACCAACGCCGCCGCCCACATCCGCAACGCGCGTCGGGAAGGAAGCGGCTGATGTACGTCATCGACCGCACCATCACCGTCGTCATCTGCTGCGACACGTGCGGCCAGGACTGGGAAGGCACCCGCACCGAACCACTCACCCTCAGCCCCGACGACGCCGCCGGCGAGCCCTGGCGCGACCAACTCACCGGCGACGGCTGGACGCTCATCGACGGATGGGAGCTGACCGAAGCCATCACCTGCACTCGCGTTCTCTGCCGCGAATGCGCCGCCGGCCGAACCCCCGACATCTGCTGTCGACACTGCGGAACCGTCCTGACCCGTTCCGACTCCAGCGAGGAAGGAAGCGCCTGATGAAACCCGAAGACGCCCAGATCCAAGCGACCGAGGAAGCCGCCTACGCCGGCGTCTGCCGCGAAGTCAGCACCGGCTTGCGCTGCCGATTCTGCTGGGAAGCCGCCTGCGACTGCTGCCCCGGCTGCGGCATCGCCCCCTCTTACGACGGCGTAGAGGACTGCGTCTGCGACGACTTCACCGACTGGCCCGAAGGAGACGACGATGTCTGACCACCTCGCTGCCGCCCTCGCCGCCGCCGAACGCGGCTGGCACGTCTTCCCACTTAAGCCCGGAGAGAAGCGCCCGGCCGTGCGCGACTGGGAGAACCGCGCCACCATCGACGCCGCCCGGATCGAACGGTGCTGGAAGGCCGGACCGTTCGGCGTCGGCATCGCCTGCGGCCCCTCGCGCCTGATCGTGGTCGACCTCGACCGGCCCAAGCCCGGATTCGAGTGGCCGCCGGCGTGGTCGATGGTCGGTGTCTTCGACGGCGCCGACGTGCTGTGCGTGCTCGCCGAGCGCGCCGGACAGGCCGTGCCGCTCGACACTCACACGACACGAACCGCCTCCGGCGGTACTCACCTCTACTTCCAGGCGCCTGCCGGCGCGGACCTCCGCAACACCTCCGGCGACAAGGGACAGGGGCTCGGGCCGCTCATCGACACCCGCGCGAACGGCGGCTACGTCGTCGCCGCCGGAACGATCCTCGCCGACGGCAGCACCTACACGACCGTCTACGACCGGGATCCGGCGCCGCTTCCCGCCTGGCTGGTCACGGCGCTGACTCCCGCACCGCCTCCGCTGCCCCCGCCGCCAGTGCAGCTCAAGCCGGGCACCGGGGACCGCAAGGAGCGCTACATCGCTGCGGTCATCGCCCGCCAGGTCGAGGTGATCCGGCAGGCCGCCCGCGACAAGACCGGCCGCAACAACGCACTGTTCATGTCCGCGCAGAACCTCGGGCAACTGGTCGCCGGTGGGGTCATGGCTGAAACACGCGCGGCTGCGGAGCTGGAGCGCGCCGCGGTCGCCGTCGGCCTGCCCGTCATCGCCAGCCGCAAAACCATCGCGTCCGGACTGCGTGCCGGCGCGAAGCGGCCCCGCACCTTCGCGGAGGTGAGTGGGTGATGCCGCGTTTGCTTGACCTCTACTGCGGGCAGGGCGGAGCATCCGCCGGTTATGCCGCAGCCGGGTGGGACGTCACCGGGGTGGACCTGTTCGCCCAGCCCCGCTACCCCTTCACCTTCGTGCAAGGCGATGCCCTCGAATACCTCGCCGCACACGGGTCTGAGTACGACGCGATCACCGGAGGCCCGCCCTGCCAGGCCTTCACCAAGGCGTGGCGGATCCAGCAACGCAAGCACCCGCGGCTGATCGCTCCGACCCGCGACCTCATGACCGCCACCGGGCGCCCGTGGGTCATCGAAAACGTGGAAGAGGCACGCACAGAGCTTCGCCATCCGGTGCTGTTGTGCGGAGCCATGTTCGGGCTGCGCACCTACCGTCACAGGCTCTTCGAAACCGGCGGCGGGTTCACCCTCACCCCGCCAGGACACCCGGTGCACCTGGCGCCGCTGGCCAAGATGGGCCGCCCCCGCAAACCCGGCGAGTTCGCCCACTACGTCGGCAACTTCCCCGGCGTAGCCGACGCCCGCGCCGACATGGGCATGCCCTGGGCCAACCGCGACGGCATCCGCGAAGCCATCCCCGTCCCCTACGCCAAGACCATCGGAACCCAACTCCTCAACAGCATCCGCATGGAGGTGACGACATGACCGAATACGACTGGACCGGCATCCCCACGACCACCGAACCACCGTCGGCCGCGGCGGGTTGGGACATCCCCGTTCCGCTGTCGGGTCCGCCGCCGTGCCCACCGTTGCCGACGACCGGGTTCCCTGAGTGGGTGCGCGACATGATTGCCGCCGCGGCGCACTTCACGCAGACCGATCCGACGATGGCGACGACCGTTGCCCTGTCGGCGCTCTCGGCGTGCGCGGCCGGCCGCGTCGAAGTCGAAGCCAAGCCCGGATGGGTCGAACCGGTGTGCCTGTTCACTGCGGCGGTTGCTGCGCCCGGTGAGCGCAAGACGCCAGTCCACGGGATGTTCACGCGGCCCCTGGTGGCCGCTGAGAGGATGCTCGCCGAGCGGATCGCGCCGTTGGCCGCCGAAGCCGCGGCCATGCGCGAGATCGCCGAGCGGGCCGCGGAGAAAGCCAAGTCGGATGCGGCTCGCGCCGACAGCGACCGGCGAGACCAGCTCACCGCCGAAGCTGTTTCAGCCGCTCTTTCCGCCGCCGAGATTGCCGTACCGGTCGAACCTCGCTTGCTCACCGACGACGCCACGCCCGAAGCACTTACCGGGCTCATGGCCGCTAACGGTGGGCGCCTGGCGGTCATCTCCGACGAAGGCGGAATCGTCGACGTCATCTCCGGCCGGTACTCCGCGGCACCGAACCTCGACCCCTACCTGAAAGGACACGCCGGTTCCCCGATGCGCGTCGACCGCCGCGGGCGCGACACGGAATACATCGACAAGCCCGCGCTGACCGTGGGCGTGATGATTCAGCCGTCGGTGCTGCGCGCCCTCGGCGGGAACGCTGACCTGACCGGCAAAGGGCTCGTGGCGCGGTTCGTCATCACCATGCCCGCGTCCTATGCCGGATGGCGTGACCCCGAAGCCGCCCCGGTGCCCGAAGCCGTCGCCGACACCTATACCCGGCGCATGACCGCTCTGGCGATGCACTTCGCAGAGCAGTCCGACGCGGTGACGCTAACGCTGGCACCCGACGCGCAGGCCGTGCGCGCCGAGTGGGCACAGCAGGTCGAGGTACGGCTACGGCCCGGCGGTGACCTCCGGGAGACGCCGGAGTGGTCGGCGAAGCTCGTGGGGCTCACGCTTCGGCTGGCGGCGCTGCTCCACACCGCCCGACACCTCACCCACGCCGGCGACCACCCGATCTCGGCCGAGACCATGACGGCCTCGGTGGAGCTGGGGGACACCCTGGCGCTGCACTACCGCGCCGCGATGCACACCGCCGCCTCCGACCCCGCGACCGGCACCCTCGCCTACGTACTCGGCGTCCTCACCGACAAGGACATGAACACCTTTACCCGCCGCGAGCTCCAACGGCGAGTCCAAGCCAAGCTGCCGACCGCCGCCGTCGTCACCGAGGCGCTGAACGACCTCGCGGCCCTCGGCTGGGTTCGACCGGTGCAGGGCACGACCTACGAACTTCACCCGCAGGCCGCCGAACTCCGAAAATCCAATGACACAGTGACAAACGCGCTTGAGAGCGCCTTCTCTGCAGGTCAGAGGCCACTTGGAAGTGTCATTGACACGAATGACACCCCAATGACAGCAGTGACAAACGGCGCCCGGTGACCCGGAAGTGTCATCGGTGTCATCACCGTGTCATTGCCGTCAATGACACTCGCAGACCCGCCTTGACCAGCGGAAACACCCGCCGATCAAGCGATTGTCACGGTGTCATTGCCAAATCGGCCTCCGGCGCTGCGGCAGGGTCTCCGGCCACGGCCGCCGCCGCCCGAACCACCGTGATCCACAGTCGACAGAAGCCCTACAGAATACCCGATTTCAAGCCAGACCCTATGTGGACTATGCAAACCCACCCGATAGGGCCTGTACGGACCTCTCAACGGGTCATGCGAAACCCGCTCAGTGTGTCTCTGTCGGCACTCCGCACCGACCCTCACACAACCGGCCTTCGTGCCGGATCGCCCGTCACGTCCAACCAAAACGCGGCCCCGGCACATGCCTGGAAGCTCACCGGGGCCGCCACTCCTGACAGGAGCACCCACATCATGCCCCGCACGACCACCGCGCCGCCTCGTACACCCAGCGTTCGGGGGTGGATGACCGTCGACGAAATCCTGACCGACCTCGGCGTCGCTCGCCGCACCTGGCAGGAATGGCGCGCCGACGGCCGCACCCCGAAGTGCCGGCGGCTGCCCAACGGGCAACTCCGCATCAGCCGCGCCGACTACAGCGCGTGGCTTGACTCGCTTCCTCAGGAGGTCGCGTGAACACCAGCTATGACGTGGCGATCTACGAGGTTCGCGAGCGGAAGGACAGCAAGACCAACCCGTTCAACGTCCGGTGGAGGGTCGCGGATAAGACGCGCAGCAAGGTGTTCCGGACGCTGGGCCTGGCGAAGGGCTTTCGAAACAGGTTGCAGGACGCCGCGCAGAACGGCGAGCCCTTCGACGTCCTGACCGGCCTGCCCGTCAAGCTCGCGCTGAAGGAACACGCGAGGCTCGCTGCCGCCAACGCAGTCAGCACCCACGCCCACTTCGCCGAGTACATCGACCACAAGTGGCCGGTGTCGGCCGGCAACCGCCGCAAGGCGCTGGCCGAAGTCCTCACCGACGTTACGTGCGCGCTGCTGCCCGAACGTCCCGACCGGCCCGACGCGACGACGCTCCGGCAGGCGCTCTATCGGCACGCCTTCAACACCCGCGACCGTAGCCTGGTCGCCGCCGAATGCACCGCCGCGGCGCTGCAATGGGCCGCCGACAACGCGCCGCCCCTGACGGACCTCGCCGACCTCGCGAAGCTTCGGGCGCTGCTCGATGCCCTCAGCCGCAAGCAGGACGGCAAGCCGGCGTCCGCGTCGTACTACTCCAAGCGCCGCCGGATCCTCTACAACATGCTGGCCTACGCCGTCGCTCGCAAACGGCTGGCTACCGTTCCGCTCGATGACCCCGAACTGAACTGGCAGAAGCCCTCCACCCTGGAAGTAGAGGACGCGATCGACCCGCGATCGGTCGGCAACGTCGACCAGGTCGAGCGGATGCTCACCGCCGTGAGCTACGTCGGTCGCAGCCAGGGGCCGCGCTTCGTGGCGTTCTTCGCAACGGTCTACTACGCCATGGCCCGGCCCGAAGAGGTCGCCGACCTCCGCCGCGACCAATGCGAGCTACCGGCAAAGGGGTGGGGACGGCTACTGTTCGCCAGAGCCGCCGCGGCTCCCGGGGCCGCGTGGACCGACGACGGCGACGCTCACGAGGTCAGAGCGCTGAAACACAGGGGAGAGAAGGCCGTGCGCGTCGTCCCGATCCCGCCGCGGCTGGTGAGTCTGCTCAGGGATCACCTTGCGAGGTTCGGCACGGCCGGCGACGGGCGGCTGTTTCGCACCCTCAACCGCACGCGCATCCTGCCGTCCACGTACTGGCGAGTGTGGAGCGCTGCGCGCGGGTTCGGGCTCACGCCGGTCGACCGGGGTACGGCCCTGCTCAAGAGCACCTACGTGCTTCGACACTCCGGTGTTTCAGCCCGCTTGTACGCCGGGGTACCCGACCGGCAGGTAGCCGAGTGGGCCGGCCACAGCGTGGAAGTTCTCCACCGCGTGTATTCGCGGGTGCTGGAAGGGTTCGACACGCAGTGGAACAGCAAGATGGACGGCGTGTTCGGCGGCGACGGTCCCGACGGTCCCGAAGACGAGCCGATCGAGGGGAGTGGCGAAGCCACCTAACTAAGTCCCGTCCACAGGTCGTCCACAGATAGCCGCTACTGACCGCCAAACCTCGCACCCACCCGCACACGCCAAAAACCCCGCCTGTCAGCATCACTGCTGGTCAGGCGGGGTTTTTGCTGGTCTTAGGGCTGTGCCCCCGGCAGGATTCGAACCTGCGCACACGCCTCCGGAGGGCGATGCTCTATCCCCTGAGCTACGGGGGCTCGGGACCAGACGAGATTACCAGTCACCCGCGTGGGGCCGCCGCTGGGTATCGCGGTGCGGTCTGGGTGGTGGCGGCGGGGTGGCCGTAGTCGTCGTACTTGTCCTCCTCGGCCTTGTCGCGGAGCCAGGTGAGGGTCCAGAGGATGGCCAGTACCAGTAGCACTGTGCCGACGATGACGGCGATGGTGGCGAGTACGCGGTTGAGCTTGATGAACCCGGTCTCGGCTTCGCGGCGGGGTGGTGTCGCGGGGGGTGCGGGGGTTGCGGGCGGGGTGGGGTCGAGGCGGGGGGCGGTGGGGGGTGGGCCGATGAGGGGGGTGCGGGCTGTGGGGATGCGGGGGATCTCGGCGGTGGGGGCCTCCAGGGAGGGGCGTGGGGGCCAGCTGCCGGGGGGTGGGGGTGAGGGGCGCGTGTGGTGGGGCGGGGGTGGGGGCCACGCGTCGGGAGGGGGCGGGGGAGGGGATGGGTAGCTCATGAGGGGAAGACTTCCTACGTCGCTGGCGCCCCGAGAGCGGTCAGCTTGTCGCGGAGGGCGGCGATTTCGCTTTGCTGCCCGTTCTTCATAACCTCTGCGAGGTGCGTCACCCGAGGATCGTCCGAACGGTCGAGTACCGCATCGGCCATGTGGACCCCTCCGAGGTGGTGCTGGATCATCAGCTGCGCGAACAGGATGTCGGAGTCCTTGCCCCTGGCGGCGTCGAGCCGCTCGATGTCCTCCGGCGACGCCATGCCCGGCATGCGGCCGTCGACCAGCGTCATCTCGCCGTCCATCCATCCCATGGCGGGTTCGGTGGTGGTGGGGTTCAGCCCCCAGTCCGACAGCCAGGTCTTCATGATCCCGATCTGCGCCTGCTGGGTCAGCCCGATGTCGTACCCGAAGCGCCGCGTGTCGGGATCCTCGCCGTTGCGGTACTCCATCATCCCCATGTTCACGGCCTGGGAGTGGTGCACGATCATGTCCCGCGCGAAGCCCGCTTCGGCCGAGTCGTCACCCGGCGACGCCGGCCGCGCGATGGTCACCCCGATCGCCAGACCGAGGGCCAGCGCCAGCGCGACGGCGAGCCCGAGAGTGATCAGCGGACGCTGCCGCAGGTGCTGTCGCATCGGTTCCTCGTGAAGTGTCGGGGCGCGCCGGGGGTTATCGCGTCGCGGCCCCGAGAATAGCGCGGATACCATGACCGGGTGACTCCCGAGATGCTCGCCGAACACGTACTCACCGCTGCTCAGGCGGCCTTTGCCGCCCAGGGACTCGACGCCTCGGCGCTGCCGTCGGCCACCACGGTCGAGCGACCCCGCCAGCCCGAGCACGGCGACTACGCCTCGACGCTGTGTCTCCAGCTCGCCAAGAAGGTCGGCCGGCCCCCGCGCGCGCTCGCCGAGTCCATCGCCGCCGAGCTCGCCAAGGTCGACGGCATCTCCGCCGTCGACATCGCCGGCCCCGGCTTCCTCAACATCCGTCTCGCCGCCGCCGCGACGGGCCAGATCGCCGGCTCCGTGGTCGCCGCGGGCACCGCCTACGGCTCCAGCGACGCCTTCACCGGTCAGAAGCTGAACCTGGAGTTCGTCTCGGCCAACCCGACCGGCCCCGTCCACATCGGCGGGGTGCGCTGGGCCGCCGTCGGCGACGCCCTCGGCCGCATCCTCAAGTTCGCCGGCGCCGAGGTCACCACCGAGTACTACTTCAACGACGCCGGCACCCAGATCGACCACTTCTCGGCGTCCCTGGTCGCCGCCGCGAAGGGCGAGCCGACCCCGGAGAACGGCTACAAGGGCGAGTACATCGCCGAGCTGGCCGCCACCATCGTCGAGGCGCATCCCGACGCCCTCGCCAAGGACGACCCGCGCGAGTTCTTCCGCGTCGAGGGCATCACGCTCATGTTCGCCGAGGTGAAGAAGTCCCTCGCCGACTTCGGCACGCACTTCGACGTCTACTTCAACGAGCGCGACCTGCACGTCAAGGGCGAGCTCGACCGCGCCCTGGAGCGCCTGCGCGAGCAGGGCAACATCTACGAGAAGGACGGCGCGACCTGGCTGCGGTCGAGCGACTACGGCGACGACAAGGACCGTGTCATCGTCCGCTCGAACGGCTCCTGGACCTACTTCGCCGCCGACTGCGCCTACTACCTCGACAAGCGCGAGCGCGGCTTCGACAAGGTCGTGATCATGCTCGGCGCCGACCACCACGGCTACATCGGCCGCATGAAGGCCATGGTCTCGTGTTTCGGCGACGACCCGTCGCAGACTCTTGAGATCCTCATCGGCCAGATGGTCAACCTCCTGCGCGACGGCGAGCCGGTCAAGCTCAGCAAGCGCGCGGGCACGATCATCAGCATCGACGACGTGGTCGACGCCATCGGCGTCGACGCCAGCCGCTACGCCCTGGCGCGCTACTCCAGCGACTCCACGATCGACCTCGACCTGGACCTGTGGGCCCGCAAGAGCAACGACAACCCGGTCTTCTACGTCCAGTACGCCCACTCGCGCATCAACCAGATCCTGGTCAGCGCCGCCGAGCTCGGCATCGAGTTCGGTGACACCTACGACGCCGCCCTGCTGGTCCACCCCCGCGAAGGCGACCTGCTCAAGGCGCTCGGCGAGTTCCCGGCCGTGGTCACCACCGCCGCCGAACTGCGCGAACCCCACCGGGTCGCGCGCTACCTGGAGGACCTCGCCGGGGCCTACCACCGTTTCTACGACGCCTGCCGGGTCCTCCCGCGCGGCGACGAGGAGTTCACCGAGACCGGTCGCGCCCGGCTGTGGCTGATGGACGCGACCCGCGTCGTACTCGCCAACGGCCTGCGTCTGCTCGGCGTCTCCGCACCGGAAAGGATGTAATGCGCGCGCACGAAGCGGGCGCCATGCACGCGGAGGCGGCGCAGCCGGCTCCCGCGTGGTTGCGCGAACCAGAAGACGTCAACATCCTCCTCCCGCAGTTGTGGGCCAAGACCGTCAGGCGCGGCGACGACGGCGCGCTCGAGGTCGGCGGGGTCTCGGTAACCGAGCTCGCCGCCGAGTTCGGCACGCCCGCCTACATCCTCGACGAGGCCGACTTCCGCGCACGGCTGCGCGAGTACCGCGACGCCTTCGCCGGCGCCGACGTCTACTACGCCGGGAAGTCCTTCCTGTGCAAGGCGGTCGTGCGCTGGGTCCACGAGGAGGGCCTGAACCTCGACGTGTGCAGCGGCGGCGAACTGGCCGTCGCGCTCGCGGTGGGTTTCCCGCCCGAGCGGATCGGCCTGCACGGCAACAACAAGTCGGTGTCCGAGCTGACCAGGGCCGTCGAGGCCGGGGTCGGGCGGATCGTGCTGGACTCCTTCCACGAGATCGACCGGCTCACCGACATCGCCCGCGAGCACGGGGTCCGCCCGAAGGTCCTCATCCGCACGAAGGTCGGCGTCGAGGCGCACACGCACGCCTACATCGCCACCGCGCACGAGGACCAGAAGTTCGGCCTTGCGGTGCCCGAGGCCGCCGACGCCGCCCGCAAGATCCTCGCCGAGGGCGTGCTCGACCTGCGCGGCCTGCACTCGCACATCGGCTCGCAGATCTTCGACACCTCGGCCTTCGAGGTCGCCGCCCGCCGGGTGCTGGGCCTGCAGGCCGACATCCGCGACGAGCACGGCGTCGAACTGCCCGAACTCGACCTCGGCGGCGGTTACGGCATGGCCTACACCACCCAGGACGACCCGATCGCGCCGATGGAGATCGCCGACCACCTGCGCAAGATCGTCGACCACGAGTGCTCCGCCTACGACCTGGCGACCCCTCACCTGTCGGTCGAGCCCGGCCGCGCCATCTCCGGGCCCTCGACCTTCACGCTCTACGAGGTCGGCACCGTCAAGCAGGTCGGCCTCGACTTCGGCGCCTCGCGCACCTACGTCAGCGTCGACGGCGGCATGAGCGACAACATCCGCACCGCCCTGTACGACGCGAACTACTCGGCGACGCTCGCCTCCCGCGTCTCCGAGACCTCGGCGCTCCTCGCCCGCGTGGTGGGAAAACATTGCGAGTCCGGGGACATAGTTGTTAAGGATGAGTTCCTGCCGGCGGACGTTTCGCCGGGAGATCTGATCGCCGTACCCGGCACCGGGGCGTACAGCCGGAGCATGGCGAGCAATTACAACCACGTACCGCGGCCACCGGTGCTCGCGGTGCACGACGGCGCCGCACGGGTGATCGTGCGTCGCGAAACCGAAGAGGACCTGCTGCGGCTCGATGTCGGGTGAGTCGCACGGGTGAAGGAGTGAAGCGGTGAAGATAGCGCTGCTCGGATGCGGCAACGTCGGTACCGAGGTGGTCCGGCTGCTGCACGAACAGGCCGACGACCTCGCCGCACGGATCGGTGAGCCGCTCGAGCTCGCCGGGATCGCCGTACGCCGTCCGGACAAGGACCGCGGCGACCTGCCCGTGCGCAGGGAACTGTTCACCGCCGACGCGCAGGCCCTGGTGTCGCGCGCCGACGTGGACATCGTGGTCGAGCTAGTCGGCGGGATCGAGCCGGCGCGAACGTGGATCACGACGGCCATGGCCGGCGGGAAGAGCGTCGTCACCGGGAACAAGGCGCTGCTGGCCGAGGACGGCGGCACGCTCCACGACGCCGCCGCCGTCGCCGGCGTCGACCTCTACTACGAGGCCTCGGTCGCCGCGGCGATCCCGCTGCTGAGGCCCCTGCGCGAGTCCCTGCACGGCGACCGCATCACCAAGGTGATGGGCATCGTCAACGGGACGACCAACTTCATCCTGTCGCGGATGACCGAGACGGGCGCGACCTTCGCCGAGGCGCTCGACGAGGCCGGCGACCTCGGTTACGCCGAGGCCGACCCGACCGCCGACATCGAGGGCTTCGACGCCGCCTCGAAGGCCGCGATCCTGGCCGGGCTGGCGTTCCACACGCGCGTCGGCGCGGCCCACGTCTACCGCGAGGGCATCACCGAGGTCAGCGCCTCCGACGTGGCCAGCGCCGAGCAGATGGGCTGCGTGGTCAAGCTGCTGTGCATCGCCACCCGCGAGGGCGACGACGTCACCGTGCGCGTCCACCCGGCGATGATCCCCAAGAGCCACCCCCTCGCCGGCGTCAACGGTGCCTACAACGCCGTGTTCGTCGAGGCCGAGGCCGCCGGGCGGCTGATGTTCTACGGCGCCGGAGCCGGTGGGGCGCCGACCGCCTCGGCCGTCCTCGGCGACATCGTCGCCGTCGCCCGCAACCGGCGCTCCGGCGCCCGCGCGGCCAGCGAGTCGACCTACGCCGACCTCGCCGTGCGGCCCATGGGCGACGTCACCACGAGGTACCACATCTCCCTCGACGTCGAGGACGAGGCGGGCGTGCTCGCCGCCGCGGCGCAGGTCTTCGCCGACCACGACGTCAGCATCCAGACCGTCCGCCAGGACGGCCGCGACGACGACGCGCTGCTGGTCGTCGTCACGCACCAGGCCACCGACGCGGCCCTCGCCGCGACGGTCGACGAACTCGCGAAGCTGCCCGCGGTGCGGCAGGTGGCCAGCGTGATGCGCGTAGAAGGCGGTTAGCTCCGTGGCACCCCTGGAATTTGCCCGCCGGGCGGCCTCGCGCCGCGCGGCTCGTAGAAGGCGACAAGCGCAGTGATCTGGAAGGGCCTCATCGAAGGGTTCCGCGACCGGCTCCCGGTCACCGCGGACACCCCCGTCATCACTCTCTACGAAGGAAACACTCCGCTGCTGCCCGCGCCGGGGCTGTCGGCCCGCACGGGCTGCGACGTCTACCTGAAGGTCGAGGGCGCCAACCCGACCGGTTCCTTCAAGGACCGGGGGATGACGCTGGCGGTGTCGAAGGCCGTCGAGGACGGCGCCAAGGCCGTCATCTGCGCCTCGACGGGCAACACGTCCGCCTCGGCCGCCGCCTACGCCGCCCGTGCGGGCATCACGTGCGCGGTGCTGGTGCCGCAGGGCAAGATCGCGCTCGGGAAGCTCGGGCAGGCGCTCGCCCACGGCGCCAAGCTGCTTCAGGTCGACGGGAACTTCGACGACTGCCTCGCGCTGGCCACGAAGCTGTCCATCGACTACCCCGTCTCGCTGGTGAACTCGGTCAACCCCGACCGCCTGCAGGGGCAGAAGACGGCGTCCTTCGAGATCGTCGCCGCTCTGGGCGACGCGCCCGACGTGCACTGCCTCCCGGTCGGCAACGCCGGCAACATCACCGCCTACTGGATGGGTTACACCGAGGACCATGCGGCGGGCAACGCGACGAAGACGCCGAAGATGATCGGTGTGCAGGCGCAGGGCGCCTCGCCGCTGGTCGGTGGGGAAGTGGTGCGCGAGCCGCAGACCATCGCCACCGCCATCCGCATCGGCAACCCCGCCTCGTGGGGGCAGGCCATCGATGCGCGCGACGACTCCGGCGGGCAGATCCGCGCGGTCACCGACCGCGAGATCCTGTCGACGTACCGGATGCTGCCGCGAAGTGAGGGCGTGTTCGTCGAGCCCGCCAGCGCGGCCTCGGTCGCGGGGATGCTCGCCGCCGTCGAGGACGGGACGATCGCGCGGGGCTCGCGCGTGGTGTGCACGGTGACCGGGCACGGGCTGAAGGATCCCGACTGGGCGGTGGCGTGCGCGCCGTCGCCGGAGACGATCAAGGTCGACGTGGTCGCGGCGGCGCGGTCGCTGGGGTTGTAGGGGTTCGGGTTTTGGGTTTTCGGGGCGCCCGGCGGTGGCCGGGCGCCTTTGGTTTGGGGGAGGTAGGGCGATAAGCAATGTTTATGTCTGGCGGGCCCGGCGCTCTGCCGACGTTGCGGGCGAAAGGCGTGGTCGGCAACCCGAATCTGCCGCGCGAACTCGGGGTCGCGCTGGGTTCCGACCCGGATCCCTACGTTCGTCTCCACGTCTCCATGCACCCCGGCCTCACGGAGGCCGAGCGCGCGGCGGTCGACTACGAGGTGAAACCGCAAGACCGGTTGCGCCGACTGACGTAGATCACCGAGAGCGAGGATCTCGACCTGCTCTCGACCGCGGCGCACTCCGCTCACATCGGCCTGCGCCGCTCGGCGGCCTGTAACCCGCGCCTCACCAGCGAACTGGTCGCGCTGCTCGCCACCGACGACGACCTGGACCAGTCCGTGATCGAGGACTTCGGTCGCGATCCGGACCTGCGCCGCGTCGTCGCCGGGGACCCGCGACTTCCACTCCCGCGTGTCCTCGAACTGCTCGACGACCCCGCGACCTCCCAGGCCGCCGCCCGCAACCCGAACCTGCCCGTGCCGGTGATGGAGCGCATCCTCGACGAGGCCGGCGTGGCCTGAGGGCGGCGGACGCCTCACCCGAGCTGGATCGCCAGCGACCCGGCGACCAGCAACGCCAGCCCCGTCAAGCGACCGGGGTTGAGCGGCCGGCGGGGAAGCCGGAACAGTCCGAAGTGGTCGATGAGCGCCGACGCGAGCTGCTGGCCGGTCACGGTCAGCGCGATCGTCGTGGCGGCGCCGATCTCGGGGATCAGCAGGAAGGTCGCGGTGACGTAGACGGCCGCGCAGGCACCGCCGAGCCAGCCCCACCACGGCACCTTGCCCAGCGCGCCGAGCTTCGGGGCGGGCGTGCGGTCGAGGGCGCGCAGCACCAGCAGGACGATCGCGATGGTGGTCGTGGCGACGACGAAGCTGACGACGGCCACGGCCAGCGGCTCATCGAGGTCGGCGCGCAGCCGCCCGTTGACGGCGCCCTGGACGGGGAGCACCGCGCCGGCGATCAGTCCGAGCAGGACCCAGCCGGCCCTGCCGACGCCTTGCGGGGCCGGCGTCGCGGTCGGCGCCGAGCGCTTGGCGCCCCTGATGACGATGGTGATGCCGCCCAGGACGGCGAGGGCGCCGAGGACCGTTCCGGCGCTCAGCGGCTGCCGGGCGACGCCGAGCAGCCCGAACAGGTCGAGGGCCAGTGAGGCGAACATCTGCCCCGTGACGAACAGGCCGACGGCGGCCAGCGCACCGATCCGGGGGAACAGCAGGATCCCGCTGGTGATGTAGAGAGGGCTGGCGAGCCCGCCGAGGAGGTGCCAGGGCTCGACGTCGGCGAGGTGGCCGAACGCTCCGAACGCGCCGGTGACCAACGCGGCCAGCGCGAGGAGGCCGGTGGCGACGCCGAGCTGGACGGCCGAGGCGCCGTACGGGGTGCCGACGGCGGCGTTGAGCTGGAGGTTCACCGAGGCCTGGACGGCGAGGAGGCAGCCGATGAGGAGGGCGGCGGCGAGGAGTGTGAGGTGCATGGTTCCTTCAGGCGGCGATAAGTGGACAGTGTGTCCGCCTAGTGTAGGCAGATAAACGGACACTGCGTCCACTTGATCGGCGAGGGTGTCTAGGATCGACCCATGGACATCGCCGCTTCGCCGCCGGAAGGTCGCGAGAGGGCCGACGCCGCCCGCAACCGCGCCCGGGTGCTCGCCGCGGCCGAACGCCTCTTCAGCACCGCCGATCCCGGCACCGTCACGATGGACCGGATCGCCAAGGAGGCGGGCGTCGGCCGGGCCACCTTGTACCGCCGCTACCCCGACGTCGGGTCGATCGCCATGGCTCTTCTCGACGAGCACGAGCGCGCGCTGCAGCAGCGGCTGCTGTCAGGAGAACCGCCGCTGGGGCCGGGCGCCGAACCGGGGGACAGGCTGGCGGCCTTCTACGAGGCGATGCTCGCTCTGCTCGACCGGCACCTGCCGCTGGTGCTGGGCGCCGAGACCGGCAGCGCGCGCATGGCGACCGGCGCCTACGGGTTCTGGCGCGTCCACGTCCACTCGCTGCTCGTCGCCGCCGGGACCCCCGACCCGGACGCGCTCGTCGACGCGCTGCTGGCGCCGCTGGCGCCCGAGGTCTTCCGCTACCAGCGCGAGCAGCGGCGACTGTCGACAGTGGAGATAGGGGCGGCGCTCGACCGCCTCGCCCACCGTGTGCTCGGTTGAGGGTCAGCGCTCCTCGCGCACGGCCGAGGCCAGGCGCGACAGCTCGTCGTCGGTGCCGGCCTCGTCGAGTGCCTTCGACAGCACCTTCTCGTAGGTAGCCTTCGCCTGCCGGTGCGTCACCCGGCCCTTGGCGGTGAGTTCGGTGAACACCCCGCGACGGTCGTCGGCGCACGTCGTGCGGCGGGCGAGGCCCGCCTCTTCGAGCCGCGCGGCGAGTCGGCTGACCGAACTCTGGTTGAGGCCGATGGCCACCGCCAGGTTCTGCACCCGCATGGCCCCGCCCCTCGTCGCGGCGAGTTCGTCGAGCGCGCGGAACTCCGACAGCCCGAGATGATGGCCGCGGTGCAGACCTTGCGCGAGTGCCTGCTCGACGAGGTGGTGCAGCCGCAGCGCGCGCTGCCAGTGGACGCTGATCGCGGTGGCCTGTCTGGTAACCATCACTGTCCTTTCCGGACGGACCGGTCATTCATCCCACCTCCGCCACCATATGCCGGGGCATGCATGGTCGCCAGTGAGTTGTGTGGGGGATACCCGTTTGGGCGGCGGGGAACCGCCTCCGCGCTGCCATCCGGACATCGGTGAGCCTTGAGCCGCTTGCGCCGACACCGGGACCCGCGTGAAATCGCCCGAGTGTCGAATCGCGGACAGTGTCGAGAGCGGCACGCGCAGTCCTGAATCGGTTAGGGTCAGGCGCATGGCGTTGCCCCCGGAACCCGACGATCCCCTCGTCGGAGCTCGCGCGGGTGTTCGCGCCGCGATGACCCGATTCGCGGGCGCTTTGCGTACCGCTGCCCGCCCCACGATCACGGCGGTCCTCTGCGCGGGAGCCTGCGCGCCGATCGCCGCCGCCGTTTTAGGCAGCGGAGCCGCCGCCACGGCCGCGCTCGGCGTCCTCGGGGGAATCGGCGGCGGCACGCTCACCAACGTCGTCGCCGAGGCGATCAAAGGGCTCAGACGCGACCGAGGCGCGGACGGCACCCCGGCGGAGATCGAGGACGCACTGGCCGAGCGCTTCGACGCGCTGCTGGCCTCCGACGACGAGGACACGGCGGAAGCCCGGCAGGCCGTCGCGGAGATCCTCAAAGAGGTCCAGGCCGCCCGGATCGCCACGGAGTTCGCCGTCACAGCAGGCGACGAGGCGCTGCTCGATCTGCTCGTCAGTGAGTTCAGGGACCTGGGCGCGGCTTCCGAGGATTTCGCGTTCCTGCTGCGCGACACCCGCGAGGCCGTCGAGGAGACCCGGCAGGGCGTCCGACGACTGGAGCTGGCACAGCGGTCGGGCCACGACATCCTCCGCCGGCAATCGGTACTGCTCATGCAGATCCACCATCGGCTCGCCGCGGAATCCAGCGACGACGGGCACCGTGACCGGCTCCAGTCGCCCTACCGCGGCCTCCTTCCCTTCGGTGAGGAGCACCAGGACGTCTACTTCGGGCGGACGCGTGTGCTCTCCGAACTCATCGCCTACTGCGCCTCACGCATCGGATCGGGCGGGATGATCGCGGTCACCGGCGCATCCGGTGCCGGAAAGTCGTCACTGCTGCGCGCCGGGCTGATGCCGGAGTTTCGCAGAGGCGGGCTTCCCGTCGAAGGCGCGGAAGCCTGGCCTCAGCTGGCGCTGACTCCCGGAGGGGCACCTCTGGAGGCGTTCGCGGTCGCACTCGCCTCCATCGGCGGACCGGATGCCGTGGCGACACTCCGTTCCCTCACCGAGAAACCGGACCAGGCCCATCTCCTGGTGCGTCAGCGCCTGCCCGAACTCGGCGTCGGCGAACCCGCACGCCTGCTTCTGGTGGTCGACCAGTTCGAGGAGCTGTTCACTCTTGCCGGCGAGGATGAGCGGGACGCCTTCATCACCGTGGTCTTGTCGATAGCCCGCGACGACGCGGGCCTCGTGGTGTTCGCCCTGCGCGGCGACTTCGTCGACCGCTGCGCCACTGACCCGGGACTGGTGGAGGTTCTCCAGGACAACCTCTTCCTCGTATCCCCGATGAACTCCGGGGAGTTGAGACAGGCCGTCACCGGGCCGGCCGCCGTGGCCGGGCTCGATCTCGATCAGGGCTTGGCCGATGACATCATCGCCGACCTGCGAGGCGCGTCCGACGACTCGGCGGCACTTCCGCTGCTGTCCCAGACGATGCTCTTGGTCTGGGAAGGCAGAACGCAGGGACGTCTCACTCGCCGCGCATACGGCTCATTCGGTGGCGTCGTGAACGCGGTGAGGGCCGGTGCCGAAGCGGTGTACAGGGCTCTTGGCGACCCGGATCAGCAGGCGGCCGCGCAGGACATGTTCCGGCGCCTGGTGAGCGTCGGACGCGACGGGACGCTTTCGCGCCGACCGGTACCGCTGTCCGAACTCGACTCCGGAAGCCCTCACCACGCAGCCGTCCGCGAGGCGTTCACCACCGCGCGGTTGCTGATCGCCCACGCGGGCGCGACGGAGATCGCCCACGACTCCCTGCTGCGGTACTGGGACCGGCTGCGAAGCTGGGTCGAGCCCGACCGCGCCAGCCTCGCCCTGCTCAACCAGCTTGAGGAGGACGCCGGAGCGTGGGACGACGGCGGCCGCGATCCATCGTTTCTGTACCAGGGGACGCGGCTCGAAGCCGTCGAACACGAACACCGGAACGTCTGGACGCCGAACGCCGACCGGTTTCCCGCGCTCGCCGGCGCCTCGCCGGCATTCCTGGCCGTGGCACGAAGTCACCAACGACGCCGAGGTCGCCTCCGCAAGGTGGTGACAGGTGCGCTCGCCGGTCTGACGGCGATCGCGATGGTCATGGTGGCGCTGGTCTTCGACGCCAACGCCGAACTCACCGACCAGCGCGACGAGGCATTGGCCGCGCAGCTGGTGAGCGCCAGCGCCGACCTGCGCGCAACCGACGGCGAACTGGCCAGGCTGCTCGCGGTCGCGGCATGGGAGCTGGCAGGGACCGACAGCGCGTACTTGTCGATGACGAACGCCGTGAACGACCCGTCGACCGGCCGCCTCATCGAAGACGGAGTCGGCGAGGTGGACTCCCTCGCGTTCAGTCCGGACGGGTCACTCCTGGCGGCCCGTGCCAGCAAGGGCATCATCACGCTCTGGCGGACCGACACGTGGGAGACCGAGCGGCTGGACCCACCGCTGATCCGAGGCGGCCTTGCCAACGTGGAGTTCAGTCCTGACGGGGCTTTGCTCGCGGCCAACTCGATCGACGGCGTGCGGATCTGGGACGTCCGAACGCGCACCTTGGCGCGCACCATCGCCGATGCCACCGAAGTCGGCGACCTGGCCTTCAGCCCCGATGGCTCGATGATCGCCTCGGCCGAGGTCGAACGGACGAGGATCTGGGCCACCGACACCGGTGACCGCGTCGCGGCCTTCGGCGGAGAGTTCGACGACGTCCTCGCCTTCTCGCCGGACGGAACCGCGCTGGTCACCGGAGGTAGTGACGGCGTGGTCGAGAGCAGAGACATCGGGAGCGGGGAGTCGACGGGGTCGCAGGACCTCGGCGATTACGTCCGCTTGCTGCACGCAGGCGTGCCGGGCGCCGACGACATGACCGCGTGCAGCGCCACCGGTTGCTATACCGCGGTGAACGAGGGCCGCTGGATTTGGCGCACGCCCGCAATGTTGCTTCCCGTCATAAGCCCGGACGGCGGCATGTTCGCAACCGCCGACGGGAGTTTTGTGAGCCTGTGGGGCGCCGCGACCGGGCAGCTCGTGGCCAGTTTCCAGACCGACGCGTCGATTATGGGCTTGGCCTTCCAGCCCGGCGGGTCGGCTCTCGTCGCGGCCACCGACGCAGGACTACAGAGATGGGACGTGGGCTTGGCGCTGAGCGCGTCTACGAATCTATTGAGGAGGCTGGACGGCGTCACCCGGGGCTGGCCGCTCAGGGTCGACTACGCCGCGGCCGCGGGCCTCCTGGCGGGAATCGGTTGGGAAGGAACGAGGCTGTGGAGGTTCGACGGCGGTGCCGTCGACGGTGAGATCGTCGGGACCCGCCCGGAAGGTTCGGAATTGCCCAGCGCGATCAACTCCGACGGGTCCCTCTTGGCGTTCGCGGCATCGGCGGACCGGCGGACGGAGATCGACCTGCTCGAAACGGCGACAGGAAAGGTCAGGGCGATCCTGAACGGCCACGTCGGCGCGGTCGTCGCCGTCGAGTTCAGTCCCGACGGTGCTGTGCTGTACAGCGCGGCCGACATGCACGGAGACGTGCTGATGTGGGACACGGCGACGGGCAAGGAGCGCCTCCGTCTGGGCGGACATGGCGAAGGTGTGAGGGCGATGGACCTCAGCCCTGACGGACGATTGCTCGCCACCTCGGACGACTTCGGTGTCGTGCGGGTCTGGGACGCTCACAGCGGAACGCTGACCGCGACGCTGCGCGGCAACCAGGACCCGCCCTCGGCGCTCGCGTTCAGCGCCGATGGGACCAGACTCGCCGGTGTCGGAACGCATTCGGTGGCGCTGTGGTCGGTCGCCGACGGCAGCCACCAGGAGGTGGCGACCGAAGGACTCGACGACCTGGCCCGTTACACGGTGGACTTCTCGCCGGACGGTAGGTTCATCGCCCTTGTCCGAACGGGCGTGGACGGCGGTGTCGACCTCTGGGACGTGGAAAGCAATGGGCTCGCGTTCAGCATGCCGACTCCCGCTCTTCCGCACGACCTGGTGTTCGCTGCCGACGGCTGGCGCGCGGCCGTCGCGACGGACATGGGCGTGTTCGTGTACGACCTCGGATTCCTCGCCGATCCGCGCTCGGCGGCCTGCGCCCAGGTCGGCAGAGAACTCACGGAGCCGGAATGGGAGACGTACTTGCCGGGGTTGCCGGTGGGGGCGCTGGGAATCTGCGGCGACATCGCCTGACGACCGATGGCCGGCACCCGTGAGGTGCCGGCCATCGTCTTCCGCGGAACTACTGCTTGCCCCCGATCACGTCCGACGGCCTGCCCCGCAGTGCCACGCGGCCCGGCAGCACCGTCGACACCAGTGCCAGCAGCGCCGCGCCGGCGATGACCGTCGCGTACGTCACGAACGGCATCGAAGGCTGGGCAGCGCCGGTCATGCCGACGCTGAACGCGGTCAGCGTGGCCACGGCGATGCCGGTCCCGAGCACCACCGCGATGAGCACGGCCATGCCGGTCTCGGTCCGCAGCATGCGCATGACCTGCCGCTTCGTCGTGCCGACCAGCCGCAGTAGCGCGAACTCGCGGGCGCGGTCGGCGGTGGCCATGGCCAGGGTGTTGACGACGGCGATGGCGGCGAAGGCGATGACCAGGCTCATCACCAGCAACTGGACCTCGGCGTTCGTCGACGCCACGGTGGAGCGGGCCTCCTCGACTTCGGCGTCACCGAGCACGGCGAGGGTCGGGTAGGTCTTGCCGAGGGCGGTGCGGATGTCCTGCGGCGTAACGGATCCGGAGACCAGCACGGTCGACGACAGGGGGTTGTCGACGTGGGCCGCGACGACTTCGTGCGGCAGTGTCAGGTCGCCGAAGCCGAGGTGGCGCTCGTAGATCGCGACCAGGGTCAGGGTGACGTGCACGCCGTCGCCCATGGTCACGTCGATCTCGTCGCCGACGGAGGCGGCGCGCTGCTCGGCGGCGAGCTCGCTCATGGCGATCGAGGTGCCGGCGAAGTCGTCCATGGATCCCTTGGTGACGCCCAGGTCCAGGTTGGCCGACACGCCTTCGGGTGTGACGCCCTTGGCGCGGTACTTGTCCTGGCCGATGCGGACGGTCGAGCCGATCGTCTCGGTGGCGGCGTCGACGCCGGGCAGGTCGCGGACGGTGGCGGCCGCCTCCGACGGGATGCCCGGGCCGGGGGCGGTCAGCGTGTAGTCGGCCTTGGTGCCGTCGCGCAGTTCGCCGGCGGCGGCGTCGCCCATGGTCGTCGGCACGAACAGGATCGTCACGGTCAGGGCGACGAGCAGTCCGAGCGGCGTGATCACCGACGCCAGCCGGCGCGCGCTGGTGCGGGCGTTGGCGGCGGCCAGATAGCCGCCGGCGCGCAGGATCCAGCTCAGGAGCGGCGTGAACACGTAGGCCGCGACGCGTGCCACCACGGGCCCGAGCAGGGACAGCGCGACGACCAGCAGGATCGCGGTGAAGAAGGTGACCGGGCTGGCCGCGGCCTCCGTCGACAGTCCACTCAGGACCACTAGCAGCACCACCCCGCCCGCCAAGGCGAGCAGGCCGAGGATCGAGCGGACGACGCCGAGCCTGGGCGTGGGCATGGCCGCGTCCGACAGGGCCTCGGTGGGGCGGATGCGGATGACGTGCCGCGCGGAGATGCGCGCGGCCAGGAAGGCCGCGGCGAGGGTCGCGATCACGGCGGCGGCGATGGGGAAGGGACTGACGACCAGGTCGAGGTTGGCGGGGATGACGCCGTAGGAGACGAAGCGGTTGCGCAGCCATCCGCCCAGGAAGATCCCGGCGAAGGCGCCGAGCGGTGCGGCGATCGCGCCGACCATGAGCGCCTCGCGGCCGATGAGCTGCCGCATCTGGCGGGGTGTGGCCGCGATGGCCCGCAGGAGCGCGATCTCGCGGTGGCGCTGCTGCATCGACAGCGCGAAGGTTCCGACGACGACCAGGACGCCGACCAGCAGCGAGGTGCCGCCGATCGCGCCGCCCATGCTCAGCAGCTTGACGCGGGCGCCTTCGGCCTCGACGAACTCCAGTGGGCCGCGCGCCGCTCCGGCGTAGACCTCGCCGGGTGTGCCGTCCAGGGCCGCGGTCAGGTCGCGGTGGAGCTGTGCGAGGTCGGTGCCGGCGCTGGGGAGCACCCCGATCGCGGTGAGCTGCCCGTCGTGGCCGGCGAGGGCGCGGGCCTCCTCGTCGGAGAAGAAGATCGTCGACTGCGCGGCGAGGTCGCCCGCTTCGGGCGTGACCAGCCCGACGACGGTGTAGGTGCCGGGCACGGTGGTGCTCTGCACGGACGCGGTCTGGCCGACGCCGATCCCGGCCCGCGCGGCGAGTTCGGTGTCGAGGGCGATCTCACCGGTGGCGGCGGGGGCGCGTCCATCGGTCACCGTGAACGGCGTCAGGGGGGCCGAGGCGATGCCGTGCCCCCAGGAGTCGCCGTCTTCGGGGCCGGGGAGGGGGAGGCCGCGGTCGTCGAGGAGGTAGGCGGGGAAGGTGACCTCGGGGACGGCCTGGTCGACGCCGGGGACGGCCGCGACGGTGCCGGCGAGGTCGGCGGGGATCCAGGCGCGCTCGGTCAGCGGCTTGGACTTCGTCTTCGTCTTGACCTCGCCCTCGCCCTTGTCCTTGGTGGTCGTCCAGTGGACTTCCTGGTCGCCGGCGACGACCACAGGGGCGCCGGCGTAGCGCTCGACGGGGATCTCGCCGCGCAGGCCGGTGTCGAGGAGCATGCCGCAGGCGGCGACCATCGCCGCGGCGCACATGAGGGCGACGAAGGCGCCGACGAATCCGGCCAGCCGGGACCGCAGCGTTCGCAGTGCGAAGGTGAACACTACGACCACGCTCCGAGGTGGGTCATGCGCTCGGCGACCTTGTCGGCGGTGGGGGAGGGCATGGCCTCGACGATGCGGCCGTCGGCGAGGAACAGGACGGTGTCGGCGAAGGCGGCGGCGACCGGGTCGTGGGTGACCATCACGACCGTCTGGCCCATGTCGTGGACGGTGGAGCGGAGCAGGCCGAGGATCTCCTTGGCGGTGACGGTGTCGAGCGCGCCGGTCGGTTCGTCGCCGAAGAGGACCTCGGGGCGGGTGACCAGGGCGCGGGCGATCGCGACGCGCTGCTGCTGGCCGCCGGACAGTTCGGCCGGGCGGTGCGAGGCGCGCTCGGCGAGGCCGACGCGGCGGAGGACCTCGGCGAGCCAGCCCTTGTCCACTTTGGAACCCGCTAGGCGGAACGGCAGGGTGATGTTCTGCGTGACCGTCAGGGCCGGGACGAGGTTGAAGGCCTGGAAGACGAAGCCGACGCGCTTCCTGCGCAACTTGGTCAGGGCGGTCTCGTTCATGCCCGACAGGTCGGTGTCGCCGAGCCGGACGGTGCCCGAACTGGGGTGGTCGAGCCCGGCCGCGCAGTGGAGGAAGGTGCTCTTGCCCGAACCGGAGGGGCCCATCACGGCGGTGAAGCTGCCGCGGGGGATGGCGACGCTGACCTCTTTGAGGGCGGCGACGCGGCCGGCTCCCTTTCCATAGGTCTTGGAGACCCCGTCGAGTCGTACGGCGGCCGTCTTGCGGGCTGGGGAGAGCGTTGCGGCGGTCATGAGGGTGTGTGCCAATCAGTCTTCGTCGGAATCGGCGGTGGGCGCCGAGGGGGCGGGAAACGCGAGGAAACGTGTCAGTACGGTCCGGGCGTCGTCCCGGTCGGAGTGGGCGTAGCGGTTGAGGAGTGCGATGTACTCCTCGAAGAAGTCGCGAAGCTGATCCATGGAGACGCGGATCGTGCCGCGCGAGTACGGGAGGCCGTCGACCCACTCGCCGTCCTCGGCCGTCTCGGCCTGGGAGCGGTGGAAGGCCTCGACGTCGGCGGCGAAGGACTGGCGGGTCATCTCGTCGAAGACGACCCGGGTGGCCTCGTCCTGACCGCCGCGCGGGGCGAAGCGGATGTCGCGCTTGACGTAGCGCCACCACCGCTGCCGGCCGTGGGTCTGGTCGGGCACCTCCTCGACGAAGCCCTGCCGGGCCAGTTCGCGCAGGTGGTAGCTGGTGGCGCCGGTGTTGAGGTCGAGGGCGCGGGCGAGGGTCGCCGAGGTCGCCGGGCCGTGCATCGTCAGGTGCTGGATGATCTGCTGCCTCCTCGGCTGGGCCAGGGAACGCAGGACCTCGAGCTCGGTGATCTCGCGCCGCTCGTCGTCGCTCATGAATGCAAAGGTAAATGTGCACAGCAAATTATGCAAGGGAATCTGTGCACTACTTTGAGTGAGATTTTGACCGGTCGGTGTGCCGCTGTATAGCATGGTGATATCACTTCGCTAGCCCTCGGAGGTAGCCATGGAGCGCGCCGCGTTCCGCATCCCCGGACTTCTCGCCACGCTCGCGGTCATCGCCGTCCTGGTCGCGTGCGGGGCGATGTTCGTCCGCCACGCCAGTGACGGCGACGACGGCACCCTCGCCGCCCTGATCGCGGTCGCCGTCCTCGCCGTGGCGGTCCTCGTCACCGGCATCGTCGCGGTCAACCCCAACGAGGCCGTCGTCGTCCAGCTCTTCGGCCGCTACGTGGGCTCCGTCCGCGAGCCGGGCCTGCACTGGGTCCTGCCGCTGACCAACAAGAACCGCGTGTCGCTGCGCGTCCGCAACTTCGAGACGCCACCGGCCAAGGTCAACGACGCCGACGGCAACCCCGTCGAGATAGGCGCCGTCATCGTCTGGCGCGTCGTGGACGCCGCCAAGGCCACCTTCGCCATCAACCTCTACCAGGCCTACGTCTCCATCCAGGCCGAGGCCGCCGTCCGCCACATGGCCACCTGCTACCCCTACGACAGCCACGGCTCCGACCTGATGAGCCTGCGCGACGGCGCCGCGGTCGCCGAGGAGCTCACCAACGAACTCCGCGAGCGCGTCGAACTCGCCGGCGTCGAGATCCTTGAGACGAGGATCACCCACCTCGCCTACGCGCCCGAGATCGCCCACGCCATGCTGCGCCGCCAGCAGGCCACCGCCGTCGTCGCCGCCCGCTCGAAGATCGTCGAAGGCGCCGTCGGGATGGTGCGGATGGCCCTCGACCGCATCTCGGCCGAGGACATCGTGGAACTCGACGACGAGCGGCGCGCCGCGATGGTGTCCAACCTGCTCGTCGTACTGTGCTCCGACCAGTCGACGCAGCCGGTGGTCAACACCGGTTCGCTGTACCACTAAGCCGATCCACATAGGGGAATGGCGTGCCACCACGCAAGAACGTCCTATTGCGACTCGACCCGGCGGTGCACGACGCGATCGCGAAGTGGGCCGCCGACGAGTTGCGCAGCGTCAACGCGCAGATCGAGTACGCCCTGCGCGCGGCGCTGAAGCAGGCGGGGCGGGAGCCGCGTGCGGACAAGGAGTGAGTGCCGCCGGGTCTGTGCCCGGCGGGCCGCGCGGGTGAGGGTAACGTCACGTCCGTGACCCGATTCACCACCGGTGCCGTCACCGTCAGGGTGCCCGCCACCAGCGCCAACCTCGGCCCAGGCTTCGACTCCCTCGGCCTCGCACTGGCCCTTCACGACGAGGTGACCGCCGAGGTCACCGGCGACGGCGTCGTGGTCGAGGTACGCGGCGAGGGCGAGGGAAACCTCCCCGCCGACGAGACCCACCTGGTCGCACGCGCGGCCTTCCTGGCATTCGACCGCATCGGCGCTCGCCCGGCGGGCCTGCGCCTGTCCTGCCTCAACCGCATCCCGCACGCGCGAGGGCTCGGCTCCTCCTCGGCGGCCATCGTCGCCGGCATCAGTCTGGCCGCAGCGCTGTGCCCCGACGCCGGCTTCGGGCTCGACGCGCGCCTGCGCCTCGCGGGCGAGATCGAGGGCCACCCCGACAACGTCGCGCCCTGCCTGCTCGGCGGCTTCACGATCGCCTGGACCGACGGCGACGGCTCCCGCGCCGTGCGCTTGGAACCTGCCCCGGGCGTCGCGCCCGTCGTATATGTACCCGCAGGTCAGGGCCTCACCGCGCACGCCCGAGCGGCACTGCCCGGACGCGTCCCGCACGTCGACGCCGCCTACAACGTCGGACGCGCCGCGCTGCTCGTCCACGCCATCACCGCCGCCCCCGAACTGCTCCTCGAAGCCACCGACGACCGCATCCACCAGCAGTACCGCTCGGCGACGATGGCCCGCAGTGCCGCACT
Organism: Phytomonospora sp. NPDC050363; assembly: GCF_040655735.1. Taxonomy (NCBI): domain Bacteria; kingdom Bacillati; phylum Actinomycetota; class Actinomycetes; order Micromonosporales; family Micromonosporaceae; genus Phytomonospora; species Phytomonospora sp. NPDC050363. Next base: position 382,480 of record NZ_JBFAKK010000003.1, read on the forward strand.
GGTCGCCGAACTGCGTCACCAGGGCGTCCCGGCGGCCATCAGCGGGGCAGGTCCCAGCGTTATCGCCTTCGGCGACGCGCCCGGGGACGTCGACGGATTCGAGGCCTTTAAACTGGCGGTGGCCGAGGGCGCGAGCGTGATCTGAGCCCCCGGGAGGAACACGCCGGGACCCAGGTGTTGTACGCGGGGACGTAGTTGATTATCCTTATGAACAGCACAGCCGCAGTGTTCGTCACGAAGTCACAGCACTTTGCGCGCACACAGCTCTTTCAGCGGCAGCCGCGGTGTTCCGGCGCGTGCCTGGTCTCTATAGGGGAAGACCCCCGATTTTAGAAACCCTGCCACCTGCCACGGTCATGTCTGGGGAGGACTTCCCACTTCTGGTCCGATTCCGGCACGGTGTGCGACCCAGCCACGCAGAAGACTCCGCACCCCAAAAGGGCCGAAGGCCCACACGTCCACGCATCGAAGCACGTGGTGCTCGACGTGAAAAGCGCGTAGCCCGAGGCCGGTTCCTACCGGCCTGCCAAGGGAAGGAAACCATTGAGCGACACCACCGACGTTTCGCCGGACGTCACCGACGACGCCACCACCCCGTCCGTGACCGGCAACGCCCGGCGTAAGCGGACCGGTACCGGCCTTGCGGCCATGCTCATGCCCGAATTGCAGCGACTCGCCAGCTCTCTCGGCATCACCGGCATCGGCCGGATGCGCAAGAGCGAGCTCATCGTCGCGATCCAGGGAGCACAAGGCGGCGGCTCGTCCGCACCGGTCAACGGCGCGTCCGACGAGACGAAGGGCTCGGCACAGCCCACTTTGGAGCCCGCGGGCTCCGCTGAGCGTCCGCGCAGGGCCACTCGCCCCGCCGGTCCTCCGCAGCCTCGCGGCACCATCACCGAGGCGGTGAGCGAGACGGCCGCGCCCGAGGCGCCGGCCGCCGAGCCCGCCGCGGACAAGCAGTCCGACGGCCAGGCCGATGGCCAGTCCGGCGCCGAGGGCGGCGAGCAGCGCCGTGAGCGCCGCCAGCGCGACCGCGGCGACCGTCAGCGCGACAAGCAGCCGGTCGCGCAGTCCGCCGAGGGGGACAAGAAGCCCGTGAACAACAAGGACCAGAGCGGCGAGCGTCAGCGCGACCGCGATCGCGGCGACAACCGCCAGCAGGGTTCCGACCAGCAGGGCAACCGCGACCGGGACAACCGGGACAACCGCGCCGACGATGACGACGAGGGCGGCCGTCGCCGCAACCGCCGTCAGCGTGACCGCGACCGCCGCCGCGGCGGCGAGCGTGGAGAGCGCAACGAGCGAAGCGACCGTGGAGACCGCGGCGACCGCGGGGACCGCGGCGGCCAGGGCGACCGTCAGCGCGGGGGTGGCGGCGGCGAGCCGCAGATCCGCGAGGACGACGTGCTCGTGCCGGTCGGCGGAATCCTCGACATCCTCGACAACTACGGCTTCATCCGGACCACCGGTTACCTCGCCGGCCCGAACGACGTCTACGTGTCGATGTCGCAGGTCCGCAAGTACGGCCTGCGTCGCGGTGACGCCGTCACCGGTGCCGTGCGCGCGCCCCGCGAGGGCGAGCAGCAGCAGCAGGGGAACCGTCGCGACAAGTACAACCCGCTCGTGCGGCTGGACACCATCAACGGCATGGAGCCCGACGAGGCCCGTCGCCGTTCGGAGTTCTACAAGCTCACGCCGCTCTACCCGCAGGAGCGTCTGCGGCTGGAGACCGAGCCGCACATCCTCACCACGAGGGTGATAGACCTCGTCGTTCCGCTCGGTAAGGGCCAGCGCGCCCTGATCGTGGCGCCGCCGAAGGCGGGTAAGACGAGTGTCATGCAGGCGATCGCCAACGCGATCACCACCAACAACCCCGAGTGCCACCTCATGGTCGTCCTCGTCGACGAGCGGCCTGAAGAGGTCACCGACATGCAGCGCTCGGTCAAGGGTGAGGTCATCGCCTCCACCTTCGACCGTCCGCCGGCCGATCACACCACGGTCGCCGAGCTGTCGATCGAGCGCGCCAAGCGTCTCGTGGAGCTCGGGTACGACGTGGTCGTGCTGCTCGACTCGGTGACGCGTCTGGGCCGTGCGTACAACCTGGCGGCGCCCGCCTCGGGTCGCATCATGTCCGGTGGTATCGACTCGACCGCGCTCTACCCGCCGAAGCGTTTCCTCGGCGCGGCGCGCAACATCGAGAACGGCGGCTCGCTGACGATCATCGCCACCGCGCTCGTCGAGACCGGTTCGATGATGGACACGGTCATCTTCGAGGAGTTCAAGGCGACCGGCAACGCCGAGCTGAAGCTCGACCGCAAGCTCGCCGACAAGCGGGTCTTCCCGGCCGTCGACGTGCACGGCTCGTCGACGCGTAAGGAGGAGATCCTCCTTGCTCCCGAGGAACTGGCGATCATCTACAAGCTCCGCCGGGTGCTGTCCGGGCTGGAGCAGCAGCAGGCTCTGGAGCTGCTGCTCGACCGCCTGAAGAAGTCGAAGACGAACATCGAGTTCCTGATGCAGATCGCCAAGACCACGCCGGGCGGCGGGGAGTAGGCAGAAGTACCAGGGGCACGACGAAAGCCCGCCGACCGAAGGGTCGGCGGGTTTTTTCGTGGGGTGACGTGCGGAGAAAGAGGGGGCAGGTGACGCGCAGAGAAAGAGGGGGCGGGGAGCGGGCGGTGGGCCTGGGGCGGGACGACAGGAGTGGAGTGGGCGAGACGCGGGTGTGGGAGGGAAGTGGGTGGGACGCGGGCGTGGAGCGGGGCGAAGGTCGCGGGTAGGAGAAGACCGGCGGCGCCGAGAACGCCACGCGACCAGTCGCCACTCCGTACGGCCCGCAGCCCAGGCTGAGGACCGGGTCCAGGGACGGAGTTCCTGGCGGGGTCTGGGGCGGAGCTCCAGCGGGGGTCTGGGGGCGGAGCCTCCCAGCAGGGTTCGGGACGGAGTCCCGGCGGGGGTGCTGGGGGCGGAGCCACCCAGCCGGTTTGAGGTGGGGGAGAAACCACGCCTCGCTGCCTCGCTGCCCCGTGCTGGGCCGTGGCCAGACGCCTCGCCGCGCTTGCCGTGGTGGGGCAGCGCGTCCCGCCGCCGTCGGTCACCGGGATCTCGATGAGCCCGAGAACGAAGTGGTGGTCCTCCCCGTCCGCCACACAGGTGCCGGATTGCCGGGCATCCACCCGCTGGCCGGATCCCAGTACGCCGGAGCGGGCGCGGTGTAGTTCATCGGCGCATCGGGATGGCTTTCGCCGCAACAGGAGCAGGTGAATCCGGAAGTGGCCAGGGGCCAGGACTCTGAACACCGCCCGCCGCACGCGCGCCCACCCCAAGATCACCCGAAGTTTTCCTACCATCCACCCGATGCCCACGAAGAAAACCTTGCAACCGCAACGCACCTGGAGTTGAATGCCTACAGTCCCACCACTCTGGCCGTCGCCATCCGGCCCAAGACTCCCAACCCCAACCCACCCCCGGAGGGTTCGTGTCCACTCGCACGCGACCGCCCACATTGGCCGCCGCGCTCCTCTCGCTGATAGCGGCGGGCATCGTCGTCACCGCCCCGCCGGTGCACGCCGACCCGGCCGCGGCTCCCGCGGCCGCCGCGGGCCCGATCGAGACCCTGCGCTCCACCGACCGCCTCGCGCCGGGAGTCACCCACGACTCCTTCGACCGCTGGCAGGCCGACGGCTGGCTGCGCGCCGACTCCCTCACCGTCGACCTGACCTCCGGGGCGAAGGTCGAGTACCTCTCGGCCGACCCGGTCGCCAGCGTCGAGCCGATCTCCGAGCAGGTCGCCGACATCCCGAACGCCGTCGCCGCCGTCAACGGCGACTTCTTCGACATCAACGACACCGGGGCGGCCAACGGCGTCGGCATCTCCGACGGCGAACTGGTCAAGTCCGCCAACGACGGCCGGGCCAACGCGATCAGCCTCGACCCGCAGGGTCTGGGCCGCATCCTCCAGATCGACTTCGACGGCACGGTCACCACGCCGGCCGGCACGGTCCTCGACCTGGCGGCCTTCAACGCCAACACGCTCACCACCGACGCGATCGGCGAGTACACGCCGCTGTGGGGCGCGATGAGCCGCACGCGTGTCGTCGTGGGCGCCTCGCGCACCGCCGAGGTCGTCGTCACCGACGGGGTCGTCACCTCTGTCGGCGCCACGCCGGGGGAGGGCGAGATCCCGCAGGGCTCGGTCGTCCTGGTCGGGCGGGAGAAGGGCGCCGACGCGCTGCTCGCGCTCAAGGTCGGCGACGCCCTGTCCATCGCCTACTCGCCGAAGACCTCCGACGGTTCCGTCGCGCGCACGGCGATCGGCGGCAACCAGCTCCTCATCGTCGACGGGCAGGTGCAGACGCATCCCGACGACGGCCAGGCCGCCCGCTCGGCGGTCGGGTTCTCCGCCGACGGCGCCACCATGTACGTGCTGACCGTCGACGGCAAGCAGACCAACAGCGCCGGCATCACCGTTCCGCAGATGGCGGCGATGATGGCCGAACTCGGCGCCCACAACGCCATCAACATCGACGGAGGAGGCTCCTCGACGATGCTGGCCCGCAAGCCCGGAACCGACGACCTCGGGATCGTCAACAGTCCCTCCGACGGCAGCGAGCGCCCGGTCGCCAACGGCTTGGCCGTGACCGTGCCGAAGGGCTCGGGGAGGCTCGACGGCTTCACCGTCGACACCGCCGCCGACCCCGCCCGCGCGCCGGGCTCGACCGCCGTCGCCGGTGGCAGCCCCGATCGGGTCTTCCCCGGTCTCACGCGCGGCCTGACCGCCGTCGGCCACGACGAGAAGTACGGTCCGGCGAAGGGCCGCCCGTCGTGGAGCACCGACGACCACCGCGTCGGCCACGTCGACTCCAAGGGCGTCTTCCACGCCCGCCGCAGTGGCGAGACGACCGTGACCGCCAGGTCCGGCCGCGACAAGGGCTGCCTCGACCTGGCCGTTCTCGGTGAGCTGACGCGACTCGACGGGACCGTCGAGCGGGTCGGCCTGGCCGACGCCAGCGCCAAGGGGCGCTTCGGCGTGGTCGGCTTCGACGCCGGCGGGTACTCCGCGCCGATCGAGCCGCGCGACCTCGACCTGAGCTACGACGAGTCGCTGCTGACGGTCACCCCCGACGCCGACGGCAACTTCACCGTCGAGGCCAAGGCCGGCGACGGTTCGACGCTGATCACCGCGACCGTCGACGGGATCGAGACCGTCATCCCGGTCACCGTCGGTCTCACCGAGCAGTCGGCGGCGTCCTTCGACGACGCCTCCGGGTGGAAGTTCAGCGCCGCCCGCGCGACCGGCTCGGTCGCACCCGCCGAGGGCCACACCGGCCAGGGCCTGAAGATGAGCTACGACTTCAGCACCTCGACGGGCACGCGCGCCGCCTACGCCGACCCGCCGCAGATGATCGAGGTCCCCGGCCAGCCACAGGCCTTCGGCATGTGGATCCACGGCAACGCCACGGGCGAGTGGCCCTCGCTGCACCTGGTCGACTCGCAGGGCACCAGCACGATCCTGCGCACCGACCTGATCACCTGGACGGGCTGGAAGTACGTCGAGATGGCCGTCCCGGCCGGGGTGTCCTACCCGGTGAAGATCCGCCGCTTCTACGTCGCCGAGACGCGCCCGACGGTGGCGTACAAGAGTGAGGTGATCATCGACGACATCGTCGCGAAGGTCCCGCCGACCGTCGACGTGCCCGCCGAGCCGCTCCCGGTCGACCCGATCGTCACGGCGACCGTCGAGGGCAAGCAGTGGCGCTTCGCGGTGATGTCCGACGCCCAGTTCGTCGCCCGCGACCCCGACAGCGACATCGTCGCCTCGGCCCGCCGCACCCTGCGGGAGATCAAGGCCGCCGCGCCCGACTTCCTCATCATCAACGGCGACCTCGTCGACGAGGCCGCCCAGGCCGACCTCGACCTGGCCAAACGCGTCCTCGACGAAGAGCTCGGCGGCACGCTCCCGTACTACTACGTGCCGGGAAACCACGAGGTCATGGGCGGTTCCATCGACCTGTGGAAGGCCAACTTCGGTGAGGCCCAGCGTGTCTTCGACCACAAGGGCACCCGCTTCATCACCCTCGACACCTCCCGCCTGAGTGTTCGCGGCGGAGGCTTCGACCAGGTCGCGATGTTCCGGCAGGCCCTCGACGAGGCCGCCGCAGACCGCTCGGTCAACTCCGTCGTCCTCGTCGAGCACGTCCCGCCGCGCGACCCAACCCCGCAGAAGGGCAGCCAGCTCGGCGACCGCAAGGAGGCGGCGACCATCGAGGCGTGGCTGTCCGACTTCGGGCGCACGACCGGCAAGGGCACCGGCTTCATCGGCTCCCACGTCGGTGTGTTCCACGCCTCGCACGTCGACGGCGTGCCGTACCTGATCAACGGCAACTCCGGCAAGGCTCCGGCCGCGCCCGCCGACGAGGGCGGCTTCGTCGGCTGGACCGAGTTCGGCGTCGACCCGGTGAGCACCCGTGAGCAGGCCCAGCGCCGCGCCCAGCCCTACGGCGAGCCCTCCGACTGGCTGGAGGCGCAGCTGCGCCCCCAGGTCGACCAGCTGACCCTCACAGCCCCCGTGACCCTCAAGGCCGGCCAGAGCGCGACGGTCACCGCCGTTCTGCTCCAGGGCGCCCGCGAGGTGCCCGCGGCCTATCCGGTGAGCGTCGAGTGGTCGGGGTCACGCGACCTCTGCCTCGGCAAGGGGCATCATTGCGTGGCCCGCTTCGACCCGTCGACGGGCACGTTCACCGCGCTCAAACGCGGAGTGGTCACGCTCACCGTCACGGTCAACGGCGTGTCCAAGGAGGCGACGGTCACGATCACCCGGTGACGTGCGGGAATTATCGAACCCGGTAGGATGTTCCGGTTGCGTGCCGCTTCTGGAGACCGAAACCAGGGCGCCCCGGTCACCCGGGGAAAGCGGACGCTCACCTGCACCTACCGGTACCGGTTCACGCACCGCGGCCACCCCGCCGCCGGGCGACCCGGCGACCGAGATTGACGAGGATGACATGAAGGCCGAGATCCACCCGACGTACGTCGACACCGAGGTCACCTGCTCCTGCGGAAGCGTGTTCACCACCCGCAGCACGGTCGGTTCCGGCAAGATCCACGTCGAGACCTGCAACGTCTGCCACCCGTTCTACACGGGCAAGCAGCGCATCCTCGACACCGGTGGCCGCGTGGCCCGCTTCCAGCGCAAGTACGCCAAGGCGCAGGCCGCCAAGGCCGAGAAGTAGCGACTCCAACGGCGTCCACCCGGCCCTCGCGGCCGGGCGGACGCCGTTTTCTCGTTCCTAATCCGACTCCTCGCCACAGGGAGAACCGATGAGTGAGTCACAAGGCGGGAACCGGCTGGCGGACATGCTCGCCGAGCACTCCGAACTGGAGAAGCAGCTCGCCGACCCGTCCATCCACGCCGACCAGGGACTCGCGCGCCGCGTGGGCCGCCGCTACGCAGAACTGAGCCCCATCGCGGCCACCGCCGCCGAACTCGACGCCGCGCGCTCCGACCTGGCCACCGCCCAGGAGTTCGCCGCCGACGACGCCGACTTCGCCGCCGAGGCCAAGGAGATCGCCGCGCGGATCCCCGCGCTGGAGGTCCGCCTCGGTGAGCTGCTCCTCCCGCGCGACCCCGACGACGCCCGCGACGTCATCGTCGAGATCAAGGCCGGCGAGGGCGGCGACGAGTCGGCCCTGTTCGCCGGCGACCTGCTGCGCATGTACTCCCGCTACGCCGAACGGCGCGGCTGGCAGATCGAGGTCATCGGCTCCGAGGAGACCGACCTCGGCGGTGTCAAGGACATCTCCTTCTCCGTCAAGACCAAGGGCGTGCCCGAAGGCGGGTACGGCGTGTGGTCGCGGCTGAAGTACGAGGGCGGCGTCCACCGCGTCCAGCGCGTCCCGGCGACCGAGTCGCAGGGCCGCATCCACACCTCCGCCGCCGGCGTGCTCGTCCTCCCCGAGGCCGAGGAGGTCGACGTGCACATCGACATGAACGACGTCCGCGTCGACGTGTTCCGCTCATCGGGACCCGGCGGGCAGTCGGTCAACACCACCGACTCCGCCGTGCGGCTCACGCACGTCCCGACCGGTCTGGTCGTGTCCTGCCAGAACGAGAAGTCGCAGCTCCAGAACAAGGAGTCGGCGATGCGGATCCTGCGCTCGCGCCTGCTGGCGCTCAAGCAGGAGGAGGCCGACGCCAAGGCCGGCGACGCGCGCAAGGCGCAGGTCCGGACCGTCGACCGCTCCGAGCGGATCCGCACCTACAACTACCCGCAGAACCGCCTCACCGACCACCGGATCGGCTTCACCGCGCACAACCTCGACAACGTGCTCCAGGGCGAGCTCGACCCGGTCCTCGACGCGCTGACCGACGCCGAGCGCAACGCCCGCATGGAAGGCGAGGAAGGGCTCAGCCGCAAGGGGTGAGGCTCACGTGGAACTCGATCTCGTGGCGCCGGGGTGGCAACGCCTATGGCGCCACGAGTGGACGGTCAGGCTCGTTGTGTGGAGGTGACCGCCGTGACCGAGCGTGACGCTACCTGGGTGGATCCTGACCCGAAGGTACCGCCGAGCGACCCGAACGAGGCGCTGTGGCGGGGAGCGCTCGATCACGTCGGTCCGTGGACGGAATCCGACTTCAACGCCCTGCCCGAAGGGTTCGGCGTGGAACTCCACGATGGGCTCTTGATCTTGACACCTTCACCGGCTGCCGAGCACCAGTGCGCGCGGCAGACCGTCGCGCACTATCTCACCGAGGCGATTGGTGACGAGACCTCAGGCCGCTAACCCCTCCTCGGACTCCTCCGCCTCGGCGAGGGCCTGCGCGGCCCGCTTCGACTCGTACATCGCCCGGTCGGCGACCTCGAAGGCGGTGGCCAGCTCAGGCTTCCCGCCGCGCCGGTCGTCCATCCCCTTCAGCTCGGCCCAGCCGATGCTCGCCGACAGCGGAGTCCCCGGCACCAGCGACGCCCAGTCCTCGGCGGCCAGGGCGCTGGTGATCCGTTCTCCTATTTCGGCGGTCTTGTCCATGCTCGCCGAGGGCAGGATCAGCACGAACTCGTCGCCGCCGTAGCGGGCCACGAAGTCCCGGCGGCGCATGATGCGGACCAGGGCGCCGGCCGCCTTCTGCAGGACGGTGTCGCCCGAGAGGTGGCCGTGGACGGTGTTGACCGCCTTGAAGCCGTCGATGTCGAGGACGCCCAGGACGCCGTCCTCACCGCGTTCGGCCATCGACTCCACGTAGCGCTGGAGGTGCCTGCGGTTGGGCAGGCCGGTGAGCGGGTCGGTGAGGGCCTCGTCGGCGTAGCGGGCGACCGTCATGCGCAGGTCCTCGTGGTCGAGGCGCGCGACGACGCCGTCGACGAAGAGGGTCTGGAGCCGGTCGAGGCTGCCGGCGGTGAGCTGGAAGGCGGCGCGCTCGGCGGCGTAGGCGGCCGCGTAGTCACCGGCGGCCAGGTGCGCCAGCGCCCGCAGGCGGGCGCTCTCGCCGGGGCCGATCTTCGACAGCTGCGGGTTGTAGGTGGCGCTGTCGATCCGCTGGAGCCGGTCGAGCGCGGCTTGGGGGTCGCCGGCCGCGATCGCGCGGCACACCTCGCCGTAGGCGCGCAGGTCGGCCAGTTCGGCGTCCCCGCCGGCGGCGTAGAGGTAGGGGCGCGGGTCGCGGTTGTCGCCGGCGTCGAGCGCGGCGAGGCGGGTGACGGCGTAGCCGAACCAGGGGAGGTTCATGTCGGCGACGTCGGGGAGCCCGTCGGGCCGTTTGGGCGCGTGGCCCGCGTCGCTGATCAGGGCGCGCAGGACCCGTACGCAGCCGTCGGTGTCGCCGCGGTGGTCGAGGTAGAGGCCGAAGCGGACCTGCACCTCGGGCAGTGACAGGCGCCAGTCGCGGCCGAGTCCGGCGGCGACCTCGCGGGCGCGCCCGGCGGCGTCGGCGGCCTGGTCGTGGAAGCCGATGTTGGAGTAGGCGACGGCGAGGTTGTGCCAGCCCGCGGCCACGGTCACCTCGGGCTTGTCGACCTCGGCCAGGAAGCGCCCGCTGCGCACCAGGTGCGTCACGGCCCGTTCGAGTGAGCCGTCGGTCATCGCGACCTGCGCTGTCAGTGCGTGGAAATAGCCGAGGGCGCCCGGGTCGCCCAGGTCGCGCGCGGCCGCCGCGGCCCGGTCGACGGTTCCGGCGTACTCCGCGGTGTGCTCCAGGTTGATGATCCCGGCCAGCCGCAGCATCAGGAACCAGGTGCGCTCGGTGGCGTCGGAGGCGGTGGGCAGGCTCTCGTCGACGAGGCGGACGGCGGCCGACGAACGTCCCGCGCGCAGGAGGGCACGGGCCTCGCTCACCCGGGGATAGTCCTCGGCACTGGCCACTGCGCACCTCCCTTCGCCTAAGCATGCCGTATCCCGGCAAACCGGCGGAGGCGGCTCGCCCTGCCCGTGAAGACGGTGGAAACGGTACCTAGGACGCCAAGCGGACAACTCCCGGATCGCGGGACGGCGGGGACACCGTCGACACGACGATCGTCGCGATTCCCACCACGCGACCCGAGTCGTCTCTACGACATTAGTGCGCGCGCCGCCGAAAACGTCGTCCGGCCGGTGGGCGGCGTGAGCGCCGCGCCTGCCGATAAGTTGTACCGCGTGGCGCGAACGTGGCGGGACCGAATTGTCGAGGCGGCCGGGCGATTGTCGGAGGCGGGCGTCGCCTCTCCCCTGGTGGACGCCGAACTCATGGCCGCGCACGTGGCCGGGACCTCACGCGGAGGGCTGATCCTCGCCGACCCTCCCGACGACGAGGCCGCGGCCCGTTTCACGGCCCTGGTCACTGAAAGATCGGCCCGTGTTCCGCTCCAGTACCTCATCGGCGTCGACTTCGTCGGCGTAGAACTCGCTGTCGGCCCGGGTGTGTTCGTGCCGCGGCCGGAGACCGAACTGCTCGTCGAGTGGGCGCTTCGCAAGCTCGCCGGAAAGCCCGCGCCGGTGGTCGTCGACCTGTGCTCGGGATCCGGCGCGATCGCCGTGGCGATCGCGGTCAACCGGCCCGACGCCGAGGTCTACGCCGTCGAGCGCAGCCCCGAGGCCCTGGAGTGGCTCCGGCGCAACGCCACCGGCCACGATGTGGAGGTCGTCGCCGGCGACGCCACTGACTCCTCGACGCTGGCGTCCCTCGACGGCCGGGCCGACGTGGTCTTGTCGAACCCTCCTTACGTCCCCGAGGCGACGGCCGTTTCCCCGGAGGTGCGCCACGACCCGCACCGCGCGGTCTTCGGCGGTGAGGACGGCCTCGATGTGATCCGGCCCCTGCACCGCCGGGCCTGGGACCTGCTGCGCGACGGCGGGCTGTTCGCCGTCGAGCACGACGACACCCACGGGGTGGTCGTGCCCGTCCTGCTGCGGCAGGCGGGCTGGGCGCACGTCCGCGAGCACCGCGACCTGGCGGGCCGTGCGAGGTTCGCCACCGCGAGCAAGGGCGACGCGCCATGACCGAGGGAGCGGGGTTCACCCGCACCGTCGAGGACTTCACCTGCGCGCACTGCGGGCGCGTTGTCCGCGGCACCGGTTACACCAACCACTGCCCGCGCTGCCTGTGGTCGCGGCATGTCGACGTCAACCCCGGCGACCGGGCCGCCGACTGCGGTGGCCTGATGCCGCCCATCTCGGCGATGCTCAAGGGCGAGCGGTTCGTGATCATGCACGAATGCGAGCGGTGCGGACATCGCAGGCCTAACCGGGCGTCTCCGCGCGACGACCGCGACCTGCTCATTTCCCTCATGTCGCGGCCTTTCCCCTCCGCGTGACCCCGCCGGTGTGATTTAGGGCAGGGTCGCGGGAAACTCTCAGACAAGGGCTCGTAACGTTGGCGGGCGTGAGGCTATTTGACTGCACCAGTGTCGACGAGCGCGACCGCGCCATCGAGGCCGCCATCTCCGCGGTGCGTTCGGGAGACCTGGTGGTCATGCCCACCGACACCGTCTACGGGATCGGCGCCGACGCGTTCAAGTCGTGGTCGGTGGAGGCGCTGCTGCGCGCCAAGGGCCGCGGCCGCGATATGGCGCCACCGGTGCTCGTCGGGTCCCGGCGGACCCTCGACGGGCTGGTCCTTTCGCTGCCGTCCACTGCCAGGGACCTCGTCGCGGCCTTCTGGCCGGGCGCGCTGACGGTCGTGGTCGAGCACGCGCCGACCCTCGACTGGGACCTCGGTGACACCGACGGGACCGTCGCGGTGCGCATGCCGCTGCATCCGGTGGCCCTCGAAGTCCTCAGCGAGACCGGCCCGATGGCGGTGTCCAGCGCCAACAAGTCCGGTCAGCCTCCGGCCTCCACCGCGACCGACGCGCGCGAGCAGCTCGGTTACGGCGTGAGCGTGTACCTGGAGGCCGGTCCCTCGGCCGACATCGTGCCGAGCACCATCGTCGACTGCACCGGCGACGTGCCGATCCTGCTGCGCGCCGGCGCGCTGTCCCTGGAGCGCATCCGCGAGGTGGTCCCCTCGACGCGCGGTCCCGAGGAAAAGGGCTGATGACGCCGCCGTTCACCGTCCTTTCGGTCTGCATGGGCAACATCTGCCGCTCCCCGATGTCGGAGCGGCTGCTCGTGCTGCGGCTGCGCGAGGCGCTGGGTGACGACGCCGAGCGGGTCGACGACCTGCTGCTCAGCCACTCCTGCGGGCTGGGGTCGTGGCACGTCGGCGAGGGCATGACCGAGGCGACCGCCGACGTCCTGCGCGAACGCGGCGGTGAGGGCGAGGGCTTCCGGTCGCGGCAGATCGGCTCCGACAAGGTCGACATCTCCGACCTGATCCTGACCGCGACCACCGAGCAGGTCGACTACATCCGCTACAACCACCCCGAAGCGCTGGAGCGCACCTTCCTGGTCCGTCACTTCGCGGCGCTGCTCGACCACGTCGACGAACGGACGCTGCCCGCGTTCGACCCGGAGCCGGAGGCCTTCCAGGCGCGGGGTGTGGCGATCGTCAAGGCCGTCGACGCGCTGCGCGACCGCGGCGAGGAGTCCGAGCTCGACGACCCCTGGGGTCTCGACCTGACGACCTACCGGCGGATCGCCGACGAACTCGACGCGGCGCTGGTGCCCTTCGCCGCGCTGCTGACGGGTGGGACGCGGTGAAGCTCAGCCGGCGCGTGCGCATGGTCCGCCCCTCTTTGATCACCTCGGCGTTCCTGGCCGTCCCGCTGGCCGTGGCCGGCGGGATCTGGAAGGGCCTTCCCGGTGTGATCGGTGCGCTGGTGGGCCTGCTCATCGTGGCAGTGATGTTCACCGCATCCTGGTACGCGATCGCGTGGGTCGAGGTGTGGGACGTCCGGCTCGTTCTGCCGGCCGGGATGATGGCCTACACCTTCAAGATCATCGTCTTGATGGCGGCTCTTCTCGTGGCAAGCCGTCTGAAATGGGATGGATTGCACCCAATGGTGGCCTCGGTCGCGGTGTCGATTGTGGCCTGGCTGACAGTTCTGATGATTTGGGGCGCACGAGCGAGGTTCCCCTATGTAGAGGAAGAAAAACACGTGGAGTAACTTCTACGTCACGTACGGATGACTCGTCGTCAGAGTCGCATACCCCCCTAGGGAGCGACCCGGACGGCTGATAATCTCTGCGCCAACATGACCAACGACCCGTCACCCAAGCGCCAGCAGCACTCTGGCGGCGATCAAGGCTGGGCCGTGATCAGCTACCTACTCGCGGGCATGCTCGTCTGGGGTGGCGTCGGCTGGCTCCTTGACTGGTGGCTGAACATTCCGAACCACCTCGCGACCTTCTTCCTAGGGGTGGGCGGGGCCGGAGCGGGTTTGTACATGGTCGTGAAGAAGATGGGCCAATCCGAGTGACAGGCGAAAGGCGGACAAGGTGACTGGAGCACCCGCGATCCTCGCGGAGGAGCCCCACTTTCCTCCGGGTATTGACAGCTTCAATTTCGCCGACTGGATTCCCGGGCTGCCCACGGGCCTTCTGACGACCATCACCTTCCTCGTCTTCCTCGGCGTCGGGCTGATCATCCTCGGCTTCATGCTGGCCTACCGCAATCCCCAGCTCGTCCCGACGCGCGGACAGTGGATCGCCGAATCCCTCTACGGATTCGTGCGCAACGGCATCGTGAAGGACATCATCGGGCCGGAAGGGCTGCGATTCGCGCCCTACTTCGCCTCGCTGTTCGCCTTCATCCTGCTGATGAACGTGTTCGCGATCGTGCCGTTCGCCCAGATCTCGCCGATGTCGCACATCGCGTTCCCGGCGGTCCTGGCGATGCTGTCCTGGTTGCTCTACAACTACGTCGGCATTCGCAAGCACGGCTTCTGGAAGTACATCAAGAACAGCTGCATCCCGAACGGAACGCCCATCGGGATGTACCCGATCATCGTTCCGATCGAGTTCCTGTCGAACCTGATCCTGCGCCCGGTCACCCTCGCGGTCCGGTTGTTCGCGAACATGTTCGCCGGCCACATGATCCTGCTGGTCTTCATCCTCGGCGGCGTGACGCTGCTGAATTCCGAGAGCATCTTCCTCAAGGCGGTCTCGCCGGTCTCCTTCTTGATGGCGATCGTCATGACCTTCTTCGAATTCTTCGTGCAGCTGCTCCAGGCATACGTGTTCACCCTGCTCACCGCGGTCTATGTCCAAGGATCGCTCGCGGACGAGCACTAAAGAACACGCGCAGCGCCCCAGGCGCGCCGCACAGGCCAGCAAGACCAGTAACACCAAGCACAGCCACGTGCGCGTGACGGACACGCCACGCAACCAATGAGGAGAACACTCATCATGTTCGGCAGCCTTAGCGTCATCGGCTTCGGTCTTTCCGCCATCGGCCCGGCCATCGGTGTCGGCCTTATCTTCGCGGCGTGGATCAACTCCACCGCCCGTCAGCCGGAGTCGGCCAACATCACCCGTCCGATGATGTTCGTCGGTGCCGCGCTCGCCGAGGCGCTCGCCCTGTTCGGCCTGCTGCTCGCGTTCATCCAGAACACGCCGCCCGTTTAACACTCAGCGACCGTAAGCAAAAGACGGGAGCAACCCCATGAACTACGCAGCTGGAGACAGCACCGGGATCATCATCCCGGTCTGGTCCGAAGTGATCGTGGGCACGATCGCCTTCGCGCTGCTCTGCTTCGTGCTGATGAAGTTCGTCTTCCCCAAGATGGAAGAGACCTTCAAGGCCCGGGTGGACGCCATCGAAGGCGGCATCGAGCGTGCCAACAAGGCGCAGGAAGAAGCCAACGCCCTGCTGGAGCAGTACCGCCAGCAGCTCGCCGAGGCCCGCACCGCCGCCGCGCAGATCCGTGAAGAAGCACGGGCCGACGCGCACGGCATCCGTGCGGACATCCTCGCCAAGGCCGAAGAGGACCGCGACCGCATCCTCACCGCCGGACGCGACCAGCTCGCCGCCAACCGCCAGCAGCTCATCCGTGAACTGCGCGGCGAGATCGGCGAACTCTCGGTCGAACTGGCCGGCCGCATCGTCGGCGAGTCCCTCGCCGACCAGGCCCGTCAGAGCGGCACCGTCGAGCGTTTCCTCAACGACCTCGACGCCGAACCGGCCGGGCGGGCGTGATGCACGCGGCCAGCAGGGAGACGTACAAGGCGAGCGTCGACGCGCTCGCCTCGTACGCCAAGCGCGTCAAGTCCGACACGGTCCGCGCCACGGCCGACGACCTCATCTCGGTCGCCGGCCTCCTCGGGAGCGAACCGCGTCTTCGCCGGGCACTGTCCGACCCGGCCCGGGACGGCAAGGACCGGGCCGGGCTCGCCGATTCGGTGCTGAAGGGCAAGGTCTCGGCCGGCGCCCTCAAGCTCGTCACGGTGCTCGCCGGGGGCCGCTGGTCCCGGGCCACGGAGCTGCTCAACGGCACCGAGGCGCTGGGCGTCGAGGCCTACCTCGTCGCCGCCGGCAAGGACGGCAACCTCGCCGAGGTCGAGGACGAACTGTTCCGCTTCGGGCAGGTCGTCGCCGGTGACTCGGGGCTGTCCAACGCCCTGTCGGACAGCAGCGTCCCGGCGGCACAGCGTTCGACGCTCGCCGCCGCGCTCCTGGAGGGCAAGGCGCAGCCGGTAACGCTCCGGCTGGTCGACGTGGCCCTCGCGGGCTTCGGTGGTCGCGGATTCGGCCCGGGCATCGCCCGGCTCGTCGAGCTCGCCGCCGAGAAGCGCGAGCAGCAGTTGGCCTTCGTCACGGTCGCGAGCACGCTGACCGAGGACCAGGAGCAGCGGCTGACCGCGAAACTGGCACGCATGTACGGTCGAGAGGTGTCGGTGAAGGTCACCGTCGACCCGGACATCGTGGGCGGAATGAGCGTTCGGGTCGGAGACGACCTGTACGACGGCACGGTGAGCCGCAGGCTCACCGACGCCCGGCACGCGCTCGCCGGCGACCACTAATCCATTACGCATCCAGTCAGCCGACCGGGCTGACACACCGCTTATCAAGCAGGGACGAGGGAAACACAGGATGGCCGAGCTGACCATCTCCTCGGACGAGATCCGTAGCGCGCTTGACAGCTACGTGTCGTCCTACCGGCCGGAGATCTCCCGCACGGAGGTCGGCGTCGTCGCCGAGGCATCTGACGGTATCGCCATCGTCGAGGGACTTCCCTCGACCATGGCCAATGAGCTACTTGAGTTCGGCGACGGCACCCTCGGTGTCGCGTTGAACCTCGACCTCCGTTCGATCGGTGTCGTGGTTCTCGGCGACTTCGACGGCATCGAGGAGGGCCAGGAGGTCAAGCGGACCGGCCGTGTCCTCTCCGTCCCCGTCGGGGACAAGTTCCTGGGCCGGGTCGTCGACCCGCTGGGCAACCCCATCGACGACCTCGGCGACATCGAGAACGAGGGCTTCCGCGAGCTCGAACTCCAGGCCCCGAACGTCATGGCCCGGCAGAGCGTCTCCGAGCCGATGGAGACCGGGATCAAGGCGATCGACTCCATGACCCCCATCGGTCGTGGACAGCGCCAGCTGATCATCGGCGACCGCAAGACCGGCAAGACCCAGATCGCCATCGACACGATCCTCAACCAGCGCAAGAACTGGGAGTCGGGCGATCCGAAGAAGCAGGTCCGCTGCATCTACGTCGCCGTCGGTCAGAAGGCCTCCACCGTCGCCGGTATCAAGGGCGTGCTCGAAGAGCACGGCGCGATGGAGTACACCACCATCGTGGCCTCCCCGGCGTCCGACTCGGCCGGCTTCAAGTACCTCGCCCCGTACGCCGGTTCGGCCATCGGCCAGCACTGGATGTACGCCGGCAAGCACGTCCTCATCGTGTTCGACGACCTGTCGAAGCAGGCTGAGGCCTACCGCTCGGTTTCCCTCCTGCTGCGCCGCCCCCCGGGCCGTGAGGCCTTCCCCGGTGACGTCTTCTACCTGCACTCGCGGCTCCTTGAGCGTTGCGCGAAGCTGTCGGACGAGCTCGGCGGCGGTTCGATGACCGGTCTGCCGATCATCGAGACCAAGGCCGGCGACATCTCGCAGTTCATCCCGACCAACGTCATCTCCATCACCGACGGCCAGGTCTTCCTCGAAGAGGGCCTGTTCAACTCCGGTGTGCGTCCGGCGATCAACGTCGGTACGTCGGTGTCGCGTGTCGGTGGCGCCGCCCAGCGCAAGGGCATGCGGAAGGTCACCGGAACGCTGCGTCTGGACCTGGCGCAGTACCGCGAGCTGGAGGCCTTCGCGGCCTTCGCCTCCGACCTCGACGCCGCGTCCCGCGCGCAGCTCGACCGGGGCATGCGGATGGTGGAACTGCTCAAGCAGGGCGCCGCCTCCCCGCTGGCCATGGAAGAGGAGATCGTCTCGCTCTGGACCGGCACCGCCGGCAAGATCGACGACATCCCCGTCGGCGAGGTGCGCCGCTTCGAGTCGGAGTTCCTCGGCTACATGCGCCACAGCAAGGCCGACACGCTCACCAACATCCGCGAGTCGGGTGAGCTCAAGGACGACTCGCTCGCCGCGCTGAACGAGGCCGTGGACCACTTCAAGCAGATGTTCCTGGCCAAGGACGACGAGGTTCGGGTGAACGAGGCTCCGGCCGACGCGCTCGACGAGGTCGGTCAAGAGAAGGTCACCCGGATCGTCTCCGACTCCGAGGGCAAGTAGGCCATGGGAGCGCAGCTACGAGTCCTGCGTCGGCGCATCGCGTCGACGCAGTCGATCAAGAAGATCACCAAGGCTCAGGAGCTCGTCGCGACCAGCCGCATCGGCAAGGCACAGGAACGGGTCGCGGCCTCGCTGCCCTACTCGCAGGCCATCACGGGAGTGCTCACGGCGCTGGCGTCGAACACCAGCGTCGACCACCCCCTGCTGGTCCCGCGTCCCGTCGTGCGTCGTGCCGGCGTCCTGGTCATCACCAGCGACAAGGGCATGTGCGGCGGTTACAACAGCAGCGTGCTGCGCACCGCCGAGCGCCTCGTCTCCCGGCTGGCCCGCGAGAACAAGAACCCGGTGCTGTACGTGACCGGCCAGAAGGGCGCGGCGTTCTACAAGTTCCGCGGTCGCGCGCTGGCCGGGGAGTGGACCGGTTTCTCGCAGAGCCCGACCGTCGCCGACGCCCAGGAGGTCGCCAAGACTCTCATCACGGCGTTCGTGAACGGTGCCGACGACGACCTGGAGCACCCGGGTCCCGACGGCATCCTCGGTGTGGACGAGCTGTTCATCGTCAGCACGAAGTTCGTCTCGATGGTCACGCAGACCCCGCAGGCCCACAACCTCGCCCCCATGCAGGTGGAAGAGGTCGAGGGCGACCGCGGTCTGCTCCCCGCCTACGAGTTCGAGCCCGAGGCCGAGGAGCTGCTCGACGCGCTGCTGCCGAAGTACCTGGTGACCCGCATCTACGCGGCGCTCATCGACTCGGCGGCCAGTGAGTCGGCCGCTCGCCGTAAGGCGATGAAGAGCGCGACGGACAACGCAGAAGAAATGATCAAGACCTTGACGAGGCAGCGCAACGCCGCCCGTCAGGCCGAGATCACCCAGGAGATCAGTGAGATCGTCGGCGGCGCCAACGCGCTGGCTGCGGCAGGAAGTGATGACTAATGACCACCGCTGTTAACACCGGCGTGGGCCGCGTCATCCGGGTTATTGGCCCGGTCGTCGACGTCGAGTTCCCGCGCAACGCCATCCCGGAGATCAACAACGCCCTCAAGGTGGACGTTGAGCTCTCCGGCGGTAAGAAGACCCTGACCCTTGAGGTCTCGCAGCACCTGGGCGACAACCAGGTCCGCGCGATCTGCATGGCGCCCACCGACGGCATGGTGCGCGGCACCGAGGTGCGCGACACCGGCGCGCAGATCTCCGTGCCCGTCGGCGACGGCACCAAGGGCCACGTCTTCAACGCCATCGGCGAGTGCCTCAACCTCAAGTCGGGCGAGGAGATCGACGCCGACGACCACTGGGGCATCCACCGCAAGCCCCCGGCGTTCGCCACGCTGGAGCCGAAGACGGAGATGCTGCCGACCGGCATCAAGGCCCTCGACCTGCTCGCCCCGTACGTCAAGGGCGGCAAGATCGGCCTGTTCGGCGGTGCCGGTGTCGGCAAGACCGTGCTCATCCAGGAGATGATCATCCGTGTCGCCCGTAACTTCGGCGGTACCTCGGTCTTCGCCGGTGTCGGTGAGCGTACGCGTGAGGGCAACGACCTCATCGCCGAGATGACCGAGGCGGGCGTGTTCAACGACACCGCGCTGGTCTTCGGCCAGATGGACGAGCCGCCCGGCACGCGTCTGCGGGTCGCTCTGTCGGCCCTGACGATGGCCGAGTACTTCCGGGACGTCAAGAACCAGGAGGTGCTGCTCTTCGTGGACAACATCTTCCGGTTCACGCAGGCCGGTTCCGAGGTCTCCACGCTGCTCGGCCGTATGCCGTCGGCCGTGGGCTACCAGCCGACCCTGGCCGACGAGATGGGCCAGCTCCAGGAGCGGATCACCTCCGTCCAGGGCAAGGCCATCACCTCGATGCAGGCCATCTACGTGCCCGCCGACGACTACACCGACCCGGCGCCGCACACCGCGTTCACCCACTTGGACGCGACCACCAACCTTGAGCGGAAGGTGTCCGACAAGGGCATCTACCCGGCCATCGACCCGCTGGCGTCGAGCTCGCGCATCCTCGCGCCCGAGTTCGTCGGCGACGAGCACTACGCGGTGGCCACCGAGGTGAAGCGGATCCTGCAGAAGTACAACGAGCTGCAGGACATCATCGCCATCCTGGGTATGGACGAGCTGTCCGAGGAGGACAAGCTGGTCGTGGGTCGCGCCCGTCGTATCGAGCGCTTCCTGTCGCAGAACACCTACGCGGCCAAGCAGTTCACCGGCCAGGAGGGTTCGACGGTCGACGTCAAGGACACCGTCGAGGCCTTCAAGAAGATCGCCGAGGGAGAGTACGACCACTTCCCCGAGCAGGCCTTCTTCATGTGCGGTGGTCTCGACGACCTCGAGCGCAAGGCCGCGGAGCTGCAGAAGTAGCGGTCCGCGAAGCGAGACGATCAGAGCCGCCCCCGGTGCGCCGGGGGCGGCTCTTCGTCGTGTGCGGGGCGTCTCCTCGACGGGCCGGGCCGGGCGGCATAGATCCGGGCGGGTCGCGCTGTCTTGGGGGTTGCCGCTCGTCTCGTGCGGCCTCGCCGCACGGATCGGAGCTCCGCATGCACCAGGACCCCCGGCAGACCATCGCCCGCCGTCGTTTCCTGCGCGGTGGCACCCTTTTCGGCGGGGGACTGCTTCTCGGGGGCGGTGGGGCTCTCCTCGGCTCCCGCACGGTGTCCGGCGACCGGGCGGAGGCGGCCGAGCCCGACGGTGCCTCCATGGCGGCGTCCGGGCCGGCCCCGACTCCCGAACCCGTCCCGCCCAAGGCCGTGCGGCCGCCAAGGCTCGTGCGCGGCGACAAGGTGCGCCTGGTCTCCCCGGCGGGTCCGCCCGACCACGCCGCTGTCGAGGTCGGCATAGCCCTGCTGGAGGGCTGGGGGCTGACCGTGGAGGTGGCCGAGCACGCCCTCGGCCACGCCGGCTACCTCTCCGCGTCCGACGGGAAGCGGCTCGCCGACCTCGACGACGCCTTCGCCGACCCCGAGGTGCGCGCCGTCATCGCCACGCGCGGCGGCTACGGCGCCCAGCGCATCGTCGACGGCGTCGACTACGCCGCCGTCCGCGCCGACCCGAAGCCCATGGTCGGCTACAGCGACATCACCGCCCTGCACACCGCGCTGTGGCGCCGGGCTTCGGTGGCGAGCCTGCACGGGCCGATGGCGGCCTGGAAGAGCGACCTGAACACCGCGGCGGGGGAGCGGGCACTGCGCGACGCCCTGATGAGCGCCCGCGACGTCGTCCTGGAACGCGATCCGGGCGACCCCACGGCTTCGGTGAAGGTGGCGGGCAGGGCCACCGGGACACTGCTCGGCGGGAACCTGTCGACCCTGGTCGCCGAGCATCGCAACCTTCCCGACCTGACCGGCGCGATCCTCTTCCTGGAGGACGTCCACGAGGAGCCCTACCGGATCGACGCCATGCTCACCGGCCTCTTGCGCGCGGGCGCCCTCGACGGCGTCACCGGCGTCGCGGTCGGCCAGTTCTACGAGTGCGTCGGCGGTCAGGGGAACCAGACGGCCGCCGACGTGCTCACCGACCGGCTCGGCGACCTGGGCGTGCCGGTGCTCGGTGGGCTGCCGGTCGGGCACGGATACGGTCCCCTGTCCATGCCGCTGGGCACCCGGGCCGAACTCGACGCCAAGGCCGGCACGTTGACGATCGAGGCGGCCGTCACATGATCCGGCCGGATCGAGGGCCCCATCAGGCCCTCTCCCATGGCAAGATCCGCTCATGACCTGCCCGCCGCCGGGGCGAGACTTCCCATCGGCGGGCCCCGGACGGGGCGAAGGAGTCGATCGCTTCACATATGGCCACCACTGGCGGAGAGCCCGGGCGGCCCGTTGTCTAGACTTACTCGATCCCCGAGGTGCGTAAGGAGCGGTAGTGGCTGAGCTGCTGAACGTTGAGATTGTCGCCGTCGAGGCGAAGGTCTGGTCCGGCCAGGCCGAGATGCTGATCGCCCGCACGACCGAGGGCGAACTCGGCATCCTGCACGGCCACGCGCCGCTGCTCGGCGAGCTCGCCGAGCCCGGCGAGGTCCGGATCAAGAAGCCCGGCGGCGAGGAGATCGCCTACACGGTCAACGGCGGCTTTCTGTCCGTGACGACCGAAGGCGTCACCGTTCTCGCGGAGACCGCCTCGCCGGCGACCCCCGCCGCGAGCAGCCACTAGTGACGACGGCGGTGTGAGGAAATGGGAACGACTCTCGCCGTCATCGGGATCGTGCTTCTGGCGCTGGTCTGCGCCATCGCGCTTCTGTACGCCCGCCGCGGGGTTCTGACCCGAGGCGGCGCCATCGTCATGGCCGTGCGCCTGACGTCGAGCGTTCCCGGCCGCGGCTGGGCGCCGGGCTTCGGGCGTTTCGAGGCCGGACGGCTCCAGTGGTTCCGGATGTTCTCCTACGCGCCGAGGCCGAAGGTCTCCCTGGTGCGCGACGACACGGTCGTGGAGTCGCGCCGCAGACCAGAGGGACCGGAGACGCAGGTGTTCCCGCCGAGCGTGCAGGTACTGGTGTGTAAGACGCCCGCCGGGCTGGTGGAGGTCGCGATGACCGAATCCGCCCTCACGGGCTTTTTGTCCTGGCTTGAGGCCGCCCCGCCGCGGGGCGGCCTTTCTGTTTGAGGGCGTCGGGTGTTCGTGTGACCCGACCTCACCTGTCTGGCTGTCGGATGGACGACAGCGACTCCGACGTATTAGGGTTGCCTAAACTAAGCGTCGTCTCTTGAAGGTCGGGCTACATGTCGGAAAAGCCGGAACGCAAGCCCCGCAAGGCCAAGGTGCTGGAAGTCCTGCGCACCGAGCGGCTCTCGCCGCACATGATCCGCGTCGTCCTCGGCGGTCCCGGCATCGCCGAGTTCACCGACAACGACTACACCGACCATTACGTGAAGCTCCAGTTCCCGCCGGCGGGCGCCGAGTACCCCAAACCCGTCGACCTGGACTGGGTCCGGGAGAACCTCCCGCGCGAGCAGTGGCCGGTCTCGCGGACCTACACCGTCCGCTCCTTCGACGCCGAGGCCGGCGAACTGGTCATCGACTTCGTGCACCACGGCGACGAGGGCATCGCCGGCCCCTGGGCGGCCGCCGCGAAGCCCGGTGACGAGTTGGCCCTGATGGGCCCCGGCGGCGCCTACGCGCCAAGCCCGGCGGCCGACTGGCACCTCCTGGTGGGTGACGAGAGCGCGATCCCGGCCATCGGCGGCGCGCTGGAGCGCATCGGCGTCGGCGTCAAGGCCAAGGTCGTCATCGAGGTCTCCGGACCGGCCGACGAGCAGGAGCTGCCGACCCCCGGTGACGCCGAGATCGTGTGGCTGCACCGCGGCGAGGCCGCGCCGGGAACCACCGACCTGCTTTTGGAGCACGTCGCCGCGATGGACTTCCCCGAGGGCAAGGTCCACGCGTTCGTGCACGGCGAGGGCGCGATGGTCATGAAGAAGCTGCGCCCGCACCTGTTCAAGGAGCGCGGCATCGCCCGCGACCAGGTCTCGATCTCCGGTTACTGGCGCCACGGCCGCACCGAGGAGAGCTTCCGCGAGTGGAAGTCGCAGCTCGCCGAGGCCGACAAGGCCGGGCAGCTCGCCTGACGGCTTCACGGGACGGGTGGCGGAGGAGATCGGGTTCGCGCGGTCGTACCTGGATCTCTTCCGTGCCTTCGCCGGTTGAGGGCGGCTTTGACGGGTTCCGCTTGCGGACCGCGAGCAGCGGCTCGCCGCCGTCGAACTCGAGGGTCGGGGTCGGGCCGTCCTCCTTACCTGCCTTGTCCGTGGTATCGGCGTGGTCGGTCGCGGCATCGTCGCGCAGGCAGGCCCGGTGGGTGTTGACGGTCTTCTCCATGGCGTCGCCGAAGTTGGCCCACAGGTGATCAGGCCGGACGTAACGGTCGGCGATCTGGATGACCTCTGGTGCACCGGTGCGGGCGCCTTCGGCGTATGAGCCGCCCCAGTCGCGGCAGATGATCTGGGTCCCCGGGTGTTGCCGGAGCCATGCGGCGAAGGTCGCCGCGGTGCGATCGGGTAGTACATCGATCGGGCGGTGGCCGTCCATGTCCAGCAGGATCGTCGCGTAGGTCATATGGGGAAGCAACACGTCGATCAACTTCGCATCAACATCGACCATGATGGACTTACGAACGGGCCCCGGGCATGTCGATGACGTAGGCCGCCCCTTCCGCCCCCTGGAAGACCAGCACGCCCTCGTCCCAGTGGTGCTCGACCGGCGCGCCGTCGGCGCGTACGCGCACGCCGGGACCCTGGCCGAACCACTCGGCCCACACCCGGACCGTGCCGTCGCGCCCGCAGAGGATGCGGACCGAGGGCGCCCGCGCGTGCTCGGCGGCGAGGTCCCAGTCGATGTCGACGGTGTGGCCGCCGCGCACGCGCAGCCCGCGGACCGAGCCCTTCGGCCACGCCAGCGGCAGCGCGGGGAGCAGGTGGACGAGGCCGCCGTGGCTCTGCACGAGCATCTCGGCGACACCGGCGGTCGCGCCGAGGTTCCCGTCGATCTGGAACGGCGGGTGCGTGTCGAGCAGGTTCGGCAGCGTCGAGTGGCGCAGCAGCTCGCCGAGCAGGCGGTGCGCGCGGTCGCCGTCGTGCAGCCTCGCCCAGAAGTTCACCTTCCACGCCTTGCTCCAGCCGGTGCCGCCGTCGCCTCGCGCGTCGAGCGTCACCCGGGCCGCCCGCGCGAGCGCGGGTGTCGCCTCCGGCCGGATCGTGTCGCCGGGGTGCAGCGCGTAGAGGTGGGAGACGTGGCGGTGTTCGCCGGCGGGGTCGTCGAGGTCGGCGCGCCATTCCTGGAGTTGGCCCCACGACCCGATCCGCAGGCCGGCGTCGAGGCGGCCGACGGCATCGGCGAGCCGGGCGACGAACTCGCGGTCGTCGTCGCCGAGCTCCCGGGCGGCCTCGTAGGTCGTCGAGAGCAGCTCCGACACGATCTGCTGGCTCATGGCCGCGCCCGCGGTGAAGGAGCCGTGCTCGGGGGAGTAGGAGGGGGAGACGAGCAGGCGCCCGTCCTCCTCGACGAGGAAGTCCAGCCAGAACTCGGCGGCCTCGGCCATGGCCGGGTAGGCGCGGTCGCGGAGGAAGTCGAGGTCGGCGGTGAAAAGGTAGTGCTCGTAGAGGTGGCGGCACAGCCAGGCGGCCGACTCGGGGAACCAAAAGGCCGTCGCCCAGTCCTGGAGTCCGGTGTGGCCGAAGACGTTCGTGGACAGCGTCGACGTCCAGCCTCCGGCGCCGAAGACCTCCTTGGCGGTGACCCGCCCGGGGGCGCGCAGGGCCTCGATGAAGTCGTAGAGGGGCTCGGCGGTCTCGGCGAGGCCCGTGACCAGGGCCGGCCAGTAGTTCATCTGGGTGTTGACGTTGACGTGGTAGTCGCAGTTCCAGGGCGGCGTCGGCGACTGGTTCCAGGCGCCCTGGAGGTGCGCGGGCAGGCCGCCGGGGCGTGAGGACGCGATCAGCAGGTAGCGGCCGTACTGGAAGTGGAGTGCTTCGAGGGCGCGGTCGTCGGCGGAGCCGCCACCGGTGTAGGCCGCGCGGAGCCGGTCGGTGGGCACGTCCGGCGCGGACTGCCCGATGTCGAGGGAGCAGCGCTCGAACAGTGCCCGGTGGTCGGCGACGTGGCGCTCGCGCAGCGCCGTCCACCCGAGCGCCTCGGCGGCGTCGAGAGCGGCCCGCACCCGCGGCTCGGGATCGGTACCCCGGTAGTGCGGGTAGACGGGGGCGTAGTCGGTGGCCGAGGCGTACAGGACCGTGACGCCCTCGCCGTCGGCGACGACCCGGTGCTCGGCGTGACGGCGCATCCCGTTGTCGACGGCCCCGGTGTAGGCGAAGTCGACCTCGGCAGGGTGCCCGCCGGTGAGGTGCACGGCGACGACCCCGTCGGGATGGCTCGCCAGGTACTCGCGGCGGTGGGCGACACCGTCCACTTCGTACTCGACGCTCGCCACGCCCTCGGCCAGGTCGAGCGCCCGCCGGTACCCGGTGACCTCGCCGGTGTGCGCGAACTCCAGCCGCAGGTCGCCCATCGGCTGCTGGTCGCCGAAGGCGCGGGGCTCGCGGCCCAGCCGCTCGGCGACCCACTGCGGGTCGGCGCCTCCCTCGGCGGCCAGCCTCACGCGGACCTCGGCGATCGCGGCCGTCCTCGGCGCGTTCCCGTGGTCGTAGCCCTCGGCGCCGGGACCGCCGGTCCACAGTGTCTTGTCCGACAACTGCACGCGCTCGCCGCGCACGCCGCCGAAGACCATCGCGCCGATGTCGCCGTTGCCGATCGGCAGAGCCTCGCTCTCCCAGTCGCCCGCCGGGGCGTCGTACCGCAGAATCACCTGCGCAACCTAACGACCGCGTCCTACGCTGCCTGCCAGGGGGTGCGCATGGCGGACGCGATCGTGGCGAAAGGCCTGATCAAGACCTATGGAACGGTGAAGGCCGTCGACGGACTGGACCTCAACGTTCCAGAAGGGACGGTCCTGGGGCTGCTCGGCCCCAACGGCGCCGGCAAGACCACGACCGTGCGGATGCTGACCACACTCGTCACGCCGACCGCCGGGGAGATCTCGGTGCGCGGCATCGACGTGCTCGCCGACCCCACTTCCGTGCGCCGCGTCATCGGCGTCTCCGGACAGTACGCCGCCGTCGACGAGCACCTCACGGGCTTCGAGAACCTCGAGATGGTCGGCAGGCTCTACCACCTGGGCAAGAAGAGGGCCCGGGCGCGCGCCCGGGAACTCCTCGAGCGCTTCGACCTCACCGAGGCCGCCGACCGCCCGTCGAAGACCTACTCCGGCGGCATGCGCAGGCGCCTCGACCTCGCCGGCGCGCTCGTGGCCGCCCCGCCGATCCTCTTCCTCGACGAGCCGACCACCGGCCTCGACCCCCGCAGCCGCATCGGCATGTGGGACGTCCTCGGCCAACTCGTCCGCGAAGGCACCACCCTCCTGCTGACGACGCAGTACCTGGAGGAGGCCGACGAACTCGCCGAGGACATCATCGTCATCGACCACGGCCGGGCCATCGCCCGGGGAACGCCCGACCGGCTCAAGCGGCAGGTCGGCGGCGAGCGCCTGGAGATCACGCTCCACTCGGCCGACGACGCCTCGGCGGTGGTCGCGGCGGTGGCGACGCTGGGCATGGGCGGGCATACCGTCGACGAGGTCTCGCACAAGGTGGTCGTGCCCGTCGCCGAGGGCACCGACGCGCTCTTCGAGGCCGTCCGGCGTCTCGACGCCGCCGGGATCAGGCCGGCCGACCTGGGCGTGCACCGGCCGACGCTCGACGACGTGTTCCTGCAACTGACCGGGCACGCGGCTGAGGACGCCGACGAGGAGGTGAAGCGGTGAACGCGCTCGTCGACGGCTGGGTCGTCTGCAAACGCAACCTGATCAAGATCAAGCGGGTTCCGGACCTGCTGATCTTCAGCACGATCCAGCCGATCATGTTCGTGCTGCTGTTCGCCTACGTCTTCGGCGGCGCGATCAACGTCCCGGGCGGGAACTACCGTGAGTTCCTGATGGCGGGCATCTTCACCCAGACGGTCGCCTTCGGTTCGGCGATCACGGGCATGGGCCTGGCCGAGGACATGACCAAGGGCATCATCGACCGCTTCCGCTCGCTGCCGATGTCGCGCGCGGCGGTCCTGGTGGGCCGGACGACCTCCGACCTGATCAACAACGTGCTCGTCGTGGTGATCATGGCCGTGTGCGGCCTCATCGTGGGGTGGCGCACGCACACCGACGCGCTCCGCGTCGCCGCCGGTTTCGGGCTGCTCTTCCTCTTCGGTTACGCGATGAGCTGGATCTCGGCCACCATCGGGCTCTCGGTGCGCAGCGTCGAGGTGGCGCAGTCGGCGGGGTTCATCTGGATATTCCCGCTCACCTTCCTGTCGAACGCCTTCGTGCCGACCGACACGCTGCCGACCTTCCTCCAGTACGTCGCCGACTGGAACCCGATCTCGGCGGTCGTGGCCTCGCTGCGCGACCTGTGGGGGAACGCGCCCGAAGGGGCGGCGCGCGGCTCGGGCTGGCCGATGGAGCACCCCGGCACGTACGCGCTCATCGCGATCGGGGTGATCCTGGTGGTCTTCGTGCCGCTGTCGATCCGGGCCTACCGCAGGGCGGCGCGCCGTTGAGGGGCATGGGATCGGGTGGCGGCCCACCGGTGCCGGGTTCCCGGCGTGGTGGAGCCGCCGCCCTGTCGCGCTCAGGCGTTCTCGGCAGGCTTCCAGAGGACGTCCTGGCCGCCGTTGGCGGCGCGGGCCAGCACGAACAGCAGGTCGGAGAGCCGGTTGAGGTACTTCACCGGGAGTTCGTGGGTGGTCTCGGCCTCGGCCTCCATCAGCGCCCAGGTCGAGCGCTCGGCACGGCGGGCGACGGTGCAGGCCTGGTGCAGCAGTGCCGCGCCCGGCGTGCCGCCGCGCAGGATGAAGGAGTCGAGCTTCGGCAGGTGCTCGTTGAACTTGTCGATCCACTCTTCGAGGCGGGTCACGTAGGCCTCGGTGATCCGCAGCGGCGGGTACTTCGGCGACTCGTGCACCGGCGTCGACAGGTCGGCGCCGACGTCGAAGAGGTCGTTTTGGACCTGCCGCAGGATGCCGTTGACCTCCACGTCCAGCGCGCCGAGGGCGACCGCCACGCCGATCACGGCGTTGGTCTCGTCGACGTCGGCGTAGGCGCCGATGCGCGGGTGCGTCTTGGGCACACGGCTGAAGTCGGACAGCCCGGTGGTGCCGCCGTCGCCGGTCTTGGTGTAGATGCGCGTGAGGTGAACGGCCATGCCCTTGAGCCTACGGCTACCTTAGGGATCGGTAAGGTGGGGAAGGTTACTCATCGGTAGGGAGTGCGGTATGGCAGGTTCACTGGCGGTCATCGGGTCCGGGCTCATGGGCTCCGGCATCGCGCAGGTCTCGGCGGTCGCGGGCTGGACGGTCACCGTCCACGACGTGTCCGAGGAGGCCCTGGCGCGTGGGCGCGCGGGCATCGAGAAATCTTGTGCGAAGTTCGTGTCCAAGGACAAGATCAGCCGGGCCGACGCCGACGCCGCGCTGGCCCGCATCACCACCAGCACGGACCTGGAGAAGGCCGCCGCCGACGCCGACATCGTCGTCGAGGCCGTCTTCGAGCAGCTGG
The DNA here is from genome assembly GCF_040655735.1 of Phytomonospora sp. NPDC050363. Taxonomy (NCBI): domain Bacteria; kingdom Bacillati; phylum Actinomycetota; class Actinomycetes; order Micromonosporales; family Micromonosporaceae; genus Phytomonospora; species Phytomonospora sp. NPDC050363. The sequence goes on from NZ_JBFAKK010000003.1 coordinate 411,653, forward strand.
AGATCAAGCAGGACATCTTCCGCCGCCTCGACGCCGTCTGCAAGCCCGGCGCGGTCCTGGCCACCAACACCTCGGCCATCCCGATCACCCAGATCGCGGCGGTCACCGGCCGCCCCGAGTCGGTCGTGGGCACGCACTTCTTCTCGCCGGTGCCGATGATGGCGCTGTGCGAGCTCGTCCGCGGTCTCAAGACCACCGACGAGACCCTGGCGACCGCGCGCGCCTTCGCCGAGGAGATCGGCAAGACCTGCGTCGTGGTCAACCGCGACGTGGCCGGTTTCGCCACGACCCGCCTCATCTGCGCGCTGGTCATGGAGGCCGTCGCCCTCGTCGAGAACGGCGTCATCTCCGCCGAGGACCTCGACACCGCCTGCAAGCTCGGCTTCGGCCACGTCATGGGCCCGCTGGCGACCACCGACCTCACCGGCCTCGACGTGCTGCTGTCGGCCACCAAGAACATCCACCGCGACACCGGCGACCCGAAGTTCTTCCCGCCGGAGCTGCTGGCGCGCATGGTCGCCGCCGGCGACCACGGACGCAAGACCGGCAAGGGCTTCTACGACTACGCCTGAGCCGCGACCGGGGAGGCTTCCACGCTGTCGTCGGTGACGGGTTCGGTGCGTTCGAGGAACAACAGCGCGCCGAGCCCGGCCACGATGGGCGTGATGCCCTGGATGCTCAGCACCGCGACGATCGGCAGCCAGCCCACCAGCCACACCGCCACGCCCGTGCCGATCAGCATGGACGCCGACATCACCGTGCCCAGCGCGGCGAAGACCCGCCCCCGGTAGGCGTCGGAGGTCGAGCGCTGGAGCAGCGTCATGGCCGCCGCGTTCATGATGACGCCGGGAACGCCGACGATGATCATGCCGATGATTCCGGGCGAGACGTTCACCAGCAGCAGCGGGTAGGTGAAGATCGCGAGGTCGATCGCGCCGAAGAAGACCATGCCGACGCCGAACAGCAGGCGCGGCGACCAGCGCACCGCGAACCAGCCGCCGACCAGGCCGCCGAGGATCCCGCCGACGGCCTGTGCGGCGATCAGCCAGCCGAGTTCGGGGGCGTCGCCGTGCAGCACGTCGGTGACCCACACCGCGAACAGGCTGCCCATGATCCCCTCGCCGACCGACAGGACCGCGCACACCACGAGGATGACCAGCAGCGTCCGGTTGCGGAAGGTCGTCTTGAGCCCGTCGGTGAACTCGACGGTGAACTTGCGCAGGAAACCGGCCGGGGCGTCGGCGGTGTCGGCTTCGGGTTCGGCGCGGTGCCGGCCGGAGACCAGCGCGATGAGGCCGGCGGCGGCCAGGAACGTGACGGCGTCGGCGATCGCGACGCCCATCAGACCGAACCACAGGGTCGCCACACCGCCGACGAGCGGGCCGACGAGTCGGGCCAGGTTGTTGTTCAGCGAGTTGAGCGTGTTGGCCGTCGGCAGGTGCTCGTCGTCGACGAGCCGGGGGAGCAGGGCGTTCTCGGCGGTGCTGGTGAAGGGCGCGATCGAGGCCGACAGCAGCGTGACCGCCGCGCAGATCCACAGGTCGCGGGCCTGGTGCACGGCCAGCAGCGGCATCAGTGAGGCGGCCAGCGCGATGTTGGCGATGATGAGGATCTTGCGGCGGTCCCAGCGATCCACGAGCACACCGACGAGCGGACCGATCACCAGTTGCGGCACCACCGAGGCGGCCACGATCGCGGCGACGGCCTTGACCGATCCCGTCAATTCGAGCACGGTGATGGGCATCGCCACCTGGAGCATGCGGCTGCCGAGCAGGGAGATCAGCCCTCCCCACCACAGCAGGCCGAAATCACGCTGGCGCAGAACGGTCCACGTCGACTTGTCCACGGGCACTCCTCGGGCTGGGTGGCGTCATTATGGCGTCACTGCACTGGCGTGCGCAAGGGTGCTGCCGGACAAAGTTTTCGGGCCTTTCGGGAGGTGTTCCCGGACGGTCGTGACGTCCTACTGACGGCACCTTGGCCGCGAGTTCAGCCGGCTATCGCGGGTGCCTTGGCGGGCTCACGGTCACCTTCGGCGGCCGGTCTCGCGCCACCGCTCTTCTTCGGCAGGAACACCAGCGCCGCGACACCCGCCAGAAGCGGGAAGACGCCCTGGATGTTCAGCATCGTCACCACGTCCACGCGCCCGTCGAGCAGAACCACCATCCCCGACCCGAGCAGCACGCACGCCGAGGTCACCGTCCCCCGCGCGGCGAAGATGCGGCCCCGGAACTCGTCGACGCTGTGCCGCTGGAGGAGCGTCTGCGCCGAGGCGAACATGAACACCGAGGGCACACCGACCACGATCATCGCCACGATCCCCGGCAGCACGTGCACCCACAGCTTCGGATAGTTGAAGGTGAACAGGTCGATCGACCCGAACAGCAGCGCCCCCACCCCCAGCAGGATCCGCGGCGACCAGCGCACGGCGAACCACCCGCCGACCAGCCCGCCCAGCACACCGCCGACCGCCTGCGCGGCGATCAGCCACGCGTACTCGTCGGCGCCACCTCCCAGCGTCCGCTCGGTGTAGACGACGAAAACGCTGGCGAACACGCCCTCCCCGAACATCGTCAGCGCGAAGAACGCGAAGACCACCAGCAGCACCCGGTCACCGAAAGCGGTCCGCAGCCCGTCGGTGAACTCCCCCGCGAAGCGGCGGAACATCCCCGTCCGCCCCGACTCCGAGCGCACGGCCACATGCCTTCCCCGGACGGCGAAGATCAGCCCGCCGGCCGCCAGATACGTCAGCGCGTCGGCGAGGGCCACACCCGGCAGCCCCAGCCACAGCACCGCCACACCGCCCAGCATCGGACCGACCAGCCGCGCGAGATTGTTGTTGAGCGAGTTGAGCGAGTTTGCCGCCGGCAGATGATCGTCGGCCACCAGTCGCGGCAGCAGCGCGTCCTCCGCGGTGCTCACGAAAGGCCCCACCGCCGCGCCCGCGAACATCACCGCCGCGCAGATCCAGATGTCACCCCCGTCGGCGACCATCAGCAGCGGAAGCAGCGCCACGGCCTGGACCACGTTGCCGACGACCATTACCCGGCGCCGATCCCAGCGGTCCACCAGGACACCGGCGAACGGTCCCACCAGAAGCCGCGCGGTCACCCCCGTCGCGACGATCGCCGCCGAAGCGCTCGCCGAGCCGGTCAGGTCGTAGACCGTGACGGGCAGGGCGACCACCAGCATCCAGTTGCCCAGATAGGAGATGAGGCCGCCCCACCACAGAAGGGCGAAGTCGCGCTGCTTGAAGACGGCGAGGGACGCATTGGCCATGGAGGACTCCAGTCGCGGTGTGCGGGCGTTGCGATCGTGTGCCCACAACCGGCCGGTATCCCGTGATCGGGTGCTTCGTCCAGGCTCTGTGGTCGCCGCGAAAGCGGACCTCGAACCCTACCCAACGGGCCCGGGGAACCGTTCGGGTGGAGGACCGAACGGTTCCCCGGGCCCGGGGACGCGCGCCGGCGAGTTCACCGGCGCGCCGGTCATGGAAGCGGGCTGAGCACGCGCGGACGCCGGGCGACGTCCGCGCCGACGGCTTCGACGGCGGTGGGCTGCGCCCGGTTCCACCCCGGCACGAGGAGTTCCGGCGCGAAAGGCTCGCTCGTCGCGGCCGCGCGCTCCCGCATGCCCGCCACCAACCCGGCCAGCGCCTCGTGGACGACGGCGGCCTCCGCGCGGGAGGCGAGACCGCGGCGGTCGCCGACGGCCTGGAAGGGCTCGGACGCGATGACGTGCAGCCGCAGCCCTCTCGTGCGCACGACCCTGCGCAGCGAGGACAGGAAGGTCTCCTCGCCCAGGAAGGCCGCCGCGGTGGTCGGCGTGCCGTCGGCGAGGGTGAACCACAGCGTCACCGGCGCCACGGTCGCCTCGGCGTCGATCGCCGCCTGGAACGGCGCGCGCCGGAAGCGTCCCCGCGCGGGCAGGCACCAGGTCGTCGCCTCGGGGAAGACACCGACACTCTCACCGGCGCGCAGGCGCCCGGCGATGGCCCCCACCGTCGCCGGAAGCGCCCGCAGGGATCCGCGGTCGACGAAGATCGCACGCGTGAGCCTGGCGAGCCGCCCGACGAAGGGCCAGTCACCGACCTCCCGCTTGGCGATCATCCGCACCGGAGCGCCGGGACCGCCCAGCGCCGTCAGTGCCACCACGTCGAGCCAGGACGAGTGGTTGGCGACCACCAGCGACCCCGGCGCGACCGGACGCGGGCGCAGCGGCACGAGCACGCCGACCGCGCGGATCGCCGCCCTGGCAAGGCGCGGGCCGAGCGCGGGCGCGAACGGTAGGAGCACCGCCGCGACCGAGAGCACCGACGCCAGCGCGAGGGTCCGCGCGGCGCGGCGCAGCGGCCCGACCGTCGGCAACGCGGCGCCTTCCGGAAGGCACGAGGGTGTGCAGTCCGAGGCCGGGAACCAGCCGCGGGTGCTCATGCGGCCCGCTCCGGGGTCAGCGCGCGCGGGCCGCGCTCGCCGAGCCCTTGCTCCCCGAGAAAGTGCTTGAGGTAGCGGGGGTGGGCGTCGTCGAGGTCGAGCACGATGTAGAAGTCGGCGACGCCGAAGTCGGGGTCGTACGCCGGCGGGCCGCACACCTTGGCGCCAAGGCGCAGGTAGCCGCGCAGCAGCGGCGGGACCGCCTTGAGGTTCGCGCGGGCGGGCGAGAGCGGCCACGGGTTCAGGGGCGTGACGCGCAGGCCGGGCGCCGACAGGTGCCGCTCGGCGATGTGGGCCCAGACCTCGTCGGCGTCGGCGGCCGGCACCGAGGCGCACCCGGCGAGCAGGCGGTGCCCGGTCAGCAGCAGGTACCGGGCGATGCCGGCCCACATGAGGTTGATGACCGCGCCGTCGCGGTGGGCGGGGTCGACGCAGGAGCGGCCGGTCTCGACGAGCCCGCCGCGCAGGCCGTCGAGGGCCGAGAGGTCGAACTCGCCGTCGGAGTACAGGCGCGGGGTGCGTCCCGGTGGGAGCATCCGGTAGGTGCCGACGACCTCTTCGGTCGGGTCGTGCACGACCACGAGGTGGTCGCAGTGGGCGTCGAAGGCGTCGATGTCGAGGCCCTCGGTGGGGGAGTGCAGGGTGGCGCCCAGCTCTCCGGCGAAGACGCGGTGCCGGAGGCGCTGTGCGGCGCGGACCTCGGCGGCGTCGGCGACGCGGATGGAGTAGCGGGTGTTGTCGGTGGCCAGTCGGGTCGAGCGGCCGGAAGCTTCGGCGCGTGCGGGCGCCGGTGCCACGGTGGCGTTGTCGGGGAGCATGGCGGCCTCCTTAACAGGCGCCTTCATGCTCAGTGCCGAACACGACCGAGAGGTGACCGGTCCAGGGCGGTTCGGTGACCGGCGACGTGCGGCTGCGGTAACGCCCGGCCACCATTCGCCGTACGGGGGTCACCCTGCGGGAGTACCTACATCATCAGCATGGGGACGGCGATGACCAGCGCGATCACGCCGGCGCCGATGAGCAGCCAGATGTGCTGGGGCCGGGGGCGCTGCCGGTGGCGCAGGCCGAGGTAGACGCTGGCGATGGGCAACCCGATGAAGGGGCCGAGGAAGACGCAGACCAGCGCCAGCGGACGCAGCGCGAGAGCCGCGCCGTCGTCGCCGTCCCCGGCGGCGCCGAGGATCAGCCGCGCGCCGACCACGGCGAGCAGTCCGCAGGCGGCGCCGATGAGGGCCATGAGACCCAGGACGTACTTCGGGGGCGGGAACTCCAACTGGCCGCGGCGGGCCAGCGCGAGCGTGCGGCGGGCGCGGGCGAGGAGCACGGCCGGGTCGGGGACCTTGGGCGGCTTGGGCTTGCGGGGACGCGAAGGGCGCGCGCCGATCGCGGTCAGCGGGCTGTCGCTGTCGGGGACGTCGCGAAGGCGCGGCGGGATCCGGCCGGAGCCGACGTAGCCGAGCAGGTCGCGCCAGAGCCCGGCGGCGGCGCCGTCCACCTCGTCGACGGTCACCGCGGTCTCCCCGGCGGTCTTCTGTGCGGCGTCGCGGGCGGCCATGGCCTCCGACACGCGCTGCCGGATGGTGGCGATCTCGCCCCGGTGCTGGCGGTGGAGGACCTCGTGGCGGTCGCGCTGGGAGGACAGCGTGCGCGACAGCGTCGTCGTGGCCGCCTTGTAGGCGTCCCGGGCGCTCTGTTGTGGACGGTCAGCCGGCATGCGTCTCTCCCAGCAGCATCGACCCGCGAGGGGTGGTGGCCTCGCTCGTGTCGTACGGGATCACCACCTCGGGGTGCCGGTGCACCGCGCGGTCGAAGAACAGTCCGCGCCGGGGACGCGGGTACCACGGCGGGCCGCCGGGGGTGGGAGACAGCGGCGCCAGCTCAGGGCCGTGCACGTCGAGGGCGAGCCAGGCGTCGATCGAGTCGAAGCGCGCTGCGAAGCCGCCGAGGTCCTCGCGCAGACGCGGCACCGAGCGCCACCAGCCGAGGGTGTGGATCTTGCGTTCGGGACCGGTCAGCAGCAGCTGCCGGAAGCGTTCCTTGGCCACCGCGTCCATCGAGCCGCTGCCGGCGTCGACGGCGTAGAGCAGCACCAGGTGCGGGTCGGCCGAACCGGACTCGGCCGACAACTCGCCGATCACGTCGGAGAGTCTGTTGTGGACCTCGGTGTTCATGCCCATCGAGGTCAGCGTCATCGACAGCCGGTCGGCGGCCATCCGCGCGTCGGGATCCGGGCAGCACAGCGTGAAGCGGGCCGTGCCCTGCTGCGCAACGGTGATCGCGGCCGAGGCCAGGATGTCGCAGGCCTCCTCGGTGCGGGTGCCCAGGACGGCGAGGTTGCGGCCGACGGTGCGGGTCAGGCGCAGCCGCGCCGAGCGGGTGGTCACGTCGATGGTCTGTCCGAGCAGTGCGGTCGGGACGTTCCCGCCGAAGTCGACGGCGTCCGACAGCTTCGGCACGTGGTCGCCGTCGAAGAGCCGCGGCTCGTCGTTGTCGACCGGGCGGGCGTTCCACAGCCGCTGCTGAAGCGGGTCCCAGGCGGTGCGGTTGCTGGCGTCGGGGACGCGCACGACCTTGTTGGCGCTGGTGACACCGGAGTCGGAGTTCACCACGGCGTGGTAGCGGGGGATCTCGTCGGCGGCGGTGTTGGTCTCGGCGAGGATCCGGCGCGCCTTGGGCAGCGCCACGCGCAGGGTGAACTGGGCGACCAGCGCCGGGCGTCCCCACAGGGCCTCGATGCCGGCCACGTCCTGGCTGGCCAGGACCAGGTGGATGCCCTGCGAGCGGCCGCGGCGGGCGAGGTCCTCAAGGAGGCCGACAGCCTCGTTGCTGACGGTGTCGCGGCCGTCGAGGAGCACCTGGAACTCGTCGATGATCGCCACGATGCGCGGCCAGCGCCCGCCGGGATCCTGGTGGCGCAGCTCTTCGAGCTTGGTGGCCTCGTGCTGCTTGGCGGCCTCGGCCCGGCGGCGCAGCTCGTCGCGCAGGTGCCGCAGCAGGGCGAGGCCGAACTCGCGGTCGTCGTTGATGTTCACGCCGACCAGCCGCACGTGCGGCAGCCAGCTCGGGTCGCGGCGGCCCTTGGCGAAACGCGCGAAGGACACGCCCTCCTTGAAGTCGAGGAGGTAGAGCGCCAGCTCCTCGGGCCCGTATCGGGCGGTGAGCGCGCCGATCCAGGCGTACAGGAGGTTCGTCTTGCCGGCGCCCGACGGCCCGCCGATGAGCGCGTGCGGAGGGTTGTCGCCGAGGGTCACGTCGATCAGGCGGCCCTCCGCGCCCTCGCCGATCGGCGCGGTCAGCCCCGACGCCGAGGAGAAGGTCCACAGGTCGGCGTCGTCGTCGGGCAGCAGGTCGCCGAACACGGCCGGCTCGGGACCGGCCGCGACGCGCTCGGCGATGGCCCGGCAGGTCGCGGTGACCAGGGAGGCCGGGGGCGGCGGGTCGAGGCGCACGTCGAAGTCGGCGGTCATCGTGGTGCGGTGGTCCTCGATGATCTCGATGTCGTTGCCGGTCAGCGCCGCCGGATCACCCTGGATGATGACGTGGACGCCGCAGGCGACGCCCGCGCGCAGGATCCGCGCGAGCTGCGCGCGCTGCTTGCCGGTCCAGTCCTCCTGGCCGCTGTCGTCGAGGAGGACGGCGACCCGCCAGGGCTCCGGCCTGCGCCCGGTGCCCAGCGCCAGGTCGCGCAGGGAGCCGTACTCGCCGGCCAGGACGGTCTCGTTGATTCGGCGGACCTGCTCGACCAGCTCGTCGAGCATGTCGGACAGCCCGTTGGGGCCGACGAAACTGAGCAGCCCGGCCGGTGCGAGCGGCGCCAGCCCGGCGAGGCTCCCGCCCAGGCGCTCGGGGTCGTAGACGGTCAGGTGCACCGAGCCCGGCGGAGTCATGCCGAGGGTGCGCAGGAGCAGGCCGGGAAGCAGCCCGGCCGGATCGGTGCGGCACACCAGGTGCGCCTGGTCGAGCAGGGGGACCAGGGCGGGCGGCTCGCCGGGCGCCTCGATCTCCCCGATGCGCAGCAGTCCGGGGACGGTGCCGCGCGCCAGCGGCGTCGGATGCCAGTCCTCCCAAGGGCTTCCGGCCGCACCCGCGGCGTACTCCGAGGCCAGACCGGAAAGCCTGGCGAGGGTCGCCGACATAGCCTGGGCGGCGCGGTCGTCGAGTTCGGCGCCGCGCTCGCGGTGGGCGGCGGCCAGCCGGGTCTGCTCGTCCTTGCCGGCCTCCAGGATGTTGCGGGCGTTCTCGGCGGCGTAGGCGGCCTCGGCGAGCGCGTGCTCGTGGAGCGCTCGGGCGGCGTCCTTGGCGGTGGCCAGATCGCGGCTGACCGTGTCGGCGAGAACCGTGCGCCAGCCGCCCATCAGTCCTTCTTCCCTCGTGCCTTGATCAGTGCCGCGACGAGTACCGGGCCCATCGCGGCGATGTCGACCGGGTTGCGTTCGGGCGGCTGCGCGACGTGGCAGGCGGCGGCCAGTTCGACCTCCCCGGCCTTGTCGTCGAGGCCGGGCAGGATGCTCTTGACGGGGTCGCGGGTCTTGGCGCGCAGTCTGTCCATGGTGGACGCCGTCGGCGTCTCCCCGAGCATCTCACCGGCCAGCACACGGATCTGGGGCCACGTGAGGGCGGGCAGGCGGATTCCGACAGCGGGGTCGGTCGCCTGTAGTTCGCGCCGGTACTGGTTGCGGTCGCCGCTGCCGGCGACCTTGACCAAGGTCTCGAACAGGGGCGTCAGTTCGGTGTGCCTGATCTCGCCCTCGGGGTCGGCCTTGCCGTCGTCGTCGGCCTGGGTGATCTCGTCGACGCGCGTCAGCCACCACGAGCGCTTCCCGCCGGGGGCGGGCGAGGCCGGGGCCGAGCCGGGGATCACGACCTCGCCCTTGTCGCCGCCAGGGGCCAGGCCGATGGCGACGAGGTAGTCGTCGAGGTGCTCGGACGCGGCGATGAGCTGGGTGATCGCGCGGTCCAGGTGGGTCTGCGCGCGTGAGATCTCGGGGAGTCCGGCGGGTTCGACAGACTCGGTGAGGGCCTGGGCGAGGATCCCTCGCGCTTCGTCGAAACGGGCCGCGGCCTGGGCCGTGCCGCCCAGGGGCAGCTCGGCGGCGGCGGTGCGTACCGCCTGGCCGAGGTCGGTTATCGACGCCATGAGGGCTACAGGGTCGCCGCGTAGGATTGGGCCTGCTCGGCCGCCGCGAGGGTGGCCGCCATGCACTGTTCGAGTTCGGCGCCGGCCTGCGCCAGCGCCGCCTGGGCGGACTCCACCGACTGGTGCTGGCTGCCCTGGAGGATCGCACCGAGGACCTGCTGCGCGCCCTGCAACTTCTCGCCGGCGATCTTGATGGCCTCCTGGCCGTCGGAGACCTGCTGCATCGCGGCGGCGATAGCCGCCTTGAGTTCGGCCACGCTGATACTGGTCACCGGCCCATTGTCACCGATCATGCGGGGAAACCGTGTATCCATTCCGACAGCGCGTCCAACTGTCACATCTCTGACATAGGACTTGTGTACACGAGTACTCGACACTCGACAGTGCAATGTGGACTGTCCAGGCGGGAGTCACGCCTGGCGAGGGCCCCGGTAGGGGAGGGTCTGGCGGTACACGACGTTGGTCGTGGTGCTCCCCAGAAGGGCCAGTTCGCCCATCAGATCCTCAAGGTGCGGCATTGAGGTTGCGGACACTTTCAGGACATAGCAATCCTCGCCGGTGGTCCGCAGGCACTCCAGGATCTCGGTGCGCTCGGCGAGCAGCCGGTGCAGCGGCTCGTGCCGGTTGCCGGGGAACTTCAGGCGCACCACCGCCAGCACCGGGAAGCCCGCCTTCGACAGGTCCACCTCGGCGCGGTAGCCGGTGATCACGCCGGACTCCTCCAGTCGCCGCACCCGCTCGGTCGCCGCGGAGGCGCTCAGGTTCACCCGCCGGCCCAGCTCGGTCAGCGAGATCCGGCCCTGCTCCTGGAGGGCGTTGAGGATCGCCCAGTCGGTCGCGTCGAGATTCCCGGTCATCGTGCGAATCTACGCCGCATTCCCCGGCCTTCGCCCCCGGGAGCAGGGCGAAGTCCCTTCCGGTCGTGGATCTTCGCGGATAGCCTTGACCAGTGCGTATAGGAGTGAACGTGCCCAACTTCGGGCCAGGCGCCGACCCGGAGATGATCCGGGACTGGGCGCAGACCGTGGAGGGCCTCGGTTTCGATCTGCTCATGGTCTCCGACCATGTCGCGATCACGTCCGACGTGGCCCGGCAGTACCCCGCGCCGTTCTACGAGCCCTTCACGGCGCTGTCCTGGCTGGCCGGGATCACCCGGCGGGTCCAGCTCGGCACGACCGTGCTGATCATGCCGTACCGCCACCCCCTACTCGTGGCGCGGATGGCGGCCAACCTGGACCGGCTCGCCGGCGGGAGGCTCGTGCTCGGCGTCGGCGTCGGCTGGGCCAAGCAGGAGTTCGCCGCCCTCGACGTTCCCTTCGAGCGCCGGGGCAAGCTGACCGACGAGTACATCACCGCCGTCCGCGAGGCCTGGCGCGACGAGGCCGACTACCCCGGAGCGGCCCGCATCCCCTTCTGGATCGGCGGGAACAGCGACGCCGGCATCCGCCGGGCCGTGCGCCTCGGCGACGCCTGGCACCCGCTGCGCAACACGATTCCCTGGCTCACCGAGGCCGTCGGGCGCCTCGCCGCCGAAGCCGAGGCCGCGGGTCGCGAGGCCCCCGCCTTCGTGCCCCGGATCGTCCTGCACGTGACCGACCGGCCCCTCGGCGAGGACCGTCGCGCCGGTGAGGGCACCCCCGAGCAGATCCGGGCCGACCTGGCGAGCCTCGCCGCACTCGGCGCCGAGACGGTCGTCCTCGACCCCTTCGGCGGCGACCCCGAGGAGACGCTGCGGCCGACGGCCGCGTGGAAGGACCTGGCGGTCGTCGCCGCCCTACGTCAAGGAGGAAACGAGTGAACACCGAACTGCTGCGCCGTGCCATCGCGCTGGCCGCCGAGGCCCGCGAGAAGGGCGACCCGCCCTTCGGGTCGCTGCTCGCCGCCGCCGACGGCACGATCCTGGCCGAGGAGCGCAACACCACCATCAGCGAAAGCGACATCAGCCTCCATCCCGAGCTGAAGCTCGCCGTGTGGGCCGCCCGCGAACTCGACCCCGCCACAGCCGCCGCCACGACCATGTACACCAGCTGCGAGCCCTGCGGGATGTGCGCCGGCGCGATCCAGCGCTCCGGCCTCGGCCGCGTCGTGTACGCCCTGTCCGGCGACCAGCTGGGAACGCTCAAGCCGCCGGTCGCCGCGGCGCCTGCCGTCGAGCTGGAAGGGCCGGCGCTGTTCGACGAGGTGCGGGCGGTGGTGGAGGGGTACTACGCGTGACGGGGGTCGGGAGGCTCGGGTGAGGGGGCGTCGCCGCTGGGATCGTTGCCGTTGTCGGGGGCGAGTCGCTCGGCGAGTTCGAGGAGTTCGCGGCTGAGGGCGGCGGCCGGCGCCGCCTGGACGACCTTGATCTCGGCACCTCTCGACCCCTTGCTTCAGCAGGCTCAGCAGCGCGGCGGTGAACGCCGAGTTGCGTGCTCCGTCGGGAGCGTGGGCGAGCCGGGTCGCCGAGGTCGCGGTGGACCTCGCCCGGTGCGGCAGCCGGGCGCTCACCCGTTCCTGTGCGGTCGTTCGTCCTGCGGCCGGAGGAGGGCGAGCAGCAGGGCCGCCGGGCTCAACTCCGGAAGTCCGCCCCCCGCCTCCCCGCCCCATCCCCGGACGCCGTCCGGCCCCTCCGCCAGCGAGGGAGCGGAGGGGCCGGACGGCGCGGGAAGGCTACTGGTAGTTCTTCCAGGTCGCGTAGTCGCAGTAGCTCAGCGTCGTGCCGCCCTCGTTGGCCTTGCGCAGGCAGATCTTGAACTCGAAGTAGTTGCCCTCGGCGAGGTTGTGGGAGCCGCCCTCGGAGGCGCGGTTGGTGGCGCAGTTGCCGTTGCCGCCGACCCAGAACGAGTACTTGAAAAGGTTCTGGCTCACGTCGGTCACGCTCAGGTAGACACCCCAGCCGTCGGCCTCGATGTCGCAGATGGTCACGATGTCGCCGTACCACGAGACCTGCACGCGACCACCAGGGTCGCCGTCGTCGGTCTTCATTTCGTTGTCGGCGGCCATCGCGGGGCTGGCGATGGCGAAAGACATGAGTATGGCGGTGAACACCAAGGCGACTCGTGTCGCGATCTTCTTCACTGTCCGCTCCTTTCGGATGTCGGCCCGGCGCCGATTCCTCCGCCGATTCGCATCGGCGGTCTCCCATTGGTGATCGGGGAGTCGGGTCGAACGTTATGAACGAGCGGTAGATCCGATGTAGACAATGCGTAGACGGCCCGGATACCGCCTCACAGCCGGGCGAGTTTCCCGCGGACCTCCTCCGCCTGCGGATTGCCCAGCTCCTCCAGCACGTCCAGGGCCTGCCGCCACACCAGCCGCGTCGCGTCGGTGGCGCCGGTGTCGAGATAGGTGTGCCCCAGGTGCACCAGCGGCGTCACGACGTTGAAGCGGTCGTCGAGCTGCCGGTAGAGCCGCACCGAGTTCCGGTAGGCGTCGATGGCCAGGTCGTGGTCGGCCAGCTCCCGGTGCACGAAACCGATCGTGTCCCAGGTCGAGGCCTGCCCGCCGGGGTCGTTGACCTCCCGCAGCACCGCCAGCGCCGAGAGGCACTCGTCGAGCGCGCTGCGGTGGTCGCCCAACCTCGCCCGGTACCAGGCGAGACTCGCCAGCGCCCGGCCCTCGCCCGCGCGGTGGCCGGCCCTCCGGTACAGCGCGAGGACCTCGCCGGCCTCGCCGAGCGCGCCCTCCCAGTCACCCTTCTCCTCGTACTGCCAGCACATAAGGAAACGGCAGCACGCCTGTCCATAGTGGTCCCCCAGTTCCCGGTAGCGGGCCAGGGCCGCCTCCACGTGCTCCGCCGACTCCGCCCGGCTCCCATGCCGGTATTGCGCCACCGCCATCAGGTAGTGCGCGGTCGCACGCCCCTCCACATCGCGGGACCTGGCCGTCGCCCGCAGCGCGGTGCGCATCGTCGCGATCCACTCCCGGCCAAGGCCCTTCCGGCGCAGGAACGGCGTCAGCGCCCACGCCAGCTGCCACGCGTGGGTGTCGAAACCGCACTTGTGCGCGGAGTCGACGGCGTTGAGCAGCACCCGGTGCTCGGCCCGCAGCCACGACACAGCGTCGTCGTGGGTCACGTGCGACTCGGCCGCCACACCCGGCGCGCGCTCCCCGACGGCGAGGCCCTGCCGGTTGGGATCCAGCAGGGTGCTGGCCCGCACCGCGGTGTGCAGGTAGTAGTCCATGAGCCGCCGCAGCGCCTCCTCGCGCTCCTCGCGATGCCCGCAGCAGTAGGCCAGCTCGCACGCGTAGGAGCGCAACAGGTCATGGAACGCGTAGCGGCCGGGGACGTGCTCGTCGAGCATCCGGGCCTGGTCGAGTTCGAGGAGCAGCCGCCGGGCGCGCTGCGGCGTCACGCCCGCGAGGCTCGCCGCGGCCTGCACCGAGATGTCGGGACCGGCGTGCAGACCGAGCAGCCGGAACAGCCGCGCCGCGTGCGTGCCGAGCGCCTGGAAGGACCAGGAGAACGTCGAGCGCAGGTCGGTGCCCGGATCGCGGCTGTCGAAGGCGTCGAGGACCCCGGCGGAGGCGTCGAGCTCGTCGGCGAGCACGTCGAGCCCGAAGCCGGGCTGCACGGCGGCGCGGGCGGCGACGATGGCAAGCGCGAGGGGCAGGCGGGCGCAGCGGTCGATGATCCGGTCGACGGCCTCGGGTTCGGCGGCGACCCGCGGACGGCCGAGCCGGACCGCGAGCAGGTCGGCGGCCTCGTCGCGGCTGAGGACGTCGAGGTTGACCGGGTGGGCCGTCCCGGCGGCGATGAGCCCGGTCAGCTGGGTGCGGCTGGTCACGACCGCGAAACCGGCGCTCGCGGCGGGAAGCAGCGGCCGGATCTGCTCGACGTCGCGGGCGTTGTCGAGCACGACGAGGACGCGGCGGTCGGCGAGGATGCTGCGGTAGAGCGCCGACTGCGCCTGGAGCCCGACGGGTATCCGCGAGGGCGGAACGCCGAGGGCGTCGAGGAACCCGCCGACGGCCTCGGCCGGATCCATCGGCGACTTCTCCGGGTCGAAGCCGCGCAGGTTCACGTAGAGCTGGCCGTCGGGGAAGCGGCCGCGCACGGTGTGGGCCCAGTGCACCGCCAGGGCGGTCTTCCCGACCCCGGCCGTGCCCGAGATCGCGCACGTCCGCGCCCCGGAGCCGTCCTGGCCGAGCATCGCGTCGAGACCGGCGAGGGCTTCGGCCCGGCCGCTGAAGGCGGTGATGCCCATCGGCAGCTGCGCGGCGGCCGGTGCCCGCGGGGCGGCGGGCGGGCCGTCGCGGTCGGCGTCGGGCTCCAGGGCCGGGTCGGCGCGCAGCATCCGCTGGTGCAGGTCGCGCAGTTCCGGGCCCGGCTCGACGCCGAGTTCGTCGACGAGCAGGTCGCGGGTGTCGCGGAAGACGGCCAGGGCCTTGTCCTGGCGGCCCGAGCGGTACAGCGCGAGCATCAGCAGGGCCGCGACGTGCTCCCGCAAGGGCTGGCGGGACAGGACCGCGCGCAGCTCGCCGATCAGCTCCATGTGCTCGCCGAGGTCGAGGCGGAGCTGGAAGTACTGTTCCTCGACGTTCTCCCGGCGCTCGCGCAGATCCGAGCGCAGCCATTCCAGATCGGATTCCAGTTTCACCCCGTCCAGCGGATTACCGCAAGACAGCGCCAATGCGTTCTCGAATTTCCGCGCGGCCGTGAGCGGTTCTCCTTCGCCCAATGCCCGGCGCGCTTGTCCACATAGCTCGGTGAATTTCCACAGATCGAGTTCGCCGGGCCGGATCACGATCCGAAATCCATGCTCGGTGACGATTCTGGCATCCGGATTCTCGGGGTCGTGCAACGCTTTGCGCAACTGCCAGACGAATTTGCGCAGATTGGCCTCCGCCGAGGTCGGCGGGTCGTCCCAGCACAGCTCGATCAGCCGTTCGGCGCTGAGGGATTTGTTGGGGTGCAAAAGCAGGGCGGCCAGCACGGTGCGCTGGCGCGGCCCGCCGAGGGGCACGCTCCGGCCGTTTCGCAGAACCTCCAGCGGGCCAAGGATACGAAACTCCATGCCACACTCCGTCCTCTGGTCACGGGTCCGACGCCTACGAATTTTGGCACGGGCGAAGGCTGCTGGCAATGGTCGAATTCACCGCCCGCCGGCACGGTCGCCTTTGGACGGAAGGTGTGCGTATACGCGTCGTCTACACGCCGTCTACGGCGGCTCGATAGGTTGCCGCGAGCGCATTCGAGTCGTCTCCGCCGGTGTTCTGGCGGGATGTCTCGTGCGGTGCCGTCCGCCGCAGCGCGTCGATGAGGCCGAGCAGTGCCGGCTGTCCGAGGGATGTCTCGCGGACGGCGGCGTGGATCGCGCGGAAGGGCCGCGGGTTGCGCACCTCGCGGACCTCGACACCGGGATGGCGCGTGCCCAGACCCGTCGCGGGAATGAGGCAGACGCCGAGCCCGGCGGCGACGAAGCCCTGTGCGGTGGCGTAGTCGTCGCTCTCGACCACGAAGCCGGGTGTGAAACCGGCGGCCGCGCAGCCGTCGAGCAGGATGTCCAGGCAGGGGCCGGCCGTGCCCTCGGCGCCGACCCACGGCTCGGCGGCCAGGTCGGCGAGCTCGACGACGGGCCTTTCGGTGAGCCGGTGGCCTTTCGGGAGCACCGCCAGGTACGGGTCGTCGAGCAGGTGCACCAGCCGGACGCCCTCGCGCGCGCCCCCGCGGGGGCGCACGACGATGGCGAGGTCGGCCTCTCCGCGCTCGACCTCGGGCAGCGGGTCGGCGGGATCGATGAGTTTGAGGTCGACGGCCACGCCGGGATGTTCAGCGCGCAGCCGGGCGAGCGCGGGAGGCAGCAGGGCGGCCCCGGCGGTGGCGAAGTAGCGGACCGAGAGCCGTCCGGTGCGGCCTTCGCGCAAGTCGGAGAGGGCCGTCTCGGCCTGCGCGACCTGCTCGCCGATCACCGCCGCGTACTCGGTGAGCAGCCGGCCGGCCGCGGTCGGCCGGACACCGCGCCCGACGCGTTCGAGCAGCGCCGTGCGGGCCTCCTTCTCCAGGGTCGCGACCTGCTGGCTGATCGCCGAGGGGGTGTAGCCGAGGTTGGCGGCCGCCGCCGTGACCGAGCCGCTGGTGACCACCGCGCGCAGGATCTGCATCCTTCTCACATCGAGCATGTAGCACAGCTTAACGGTATGTGCAGATCTTTTCGCTTGTCCTTCCGAGTCCGGGCGGGCAGCGTGCAAGCCGTGAAGACCCACAGCCTCGTCCGCATGGCCGTGCTCGCGCTCCTTTGGGGCTCGGGCTTCCTGTGGATCAAGGTCGCGCTCAACGGCGGCCTCGGTCCCGTCCAGATCACCGTGATCCGCTGCGCCCTGGGCGCCGGAGTCCTCACGGTCCTGGCCCTCATCGCGCGGCAGCGCTTCCCGCGCGGCCGGCGGATCTGGGGCCACCTCGTCGTGGCAGCGTTCTTCTGCAACGCCGTGCCCTTCGCGCTGTTCGCCATCGGCGAGCAGACCGTCGACTCCGGAGTCGCCGGTGTCCTCAACGCCACCACCCCGCTGTGGTCACTGCTCATCGGAGTGGGCATGGGCACCGAACGCGGCATCCGGCCCGTCCGCGTCGCCGGACTCACCCTCGGCTTCGCCGGCACGCTGCTCATCTTCGCGCCCTGGCAGGAGGCCGGCCTGGCGAGCTGGGGCGCGCTCGCCCTGCTCCTGGCGGCGGTGAGCTACGCCGTCGCCTTCGCCTACATGGGCCGCAAGCTCGTCGACTCCGGTACCGGGCCCGTCGCCGTGTCGGCAGCCCAGCTGCTCACCGCGACCGGCCTGAGCGCGGTCGCGCTGCCCGCCGGGGGACTGTCCTGGACGGGGATCACGCCGACGGCGCTGGCGGCCGTCGCGGTCCTCGGCGTGTTCGGCACGGGCGTGACCTTCTACCTCAACTACCGCATCATCGCCGAGGAGGGCGCGACCAGCGCTGCCACCGTCGGCTACCTGCTTCCGGTCGTCTCCGTCGCGCTGGGGGCGATCGTTCTCGACGAGGGGCTGAGCGCGCGGGTGCTCGCCGGGATGGCGGTCGTGCTGCTCGGCGTGGGCCTCACCCGGCTGAAGCGGCCGGCCCCCACCGACCGGATCCGGCCGCCCGTCGACGGGACAGGCCCTACTCCGGCTCCTCGCGCAGCAGAGCCGCGATCCGCCCGGCTGCCGAGCGGTCTCCGAGGCTGACCTGGACCCGCAGCGAGTCGACCAGCAGGGAACGGCCGGCGTCGATGTCGCCGGTGTAGAGGCGGCGCTCGCCGATGGTCTGCCGGACGTAGGCGGCGCAGTGGTGGTCGCCGAGCCCGTCGAGGATCGCCAGGGCAGCGTCGAGCAGGCCGTCGGCGTGGTCGGGCTCGACGTGGGCGAGGCGGTGCATGGCCTGGGCGCGGCGGTGGTCGTCCCCGACGGCTTCGGCGAGGTCGAGGGCGGTGGCGAACCAGTGGCGGGCTTCACGGTGGTCGTCTCGGGCCAGGTGGATGCGCCCGATCGACATGCGCACGAGCGCTTCGCCGGAGCCGTCGCCGGCGGTGTGGAAGAGAGCGAGGGCGCCGTGGTGGCTGACGAGGGCGCGGGTGTGCTCGCCGGTGACGCGGTGGAGGGCGCCGAGGCCGGAGAGGGTCACGGCCCGCCCGATGGTGTCGTCGAGGTCGGTGAAGATCGCCAGGGCGGTGTCGAACGCCTCGCGCGCGGGTGCGTACCGGTCCTGGTAGAGGTGCGCCTGGCCCAGGTTGCGGGTGAGGACGGCGTGTCCGTAGCGGTCGCCGGAGCGCTCGGTGGCGGTCAGCGCGCATCGGTGGGTCGTGGTCCACGCGTCGTAGCGCCCGCGCAGGTCGAAGTAGGGGGCGGTCGCGGCGGCGATGCGCCAGGCGTGGGCGTCGAGACCGTGGGCGACGGCGAGGTCGACGGCGGTGATGAGGTTGGCGTGCTCGGTGTCGTACCAGGCGAGGGGGTCGCCGACGGGATGCGGCGGCGGTGACGCGGCCGGATCGAGGGGCACGCCGAAGAAGGGGACGGGCATGTCCGCCGCGGCGGCCGTGGTGAGGGCGAGCCAGGTGTCGAGAAGGCGGCCGACGGCGGCGGTGCGCTCGGCGGGAGCCTCGGTCTCGGCCTGTTCGCGGGCGAAGCATCGCAGGAGGTCGTGCAGCCGGATGCGCGGGTGGTCGGCGTGATCGGTGACCGGCTGGACGAGGAAGGTGTCGAGGAGGGTCTCCAGCGGGTCGGGACCGTCGACGGGATCGGCGAGCGCGGCGGCGGTCCACGCGGGGAGCGTGGTCTCGCCGAGGAGGCCGAGCCGGCGGAAGGCGGACGCGGCGGGCCTGGGCAGGTGGCGGTAGCTGAGGGCGAGGCTGGTGCGGACGTCGAGGTCGCCGGCGCGCAGTTCGTCGAGCCGGTGGCGTTCGGTGTCGAGACGGTGGGCGAGATCGCGGGGCGTCCAGGTGGGGTTGCGGCTGAGCCGGGCGGCGGCGATGGTGATGGCCAGGGGGAGGTGGCCGCAGGAGCGGAGCACGGCGGTGGTGTGTTCGCGCTGGTCGGGGGTGTGGTGGGCGGGTCGGGTCAGGGAGGTGAAGAGCTCGGTGGCCTCGGCGGTGGTGAGGGCGTCGACGGTGACGGCGAGGGTCGTGGGGAGCCCGGTGAGATGGCCGCGGGAGGTGACGATGACGGCACTGGGGCCGGTTCCGGGAAGGAGCGGGGCGGCCTGTGCGGCGTCGGCGGCGTCGTCGAGGACGACGAGGATGCGGCGGGTGGCGAGGTGCGACCGGTAGAGGGCGGCCTTGGCGGCGAGGGTCTTGGGGATGCCGGGGCCGGGGACACCGAGGGCGCCCAGCGCGTCGGAGAGGGCGCCGGCGGGGTCGACGGGATGGTCGCCGGTGCCCTGCAGCTCGATGTAGAGCCGGCCGTCGGGGAAGTAGTCGGTGAGGCGGTGCGCGGTGTGCACGGCCAGGGCGGTCTTGCCGGCACCGGGCGGTCCGGTGAGGGTGGCCACGGGCGGTGGTGTGTGGTCGACGCGCGGGGTGGAGAGGTGGTCGGTGAGGGCGGTGATGTGGGCGGTGCGGCCGGTGTAGTGGGGAGCGTCGATGGGGAGCTGGTGGATGTCGGGGGTGTCGGTGCGGCCGAGGACGGTGTCGAGCGCGGCACGGAGCCGGGGGCCGGGCTCGATGCCCAGTTCGGTGCGCAGGCCGGTGCGGGCCTGGGAGTAGGCGGCGAGGGCTTCGGCGGTGCGGCCGTCGGCGTGCAGGGCGAGGATGAGGTTGTGCCAGGAGCCCTCGTGGAGGGGGTCGGTGGCCAGTCGGGCGCGGAGGTCGGCGATGGCCTCGGCGGTGTGCCCGGTGTGGATGTGGATGCCGGTGGCGAGTTCGGCGAGGGCGTCGCGGCGGGCGGTGGCGCGGGCGGCCTCGGCGGTCCAGGCGAGGTTGTCGGGGAGGTCGGCGAGGAAGGCGCCGCGCCACAGGTCGAGGGCACGGGCGATGGTGCCGAGTGCCTCGGGGGCGTCGCCGTCGCGCCAGTGGTCGCGGGCGCGGTCGGCGAGGTCGTGGAAGACGCTGAGGTCGACGTCGGCGCGGTCGACGGCGAGGTGGTAGGCGTCGGGGCGGGTGTGTATCCGCTGGGGGAGGGCGTGGGCGTTGAGGAAGGTGCGCAGGCGCGAGATGTGCGTGCGGACGTTCGTGGTGGCCGAGGGCGGCGGGCGGTCGGGCCACAGGGTGTCGGTGAGGGCGCCGACGGTGAGAGTGTGGTCGGGGCGCGCGAGCAGGGCGGCGAGGATCGTCTGGGGCATGCGCCCGGGCACGGGCCGGTCGCCGAGCGGAGTGCGGACGACTAAGGACCCGAGGACGTTGAAGGTGGGGCGTTGGGTCGTCATCGGGCTCATGGTGCCCGACGGGCGCCACGTGTCCACCGTGGACGGCCGAGGCCCGAACCGTCTCGGTTCGGGCCTCGGTGGCGGGGCGGTCGCGGGTCAGCCGGCCGCCGGGTAGTAGGGGGTGCTCCAGCCGCGGTAGCTGGCGTGTGCCTTGTATCCGGCGACGCCGACGCGACCGTTGACGGAGGTGCCGATGACCTTTCCGTCGCCGATGCTGATGGCGACGTGGCCGGTGCCGGCGGAGTTGTGGTACCAGACGAGGGCGCCGCGCGGCGGCACGCCGGACTTCATGCGACCGTGGCTCACCATGTAGTCGCCGCCGATCTCGGCGGTGTTCCAGCCGGAGTAGGACCAGCCGTACATGAGGGCGGTGAACCGCAGGCAGAGGTTCTCGTAGCCGGTGGAGCCGCGCTTGCCGAAGGCGGCCGAGATGGCGTTGTCCATGGAGCGGGGGTTGGCGCGCGGCGGGCTGCCGGCGTACGGGCAGGCGCCGGGTGTCGAGGCGGCCTTGACCTTGGCGGCCGGGACGAAGCCGCCCTTGCCGACGAGGTACCAGGTCTTGGACGTCCCGTAGGTGCCGCTCATCTCCTGGCCGCTGGTGCGGCACTTGATGCTGACCGTCGAGCCGGCGGCGGCGGTGTCGACGTTGACGCTCGACACCTTCGGCGCCGACTGGACGACGACGTTCTGCGCGCCGGTGACGTGTCCGCTGACGGCGGCGTTGGCGGTGCCGCCGAGACCCGCGACGATCGCGCCGGCGGCGAGGGTCACCAGCGCCGTGCGGGCCAGCGCCCGGCGGGTGAGCAGTCTTGCCATGAGGTTTCTCATGGGTCGAGTGTGGACATGGCACATACACGCCGGATACATCACCGAGCGTGATGGAATCGTGGTGGGTGAAGGAATCGTCACGGCGTCCCGGTGTCGGCCGGTCGTGACAGAGCGGTGTCAGAACGCTGTCAGCCGCGCGGGGGACAGTGGCCACGACAGTCGATTCGAGAGGAAATCCGATGAGTGAGACGGTTCCCGTTCCGCACGGCCTTCCGATGGACCGCGACGCCGGCCCCTTCGACCCGCCCAGTGAGATCACCCGTATCCGCGACGCGCGCCCGGTCAGTCCGCTGATCTTCCCCGACGGGCACGAGGGCTGGCTCGTCACCGGCTACGACGCCGTCCGCGGGCTCCTGGCCGACACCCGGTTCAGTTCCCGGCAGGACCTCGGCATCCTCCACATGCCCTACGAGACACCCGGCATGCCGGCCCCCACCGAACCGTCCCCGCAGACGCCGGGCCTGTTCATCGCGATGGACCCGCCCGACCACACGCGCCTGCGGCGCAAGCTCACCGGCGCCTTCACCGTCAAGCGCATGAAGCGCCTCGAAGAGCAGATCGTCGACATCGCCGAGCGGCGGCTCGACCGGATGGCGAGCCTCGCGCCACCGGTCGACCTCGTCAAGGAGTTCGCGCTGCCGGTGCCATCGCTGGTGATCTGCGAACTGCTGGGCGTGCCCTACGCCGACCGGGAGACCTTCCAGGTCAACTCCGCGAAGTTCCTGGAGAAGGAGGTGACGCTGGAGGACAAGATGGCCGCCTATGGGGCGCTGACCACCTACCTCGCCGAACTGGTCACCGGCAAGCGCGCCGCCCCCGGCGAGGACATCCTGTCCGACCTCGCCCGTGACGAGGACCTGAGCATCGAGGAACTCGTCGGCATCGGCTTCCTGCTGCTCCTCGCCGGCCACGAGACCACCGCCAACATGCTGGCGCTGGGCGCCTTCGCGCTCCTGGAGAACCCCGCGCAGCTCGCCGAACTGCGCGCCGACCCGGACCTGACGCCCGGTGCCGTCGAGGAGCTCCTGCGCTACCTGACCATCGCCGACGTCTTCTACCGCTACGCCGCCGAGGACGTCGAACTCGGCGGCGAGACCATCCCCGAGGGCTCGACGGTCATCATCTCGCTGCTGGCCGCCAACCGCGACCCGCGACGCTTCGACGACCCCGACTCCCTGGACATCCACCGCAAGGCACGCGGCCACCTGTCCTTCGGCCACGGCGTCCACCAGTGCCTCGGGCAGCAGCTGGCCCGCATCGAGATGCGCGCGGGCTTCGACGGACTGTTCCGGCGTTTCCCCGACCTGGCGCTCGCCGTCCCCGCCGGTGAGGTGCGGGTCAAGAGCGACATGAACATCTACGGCGTCCACGAGCTGCCGGTCACCTGGACCGAGACGGCCGCCTGACGGTCGACCCGTCCGGTGGACCCGCCCGGCGGGCGGATCCACCGGACGGCCTCAGCTCGCCGTCAGCGCCTCCGTCGGCGACAGGCGCGCCGCCCGGATCGCCGGGTACAGCCCGGCGACCGCGCCGATCGCCAGCGTCGCGGCGACCCCGCCGGCCGTCGCCCAGACCGGCACCACCGTGGGCCAGGACTGGGTCGCGGAGTAGAGCGTGGTGACCGCGATCCCGACGACCACACCGCCGACCCCGCCCATCGCCGACAGAAGCAGCGACTCGGCGAGGAACTGCAACCTGATCTGCCCGCGCGTGGCGCCCAGCGACCGGCGCAACCCGATCTCGGATCGGCGCTCCAGCACCGAGATCACCATCGTGTTGGCCACCCCGACCCCGCCGACCAGCAGCGCCACGCCTCCCAGGCCCAGGAGCAGTGCCGTGAAGGCCTCCTCGGTGGCCTGGCGCGCCACCAGCGCGTCGGAGGGCCGCGACACCTTCACCTCGTTCGGGCTCTCCGGGTTCGCCGTCGCCGCCAGCAGCTCCCGCACAGAGGCGACCGAGTCGTCCTCGATGCGCGTGTAGACGGTCGTGGGATGCCCGTCGAAACCCAGCAGCGACTCCGCCGCCGGCCACCCGACCAGCGCCGCGTTGTCCAGTTCGGGCGCCAGCGCCACCGCGTCGAGGATCCCGACCACGGTGAACCACCGCTCGCCCAGCCAGACCTGCACGTCGGGGGAGGCCGCGGGCACGCCCAGCAGGCGGGCCGTCGACGAGCCCAGCACCACCGCCGGGTAGCCCTCGGTCGCGCCGTTGAGCCACGTCCCGTCGGCGAGTTCGGCCGCGACGGTCTCGGTGAGGCCGAGCTGGACGGCCAGCACCGAGATGCCGCCCGACTCCGCCTCGGGGATCTGGTCGCTGCGGTAGACCTTCGCGTCGGCCACCTCTCCGGTCGCCGCGACCACCGTCACCGGCTCGATCCGCGCGATCATCCGCGGCGAGTCCGGCGGGAGGGTGGCCGAGGACCCGTTCATCGACTGGCCCGGTGCGACGGTGAGCAGGTTCGTGCCCAGCGCGGCGAGGGTCCGGTCGAGCCCGGCCCGGCTCGACGAGGAGATCCCGACCACCGCGATCATCGCCGCGATCCCGATCGCGATGCCCAGCGCCGACAGGAATGCCCGCAGCGGGCGGGTGCGCAGGCCGGCCGCGCCGACGCCGAGGACGTCGCGCGGGCTCAGCCGCGCCGGAACGAGCGCCATCTCAGACCACCGCCCCGTCGCGCAGGGCGACCTGGCGCGGCAGCGCCGAGGACAGCTCGCGGTCGTGGGTGATGATGACGATCGTCGTACCCGCCGCGTTGAGCTCCCGCAGCAGCGTCATCACGCCCTCGCCGGATACCGAGTCGAGGTTGCCCGTCGGCTCGTCGGCCAGCAGCAGCGCCGGCTCCCCGACGACGGCCCGCGCGATCGCGACCCGCTGCCGCTCACCGCCGGACAACTCGTGCGGGACGTGCCCGAGCCGGTCCCCGAGCCCGACGCGCTCCAAAGTGGACACCGCCCGGCGGCGGCGCTCGCGCGGCGGGACGCCGGCGTAGAGCAGACCGTCGGCGACGTTGTCGACCGCCGGCAGTCCCGGCGCCAGGTGGAAGGACTGGAAGACGAAACCGATCCGCCGCGCCCGCAGCGCCGACAGCCGCCGGTCGGACAGCGACGCCACGTCGTGACCGTCGACCCGCACCGTGCCCGACGAGGGCCGGTCGAGGGTCCCCATCAGGTTCAGCATCGTCGACTTCCCCGAACCCGAGGGCCCCACGATCCCGACGAGCTCGCCGTAGTCGACCGACAGTGTGACGCCGTTGAGGGCGGCCACGCCCGGATAGGACTTCGCGACCGCGTCGAGCTCGACGACGCTCATGACGGCATCCCCACCGTCATGCCCTCGGTGAGGCCGTCACCGCTGACCTCCACGCGACCCCCCGCGAACAGGCCCGTCTCGACGGCGACGATCCGCGTCGCGCCGTTCTCGACGACCTGCACGCCGTACCCGCCCTCGCCGAGCGCGAGCAGCGCCGCGACGGGGACGGTGAGCACGTCGGGACGTTCGGAGGCGGTGAACTCGACCTTCACGGCGGCCTCGCCGAAGCCGTCGAGCGCCTTTTGGTCCTTCAGCGACACGGTGACCCGCAGCTTCGTGACGTCCTCCTGATCGGCGCCGTCGCCGGGATCGACGACGGTCTCGACGGCGGCGATCTTCCCCTCGGTGCGCTCCCCGTCGGGCAGCCTCACCTCGATCGCGTCGCCCTTCTTCGCGAGGCGCTCGTCGGCGACGTCGAGGTCGACGGTGACGACCCGGCTCATGCCGGTGTAGTCGAGGACCGCCGACCCCGGCCCCACCGCCTCGCCGATGGAGAGCCGGTGCGTGCCGATCCGGACCGCGCCGGGCGCGAAGACCACCCGGCCGAGTTCCACGACGCCGGTCTCGGCGATCCCCAGGTCGGCCTGCCACGCCCGTACGGCCGTGGCCGTCGACTCCGAGTAGGTCTCGTCGACGGTGAGACCGGTGTAGCCCAGCTCGGCCAGGTTCTCCTCGAACTGCTCGACGTCATCGCCCTCGACCCCGGGAACCAGGTCGCGGTAGGCGGGCAGCTTCCCGTACAGCAGCAGCACCGGCACGTCGTCGACCCGGCACAGGGCCTTTCCCCGCTTGACCGCCGAACCCGGCAGCGGCAGCGACGTCACCGTGCCGGCCGCCCTCGCGGTGAAGGTCGCCTCCTCGCCGTACACCAGCTCCCCGCTCTCCGAACGGGTGTCGACCAGCGTCCGGCGGTCGACCGTCGCGGTCGCCGGCAGCGGCGCGCCGGCGTCGTCGTCGCCGTCACCACCCGACCCGAAGGCGTCGAAACCGCTCGCGGCGGCCACAGCGCCCGCGACCACGACGACCGCCGTGGCCGCGAGGACGATCCGGCCGGTTCGCCCGCGCCGGCGCTTGGAAGTGGAAGGCGCCGACATCACCCGGCGTCCTTCGAGTCGTGCGAACCCCCGGCCGGCATGAGGTCCCCGCAGGCCTCCTCGGCGGCGGTGAAGTCGGCGTCACTGCCGGGCGGGGGAGCCTCGTACTGGATCCCGCCCTTGGGCTCGGGGTCGGGGAAGTCGTCGACGCCGTGCTCGCGCATGCACTTCGAGTACGCCCGCAACTGTTCGAGGACCTCCGGATCGAGCTCCGGCGGCTCGCCCCCGTTGGGCATGAACTCGCGGCACTTCTCCTCGGCGGCGTCGAGCGTCGCCCGGTCGACGCCCTCGGGAAGACTGATCGAACCCTCCCCGTTGGCGTTGACCTCCGGGTCCGGCATCGGCACACCGTTGTCGCGCATGCATTGCGCGTAGTCCAGGATCGCCGAGGCCGGGTCGGCCGTCGCAGAGCCCTCCGCCGACGGATCCCCTTCGCCGCCACCGCAGCCGGCCAGACCGAAGAGCGCGAAGGCCCCGGCCGCCACGGTCGTCCGCAGCCTCATCGTCGTTGATCGCATGACCGTTCCTCTCACGGACCACCGGACCGTCCGGCCGTCCGCGACGAAGTACACGCCGGACGGGATAACCCCGGCGTCACCGAATTCGTTAACGCCGGGGAAATGCGGCCATGAGCGAGCATGGAGGCATGCGAATCCTGGTGGTCGAGGACGAACCCCTGCTCGCCGACTCCGTGGCGAAGTGGCTGCGCGGCGACGCGCACGCCGTCGACGTCGTCAACGACGGCGCCGCCGCCCTCGAACGCGTCGGCGTCCACGACTACGACGTCGTCGTCCTCGACCGCGACCTCCCGGTCGTCCACGGCGACGACGTCTGCCGCGAGATCGTCGCCGGAGACTCCCCGGTCCGCGTCCTCATGCTCACCGCCGCCACCGCCGTCAGCGAACGCGTCTCGGGACTCACCCTCGGCGCCGACGACTACCTGCCCAAGCCCTTCGCGTTCCCCGAACTGTCCGCGCGCGTCACCGCGCTCGGCCGCCGCGCCCGCCCCGCCGCGCCCCCGATCCTCCAGCGCGCCGGCATCCGCCTCGACCCGCACCGGCGCGAGGTCTTCCGCGACGGCCGCTACGTCCCCTTGTCGCGCAAGGAGTTCGCCGTCCTCGCCGAACTCCTGCGCGCCGACGGCGCCGCCGTGTCGGCCGAACAGCTCCTGGAGAAGGCCTGGGACGAACACGCCGACCCCTTCACCAACGCCGTGCGCGTCGCGGTCCTCAAACTCCGCCGCAAGCTCGGCGACCCGCCCGTCGTCCTCACCGAACCCGGAGTTGGGTACCGGATTCCATGAAGAGACTGACGATCCGCGCCCGCCTCACCCTCGTCTACGGCGGCCTGTTCCTGCTCGCCGGGATCGTCCTGCTCGCCCTGACCTACGTCCTGGTCTCGCAGCGCATCCCCGGCGGAAGCGTCGAGAACAACGTCAGCGGCAGCGGGGTCGCGCCCAGCACCCCGACCACTCCCGGCCCGGAGACGACCTACGTCAGCCAGATGCTCGAAGACGCCCAGCGCGACACCGTCGACGAACTCGTCACCCAGGGCGCGGTCGCCCTCCTGGTCGTCGGCGCGATCGCCGTCGCCCTCGGCTGGCTCCTCGCCGGCCACCTCCTGCGGCCCCTCCACCGCGTCACCGAGACCGCCCGCCGCATCGCCGACGCGCCCGCCGCCGCCAGCCTCCACGAGCGCATCGACCTCGGCGGCCCGCACGACGAGGTCCGCGAACTCGCCGACACCTTCGACGTCATGCTCGAACGGCTCGACAAGTCCTTCGACGGCCAGCGCCGCTTCATCGCCAACGCCTCCCACGAACTGCGCACGCCCCTGACCCTCAACCGCGCCCTCATCGAGGTCGCCGTCCACAGGGGACCCGCCTCCGACGAGGTCCGCCACCTCGGCGAGACGCTCCTGGCCGTCAACGCCCGCCACGAACGGCTCATCGAAGGCCTGCTCCTGCTCGCCGACTCCGAACGGCAGCTCACCGACCGCGCCTTCGTCGACCTCGCCGACATCGTCGAGCACGTCAGCGAGATCGAACCGCCCGGCTCGGTCGTCGTCCACACCGCCGCCGCCGAGGCGACCACCACCGGCGACCCGATCCTGCTGGAACGGCTGGTGCAGAACCTCGTCGAGAACGGCGTCCGCCACAACACCGAGGGCGGCTGGGTCCGCGTCGCCAGCCGTACCGCCGAGGACGGCTCGGCGGTCGTGGAGGTCAGCAACACCGGACCGGTCGTGCCGCGATACGAACTCGCCTCGCTGTTCGAACCCTTCCGGCGGCTCGGCGCCGAGCGCCTCTCGGCGACCTCACCGGGTGCCGGGCTCGGCCTCTCCATCGTCCGCGCGGTCGCCCAGGCACACGGAGGCGGCGTGCGCGCCGAGCCACGCGAGGGCGGCGGACTCGTCGTCACGGTGACCCTTCCGCCCGGCTGACGCGGTTCGCTTATCCCTCGATGCCTTCGAAGACAAGCAATCGCGACATAATGCCTGCAGGGTGCGCCCTCATCCGGCGGGCCCGGCCGCTCCGGCGGTCACGTCGGGTCCGGCGGCCGAGGGTGCGCGCCCTCGGCCGCCGGGCCGCGACGTCCGTTTACGGTCAACCCCCAGGAGATCGGGCGGCCCGCCACCATGGAGCCTGCCCGTCCGGCTCCATAACTTCGAGATCGTGATCAGTCTCCACGGACTCAGCAAGCGCTACGGCGACAAGACGGTCGTCTCCGACCTGTCCCTCTCCATCAGACCCGGTGCCGTCACCGGCTTCCTCGGCCCGAACGGCGCGGGCAAGTCGACGACCATGCGCATGATCGTCGGTCTCGACCGCCCGAGCTCGGGCAGCGTCGACATCGACGGCGTCCCCTACTCCCGCCTCACCGAACCGCTCCGCAAGATCGGAGCCCTCCTCGACGCCCGCGCCGTCCACCCCGGCCGCAGCGGCCACGCCCACCTCGTCGCCCTGGCCCGCAGCAACGGGATCCCGCGCCGGCGGGTCGCCGAGGTCCTGGAGACCGTCGGCCTCGGCGCCGCGGCCCGCAAACGGGCCGGTGCGCTCTCCCTGGGCATGAGCCAGCGGCTCGGCATCGCCGCCGCCCTGCTCGGCGACCCCGAGGTGCTCATGTTCGACGAGCCCGTCAACGGCCTCGACACCGACGGTGTGCGCTGGGTGCGCGGACTCATGCGCGGGCTCGCCGACGAGGGCCGGACCGTCTTCGTCTCCAGCCACCTGATGAGCGAGATGCAGCTGACCGCCGACCACCTCGTCGTGATCGGGAAGGGCCGGCTCATCATGGACGCGCCGCTGGCCGAGGTCATCGCCCGCAGCTCCCTGACCGCCGTGGTCGCCCGCACACCGCACGCCGACGACCTCGCGCGGAGGCTGTCGGCCGCCGGAATGGACGTCGAAAGGCTCGGTGAGAACGAACTCGTCGCGACCGGCGCGGCCATCGAACGCGTCGGCGACATCGCCCACGAGGCCGGCATCCGGCTGCACGAACTGCGCACCCGGGAGGCCTCCCTCGAACAGGCCTACCAGGAACTCACCGAGGGCAGCGTCGAGTTCGGGGCGGGGGTGGCCGCGTGAACCCGCGACTGCTCGCCCGGACCTTCGGCTCCGAATGGGCCAAGCTGTGGTCGGTCCGCTCGACCTGGTGGTGCCTGGCCGCCGCGACCGTCCTGACGGTCCTGAGCGCGCTCACCCTGGCCGGGGCCACGGCCGCCGACATCACCAACGGCCGCCGTCCGGCCGTGCCCTTCGAGGTCAGCGAGTCGGTGGTGTCGGCCACGATCTTCGTCCAGTTCGCCCTGACGGCGCTGGCGATGCTGGCGGTCACCTCCGAGTACTCCTCCGGCCTCATCCGCGGCACCCTCCAGGCCACACCCGTGCGCGGGCGGGTCCTCGCCGCCAAGGCGCTGGTCCTCGTCCCGGTGATGTTCGTCGCCGGCGTGCTCGCCGGGGCCCTCGCCGCCGTGGTCAACTACGCGGCGCTGTCCATCGACGTCTTCGGCGGGTACGCGACCCTCACCCTCGGCGAGACCCTTGCCGACCTGGCCTCCTCGGGCGTGTTCTACGCGCTGATCGCCCTGCTCACCATCGGTCTGGGAGCCGCCATGCGCAGCGCGGCCGGAACCTTGACGGCGGTGTTCATGCTGGTCATGGGCCTGCCTCTGACGCTCGCGATGAGCGGCAGCGCGGCGGCGCTGGAGATCTCGATGCGGATGCCGATGTTCGCCGGCCTGGCGTTCATGCGCAGCACCGACAACCTCACCGGCGGCCTGATCCCGTACTCCGCGCTGGAGGGACTCGCCTGGCTGGTCGGCTGGGCGGCGGCCGCTCTGGTGGCGGGGTACGTCGTCCTCCGCCGGCGCGACGCCTAGACTCCGCCAACGTGTCGGGCAACCGGATCGCTCGGACCCTGGTCGGCGTGCTCCTCGGCGCGCCGCTCGGGGTCGCCGAGCTGGTCTTCGTGTGCGCGGCCGGTCCGCTGTGGGCGGTACCGGCCGCGCGCCGCGCCGTGGGCGCCGGGACCCGGCGCCTCGTCGCGCTGGAGCGCGCGCGGCTGTCGTCGTGGCTCGGTCATGAGAC
Source organism: Phytomonospora sp. NPDC050363 (assembly GCF_040655735.1). Classification (NCBI taxonomy): domain Bacteria; kingdom Bacillati; phylum Actinomycetota; class Actinomycetes; order Micromonosporales; family Micromonosporaceae; genus Phytomonospora; species Phytomonospora sp. NPDC050363. The sequence goes on from NZ_JBFAKK010000003.1 coordinate 441,864, forward strand.
CCCGCCCGCCGAGGGGAGCCGGACCTTCCTCGCCGTGCGCGGCCTGATCGGCGCCGTCGCCGGCTACGTCTGCGTGGCGGGCGGCTTCCTGGCCGCACTGCTGCTCGGAGGCACCTTCTGGGGCGTGGTCCGCGGCGGGCTCGACTCCGTCCCGGTGCGGATGCCGGGTGTTCAGCTCGTGACCAACACCGGCATGCTGGGACTCCTCGGGGCGGCCGTGCTCATCGCGCTGGTGGCCGGCGCGGTGACGCTGACCGCCGTCGCCGAGCGCCGGCTCGCCGACCGCTTCCTCGGGCCCGGGAGCCAGGAGCTGATGCGCCGGCGGATCGCCGAGCTCACCGCTTCCCGCTCGGGCATCGTGCGGGCCGTCGACGACGAGCGCCGCCGCATCGAACGCGACCTGCACGACGGTGTCCAGCAGCGCGGTGTGGCCCTGGCGATGCTGCTCGGCCGGGCCGCGCACGCCGCCGACCCGGACAAGGCCGCCGGCCTGGTCGCGCAGGCCTACGGCGAGTCGCGGCAGCTCCTCGACGAGTTGCGCAGCGTCGCGTGGCGCATCTACCCCACCGCCCTCGACGAGCTCGGCCTGCGGGCGGCGCTGGCGGGGGTGGCGGAGCGGTCGAGCGTCCCGGTGACCGTCCACTACGGACTGTCCGGCCGTCCGGTCTCGGCGGTGGAGACCGCGCTGTACTTCGTCGCCCGCGAGGCGATCACCAACGCGGTGAAGCATTCCGGTGCCCGTGACATCCTGGTCGTGCTCGGCGAGGACGCCGGCATCGTGAGCGTGTCGGTCTCCGACGACGGCCGCGGCGGCGCCGACCCCGCCGGCGGGGGCCTCGCGGGACTGGCCCGCCGGGTCGGAGCCCTCGACGGCGAGTTCCGGGTCGCCAGCCCGCCGGGCGGGCCGACCGTGGTGGAGGCGTTCCTGCCGAAGGGGGAGCCGTGCGCGTGATCCTCGCCGACGACTCGGTGCTGCTGCGCGAGGGACTCGCGCGGCTGCTGGAGGACGCCGGGCACGAGGTCGTCGCGGCCGTCGGGGATGCGCCCTCGCTCGTCGAGGCGGTCGGCGAGCACCGGCCGGACGTGGCCGTCGTCGACGTCCGCATGCCCCCGACGCACACCGACGAGGGGCTGCGCGCTGCCTGGGAGATCCGCGAGCGCTTCGGCGGGGTCGGCGTGCTGGTGCTCTCGCAGTACGTGGAGGAGGCCTACGCCGCCAGGCTCGTCGCGCAGGACGGGACGGGTCTGGGCTACCTGCTCAAGGACCGGGTCTCGGAGGTCGCCGGGTTCCTCGACTCCCTGGAGCGGGTGAGGGTGGGGGAGACGGTCTTCGACCCCGAGGTGGTGCGGCAGATGCTGTCGCGCACGACCCGCGCCGACCCGCTCGCGAAGCTGACCGGCCGCGAGGGCGAGGTCCTGCGCTGCCTCGCCGAGGGTCTGGTCAACGCGGCGATCGCGCGGCGCCTGCACGTCTCGCTGAGCACCGTCGAGAAGCACGTGAACGCGATCATGGAGAAGCTCGAACTCGGCCGCGATCCCAGCTACAGCCGCCGGGTGCTGGCCGTGCTGCGCTACCTGGGCGGCTGAGCCGCACCCGTCCGGGCGCCGGTCCGGACGGGTGCGGCGACCCCGCCCCGGGGTCAGGCCACCACCGAGATCGCCGAGCGCGACTCGTCGTGGGGGAGGTAGTGGACGTCGACGACGCTGCCGACCTGGAGCCTGGCGACCGCGGCCGGGGGGACGAAGGGCTCCTTGCGGACCTCGAAGGTGGTCCCGTCGGGGCGGGTGATCACCACGTCGAGGATGAGCTTGGGCTTGCCGTCGCGCATCTGGCCGGGGACGGTGAGGGACGTGACGACTCCCCGCGCGGGGATCCCGGTCCGGGCGATGTGCAGGGCCTCCTCGGTGACCGTCCCCTGCCGCAGGGCCAGCTGCTCCATCGCGGTGCGGGCGAGGTGCTGGTCGCCGGAGCGGTCGAGCTCGACCTTGTCGGTGCGGCCGGGCACATAGCGCACCGGGATCATCGCGCCGGGCTGGAGCATGGCCAGCTGGGTGACGGGGAGGATCGCCTTGGCCTGGCTGCGGAAGATCTCCCCGCGCCCGCCGACCACCTCGAGTTCGAGGCGGATCTCGGGCTGGCCGTTGACCTCGGTGCCGGTCGGGCCGGCCGACAGGACGGTGCCCATGCCGACCGGCGCGTCGCGGAACTCGGGACTGTTCTTGCCGGTCAGCGCGGTCATGACGCTGTCGCCGGTGAGAACGAAGGCGATGATGAAGGCGGTGAGGGCCAGCGGCGGGATGATCGCGGTGACGCCCAGCCAGTTCTCGACCGTGCTGTACTCCGTCTCGCCCTGACCGGTCAGCCCGTACCAGAGGTAGAAGGCCATCGCGCCGATGACCAGGGCGGTGACGGACCTGCGGATGATCTTCTTCATGGGTCTTCCTTCCTCGGACTCACTCGATGGACCGAAGGTATGGAGCCGCCGGCGGCTACCGATCCCAGGTTTTGCGGGTTCGGGTGACCGGGCCCATAGGATGGCCGCATGCCGACCGTCCCGCAGCGTCCGCGCGCCCTCGTGCTCCACGAGGTGTGGCGGGAACTGCGCGGTGTCCAGTCGCTCAGCGGCCCGCAGGGCGCGCCGCTGAGCCGCACGGTGAAGCTGATCCTCGACCCGCTGGTGATCCGCCCGGTGTCGCATCCGGAGTGCGCGGGGCCGCTGGTCGCGGCTGACGGTGCGGCACTGCTGCGCGAGCTGGTCACCTCGGCGGCCGGCGTGCTCGCCGCGACCGCCGACTGGTTCGCGCTGTTCAAGCGCGTGCGGCGGCTGCTGCGGATCACCGAGGGGCACCCGCAGGACCGCTACTTCCAGCGCTGCTTCGAACTGGCCACATTGGAGGGCCCGCCCGACCCGGTGCGGGACCGGCCGGGGGTCGAGGAGATCCTGCGCGAGCTGCACGGCTCGGCCGGCGGCCGGACCGTCGAGGCGTTGAAGACCCATCTGGCCGACCCCGTCCTCGCCGCCGAACTGGACACGGTGATCAAGCGGGCCTGGGCCGCGCGGGACGAGACCCCGCTCCCCGAAGCGCACGAGCCGGGCCTGACCGAGGTCCTCGACGCCTGCCCCGCCGGAGACCCCGGGCCCGCCCTCCGGGGCCTGACCGCCGCACGGGCCGGGACCGCCACCGGCCGGGCGCTCTGGACGCGTCGGCCCGTCCTGGCGGCCGGTGCGAACCCGGCGCGGTCGCTCGGCCTGACCGACCGCGAACTGCCCGCCGCACCCGAGCTCGGCACCGCCGGGACGGCTCCGGCCGCGCCCTTCGACCGCAGCGTCTACCAGCGCGTGTTCACCGCCCTGCGCACCAGTGCCGACCGCGCCGAACTGCCGCCGGTCGCCGAACTCGTCGACGCCGAGATCGAGCGCGCCTGCAAGCCGTGGGCGCTCGACGCCGAGGACCTGCGCGTCGTCGCGACCGTCGGCGCGCGCCTCGCCGTCGGACTGCGCCCGCTCGGTGCCGACGACGGCGGCGGCGACACCGCCGGTCACCGCGCCGTCAACGCCCGCTGGCGCCGTGAGGCTTACGTCCTGCGCGCCCGCCGCCTGCGCCTGTCGCCCGAGGCGGAAACCGAGCCGCTGGCCCGCGTCGCCGAGGATCTGCGCAGGCCGGGACCCGCCTACCTGCGCCGTCTCTGGGCGCGACTGCACGGCCGCGACGTGCGCGGCGCCGGTGTCGCCGACGGCGAGTTGTGGGACGTGCTCGACGGCGTCGCGCGCTCGGTCATCCTCGACCACCGCGACCGCGTCCGCCGGGCCCTGTCGGTGACACCGTGAGGATCCTCCGCGACCGCCACGGCGCCCTCGTCATCACCCCGCACGACGGCCTCCCGCCGGACGAACCCGAGGTCGACGCGGCCGTCCTCGACGTCGCCGGCGGCCACCTGACCTGGAGCGTGCTGGCCGCAGACGCACCGGTCGCCGTCCTCGACGACCCCGAGGCCGCGCAGTCGTGGATCTGGGCGCTCTACGGCGAGGAGATCGCCGTCGCCGCCGCCGAGGCACCGGACTCCACAGCGGACTACGCGCCCGTCCTTCCCGAACTCGCCGGCACCGCCGCCCGCCTCGCCTACGCGCACTGGGCCGCCCGCTGGTGGCCCGCCTCCACGATCGACGCGATCCCACCGCTCGACGAGACCCTGCTCAACGCCGAGATCGCCGAACTGACCGAGGAGTGCGAACTCCTCTTCGCCGACACCGAGGCCGAAACAACCCACGTCGCGGCTCCCGCGCTGGAAGGCCCGACGGCCTACGCGCTGGCCGCCGGGCCCGCGACCGGACCCGACCCCGGCATCCCGATCGCCCGCGGTACCACCGGAACCGACTGGCGCCGCTGCCCACCGGGCCTGATCGACGCCTCCGAGCAGGCCGTCTCCTGGCAGGTGTCGCGTCTGGCGGCGCGCACGGTGGTCGCCGTCACCGCCGTGCCCGCGCCGGGCCTGCCGTCGACGGTCCCGGCCCACCTGTGGCCGCACGCGACGGTCACCGGAGCCCCGGAGGAGATCGCCCTGCGCCTGCGCGAGGACGCCTGGATCGGTGACTCGGCCCTGCCCGGCGCCACCGGTCCCGACATCACCGTCGAGGTCCACCTCCCCGGCCTCGCGCCACCGGTCGCCGCCGCCGACCGGGACCTGCGCGGCCGCGTCCGCGCCTTCGCGCACGCCCGCCTCGACGGAATCCGGGCCGGCACGCTCGCCGAACCCCTCCGCGCCGAGTCCGCCGCCGCCGAGACCGAGACGGACTACTGACGTGTCCCGAGCCGACCACCTCTCCGCCTCCCTGTTCAACGAGGGCCTCGCCGCTCTAGCCCGCGGCGACAACCACGCAGCCCGCGACTCCTTCGACCGCGCGGCACTGACCGCCGCCACCGAACCCGCACTGTCCGACCGCCGCGCGCACTGCCTGACCAACTGCGCCCACGCCGCCGCCGCGCTCGGCGACCACACCGGCGCCCTGGCGATGCTCGCCATCGCGCTCGACCTGTGCGATCGCTCCACCGGCGACGCGCTGGCCGGACTGCGCGTGATCGTCCTGCTCGGACAGGCGCCCGCCCTCATGGCCACCGGTGACTACGACGCCGCCGGAGTCGCCCTCGACCGCGCGCTGGCGATCCTCGACGGCGAAGCGCCCGTCGCCGACGACGAACAGCGCGTCGAACTGCGCATCTCGGCCCTGATGTCGCTGACCATGCTCGCCTCCTACCGCGAGGACTGGGCCCGCGCCAACGAGCTGGGCACCCGCTGCCTCGCGGTGGTCACCGCCCAGCGCCCCCACTTCGCCGGCGTCGCGCTGATGAACCTCGCCGACATCGCCCTGCACACCGGCCGCGTCGAGCTCGCCGTCGACTTCGGCGTACAGGCCCTCGCCTCCTTCGAGGAGTACGGCGACACCGCCGGAGCCGCCGGGATGCGCCGGTCTCTCGGCCAGATGTACCTGCGCTCGGGCCGCCTCGACGAGGCCGAGCCAGTCCTGACCGCCGCCCACGCCTACTTCGAGGCCGCGGGCATGCTCCACCAGGCCGCCGCCGGACTCGACATGCTCGGCCTGCTCGCCGCCGCCGGCGGGGACATGCCGAACGCCGGTGCCCGCTTCGCCGCGAGCGCCGAGTTGTTCGAACGCCTCGGCCAGCCGGTCGAGGCCGCCGAGGCGCGCGGGCGGCAGGGCGTGGTCGTCTACTTCGCCGGCGACCGCGCCGGAGGCGAGGCGCTGCTCGCCGCGACCGCCGCCACCCAGACCGCGCACGGCCTGCCGATCCGCGCCGCTCAGATCCACGTCATCATGGCCACCCTCTTCGAGCAGGAGAACGACGCGGCCATGCTCGCCCGGGCGGCCGACCTCGCCGTGCCCGCCGCCCTGGCCGTCGACGCCGTGGCCCGCACTCTCGCCAGCGGACGCCAGCGCGACCAGTGGCGCCGCAACGTCGCCGAACCCGCGCTGTGGCTCGCCTTCCGGGTCGCCGCCCGCTCGGGGAACGGCCCGCTCGTGGCGCAGCTCGTGGAGTCCCGCTGCGCCGGTTCGACCCTGGAGCACCGGGTCGAGGCCGAGGAACCGCCGCAGGGGATGGAGGCGCTGATGTACCCGCCCGAAGTGCCCGTCTCCATCGGCACCGCCCTCGCCGAGGCCGCCGCCGGTCCGGGGCTCGCGCTGGCCCTGCCGCCGCGCCTGGCGCTCACCCCGCACGGCGGTGTCGCCCTCGACGTCCACCTGACCAGGGCCGCCGAGCGTTACGGAATGCCCGTGCGCGCCGAAGGGACGATCCCCTCGTGGTGAATCAGCCGACCGTACTGCTGCGCTACGCCGACGCCGGTCACCTGTACGCGAGCTGGCGCTGGACCGACTCCCTGCACACCGCCGAGGCGGCCTACTTCCCACAAGACGGCGTCGACGCGGCCGTCGGCGCGCTCACCGCCGCTCTGCCGGGTCTCGGTGGTGGCCCGGGCGCCGCGGGTCCCGGTGAACTCGCCGGCATCGACGGGGTCGAGGCCGCACTGACCACCGGCGCCTTCTCCGGCTACGAAAGCGAACTGGCCCTCGCCCGGCAGTTCACCCGCGCTCTCCTTCCACCCGGTCTGGCCGTGCGGCTCGACGAGATGTACGCCGCCGGAATCCGCCCGCGCCTGCGGATCCAGCCCTCTCCGCGCATCGCGCAGATCCCGTGGGAACTGCTGGCCACCGAGCCCGAGGACATCCGCCTCATCGAGATCGCCGACGTCAGCGTGCTCGCGCCCGCCGGGGTCGCGCACGCTCCCGGCCGAAAGGTCCGCGAGTGGGCGTCGTCGCGGGAACTGCCGATCGTGGCGGTCCTCGATCCCCGGGTCCCCGGCTTCCGCGCCGACTCCCGGCTCGGTTCGGTGCTGGGCCGCATGAACGGCGAGGCGCCTTTGGCGGTGCACGTCGCGGGGCTCGCCGGAAGGCTGCGGCCCGCGGTGAGCGACCCGGTGCAGGCCTTCCGCCGTACCGACGTCGACCGCGACTGGCTGGGAGGCGTCCTGCGCGGGGGCGCCGGACGGCTCCTGTACGTGGGGCACGCGACGGCCGCCGTTCCCGAGTCGGGGGAGGGCGAGCACGCGCAGCTCCATCTGGCCTGCACCGCCGAGACGGAGGGATTCGCGCCCGTGCTGCGCGGCCACCGGCCGCTCTCGGCGAAGGACCTGCTGCTGGGGACCGACCGCTACCCGATGCCCAGCCGGGTGGCGCTGATCGCCTGCGAGAGTGGCGGGGACCTGCGCTTCACCGAGACGCTCGGACTGGCCTCCGCGGCGATCCTGGGCGGTGCCGAACTGGTGACCGCGACCCGCTGGACCCTGGCCACCGACTTCGCCGTCGAACGCGCCGGCGGCGCCGGCCGCCCGCTTCAGGACGCGGTCGTTGCCGTCGACTCCGCGCACGACGCCGAGGACCCGGTCGAGGCCCTCGGCGCGTGGCAGCGGTCGCGGCTCGCGGCGTGGCGGGCCGGCGGTTCGGTGGCCGACTCTCCGGTGCTGTGGTCGGCCTTCAGCACCTTCGACACGAGCCCGGCGGTCATGCCCGGGTGAACACGACCGTCGCTCCGGTCGTCTGGGCGGCGGGTACGAAGGGATCGCCGCCGAGGGTCCGGCCGATGTTGAAACCATTGCCGCGCAACAGATCCACCGTCGCGTCGAGGTCGGTGACGGCGGTGGTGAAGGAGACGAAGGCGGGCAGCCCCGGGGCGACCGTGCCGGGCAGCAGCCGGTTGAGGCGGCTCGCGCGGACGAGGGTCAGCGTGGAGGCGCCGAGCTCGAAGATCCGCCCGTGGTCGACCCGGCGCGGTTCGCGGTCCAGGAGCGCGCTGTAGCGGGTGGCGTGGGCGTCGAGTTCGGCGTCGGGCACGCACAAGGCGGAGTCGGTCAGGCTGGTGGCCCCGTTGGCGTGCGCGGGGATCTTGCGCGCTTCGCGGACGGCGGGCGGGGCGTTGGACGCCGCCCCGACGCGGCCCTCGGGCATACGGGCGTCGGCGCCGAACCCCAGGTAGGACGCCGCCTCGGTGGAGACGCGGCCATCCTCGGTCCACACTGGACGGCTGATGTGGTGCACCCCGCGGTAGGCGATCTGGGCCCTGTCGAGGCGCTCGGCGGTCGCCCACGGGTCGGGGCTTTCGAACATCGTGATGTGCAGGCCCTCGAAGCGGGCGAGGAACTCGCCGATGTAGGCGCTGGTCGCCCTGATCGCGCCGAAGGTCGCCTCGCGGCGGTCCACGGGCACGTCGATCGGAATGAGCCGGGCGTCGGCGGGCAGGTCCGCGCCGCCGGCGGTGACCAGCTCGACGAAGTCGTGCCGGAAGTCGATGTGGGCGTTGCCCGCGCCGAATGGCACGAGCTTGTTGCCCGACTGTGCCGGATCGTCGCGCCAGGCTGGGAAGCCGGGCGGCGAAACGTGGAAGCCCAGGCGCCGGTAGATCTCGGCGCTCGCGCCGATGTCGGCGACGATGTGGCCGACGTGGTGCAGGCCGGTGATGTCGTGGCTCATGGTCGCTCCTGAGGGGTGTGGCCGTAGGCGAGCTCGCGGAAACCGTCGGCGAGGCGGGTGAAGGACGCCGCGGCCCGGGCGGCGATCGCCGCCCGGCGCTCGGGGTCGGGGGCTTCGGCCGGTTCGAAGACGCGGCGGAGGGTCTCGGCGAGCCGGTCGGCCTTGGCGTCGAGGCCGAGGGGGAGGCCGGCGGGCAGGAAGGGCTCGATGGCGAAGAAGCCGTAGACGATCGTCGGGAGGGTGTAGTCGAGGTCGGCGGGGGAGAGGTCGCCGCGCAGGAGTCCGGCCTCGGTGAGCAGCGCGACGTACTCGCCCGACGCGAGGATCTTGGCGTCCTGGAGCGGGCGGCGCGAAGGATCGGCGACCAGGCCGCCGAGCGTTTCGGTGTCGCGGGTGAAGACCGCGCGCAGGACGGGGCGCCGCATCGCCTCGACGAAGTAGCGCCGCATGTAGCGGTGCAGCGCGACCTCGGCGGGGTCGGCGGTGATCGCCGCGGCCACTCCGTCGATCATCTCGGCCGCCTCGCGGGCGGCGACGGCGAGGAAGAGGTGCTCGCGGGTGCGCCAGTGCAGGTAGAGCGTGCCCTTCCCGACGCCGGCGCCCTTGGCCACGTCGTCGACGGACACGCGGCGGCTGCCATGGCGCAGCAGCAGGTCGCGCGCGGCGTCGAGGATGCCGTCGGCGCGGGCGACGAGGTCGGTGCGGCCCATGCGAAACTCCGTGACTCGTGACCAGATTGGTGTTCTGGTCACGAGCATAGCGCGCCGCTAGGCGCCCTCGTGCCCCAGGCGCGTGAGCACCGCGTCGGCGATGTCTCCCAGTGCTCGCACCTGCTCGGGCGTCATCATGTCGATGAGGTGCGCGCGGACCGAGGCGACGTGCCCCGGCGCGGCCTCCACGATCGCCGACATGCCCGCCTCGGTGAGCACCGCGAGCGAACCGCGCGCGTCGGCGGGATCGGCCTCCCTGGTGACCAGTCCGCGCTTCTCCATGCGGGTCAGGTGGTGCGAGGTCCGGCTGTGCGACCAGCGCAGTCGTGCGGCCAGCTCGCCGACCGCCAGCCGGGCGCCCTCCAGGACGGAGAGGTTCGACAGCACGTCGTAGTCCTGGTCGGAGAGGCCGGCCTCGTCGGCGAGGTCGCGGGCGATGCGGGCGTCGAGGAGGTTGCGCATCCGCCGGTAGCCGAGCCATGCGCGCATCTCGTCGGGGGTGAGCCATCGCGGTTCGTTCATGGATTCAGCCTAGCGCTTAGTTGACGTGTCACATAAATCGCGCTAGGTTTATGTGACACGTCATCTAAAGAGGAGTTCCCGTCATGTCCCGCCTTCGTCTCCTGGTCCTCGCCGCGTCCACCCGCACCGGCTCCTACAACGCCGCCCTCGCCGAGTTCGCCGCCCGCCGGATCGCCGCCACCGGCGCCGATGTCACCCGCACCACCCTCGCCGACTTCCCCGTCCCGCTCTACGACGGCGACCTCCAGGAGGAACAAGGCGTCCCCGCCGGCGCGCACGAGCTCGCCGCGCGCATCGGCGACCACGACGGCGTCGTGATCGTCTCGCCCGAGTACAACTACTCGATGCCCGGCAACCTCAAGAACCTCATCGACTGGGTCTCGCGCATCAAGCCCTGGCCTACCACGGGCGTCAACGGGCTGCTCATGTCCGCCTCGCCCGGACCCGTCGGCGGACACCGCGGCCTCATCGCCCTGCGCGTCCCCCTCGAAGGCATCGGCGCGCGCCTCCACCCCGACATGTTCTCCCTCGCCGCCGCCGACCGCGCCTTCACACCCGAAGGCGACCTGGCCGACTCCGCGCTGAGCGCCCGGCTCGACGCCACCGTCGAGGCGTTCCTCCACGTCGTCGAGGCCACCAAGCACTACCGCCGGGAAGCCGTCGCGGCCTGACTCACAGCCAGCCGTTCTCCCGGGCGGTGTGCACGGCCTGGATCCGGTTGTTCCGGCCGGTCTTGCCGATCGCCGAGGACAGGTAGTTGCGCACCGTGCTGTCCGACAGGTGCAGCCGACTCGCGATGTCGGCCGCCGAGGACCCGTCCCCGGCGGCCCGCAGGACGTCGCGCTCGCGCTCGGTCAGCGGATTCCCGCCGACACTGAGCGCGCCGGCGGCGAGGTCGGGGTCGATCACCGTCTCCCCGGCCAGGACCGCGCGGATCGCGCGCGCCAGACCGTCGACGGGCCCGTCCTTGACCAGGAAGCCCTTCGCCCCCGCCTCCATCGCCCGCCGCAGATAGCCGGGGCGGCCGAAGGTCGTGACGATGACGACCTGGCAGTCCGGCAGCTTCGCGCGCAGCTCACGGCACGCGTCGAGGCCGCTCGCGCCGGGCAGTTCGATGTCGAGGAGGGCCACGTCGGGCATCGTGCGCAAGGCCTCCGGGACGATCGCGAGACCGTCGGCGACCTCGGCGATGACCTCGATGTCGGCCTCCAGATTCAGCAGCACCGCCAGCGCGCCCCGCATCATCGCCTGATCCTCGGCGATCAGTACCCGGATCACTCGCCCGTTCCTTCCGTAGTCGTCGGCGCCTCCACCCGCAGCGTGAAACCGCGCCGCGACCGCGTCGCCTCAAGCCTGCCGCCGAGCGCCTCGGCGCGCTCCCGCAACCCCCGGATCCCCTCGCCCGCACCCGGCCGCGCGGGCCCGCCGTCACCGTCGTCGGCGACGGTCAGCACCGCCGAGGCGTCCCCGCCCGACACCGTGATCGTGCAGGAGCGCGCACCGGAGTGCCGGATCACGTTCGTCGTCGCCTCCCGCACGACCCAGCCGAACAGCGCGTCGACCGGCGGCGCGAGCTCGCCGTGGCGCTCGACCCGCAGTTCGACGCCGGCCGCGTCCAGCGCGATCCGCGAGCGGTCCAGCTCCCGCGCCACGTCGGCCTCCCGGTAGCCGGTGACGGCCTCGCGCACCTCGGCGAGGGACTGCCTGCCGATCGACTCGATGTCGGTGGCGTGCGCGGCGGCCATGCCGGTGTCGGCGGGGAGTACCCGGCGGATCACCTCGGCCTTCACGACGATGACCGAGAGGGTGTGACCGAGCAGATCGTGCAGGTCGCGGGAGAAGCGCAGCCGCTCCTGGTCGACCGCCCGCCGGGCCAGTTCCTCGCGCGTGCGGTTCAGCTCGGCGATCGCCGAGAGCAGCCGGTGGAAGGTATAGGTGCCGAAGCCGGCGAGGAAGGTCGTCAGCGCCGTCACCCACGTCTGCGTCCAGTCCTCCGAGCGCCACCAGGTCACCAGCGCGCCGAGGACGGTGACCAGCAGGATCGCGCGGTGCGCCCAGCGGGGTGGCGCGACCGACCCGAAGGCCAGCGCCAGGAGCGCGAAGAGCGTGAACCAGTGGTCGCCGTAGTGGGCGGCCGCCGCGAAGGTCACGGCTGCCTGGACCGCCAGGAGCGCGACGACCGGTCGCGAGTCACCGGGCCGGCGGCCGGAGTAGGCGGCGAACACGGCAAGGGTGAAGGCCGCGAACGTCGCCAGTACCGCCGACCACGCGAGCCAGGCGGGGGCGCGGTCGCCGGCGTCGAGCAGCGGGTCGATGAGCAGGACCGGCGCCCACATCCAGATCGTGAAGCGGCCCGGCCCGTACGCGCCGATCGCCGGCATCGGGCACGGCCGGGGAATCATGACCGACCGCCGCTCGGGTTCGCACGTGGCCCGCATCGCCGCTCCTCTCGTCTCCTCATCGCCGGGCGTATCCGGCGATGAACGGTACCGTCAGTCCCAACCCCACGGGCATGTCGAAGTCGCGTGTCTCGACCTGCGCGAACGCCGCCCGGCGGATCGCCGCGGCGGTGTCGCGGACCGGGTCGCAGCCGCGGTCGAAGCGCCGCGAGAACGGCGCCCAGATCCGCTGGAGCCATCTCGTCGGGGTTCCCGCGGGAGCCGCGACGTGTTCGAAGAACACGAAACGACCACCGGGCCGCAGGACTCGGGCGACCTCGGCGAGCGCGGCCTCCTGGTCGTCGACCGAGCACAGGACGACCGTCGAGACGACCGCGTCGACCGACTCGTCGCCCAGCGGGATGGCCTCGGCGGGCGCGTCGAGGATGCGGGCCTTTCGGTCGTGCCGGACGGCGTTGACGCGCAGCCGGTCGTGGACACGACGGTCGGGTTCGAGGCCGATCCACTCGGCGCCGGGGTTCAGCAGGCCGAGGTTCGCCCCGGCGCCGGCCCCGATCTCCAGGACCGTGCCGGAAAGGCCGCGCAGCAGGTCGCGCTTAAGCGTCTCGTACATCGCGCTTCCCCAGCAGTGCCAGGCCGCCGGCGAGGGTGGCCCCGCCGACCAGCAGGTGCATCGCGACCAGGACGAGAACGGTCGTGGCGGTGCTGCCGCTCATCGGGCCGACGATCAGCGACATGAGCGTCCCGACGGTCGCCAGGATCATCCAGACCGTGCGGCCCTTGGCGAAGCGGCGCAGGAAGGAGGCCACCCCGAGCCCCATCACCGTCGACACCGCCGCGCCGAACACGACGGACGCGAGCGTGACGGTCACGTCGGCGTCACCGGTCTTGGCGACCAGGGAGTGGCCGCCGACAGGGTCGACGAGGACCCACAGGACGACGGGCAGGGCGATCGCGGCGGCGAGGGTGGCGAGCCAGACGACGGACTTGGGGCGGGGCTTGGCGGCGGTGGTGGTGGTGGTTCGGGTGGTGCTCGGGGTGGTCATCTGATCCTCCGGAAAAGAGATCGGTGGGTATGCCGATGACGCTACGGACGCGGAGGATCCGCAGGTAGAGACGGATGTCGCGGCTTGGATGTGACAGATTGCCCGGCCGTGTGGATCACACTTCGACAACGCTTGGACGGTGGATCTTGCGCGGTGGCCGCCGATCGGGTGGACTACTGCGGCCCCGAACGTCTTCGCCCAGGAGTGCCCACAGTGGATGAACAGTCCTTCGCCGTGCCCGAATCCCCGTCCTGGCCCACATCGCGCCGGACCCTGCCGATCGTGCTGGCCTCTCTTGCCGCCCTCGTGGTCGCGGCCGCCGCCCTCCTCGTGTGGAGCCCGTGGTCGGAGCGGGAGTTCGCCGCCGACGAGGTCCCGTCCTCCTGCGCCGACCTCGCCGCCGTCAAGGACGCCGAACTGCCCGGGTCGCCGCCGGGCAAGGAGGAGGTCTTCGACAGGCCGGGCTACGCCCGTGTCGAAAACGGAGACATGAAGGGCACGACCCTCATGTGCGGCTGGGCCACCGAGGAACTCGTGCTGACCCTCTACCTCGAATTCTGGGCCGACGGCGTCGACGCCGCCGCCGAGAGCTTCGCCGGCACCATGGCGGACTTCGCGCACGGTGAGTCGCCCGACGTGGGAGACGAGGCCGTCTACGTTCTGCAGCAGTCCCGGGGTGCCCTCGCATACGTCCGAACCGGAAACGTCATCGTGAAAGCGGCACCGACGGCCGCGGAGTCGGGCGACCTGACCGACGAGGACGTCATCCGCCTGCTGACGGCCCTCGTCGAGGCGATCGAAGGCTAGACCGGCGGGGACCGGCCCTCGCAAGCGCGCATCCACGGTGGACCCCGCCGGCCGGGCCACGCTCAGTCCAGCAGCTTCCCGAGGCTCGCCCGCAGGCCGGCCATCGCGTCCCAGTAGAAGCGCGGGCCGTAGGACACGCGCGCGACGCCGATCTCCCGCAGCGTCGCCAGATCGAGGTGCTCGCCGACGTTGCCGTTGACCGGGCCGGGGATCTCGGCGACGAGGGCGGCGATGTCGTCGGCGGCGCGCACGCCGATCGGGTAGACGCAGTCGGCGCCGGCCTCCAGGTAGAGGCGTCCGCGCCGGATCGCCTCGGCGACCCGGTCCGGCTCGGGCGTCCTGCCGGAGGGCAGGAAGGTGTCGACGCGGGCGTTGACGACGATCGGGACTCCGGCGTCGTCGGCGGCCGAGCGCACCTCGGCGAGCCATTGGGCCTGTGCGCCGGCCTCGGCCGGACCGCCCGTCTCGTGGTCGGTGTCCTCCAGGTTGCAGCCGACCGCGCCGGTCTCCAGCAGGCGGTCGACGAACTCACGAGCGCGCATGCCGTACCCCGCCTCGGCGTCCACGGTCACGGGCACCTGCACCGCCCGGGCGATCCGCCCCGCTGCGGCGAACATCTCCCGCCAAGGCGCGCCCTCGCCGTCGGGGTAGCCGAGCATCGCCGAGAGCGCGTTGCTGGCCGTGGCGACCACGGGGAAGCCCGCCTCGACGACGATCGCCGCGCTGGCGGCGTCCCACGCGTTGGGGAGCACGAGCATCTCGCCGCGGTGCAACTCGCGGAGTGTGTCGGCGCGGGCTTCGCGATCCACCGTGTCAGCGGTCATCGGTGTCCTCCTGCTCAGAAGATGGCGGTCGGATGTACCGACACCGCCGGGGACCGAAACTGGTCGCCCAGTGCACTCCCTAGATCCGCACCGTCCCCGCGCACCCGTCAGCGCCGCCCGGAACTCCGCCGACCGCGACCCGTCCGGCCGCGTGGCCGGCAGGATGTTGCCCGGACTCAGATCGCGGTGCACGACGCCCCGCGAATGGGCGTGCTCCAGCCCGTCGAGGACCTGGCCGATCACGTCGACGGCCTCGGCCGCCGCGATCCGCCCGCCCTCGCCGTCGAGCAGGGCCGTCGAGACCGCCGCCGGGGCAGTACTCCATCGTGAAGCAGAAGGTTCCGCCGCCGAAGCCGGCCTCGCGCAGTTCGGCGATGTTGGGATGCCGCAGCGCGCGCGTCAGCGCGACCTCCCGCAGGAAGCGCGGGCGAGCCGCGCGCTCGCGGCCACCCTCGGCAGCATCACCTTCAGCGCGACCTCCGCGCCGCTCTCGTCGTGGCGGGCCAGGTGCACCGCGCCCATACCGCCCCGGCCGAGCTCGCGGATCAGCGTTTACCCCGCGATCGGCGCCAGGTCGCGCCGCCCGTCGCGCGCGAGGTCGAGCAGGAGCCGCAGGACCGCGGCCGGCTCTGCCTGGCAGGAGGCGCACACGTACTCCTCGCCCGCGCCGGCGTCGCCGATCTCGCGGTCGCACTTGGCGCAGCGGGCCAGGAACAGCGTCCGCTTCGGCTCGTCGGCGGCCGCGATGGCCACCCGGAAGACCGTGTCGCCGAGCCGGATCCGGTCGCCGTCGGCGAGGTCGTGCTCGGGGAAGATCGTCGAGGTGGCCTCCTCGGGCGACCGGCCCGGCGCCCGCCGGCCGATCCGCGTCTCGTTGACGTAGGTGCCGTTGAGGCTGCCGAAGTCGCGGATCCGCGCGGCCGGCGGGTTGACGTCGAGCAGGCAGTGGTGGCGCGAGACGGTCCGGTGGCGCCGGTCGTCGGGCAGCCTCGGATCGCAGTCCTCGGCCCGCCCCAGGACGCGGGTCGTCCGCTCGGTGAACACGTACTCGACCGCCTCGCCGGCGCCGTCCACCTGCGACAGCGTCACCTTCGCCGTCACCGGGCACCGCCCGGGCCGGCCGCCAGTTCCCAGTCCAGCTCCCAAAGGCGCATCGAACCGTCACCGCCGCCGGTCAGCGCGAAACGGCTGTCGGGGGTCACGGCGAGACCGGACACCTCCGACTGATGGCCCACCAGCGCGGCGACGCACCGTCCACTCTCGACCTCCCAGACCCGCAGCGCCCGGTCCCTGCCGCCCGACAGCGCGAAACGCCCGTCCGGACTGAAACGGACCACCCGGATCCCGTCGGGCGCGGCGTCGAAGACCCGCAGCAGACGCCCGGACCCGGTGTCCCACCAGCGGACCGTGCGCCCCTCGGCGGTCAGCGCGAAGCGCGCGTCGGCGCTCAGGCACACCGAGTCGACGCGCCGCTGATGTCCACTGAGGACGGCCGTGCGCTCGCCGGTCGTGAGGTCCCAGACGCGCACCGCCTCACCTCCGCCCGCCGAGGCCCCGAGCCCTCCGTCGGCGCTGATCGCGACCGCCGCGATGGGCCCGATGATCCCCGACTCGACCGTGCGCAGCGGCTCCCCGGCGGTCAGGTCCCACAGGCGGATCGCGCCGTCGACCGAGCCGATCAGCGCGAGGCCCGCGTCGGCGCTGAACGCCGCCGGGCTCGCGCCGAGGGTGCGCTGCCCGTCGATCAGCCGCAGCGGCTCACCCGTTTCGGTCGACCAGACCCCGACCGCGCCGTCGCGGCAGGCGCTCACCGCTCGCCGGCCGTCGGCGCTGACACCGACGTTGTCCACCGAGGACGGCTGCTTCGGCAGGACGTGCAGGCACTCCCCGGTGGCCAGATCCCATACCCGGGGATGCGCGTCGAGCCCGGCGGACACCGCGATCCGCGCGTCGGCGCTGACCGCGATGGAGAAGACCGCGCCGGTGTGGCCGTCGAGCGTCCGCGCCTGCCACCCCGCGCGCAGGCCGGCCCGCCGCACCGAACGCCCGAGCGTCCGCCACGCCGACAGGACGCGCTCGGCGCGCTCGTGCCCGGGAACGGCGCGGGCCCGCGACAGCAGATCGAGCGCGCCGGCGTGGTCGCCCTCGGCGGCGGCGCTCTCGGCGTCGCCGACCAGCTCCGCGACCCGCCGGTCGAGCGTGTCGAGCTGTTCGTGCCGGCGCGGGCGGCTCAGCTGCCAGGCGGCGGTGTGCGGCAGGGGAAGCGACCACCACCGCACGGCGTCCTTGCCGACCGTGACGGCCGCGCCGTCGGTGAGCTCGATGCCCCGCAGCTGCCCGAAGTGCGCCTCCGGGAAGGTCCGCAGGCAGCGGCCGTCACGCAGGTCCCACAGCCGCAGCGAGTTCAGGTCGGGCCCGTCGGCCGACATGCCGAAGTGGTCGAAGCCGCCTTCCAGGAGGTGGCGGCCGTCGCCGCTGAGCGCGATCGTGCGCACCGAACCGTCCGTGGGGCCGTTGAGCCGTCGCAGGAGCCGCTTCTCCCGCAGGTCCCACAGTTCGAGGCGGTGGTCGTAGAACGCGATCGCGGCGGTCCGGTTGTCGTCGCGGATCCGCATCGCGGTCACCGCCCCGCGCCCGGGGGGAATGGTGAGCAGGCACTCGCCGGTCGCGACCTCCCACAGGCGGATCGCGCGGTCCTCCCAGGCCGCCGAGAGCACCAGCGTCCCGTCGCGGCTGATCTCCGGCGTGGACTGCCAGTTGTGCCCGTCGAACAGCGGCCGCGTCACCCCCGACGCGATGTCCCAGACCATGACCCGGCCGCGCCCGATCGAGGCGAGCGCGACCGTGGCGTCGCCGCTGAGGCGGACCTCCATGATTTCAGGCTCCGGCCAGTCCTCGGGCGCCCGGCGGCTGTCCAGGAGGCGCCCTTCGGGCAGCGTCCACAGCTGGAGTTCTCCCGAGGAGCCGGTGAGCGCCAGGCGCCCGTCGGCACTGAGGTCGACCGAGGAGCCCGCGCCTTCGAGGACCGGGCCCGCCTCACCGCTGTGGAGGTCCCACGCCCGCACGACGCCGTCGCTGGAGGTGAGCGCCACCCGGCCGTCGGCGCTCGGGACGACGTCGATGAGCGGCGGCGAGACCGGCAGGGTCATTCCCATGTGCGTCTCGGTGCGCGGAACGTAGACGTACCAGGGCATCGAGCGGCCGGCGATCTTCTGGGCGTCGAGGAGTCCGCCGGAGGTAGCGGTCTTCCTCGCGGCGAGCAGATCGGCGTCGTCAGGCTGCTCGGCGAGCGCCTCGTCGAGGTGCCGGACGGCCGCGGCGAGGTCGCCGCGTTCCAGGTGTATCTGGGCGAGCAGGCGTCTCGCCTCCCACGGGGAATCGCCGGCGTGGAGAAGTGCCTCGACGGTGCCGAGGAGGTCGGTGTCGGTGACGATTCCCTGTCTCCACCGCAGAAGCCCGGCGTTGTAGGTGGCCGCGAGGTGCCGCGGGTCGGACGAGAGCGCCGCGGCGAAGGCCTCGCGGGCCTCGTCGGCGCGGTCGAGGTCCAGAAGGGACAGTGCGCGGTTGTTGAGCTCGTCGGCGCGCAGCTTCGCGGCGACCGGCACCGGGCGGGGATGGTCGCGGCCGGTGACGCGGGCGTAGATCCCGGCGACGGCCTCGGCGATCCGCGCCATCGAGGCCGGGCGCTCGGCGGGATCGTCGCGCAGGCAGCGGTCGAGCAGTTCGGCGAGCTCGCCGGGCAGCGGGGGAGGGCCGGGCGTGCCGGGGCCGTCGGTGCGCAGGGCGGCCAGGACATGGCGGGCGGCCGGGCCGGTCATCCAGGTGACACCGCCGGTGTACATCTCCAGGACCGAAACGGCGTAGCTGTAGACGTCGGTGCGGCGGCTCAGGGGACGGCCGGCGGCCTGTTCGGGGGAGGCGTAGGCGGGGGTGAGGCCGCCCGCGGAGACCAGGACGCTGACGTCGGGGCCGGCGTCGCGGTGGCGGCCGGAGCCGGCACGGGCCCGCGCGAGGCCGAAGTCGGTGACCTTCGCGGTGCCCGCGCCGTCGATGAGGACGTTGGCCGGTTTGACGTCCTGGTGGACCAGGCCGTTGTCGTGCGCGTGCTGGAGGCCCCAGGCGATCTGGACCGCCAGGTCGAGGACCCGGGCCGAGGCCGCCGGCTCGCCGCCCGCGTAGAGCCGGCGGTCGATGATGTGCTGCCGCAGGCTACCGCCGGGGACGTACTCGGCGAAGACCAGCGGCACCCCGTCGAGCAGGCGGACGTAGTGGCAGCCGCAGACGTTCGGGTGCAGCCCCAGCGATACCCAGGCCTCGGCCTCGGCGACGAACATCTCGCGGTCGGCGGGGTTGGCGAACATCTCCGGCCGGGGGCTCTTGACCGCCAGATCCGTTGCCCACGACCGGTGCCGGGCCCGGTAGACCAGGCCCATGCCGCCGTCCTCGTGCACGGCGGTCACCTCGTAGCGGCCGTCGATGACGTCGCCGACGCCCCAGCGGGGCGGTCTGCCGATAGCGCGCACGTCCGCCTCCCGCGGTGGATCTAGACGGAGCCGAGCTCGGGGAGCGCCGCGAACTGCGGATGGACGACCGCCGTGCGGGCGGCGTGCGCGGCGAAGCGGCGTGCCCGCGACAGCGGGTGGTCGGGGAACTGCGGGTCGAAGGCCGGGTCGTCGCCGCGGTGGAAGGGCAGGCGGGTCTTCAGCTCCGGGTCATAGGGGTGGGGCATGGACCAGTTGTCGGGCGTGCCGAGCCGCATCATGAGCATCGCCTCGCGCATGCCGGTCGTACCGTGCTCGGCGGCGCGGTAGATCAGCTGCGCGTACTGGGTGGCCTTCGTCAGCGTGTAGATGGAGAGGAAGACCTGGCCGCTGGGCGCGTTCGGCAGCGGGACCTTCACCAGCTGGTACACCGCCCGAGCGCCGCCGAAGGGCATCAGCTCGGCCTGGATGAGGCAGCCGGCCTCGGCGAACATGCCGGCGAACCCGCGGCGCAGCGCCGCCGGGTCGGACATCCAGGAGGCCTCGAAGGGCGATCCCTGGTTGACCTGGAGGGCGACCACGTCGCCGGTCTGGGGATGGGTCCAGGCCTGGCCGTTGGGTTCGGGCTGGAGACCGGTGGTGTCGAAGGTGATCGGCATATGGCGACAATAGCGGCCTGTCCAGGGGGGAAGGAAAGGCTGCGCGGCAGGCGATCGAGCGCACGGAGCCGACGGCGGGGACCCGGCCGTCGAGAGCCGCGGCCGTCCCGAACATCCCCGAAGCCCTGCGTCCCCGCCTTCCGAGCTGCAACGATGCCCCGATGAAGCGCGTGCCCGGTTCGGCAGTGCCACGCCTCGTCCTGTCCCTCGCGGTCGGCCTCGTCGCGGGCGCGGCCGTCACGCTGGCGGCGGGCGCGGCCTTCGGCGTGCTGGCGATGATCACGGTCACGGCGGCCGCGTTCGCCGTCGCCGCGTGGATCGTGCTGTGGCCCATGGACGCCGACACGACCCGCCGCAACGTCACCCGCGAGGACCTGCGGCCCATCCTCGACGAAATCCTCGTCGTCGTCCTCGCGCTCAGCGGGCTGGCCGCCATCGTCATCCTGCTGATACTCGGCCACTCCCGCCAGGCGAACCTCGCCGCCGCCGTCGCCCTGCTCGGCGTCTTCCTCAACTGGGCCGCGCTGCATCTGATGTACGCCACGCGCTACGCGGCCCTCTACTACCGCGACGGCGGATCCGGCGGCATCGACTTCAACTCCGACGATCCGCCCGCCTACCGCGACTTCTTCTACTTCAGCTTCAACCTCGGCATGACCTACCAGGTGTCGGACACCAGCGTCTCCGACTCCCGCATCCGCGCGGTGACCCTGCGCCACTGCCTGATCTCCTACGTCTTCGGCACGGTCATCCTCGCCACCGCCATCAACCTCATCGCCGGTCTGTTCACCAGCTGAAACGCCCGCCCCGAACTCGACCCGGGAACTTAACCCCGCCGAAACCACCGCGACCGGCGCGCCGACCTAGAGTCACGCCATCCTCAACGAGATCGATCCATTCATCGGTACCGCCGCGACCTCCCTGCCAGCGGCGCAGGGGCTCGCGGCCACATGGTGGTGGCCGAAAGCGCAGATCGGCAACACCCACCCCGGCGCGACATCCCCGCTCGGCATGGTCTCCGCCTGCGCCTACTCCGGCGCCTACCCGACCGGCTACGGCCGCTACGCCAAGAACACCGAGGGCCAGCCCGAGGAGCTGTTCGACCGCTCCCAGGCCTCCGGGTTCACCCACTTCCAGCAGTCGGGCACCGGCGCGATCCGCAAGTACTACAACTACGTCCGCGTCACCCCGATGATCCAGCCCCTCGACGCCCTCGGCCAGGCCTGGCCGCTGCACGACGAGACCGCCGAGGCCGGCTACTACGCAGCCACGCTCGACACCGGCGTGCACTGCGAGATCACCGTCGGCGCCAAAGTCGCCGTCCACCGCTACACCTTCCCCGAACACCGCGGCGCCAGGATCGTCGTCGACCTCTCCTGCGGGGGCCTGGCCATCGACCAGGGCCGCACCGTGCCCCTGCGCGCCCACATCGAGAGCACCGGGCACGACCGCGCGAGCGGCACCGTCGTCGTCGAGGGCGTGCCACTCTCGATGCACATCGAGGTCGACACGCCCGGCTGGCGCCAGATGCTCTGGTACGACCGCCGGCTCATCGAAGGAGGCACCCGCCTCGACTTCGACCGCATCCGCCAGACGACCCTGCGCCCCTTCGGCCTGCTGTTCCTCGGCCCCACCCGCGCCGGCCAGAGCGTCGAGGTCCGCATCGGCTTCTCCCTGCGCGGCCCCGAACAGGCCCGCCGCAACCTCCACCGCGAATGCGGCCAGAGCACACCCGCCTTCGACACCGTCCGCGCCCACACCCGCGAACGCTGGCGCGACCACATGGGACGCGTCGAAGTCCAGGGCGGAACACCCGCCCGACGGCAGGTCTTCGCCACCGCTCTCTACCACTCCCTCGTCAAACCCTGCTTCGCCGACGACGAGAGCCCCTTCTGGCCCTCGTCGGGCCCATTCGCCTTCGACGTCTGCACGATGTGGGACATCTACAAGACGCAACTGCCGCTGCTGTCGGCGATCGCCCCCGACCGGGCCGTCGACCTGCTGGAGTCGCTGATCCGCGTCTGCGAGGAGGAGGGCAACTTCCCCATCGGCTACCGCATGGCCCGCGGCGCCGACCGCTTCTTCCGCCAGGCCAGCGCCCTCGCCCACACCGCGCTCGCCGACGCGCACGCCCTCGGCCTCGGCGACCTCGACTGGAACTGGGCGCTGGTCCACATGGAGGCCGACCTGCGCCGCCTCTACGGCGAGGACTTCTACGAGAACGGCGTCGTGCACCCCATCTCCCACACTCTCGACCTCGCCTACGCCTACCACTGCACCGCCGGTGTCGCCCGTGCCCTCAACGACGGCCCGCTCGCCTACGACCTCGCCGCTCGTGCCCACCTCTGGTCGAACGCCTTCGACCCGGCGACCGGACTGCTGCGCGACTCCTCCTTCTACGAGGGCGGCAAGTGGAACTACTCCTTCCGCCTCATGCACGACATGGCCGGGCGGATCGCCATGGCCGGCGGCGACAAGGCCTTCATCGCCATGCTCGACGCCTTCTTCGGCCGCGGCGCGCCCGCCGTCACCCAGCCCGGGATCCGCCCCGACCCCGCCGAGATGGCCATCGGCTACGCCCTCAACCGCTTCGAAGGGCTCAACAACGAACCCGACATGGAGGCGCCCTGGTCCTACCACTACGCCGGGCGCCCCGACCGCACCGCCGAGATCACCCACGCAGCCCTGACCTGGCAGTTCGGCACCGGCCCCGGCGGCCTCCCGGGCAACGACGACTCCGGCGGCCTGAGCTCGTGGTACGTGTGGGCCTCGCTGGGCCTGTTCCCCGTCGCCGGGCAGAACCTCTTCCTCGTCAACGCCCCCGCCTTCGAGCACGCGACGATCCGCCTCGGCGACCGCGAGTTCACCGTCGAGACCACCGGCCACCGGGCGACGCCCATCGGCTGCGACGACCCGGAGGCGACGCCGCCGCCGCAGTACGTGCGCTCGGCCCGCCTCAACGGCAAACCCCTCGACGTGGCGCACCTGCGCGCCACCGACCTGCACGCGGGCGGCCGGCTGCACCTCGAACTCGGCCCCGAACCGACCGCTTGGGGCCGCAAGGTCCGACCCCCGTCACTGTCCGACCCGCACGGGACCGGAGCACGCACATGAACCGACCCGACCGCCGCCTCGTCATCGTCGTCCGCGCCGACCCCGTCATCTGCGGCCACTCCGGCGAGGCCCGCAACCTCGCCGAGGTCGCCCTCACCCGCGGCTTCGACGACGTCCGCCTGCTCACCTGGCCCATCCCCGCCCTCCAGGCCGCCGGCCTGCCCCTCAAGCCACTCGACCGCATCTCGCCCTACAGCCCCGGCATCACCGTGGAGCGGCCCGAACCCGTCGGCGACTACCGCGTACCCGACGGCCGCTACATCGCCGGCCTCACCGGACGCCTCGTCGAACTGCTCGCCGAACCCGCCACCGCCACGTGCCTCTCGCTCTACCTCGCGCCGCACACCGCCGTCGTCGCCGACGCGGTCGCCGCCGCCCGCGCCGTCGGATACACCACCGGCATCCGCACCATGGCCAAGGCCGTCGGCTCCGACGTCACCAACGTGATCCGCTCCTGCCTGCGCGAAGGCCGCTTCGGCGCCGCCGTCGTCCTGCTGACCACCTTCCTCGCCAACGATGACGTGCTCGCCGTGTCGGAGTACACCCGGCGCGAGATCATCGCCTCCGCCGAGGACGTCGACAGGCACTGCGGCACCCGCCTCGCCGAGGAATGCCGGCGCCGCGTCACCGTCAGCTACCCGCCGATCGACACCGCCGCCTACACCGGCCTCGACCCCTCGGCAGTCGACGCCGCCCTCACCCGCCGTGGCCTGGAACGCGACGGCTACGTGCTCTTCCTGTCGCGGGTCACCCGGGCCAAGGGCGTCTACGACCTGGTCGAGGCATTCGCGCGGACGCGGGCCCGCGCACGGGTGCGGCTGGTCATCGCCGGGAACGGCCCGGCGCTCGAACACCTCCGGTCGACGGCCCACCACGACGACCGCGTCGTCTTCCTGTCCGATGTCGACGACGAGGAGAAACCGCTGCTCATGCGCGGCTGCGCCGCATACACGCTGCCCACCAGACCCGAACCCGACTTCGTGGAGACCTTCGGCATCGCGCTGACGGAGAAGATGCTCGCCGGCGGCGGGCCCGTCATCACCACCGTCACCGGAGGAACCGGCGAAGCGGTCGGCGACACGGCCCTCATCGTCGAGGCCGGCGACGTCGCCGGCCTGGCCGCCGCCATCGACCACGCCGTCCTCGGCATGCCCGCCGGCGAGCGCGAACTGATGGCACTGCGGGCCCGCGCCCACGCCATGTCCTTCGACCGCGCCAGAGTTTTCGACGAACTCTTCGCCACCTCGAAACCGGCCGCGCTCGCCGGCTTCTAGGCCGGCACCTCACATTCGGGCGCGCCACGTCGTCGTAACACTGGAGGGCCGCGCACGCGGTCCGGACAGAGAGGACGGGCGACCATGTCCACACAGGACGAAGCCGCGATCCGCCGGCGTGTCGACGGGATCATCGAAGGGCTCCGTGCCAAGGACCTCGAACAGCTGCGAGGCCTGTATGCGGCCGACGTCGTCTCCTTCGACATCGACCCGCCGCTCCAGCACGTCGGAGTCGAGGCGAAACTGCGCAACTGGGCGAGGGTCTTCCAGTTCTTCGAGAAGGTGGACTACGAGGTCCGCGACCTCGAACTCACCGTCGGAGGTGACGTGGCCTTCGGGCACTGCTTCGGGCGGCTGAGCGGCACGCTGGCGAGCGGGGCCGCGACCAGCGGCATGTGGGTCCGCGCGACCTTCTGCTTCCGCAGGACCGACGGCGACTGGCTCATCGCGCACGACCAGGTCTCCGTGCCGCTCGACATCGCCAGCGGCAAGGGCGTTGTCGACCTCGAACCCTGAGACCCGCCGGGCGATGCAGCGCTTCGTTGACATGAAGACACAGAAGGGACGGCCGGCGGGGGTGGTTCGTCGCCGGGACGGTAGGCGAGTCCGAGCAGGGCGCGGAGAACTCCGCGCGGGCCCGCGCGTCGGCGCTGTCGAGCAGCGGCTGCGCGAGCACCGGAGGGTCCATCGTCACCTCAGCGGCGCCGGTGCGTTCCCACGTACGTGCGCTGCTCGAACAGGGTGGTCCAGAGACGATCGATGAAGCCGGTCATGACGGTCCTCCAAGGTCGGTTCGGACTAATGCCCGCTCAGGGGCGTGATCAAACCTCGATGGGCGTCTCGCCCGCCGAGTCGATCACGCCGCCGGACGGCTCACCGTGAGGTCGCGGTCGAGCGGCCGCAGCTCCGTTCCGGTCTCGATCAGGAGCGTGCGGGTGAGGCCCGCGGAGAGGCCGCGCTGCTCGGCCAGCTCGCGGACGGTGGCGCCGGCGCGGTAATGGCCGGCCAGGACCATGCCGAGTCTCACGCGATCGAAGTCCGTCACGTTCTCGTATCCCCCGTAATTGATCATGCCCAGTAAACGATCAAGGAACTGGAGAGTGACGCCGTGGCCGAAGTCCCGGCCCGTCGAGGGCCGGGACTCCGGTGGGCGTTCAGCGGTTCTGCCTCTCGACGGCCTGCCGCAGCTCGTCCTTGTTCATGTCGGAGCGGCCCGCGACGCCGGCCTTGCGGGCCTGGTTGTACAGGTCGTCCTTGGTGACGTTCTGGTCGAAGTAAGGCGTCCCGGCCAGCTCGCTGAGGCGGCGCTCCTCGAATGCGGCGCCCAGTTCGTCGAGCTTGGCGGCCGGCGTCTCCTCCCGCAGCGCGGGCAGGATCTCGGTCTCCTCTTCCTCGACGTGGTGGGTCACGGCGTGGATGAACTCCTTGCACGCGTCGGCGAAGGCGGGCGTGCCGATCGCGGCCTCGGCGGCGGCGAGCTTCTCCTCGGCCTCGCGGTGCTCGTCGACCCCGTGGTGGACCTGCTCGGCCTCGCCGGGGTCCTCCTTGACGAGGGCGGGGTAGACGTGCTCCTCCTCGGCGACGCTGTGCGCCAGGAGTCGCGCCTTGATCTCGGCGAGGACCTCGCGCGGGTCGCCGTCAACGACGCGCAGGGCGGCGAACAGCCGCTCCATCACCCGGTGGTCGTTCATGATGGCGGTAACGGCATCCATTGCTCACTCCGTTCGGTTCGTGTGGGACGACTGGGTACCCGGGCGGCGTGAGGCGAAACGCCATGACCAGGAAACTCTCACCCGGACGGGTGACTCCGGGTTTGTGGGGCGGTGCGCCCGGGTAGTCGAACGAATGTGCGTCCGGCAGCCCCCGCCGGCGGAGCACGGTCCAGGGAGGCCCTCAAGATGGCTAAGGCCCGGCGAAGCGCGTGACCACTTCATCGCCCGAAGCGAACCCGCCGTTTCCGACACTCCACGCCCAGCCCTTGGCGGACGGCGGGAAGGAAGAACCCGCCCGGCGGTCGTCCCCCAAGGCCTCCCGCGCGGGCAAGCCGAAGGTGAAGGTGACCGTCAAGAACGCCGGTCCCCTCAGGACCGTTGGCGCGTTCGTCGGGCTCGCCGCGTGGCTCACCGCGGCCGTGGTCGCCGGTTTCAGCCGGGCGTGGCCGACCGTGCTGCTGTCCGCGGCCGGGATGATCACCCTGGTCATGGTCGTGCTCAACCAGCGCGCCACCGTCCGGGAGCAGCGCAGGATCGCCGCCCAGGTCGAGCGCCTACTGCGCGACGAGGGGTGACGGGCGACCGCATGGGACAGCGCCCAACGGAACCGCCGGGCGCTGTCGGGTGGCGACACCCGCTGAGAGGCCCCGCGTCTTGAGCCGGATCCCGACACGCCGTATCGGGATCCGGGCCGCCGAGATCTGAGTTCCCCTCGCCCGACTCGCCCAAACATGCCCGTCATGTCCACGGCTTCGACGGGCGCGGTGACGAGGGGACAGGGCCTGCTCAGCGGGGGCCGGGCACCGCGCGTGTCGCGATGAGATCATGTGGAGATTCCCCGCATTCCCTGAAGGAGCACGCCGGCCGTGGCGAACCTCAGAGTCACCTACGACGAGACCGCCGATGCCGCGTATGTGCACCTCACCGATCCAGGAGTCCACGTCAAGGCGGCACGCATGTACGCCTGTGATCCGGCCGAGGTCGGCGGGATGATCAACCTCGACTTCGGCGAGGACGGACGCCTCATCGGCATCGAGATACTGGCGGCCGGCTCGAAACTGCCCGGCCACGTGCTCGAATCAGCCGAGCGCTTGGACGCTGAAGGCTCATGACCTGCCCCTAGGCGGCCCCGCTGGCCGTCACCGTCGCCGAAGGCGTGTCCTGTAGATCATGTGGGTTGTTCACAGTGGTGTTGTGGTGCGTCGTGGTGAGTTGACTGATGCTGCGTGGTTGGGGACGCGAGCCGTTGTTGCCGTCTCTGGTGGTGCGTGGGGGCAGGTGGCGTGATCATCGCTTGGTGATCAACGGGATTTTGTGGAAGTTGCGGACGGGTGCGCCGTGGCGTGATCTGCCGGAGCGTTTCGGTCCGTGGAAGACCTGTCATGAGCGGCTTCGCCGTTGGACCGCGGATGGAACCTGGGACAAGATCCTCGCGAGCGTGATCGTCCACGACGACGGGCAACCGGTCGAGTGGGTGATCAGTGTCGACTCGAGCGTGGTGCGGGCGCATCAGCATGCCGCTGGTGCCCGCAAAAGGGGGATCTGAGGGGGCGTCGCCGGCCGCGCTAGCGGGTGAGGCGATCGGTCGTTCTCGGGGCGGGTTGTCCACGAAGATCCACCTTGCGGCCGATGGACGCGGTCGGCCTCTATCGATCCTGTTGACACCAGGTCAGGTCGGTGACAATCCGATGTTGTTCCCGTTGCTGGAGGCGATCGCGGTCCCGACCGGAAACCTGGGTGGCCGCGCCGCCGCCCGGATCTGCTCCTGGCCGACAAGGGCTACGCCCACGACTCGACCCGGCGCCGACTGCGCCGGCGCGGGATCAAGCATGTGATTCCCGAACGCGCCGACACCATCAACCGCCGCGCCGCGAAGGGTTCACGCGGCGGGCGGCCACCGGTCTTCGACAAGGCCGCCTACAAGCAGCGCAACGTCGTCGAACGCTGCTTCAACCGGTTGAAGCAATGGCGTGACCTGGCCACTCGCTACGCCAAACGCGCATCGATCTACCAAGCCAGCCTGATCATCGCCGCCATCATGATCTGGCTCCCATGATCACCAGGATACGGCCGAAGGCGTCAATCAGTCCGTAACCACGGTGATGCTCAGCAAGCCGCACCCGTACGCCTTCGCGCGCCCGATTCCTTCCTCCACGGCGGTGCGCAGCAGGTCGGGGTCGGTGACGGTGCCGAGGCCGTCGAAGCGCGTGATGACGTGCTTGATCGGCCGCCGCTGGTCCCCGCTGCGGGCGCTTTCCTGCCGGGTCGCGGTGAGCGTGTCGACGTCGAGGCCGCTGGCGGCGGCGCGTTGCCGCCACCACTCCTCGGCGTCGCTCCCCGACAGCGTCAGGAGCTTGCCGGCCTTCTCACCGGGCCTGCCCGCGGGACGCTTGGTCGCGTTGGCCGCGATGCGGTACTCCACGCGCGCCCCGCTGGTCAGGGCGTCGAGCAGCGGCCGCAGGTCGGTGGTCTCGCACGTGCCGTACCCCTCGGGAAGCCGCCCGAGCCGGGGCTCGTCGCGGGTCTGGGCCAGCAGCCGAACCGCGGGCGGGTCGGCCTCGATCCGGTAGAGGATCCCGGCCTCGTGGCGGGCCTGGTCGCCGAGGCCGTCCTCGACAAGGGTCATCACCCGGCGGTGCATCTTCACGGTGTCGTCGAGATCGTCGCGGACGTCCCGTCGGCTCAGGTCGGGCGTGATGCGGGTCAGCCACATGTCACCGGGCTCCGTTCGGGTAGGACTTCAGGCGGGACAGGTGTGCTCCCGGTGGGGTAGCTGCGGGCCGTCGAAGGACGGACGGTTCGGTGACGAAGTCTAGGTGCGGGCGCTCAGGCGCCGGTGGGAGGCACGCGGCGGGTGTGTCGCGGCCGACCCCGATGAGTCCTCCGGGACCGGCACCGTCGGTGGCGGCCATCCCCGCGGCATCGTCCATTATGGACGCCATGTCCACCCTGGAACTCCTCCGCTCGACCACGCCCGTCCTCCGCGTCCACGACTCCGGCCTCATCGGTCCCGACGCCTCCCCCTATTCCAGCTGCCAGGCCGGCGGAGTTTCGCGGGACGAGCCCTATGCGCTCATCGCCGACGACGCCGAACTGGTCGGCGTGAACCTGGAGACCGGAGAACTCCACCGGCACAAGCTGCGCGGCGAATCGACGCCCAAGTCGATCGTCGGCCTGACCGGCCGCCGCTTCGTGGTGGTCAGCATCCTCGACGCCCACATGTACGACCTTGCCGACGGGAAGCTCAGGCTGCTGCGCGAGTGGGACGAGTTCAATTCGGGCGGCTCGGTCCTCCAGGTCGCCGCCACCCCCGACGCCTCCCGGATCGCCATCGCCGCCGGAGACCGCGTCTGGGAGGGAAGCGTCAAACGCAAGAAGCTCACCTCGGTGATCCGCAGGCACAAGGAACTGTCCCGGTACGCCGTGGCACTGTCGGACGACGGGCAGACCCTGGTCTGCGGCGGCCCCGGCGGCGCCACCGTCCACACCGGGCGTCCGCCCGGCCCCACCACCGAAGTCCGCTTCCCCGACAGTACGGACATCCCCCTGCTGGCCACAGGTCTGTCGCCCGACGGCGAACTGCTGGCCGTCGGCGACGACATCACCCGCACGGCCCTGTGCGACCTGTCCACAGGCGACCTCCGCCCGCTGGACACCTCCGGCAAAGCCATCGCGATCGACTGGCTCCCCGACGGCTCCGGCTTCGCCGTGGTCACCCTGACCCGCGAGATCTACGTCTTCGACCGCGAGGGCCAACCCGTCGCCGTCGCCGGCCACCCCGACTCCGGCACCCGCTACTTCTATGCGGGCGGCTGGCTCCCCGACGGCACCGGCCTGTGGGCCGCGACCGAACACGGCCTCATCGTGACCTGGAACTTCGCCTAGCCGGTCCGCTTCAGCGCCCTGTCAGGAGCTCGTTGAAGCGGCCACTCGCCAGGGCGGTGTCCAGCGACGGTTGATCCTCGCGCCACGCCTGACAGCTTTGGTGCACCGTTCAGACCGCCGCCCACCGTTGCGCGCCCACCGTCCAGTCCCATCAGTTCGGCGATCGTGGAGGCGCGCTGGAGAATCGCGGCCGCGGGCGGGTGGTACGCCGCGAAGAACCCGACGTCGGAGTGTGGATCGCCGATCCGCGGCGATGGGTCGACCGCCAGGTAGCCGTCCCGGGCGCGGAGGATGTTCTTGTCGACGAAGTCTCCGTGGAGCAACACAGGCCGGTCGGTGGTGGCGCACAGCGCCATCGCTGTCGCCTTGGCGGCGCCGAGCCGGATGAGCCCGGCGTTTCCCCGCTCGGGCTCACCCCTGGCCCGCCGTTCGAGCCGGATGTCGTCGAGTGCCCGTGCCTCAAGCGTGGGATAGACCTCTGCGAGGGTGGCGAACGGGAACGCCCCGGGCGCGGCCCGATGCAGACTCGCCAGCAGGCCGGCCGCCACTTCGGAGGCCTCCTCGTCGTTGCCCACCGGCAGCGGCGTCCCTGGTCGTACCCGCTCCAGCAGCAACGCTCCGACAGCGAAGTCGGTATCGATGAGACGCACCGCGGACCCCGTGTCCACCCAAGCGGCCAGCGCCGCCGCTTCCGCATGCGCCTGCTCAGGCGGATTCACCAGTTTGACGACGACCTCATCCCCGCCGACTCTCGCGGCGGCGAAGACGTCCGCGCTGCATCCCCCGTCCAAGCCATGAGCGCCTTCGAGGTTCCAGCGAAGCTCACACGCCCGGAGCC
This sequence comes from Phytomonospora sp. NPDC050363, assembly GCF_040655735.1. Classification (NCBI taxonomy): domain Bacteria; kingdom Bacillati; phylum Actinomycetota; class Actinomycetes; order Micromonosporales; family Micromonosporaceae; genus Phytomonospora; species Phytomonospora sp. NPDC050363. Next base: position 472,675 of record NZ_JBFAKK010000003.1, read on the forward strand.
TCCGTGCGACGTCGTCCACGGCGACATCGTCGCAGTCGAGTACCGCGCGAGGAGCGCGGGATCGCGATGCGGCGCGATTCCTGCCGGTGACCTGCCGGTGGATCGCCTTGAGCGGACCTCGCGTCACTGCTGTAATTCCTGCATGTGATGGCGCTGGTCATCGATCACTTACCACCACCGATCTACTCAGTCCGGAGGAGAACCATGCCCAATTTATCCCGGCGAGCGATGCTCGCCGCTGCCGTGGCCATTCCCACTACCGCCGCCACCGTGGCCCTCACCGGTGGAACCGCGCACGCCGAGTACAGCTGGGGTCGCACCCTGGAGAAGGGAATGCGGGGCGACGACGTCGCGCAATTACAGGTCCGGGTCGCCGGCTGGCCGGGTTACGACAATGTCCTGGCCATCGACGGTGACTTCGGCCCCGCCACCGAGGCCGCTGTCTCACGCTTTCAGGGAGCCTATGGACTCAGTCGAACCGGAATCGCCGGCTCGAGGACTTTCGAGAAGATCTATGCGATCCAGAGTGCCGACAACACCCCGATTCACTTCACCTACGCCGAGCTGAACAAGTGCAACAGCACCTACGGCGGAGGCAAGGTGAGCGCGGAAGCCGCGAAGATCAACGCCAGGCGTGTCATGTGGAGGCTGGAGGCGTTGCGCCACGCCTTGGGTGACGAGCCGATCACGGTCTCCAGTGGATTCCGGAGCGAAGCGTGCAATGACGCCGTCGACGGCGCCCCCGACAGTCAGCACATGTACGGCCGGGCCGCCGATCTGACCGGCAGCCACTCGCTGTGCACACTGGCCAAACAGGCCCGCAACCACGGCTTCAACGTGATCCTCGGACCCGGCTACTCCGGACACGGCGACCACGTCCACGTCGACATCGGCTCGTACCACCAATGGTCGGCGCCCAACTGCTTCTGATCTCCGACCACCGCGACGGCCGCGCTCATCGAGGGGCGCGGCCTCCTGAGGGCGGAGTACGTCGGGTGGCGCTCGGCCCTCGAAGGCGGTGCTCCGCGCCCTGCCCGAGCTGCGGGTGTCTCGCACTCTCCCAAGCGGTCATATCGCGCGCCGGGGTGCAGCGATCTGCGCCGCTTGCTGGCTTTGTACCCTCATCACCATGCGTCTTGTCGTGGCCCGCTGCTCCGTCGACTACGTCGGCCGTCTCACCGCACACCTGCCACTCGCGCCGCGGCTGCTGATGCTCAAGGCCGACGGGTAGGTTTCGGGCCAAACGTCCGATTCGCTCGGTGAGGAATCTTGGGATCGAAGGGTCTTTGAACCTTCACCACACACGGCCCTTAAGAGCCTCGAGTCTTGACCTGCGCATGCTCGTCCAGGCTTGCCTTCCACTGCGGCCAGCCAACGAGTCCGTCGTCAGGTCAATGAAGGGTCCGTCGCGGCGAGCGACGGGCCGTTTCGAACTGAGAGCGCTTCTCTGCCCGGAGCCGTCGATCAGCCGACTTGCCTGCGGTTACAAGCCACTATGGACAGTGCGGTTGTCTTCCGCTGCCTTGGGGTCTTGTCAACGTCGCTCTTCGTTGCTAAGTTTCGGTCCGCCCTAACTCTCTGCCCTTGCCCATGCTCTGCCCTTGCCCACGCCCTAGACCACGGAGCCCACGTGATCTTTCGTGCCCGCATGCCCATGCGCGCTGCCCTTTTGCCTGCCCTTGCCGTCGTAGCAGCCATCGCTGTGGTGGTGGGACCGGTCGAGCAGGCGAGTGCCGCTGATCCGGCCTGCCCCGAGCCCGTACTGACTGCTGAGTTCCCATCGGCGAAGTCGGAGCGTGGGGCGCAAGCCCTTGCCGCAGTCTGCGGCTTCTCCGTCGAGGTCTTGGACCTGGCGACTGAGTCGACCAAAGTGATGGCGGAGCCGGATGGTTCGTTCAGCATGTCATCGACGGGCGACGTGAGTCGTGCAGAGAAGGACGACGCGTGGCGGCCGATCGACACGACGTTGGTGCAGGGCTCGGACGGCAAATTTCGGCCTGCGGTCTCCACCGCTGATGTCGAGTTCTCGGCTGGAGGCGCGGCTACGTTCGCGGTGATGCGCGGCTCGGGTGCAGACTTCTCGCTCAGCTGGCCGACCGCACTGCCGCAGGGTGTGGCCTCGGGTGATTCGGTGACGTATCCCGAGGTGTTGCCCGGTGTCGACTTGGTGGCCCGTGCGACGGCGACCGGGTTTTCACACGTGCTCGTGGTGAAGACTCCCGACGCTGCGGCCAACCCGGCCGTGAGGGAGGTCGATTACCGCATCGGCGGGTCAGCGACGTTGCGTGAGTTCGGTAACGGGCTGGTGATCGATGGTCCGGAGGGTGTCCTCGCGTCTGCACCGAGCGCGCATGTGTGGGACTCGAACCTTGGGGATTCTGCGCCGCAGACGCGTGGACTGGCGACCGAGGAGCCGGGCACATCCGCCCTGGAGAGCGAGTCGTCGCCCTCAGGCCCGGGGGACGCGGCGACGGTCGCGCCTGCGGACGTTGTGCTCTCGGAGGAATCGTTGACGATCGTCCCGGAACCCGGTGTCCTGGACAGCGGCGTTTTCCCGGTCTACATCGATCCGACGTACGAGAAGTCCCCGATGAAGTGGATCCCGGTTAACGACAACCAACCGAACACGTCGTGGACGTCGGGTTCGGCGTTCCCGCGTGAAACCGCTCGGATCGGATCGGACTGGGATTCGCCGGGAAGCATCTGGCGAGCGCACTTCCAGTTCGATGTGACCTCGCTCAAAGGAAAGCGCATCACAGGTACACCTGTGGTCGATGTCTATGCCACCCACTCCGGTTGGTGTGGGGGCCAGAACGTGGAGATCTGGCAAACCTCCAGCATCGACAACAGCACGACCACTTGGAACGGGATGAAGGAGTCTTGGCTGCACGGCGATCCGCTTCAGACCAAGGCATTCAAAGCCAACGACGCCTGTACCGATCCGCAAGAGTCGAACCACTCGGTGTTGTATACCGCGTCGGGCATCAAGACGCATGTCCAGCGGCACGCCGACTCCAACTACAGCTGGATCACGTTCGGCTTCCGTGTACCCAGCGAGTCGGACAAACAGTGGGCGAAGTTGAAGCCCTCGGACGTCACCTTGAAGGCCACGTACGAGAACCGGCCGTCGAACCCGGTGGCCATCGAGTCGGTCCCGGGCGGCAAGTGCCAGATGGGGATCACCGGCCCACCATCGGGCACGACCGCCGGGCCGGCGTCGACCTCGCCGGGCCCATGGATCAACAACCGCACACCGACCCTGGTCGGCAAGGGCACTGACCCGGACAACCTCAAGGTCGAGTTCGATCTGGACGGGCCGACGTCGCCTGCAGTCAAGGTGATCTCCGCGACGTCGAACACGGCCGTGAACTGGAAGACGCCTGTCCTGACCGACGGGTCGTACAGCTGGCGTGCTCGGGCGTCCGACAACGCACAGAGCACCAGTTGGACGAAACCCTGTTACTTCAAGCTCGACTCGGTGCGGCCGACCCAGCCGACGGTGCAACGGACCTCAGGACCACCGGTAGGGGGAGAACCGGTGTCGTTGACCCTTGGATCCACCGACGCCGCCTCGGGTGTGGCGAGCTTCGCGTATGGAGTGAACGAGGAGGTCGCGCGCACGAGCGTGGCCGCGGTGAGTTCTGCGGTGTCGATCACGTTCACGCCGCAGACCGGCTGGTCGGTGGTCTACATCTGGGCCGTCGACAAGGCCGGCAACTACTCGGCACGGGTGACCTACGACTTCATGCTCGGTGAGATCATCGCCGCGGAACCAGCCGGTGCGTGGCGGTTCAGCGGTGACCTGCTCGATGATTCGGGCAATCGCAATGACCTCGTCGCGGATGCGACAGGGACGACGTGGACGGCAGACCGCGCAGGCCATGGCAGTGCCGCGATCGGTCTCGACGGGACCGGATGTGCGCGATCGAGCGCGATCGTCCGCACTGACGCCGCCTATTCGGTGGCGGGCTGGGCCCGGGTAGCCAACAAGAACAGCTACCACACGCTCGTCAGCCAGTCCGGCGTCGAACGTGGGGCGTTCAGTCTTCACCACACCGACACCGCGAACGCCGACCGCTGGCGATTCAGCCTCGCGCAGACTGACAACGGGACCACCGAGTTCGAGTCGCTCACTTCGTCGGTTGCGGTCGGAGTCGGGGAGTGGCACCACATCGCCGCCACTGTTGACCCGGTGGCCAAGTCGATGAAGATGTACCTCGACGGCGTCGTCGTGGCCGAGAAGACCTTCACCTTCAGCTTGTGGAACGCGGGAAACGACTTCCTCATCGGCTGTGTCGGTGGAGCTTCCACGGTCTGGAACCAGATGGCCGGCGCCGTTGATCACGTCGGAGTGTGGCAGGGCACGTTGACGCAGGACGAGATTCGGCGCGCGATGTCCGAACTACCCGCAGCAGCTGTCGCCGATTGGCAGCTCGAAAAGTCCGGAGTGGACTCTTCTGGCCGCGGGAACGACTTGGCCATCCCCGAGACCGCGGCATGGACGCACGACCAGTTCTCGCGCACCGATTCCGCAGTGGTGTTCGATGGTTCGGCCTGCCTGGCCCCATCCTCGGCTGTGCTGCGAACCGATGAGTCGTTCACCGTTTCGCTGTGGGCCAAGGTCGATGCCAGCGCCCCGACAGGTGCCGCGACGGTCGTGTCGCAGAGCGGCGGAATCCAATCGGCGTTCGCGGTTCAGCGAGGCGCCGACGGGAACTGGCGGCTCACCAGTACGTCCGCCGACACCAGCGGCGCCACATCGGTCAGCCTCGCCTCCCTGACCCCCGCGAAGACAGGTGAGTGGCAGCATGTACTGGCCACCTTCGATGCCAGCGCACGCGAACTCGCGTTGTGGGTCGACGGTGCCCTGCAGGCAACGGCGGCGGCGCCGAGTACGAGCTGGAACGCTGCTGCACCGGTGCAACTCGGATGTCAGCGTCTCAGCGGTGGCTCGACCACGATGCCCTTCACCGGTGCGATGTCGGACGTAGAGATCTGGCGCGGAAAGTTGTCGACGGCGCAGATCGCTGACGTCCACGGAGGCGTGGCCGCCGTACGCGACGAGGCGATCTGGATGCTCAACGGCGGCACGTTCGACCCGTCGGGACCGGACGGGTTGGCCGATAGTTCGGGAAATGGGCGCAATCTGACGGTGACGGGTTCCTACACCTGGACCGACGACCGCTTCGGCTACCCAGAGTTCGCACTTGCCCTGGATTTGTCGGCCAACGCGTGCGCAAACTCGACGGGCCCGGTCGTGCGGACGGACTCGTCATTCACCATCGCCACCTGGGTGAATCTCGATGGCGTGACGGGAGACCACACAGCCGTCGCCCAGGTCGGCGCCAGTGGATCGGCCTTTACCCTCGGGCTGCACGACGGGGCGTGGAGCTTTGGGGTTTCCGCTGGTGACTCGGCGACGGCCACATGGTCGCACGCAACGGCACCGACCAGCGCACCTGAGACCGCTCCCGCAGCCCAGACCTGGACGCACCTCGCCGGTGCGTTCAATGCGGCAACTCGCACGATCACGATCTATGTCAACGGCGATGCCGTCGGCTCCGCGGAAGCACCCACGACGTCATGGAACGCGTCTGGTCCCACCCATGTCGGGTGCTCCGGTCTAGACGGTTCCGGAGCCCCGATCAGCCCACTCGGTGGCGCTGTCGATGAGGTTCGTGTGTGGACCTCGCTGGTCGACCCCAACCGCATCAGCGAACTCGGCAACCAACGCCCATGAATGCCCGCCCACGACGTGAAGGAACGACGCTGATGCCCCGCCGTTCTCGCCCCGCCCGCCTCCGTTCGTGGCTGAGCCGACCCGTCGGGTACCTGACGGTGGCCGCCCTCGTTGCGTCCACCTTGGCCGCCATCCAAGTTGTGGTCCTCAACGACCCCGAAGGTGACCTGCCCGGCTACGAGGCACACGAATATCCCGATGCGGTGATCGACGTGCCTGCGCTGCCCAACGATGGTGGCGTCTGGCAGCCGGGAAGCGACGCGTGGCCCGCACCCGGTCGGGTCACCCTCGCCGTTGGTGCGGCTGGGATGGCCGGTGACCTGCCAGTGTCGATCACGGGCACCGGTGCGGGCTCGGTGGCGGTCGAGCTCCTCGGGAAGGACGTGTCGCAGACGCTCGGTGCCAGTGGACCGGCCGTGCTCGTTGAACCCGAGACTGCCGGTGACTTCGGCGCGAGCCTCACCTACGACGCGTTTCGTAACCTCTATGGCGGAGACTGGCAGCGGCGTCTCTCCCTAACCCGCTTCCCGGCTTGCGCGGCGAGCACCCCGTCGGTCGATACCTGTCGCATCGGCGAGCGTGTCGAGTCCGACAACGACCTCCGAGCCGGCGCCATTTCGGCCGGCGCCGCCGAGCCGATGGTCCTGGCGATCACCGCTGAGGAGTCATCGGAGACCGGCGACTACAAGGCCACCGACCTGCAAGCCTCAGGTTCCTGGACGGCCGGCGACGGGTCGGGAGGTTTCTCCTACAGCATCCCGGTCAAGCTGCCTCCCGCCGAAGGGCCGGTGCCCGAGCTCGCGTTGTCGTACTCGTCGCAGAGCGTCGACGGTCGCATGGCTGGGGCGAACAACCAGGCATCCTGGGCCGGTGACGGCTGGGACATCCCGCTGAACTTCATCGAGCGCAGCTACGTCTCCTGCGCCGACGACAAGAAGGCCGTCGACGGCAAGGACCCGAACAACAAGGACAAGGACAGCGGCGACCAGTGCTGGAGCGGTGAGTCGGAGAACATCACCGTCTCCCTTAACGGCAGCAACGGATCCCTCATCCAAGACGACGACGGCACGGGCTGGCACCTTCAGGCCGACGCGAACTGGAAAGTCCAGCTGCTCGGTTCACCTGCCACCACGGACGCCTCAACCACCGAGCGCTGGGTGGTGACCACCCCGGACGGGACGAGGTTCTTCTTTGCCTCCGACGTCGCCGACGCGTCGTCCCGCTGGACGGTTCCGGTCTTCGGTAACCACCCTGGGGAAGACTGCCACGTAACGGAGTTCAAGGACTCCTCCTGCAAGCAGGCCTACCGTTGGCTTCTGGACAAGGCCATCGACATCAATGGCAACACCGTCACCTTCGACTACGCCACCGAGACCGGCTACTACGGTGCCGCGGCGGACAAGGACACCCGCGTCTCCTACATCCGTGGCGGGCGGCTGCAAAGCATCTCCTATGGGTTGCACTCTTCGGAGCCGGACACGAAGGCCACCGCGAAGGTCGTCTTCGACACAGCCGACCGCTGCCTCGTCGACGACTGCTGGACCGACGGCAAGGCGGTCACGAAGAACTGGCCGGACGTGCCATGGGATTCCTACTGCTGGGAGGAACCGTGCACCGAGGAGCTGTCACCGGTCTTCTTCAACAGCAAGCGGCTGACGAAGATTCGCACCCAGATCTTCAACGGTACGAGCTACGACGACGTCGAGTCCTGGGCGTTCACACACGAGTTCAAGGCCGCTACACGGGAGTCCTCGGCCTCGCTCTGGCTCAAGCAGCTTCAGCACACCGGCTACATCGGGACCGACGTCATCGAGCCGCCGATCGTGTTCACCGGCATCGAGTTGGCCAACAATGCCAACACGGCTCCTGGTGCCCCGTTGTTCTCTCGGTGGCGAATCGACACGATTCGCACCGAGGCCGGCGCTGACATCCACGTTTCGTACTCCGCGATGGACTGCGGGTATGGCAACCTGCCCGCCAAGGTCGAGGACAACAGCAAGCGCTGCTACCCCGTCTACTGGACTCCCGAGGGAGCTCCCGACCCGGTCCGCGACTGGTTCCACAAGTACGTGGTCACCGAGGTCACCGAGATCGACCACACCGGAGGACAACCGACCGTCAGCACCAAGTACGACTACTCCACGGTGGATGGCGGGGACAAGAACACCGGAACCCTGTGGGGATACGACACGTCAGAGTTCACCAAGAAGAAGCACCGCACCTACGGGATCTGGCGTGGTTACGCTCTGGCGACCACGACCGTCGGCGACGCGACCTATGCCCCGCCGCTGACAACGCAGAAGCGGTTCTACCGAGGCTTCGACGGCGAAAAGCTCCCCGACAGTACGCGTCGCGACGTGTGGGTCACCGACTCTGAAGGCGTCAAGCACGAGGACCACGAGGCTCTCTCCGGGATGATGCTTGAGGAATCGGTCCTCAATGGAGCGGTCATCGAGCAGTCCACGGTCACCGACTACTGGACGCACGAGACGGCCTCGCGCACCCATGCTGGTGGCACCGACCGTGCGTACTTCGCCGGTCCTGAAGTCGCGAAATCCCGATCGTGGCTGGCCACCGACTCGGTGACCGGTACGAAGACCTGGGCACGAACCGAGTCGGCGACCACCTATGACAACGCCACCGGTCTACCTGTCACCGTGTCTGAGCTGGGAGATGTCTCCAAGGCCGGTGACGAGACATGCTCGACGACGACCTATGTCTCCAATGACACGAAGTGGTTGCGAGGTCTGACCGCGAGAGTCGAGACCGTCGGGAAGAAGTGCAAGGATCCGGTTACTCGGCCTGCCGATCTCATCAGTGATGAACTGACCTTCTACGACGGCGCAACCAGCTACACCGCGACCCCCTCAAAGGGCATGGCGACCCGCACCGACACCCTCGACAAGTGGGAGAACGGCGCCGCCGTCTACGCGACCGGCGAGCAGAAGACCTACGACAAGCTCGGACGCGTCCTCACCACGACCGACGCCTACGGATCGACCACGACAACCGCGTACACGCCTGTCGGAGCAGGGCCGGTCACCGAAACCCTTGTCACCAACGTCTTGGGACATGTCACCCGCACCTTGCAGAACCCGGCCTGGGCCGAACCCACCGCGATCATCGACGCCAACAGCAAGCGCACCGATCTCGAACAGGACGCACTCGGCCGACTCACCAAAGTCTGGCTGCCAGGCCGCGCCAAGGCGACGCAGACACCGAACCTGGAGTTCTCGTACCTGATCCGCAACGACGGGCCGCTGGCGGTGACGTCGAAACGGCTCGGCCCGAATGGGAAGTACATCACCGAGATCGGCCTGTTCGACAGCCTGTACCGCAGTGTCCAAACCCAGGAGGACACCATCGCAGGTGAACGCCTGGTCACCACCACGGCCTACGATGATCGCGGCCAGGCCATCGTGGAGTCGGGCCCCAACCACGCCACCGGCGTACCCAGCACCGAGCCCGTGCTGATCACACCGGGCGCCGACCGGACGCGCCTGGAGAAGACCTACGACGCCCTCGGACGGATCGGCACTGAGACCACATACGACGGCAACGAGGTCCTCTTCACCGGCGGCACCGTCTACGGCGGCAACACAACCGGATGGCAGGTCCTGACCAGCCCGCCCCAGGGCGGCACGATCCAAGCCACCGTCAGCGACGTTCACGACAACGTCACCGAGATCCGTCAGTACACCGACCAGACGCTCACCGACCACGTCTCCACCAGCTACGAATACGACGTCGCCGGTAACCTCACCACGGTCACCGACGCCATGGGTCGAGAGTGGCTCTACGAGTACGACCTGCGCGGCCGCTCCACGAAGGTCGACGACCCCGACAAGGGCGTCGCCACGACGCGGTACAACAACGCCGGCGATGTCACCTGGTCCAAAGACGCCAACGACAACATCGTCGAAACCGTCTATGACGAGTTGGGTCGCCAGAAAGAGCGATACTTCGCCAAGGACGTCAACGGTGTCGAGACCGGCCGCACCCTGGTCGCCAAGACGATGTACGACACCGTCGCCAAAGGCCACCTCGCCGAATCGAGCACCTACCTCAACGGTGACCCCGCCAAGGCGTTCACTCACAAGGTCACCCGCTACAGCGACGCCTACGACGTCCTCGACGAGACCTCGATCATCCCGTCGGTACCAGGGCTGGAAGCACTGTCCGGCTCGTACCGGGTCATGCGTTCGTTCTCCGTCGACGGTTCACTGAAGTCCACCTTCTACGGTGCTCTCGGAGGCCTGAAAGCAGAAAACGTCGTCGTTGGCTACGACGACCTCGGTAACGGACTTACCGTCACCGGCAACGACTCCGACGGCGTGAAGAGCCGCAAATACGTCAGCACCGCCGCCTACACCCCCTATGGTGAGCTCCAATCGCGCACCCTTGGACCGGCGACAGGCAATCGGGTCTGGGAAGGCCGCCAGTACGAGGCGGCCACCCGCCGCCTGGCCAAGTTCGAGATCGCGCGCACCGGTACGGTCACCAACATCGCCTCGGTGCGCTACACCTACGACCAGGCCGGCAACGTCCGATCTGTCGCGAACGCCCCCACCGACAACGACGGCGCGGTTCGACCTGGCACCAGCGACGTCCAATGCTTCGACTACGACTTCCTGCGCCGCCTGAACCAAGCCTGGGCACAAGGTGAGGGCACTTGCGGCGATCCCAGCCTCACAGCGCTGGGCGGACCCGCCAAGTACTGGAAGACCTACGCCCACGACGACTCCGGGTCCCGCGCACAGACCGTCGACAAACATCTCAACCGCACCACTGACTACGAGTACGACAACTTCGACCCGGCCAACCCGAACGCCGCGCACCAGTCCCACGCCGTTACACGGGTCGTGACCGGCTCGGCTGTCGACCATTACGACTGGGATGACACCGGCAACCTCTCCTACCGCATGGTCGCCGACCGCGCGGAGAACCTCACCTGGACCCCGCACGGCAAACTCGCCTCGATCATCTCCGACGAGGGCACCACGAAAATGGTGTACGACGCCGACGGGAACCGGATCGCACGCATCGACGCCAATGGCGACGCCTCCCTGTTCGTGGCCGGGCAGGAGGTGACCTTCACCAAAGCCACGAGCAAACTCACCGGAACCAGGTACTACGAGCACAACGGCGACATCGTCGCCTCCCGCACCATGAGCACCGGCGCCACGATCGACGACACCATCTGGCAAGGCGCCGACCACAACGGCACCGCCTCCTGGCAGATCAACGGCACCACCATGGTCGAGTCGATCCGCTACACCGACCCCTACGGCGCTATCCGCGGCACCACCGGTGGCACATGGGGCGGTGGCCAACGCGGCTTCGTCGGCGGCATCGACGACCCAGGCGGGTTTACGCTGCTGGGCGCTCGGTTCTACGACGAGAATCTAGGCGCGTTCATCTCGGTCGATCCCAAGACCGACCAGTACGACCCGCAGCGCATGCACCCCTACGCATACGCGAACAACAACCCCGTCACCTTCAGCGACCCGGAGGGTCTGTTCTGGGGCGCGATCGCCAAAGCAGCCTCCTCGGTCGGCAACGCCGTCGCCAGCGCCGCCCAGACTGTCGTGGACAACGCCGGCACTATCGCCGCGGTTGCCGGGGTCGTCGCGACCGTAGCGACCTTCCTGCCCCCACCCGCCCAGATCGTCGCTGCCGCAGCAGGAGCCGTCGCGGCTGTTGCCGGCGCGATCGACACCGCAAAATCCTGCATCGGCGGTGATGCCGCGGGCTGTGCCATGGGCGTCGCGAGCATGATCCCCGGCGTCCGGACCGTCGTTGATGCTTACGACACGGTCACCGGCGCGGTTGACGCAGTCTCGGCCTGCACCGGCGGCGACGTCATGAGTTGTGGAACCGGCGTCCTCGGGATGCTCCCCGGAGGCAAAGGAAAGAACGGCCCCGGAAGCGGCAAAGATCCCGACAAGCCCGGGGGCTGCAACAGCTTCGTACCCGGTACCGAAGTCCTCATGGCTGACGGCACCCGGAAGCCCATCGAGGAGGTTGAGCCTGATGACCAAGTCTTGGCCACCGAGCCGGAAACCGGCAGAACCGGTGCACGCCCCGTCACGGCACTGATCACAGGCGAGGGAACCAAGGAACTTGTCGAAATCAGCGTTGACACGAACGGTGATGGAGAATCTGATGCAGCAGTCATAGCCACTGGCGGGCACCCAATCTGGGCTGAGAACGTTCGCTCCTGGGTTACGGCTGATCACCTTCAGTTTGGTGATCAAATCCAGACGTCGACCGGTGTCCCTGGTTTTGTCACCCAAACCCTCTCCTACAAAACCGAAGCGGCCGTATACAATCTCTCTGTCGCGGACATCCATACGTATTATGTGGACTTTAAGGGGACTGGTGTCCTTGTTCATAATACTAATGAAAACGAGGACTGTGGGTATGATCTAAATGGGAAAGATCCGATGAGTATTGTCCCGGATGATGCATCTATGCGTCCCCTTACTCCAGATCCAAATGGTGGCGCACAATACGGAGTCGAGTATAAGTGGACGAACGAAAAGGGGACATCAAGGTTGCGCATCCATGGCCCAGACGGTAAGGCTCCAGAAGGGTCAAACGCAAGGACGAATATCACCTACCGGGTTCAAATTGGTTCGCGCTACCAGGATATCAACGGAAGGCTATATCACCGGCAAGTGCACAACAATAAGAGTCCGAACTACAATCCGAAGGCGGCCAATGCGACGCATATCACCTGGATGCGTAAGTATAAGTTGCCACTGATGTTTTAGGGGGAGATCTTGGCTGGAATTAGTCACGGAGCGCTGGTCGATCTTATCAGTGGCCTGTTCTCATCCGATGAGGACCAGCGCTGGCATTCAGCAGGAACTGTCCGTGACTGGGAATCCTCGTATAGTCCGAATCAGCGTCGTTTGCTGGTGCGAATGCTGTCGCGCCTCGCGGCGACAGAACCGTCCGAACGCGTTAGGGAGCAGCAGCTTGACGCTCTCTGTGAGTTGTTTGATCCATATGTAATGGATCATGCCGATGTTTCGGCAGTGCTCCAAGTCAATCTGGCGAAACTTGATCGGTCCTCGCGCGTCTGGATCGAGGCTCTGATGGAGGATCTTTCAGGGAAATAGTGTCTCGTGATTCTGTTGCAGTGTCTTGAAATAGTATGGGTCGTTGTGTTCATTGTGGAGCTTTCGGACGGGCAGCGTGTAGAGCTGTCGGGGTTGATTAATTCGCCGGTGGTGTCGGCGAAGGTCGCGACGCGTGCCCGGGTCGTGTTGTGGCCGGGCCAGGGACGGACGCGGGTTGATGTCGCGGGCTTGGCGGGGGTGTCGTTGCCGACGGTGGATCGCTGGAAGGCGCGTTTCGTCTGCGAGGGCGCCGCGGGGTTGATCGGGCGTAAACCCGGTGCGGGGAGGGTGCAGTCACGGCGGCGGGTCGGTCGCGGATCGTGGCGATCACCCGGGCCTCGCGCCGGTCTTGACGGGGTTGACGCACTGGTCGAGCCGGGTCCTTGCCGATTGGTTGCGCCGTGAGGAGGGCATCGACGTGTCGTGGCACTACATCACCCGCGTTGGCGCGCCGAAGGACTGAAACCGCACCGCACCGGCACTTTCAAGATTTCGGCCGATCCCGCGTTCGCCGTTAAGGTCGGGTCTGCCGCCACCACGGCGCTTGATGCGCCCGATGCGCAACCGGATCAACTCCCGGTCATGTGCGGGATGGTCGGGATGCTCGGCCTGGAGGCGCCGTGACTCTGAAATTGAACCCGTGTGGGGCGGTCAGCTTCCGGCGCCAAACCGGACAAGCTGCGCCTGTACCCTCCCTTCATGCGCATCGTCATCGCCCGCTGCACGGTGGACTACGTCGGCCGCCTGACGGCACACCTGCCTCTAGCACCGCGTTTGCTACTTTTGAAGGCCGACGGCTCGATCCTCGTGCATGCCGACGGCGGCTCCTACAAGCCCTTGAACTGGATGACTCCGCCTTGCACGATCCAGCAGGCCGAGGGGAAGTGGACCGTCACGAACAAGGCGGGGGAGCAGCTGATCATCACGATCGAGGAGATCCTCCACGACTCGTCGCACGAACTCGGTGTGGACCCCGGCCTTCGCAAGGATGGGGTGGAGGCGCACTTGCAGGAACTTCTGGCCGACCAGCCCGGTGTTCTCGGCGACGGCTACACCTTGGTGCGGCGGGAGTTCCCGACGGCGATCGGGCCGGTCGACCTCATGTGCCGCAACGGCGAGGGCGGCAGTGTGGCGATCGAGGTGAAGCGGCGGGGTGAGATCGACGGCGTGGAGCAGTTGACCCGCTATCTCGAACTCCTCAACCGCGACCCTCTGCTGGCGCCCGTGCAGGGGGTGTTCGCGGCTCAGATGATCAAGCCGCAGGCACGGGTCCTGGCCGAGGATCGCGGTATCCGGTGTGTGACGGTCGACTACGACGCGTTGCGCGGCATCGAGAAGAACGAACTGACGCTCTTCTAGACGCACACGGTGGCGGCCGGCGAGGTCGATCCGGTCGCCGTGACGCCGTCTCTGCGGATCGTCCCGGTGGCCTGTAGGCAGTGGCCCCGGGCATGCAGCGGCAGCGTCTGCGCCCAATGGTCGTATCGGGCGGCTTCGTAGATCTCCTGTCTGGTGCAGGTGGGGCCGGGGCTCGTCTCCTCGCAGATGGTCAGGGAGACGTGGACGTCGGCTGGTGCTCGACCGGCGGCGGTGACGGCGCACTTGGTGCCCGTGGCGGAGTCGCCGAACACACTCAGTTCGCCCATGCGGGTGCCGTCAGGCGCGTGCAGGGCGACGTGCGCCAGGTACTCGCTCAGGCAGGCGGGCTGCGGGCTGTTGGGGACGCCTGCGGGCGAGGCCGCCGACGTCGGGAGGAGGGCCGCGACCAGGGCGGCGGCGGCCGCGGCGGCGAAAGTCCTCATCACGAGCACTCGGTGGCGGGCACGAGGGCGGCGAAGGTGGCGAGGGGCAATATGGTGCGGCGCATGGTTCCTCCGTGGCTGGTACTGGCGACTGCCGGAACAGATCGTGACCCGGCCGGGTGACCGGTGCGGGCGTTTCGCGGACCCGGGGCGTGCGGGGATTCCCGCGCACGCCCACGGGGCCCTGTCAGACGGGACTCCGCTGAGCCGTGAGCGAGCCGAGCACACGGCCCTGCGTTGGCGCGGGGTCGTCGACGGCCGCGACCAGCAGCACGGCCCCCACGACGGCCGCGACCAGCAGTAGCGCCAGCCCGACGAGCATGAGGACGCGTTTCGGCTTGGGAGCCTCGGCGACGGCCGGCGCCGTCTCGGCGGGCGCCGCGACCTCCCCGGCGGCCGCGTCCTCCGCGCGCAGCGCGGCGTACGGCGCGAAGGGGTCGGTGGTGGCCTCCGCGCGTGTGCCGTTGGGGCCGGTGAAGGTCAGGGGCGGCGGCGTGGGCGCGCCCGGCTCCGGGGTCTCGGGCGGCTTCTCCTCGGCGAGGACCGACGGCGGCTCGGCAGGCCAGCCCGGCCGCGCCGCCTGCGCCGGGATCTCCGCGACCGGGATCTCCGCGACCGGGGCCTCCGCGACCGGGGCCTCCGCGACCGGGGCCTTCTCGACCTCCGCCGCCACGGGAGCCTGTTCCTCCGACGGCGGTGGCGGCACGTCCTCCACCGCCGTCGCCGACATCTCCGCCGCGACCTCGGCGACGGCCCGCGCCGGCCCCTCGGCCTCCTCGGGCATCAGCGCCAGCAGTGTCCCCGAAGCGTTGAGCGCCTCGTCGCAGCACCGCGCGAGATCGCCGTTCGGCGGCTTCGCGCCGGTCTCGATCTTGCTGATGTAGCCCTTCGAGTAGTTCGTGCGCAGCGCGAACTCGGCGATCGACAGCCCCGCCTCGGTGCGCAGCCTGCGCAGGCGGATGCCGAAGGTCTCCTCCCCGGCGGCCGTCGGCGGTGCCGACGCGCGAGGCGCCGCCGCCTTCTTCCGCGTGCGCTTCTGAACGGTTTTCAGCTCTTCGGTCGTGATGCCCGTGTTTTCCCCCATATGACGACTATAGGAAGATCGGCGGACACTTTTAGCCGGACGCGGCGACCCGGCCGCGTCCGGCCTGTGAAGATCAGCGCCTGCTGGGGTCGGACATCTGCTGGAGCATCCAGGCGACCGAGCTGCGGGCGGCCCTGTTGCGAGCCTCGCTCACACTGGCGACCATGGCCCGGTCCTTCTGGCTCAGGCGCGCCTGAGCGCCCATGTTCTCCTGGCTGTCGGGCAGGATCGACGACAGTCCCAGCAGCGCCGAGCCCCCCAGCGCGAGCCAGACTCCGATGCCGAAGTCGACGGTGAAGGCCCCGTGCTGAATGGGGCTGAGGACGAACCAGTACAGCACCACGACGGCGGCGACATAGGCGCCGAAGCGGGCGGGACGCCGCGAGTTCGAGGCCACCGAGACGACGGCGGCGAGCGCGGCGATCAGCAGCGGGATCGTCAGGGAGAGCAGGAAGTGCGCGGCTCGGCCGCGGTCGATGAGACCGAGCAGCGGGTAGTTGTAGGGCGCCCAGCCCGGGGTGAAGTCGACGAAACCGGCGGACAGGAAAGCCGCCGCGGACGATACCGCGAGCGAGCGGGACGAGTTGGAGCGCATGTCGTACGCCTCCCCGCTGGTCACCGGATGGTGACCACGTCAACGATTGTCGTTAGGGGACGACGGACGAGCAATCGCCTCAACGGTGGCGGATGCGCATCAGGCGATCGATGAGTTTGTTGTGCTTCTCGGCGCGGGCGAAGGACAGCAGCGGGAAGAGCTGCCGGACCCGCCGCCTGGCGATCGACTTCGCGTAGGCGAACTCGCGCAGTCCGTCCTCGCCGTGGATGCGCCCGAAACCGGACTCGCCGACTCCGCCGAAGGGCAGTCGCGGCATGCCCGCGAAGGCCAGCGTCGAGTTGACCGCCGTCATGCCCGACTTCATCCCGCGCGCCAGCCGCATGCCCGCCGCGCGAGCGAAGACCGCGCCGCCCAGGCCGTAGGGGAGCGCGTTGGCCCTGGCGAGGCCCTCGTCGGCGTTGGGGACGCGGTTGACGATGAGGACCGGCCCGAAGGTCTCCTCGCGCATGGCGCGGGCGTCCTCGGGCACGTCGACGATGATCGTGGGGTGCACGTAGGGCGGCTGGACCGACTCCGGTCCGCCGACGGCGAAGACCCCGCCGCGCTCGGCGGCGTCGGCGATGTGGCCGGCGATCACGTCGATCTGGCGGGGCATGGTGATCGGCCCGACCTGGTCCTCGGGCCCCTCGCCGACGCGCAGCTCGCGCGCCCCGGCGGTCAGCCGCGCCAGGAAACGCTCGGCGACCGACTCCACGACGTACACGCGCTCGATGCCGATGCAGGTCTGCCCCGCGTTGAAAAGCCCGCCCCACAGCGCCGCGTCGGCGGCGGCGTCCACGTCGGCGTCGTGGTCGACGATCAGCGCGTCCTTGCCGCCGCACTCCAGTACGACCGGCGTCATCTTCTCCGCGCAGGCCGCGTAGACCTTCTTCGCGGTTGCCGTCGACCCGGTGAACGCGAGCTTGTCGACGCCCGAGCGGCACAGCGCGGCACCGGTCTCACCCGAGCCGTGCACGACCTGGAGCACCGGCTGCTCGACGATCCCGGCGAACACGTCGGCCAGCCACTGCCCGACCGCCGGTGTGTACTCGCTCGGCTTGAACACCACGGCGTTTCCCGCCGCCAGCGCGTAGACGATCGAGCCCAGCGGCGTGAGCACCGGGTAGTTCCACGGCCCGATCACACCGACCACGCCGTACGGCCGGTACTCCAGGTGCGCCGAATGGTCCACGAGCACCAGGCTCGTGCGCACCCGGCGCGGGCCCAGGACCCGCCGGGCGTGCTTCGGCGCCCAGTTGAGGTGTTCGAGGGCCGTGGCGACCTCCGTGCGAGCGTCGCTGAGGGTCTTGCCCGTCTCGGAGTGCATCAGCGACAGCAGCTCCGGCATCCGCTCCGACATCGCCCCGCGCAGCCGCAGCAACCGCTGCCGGCGGCCGGCGTGCCCGAGGCGCCACCACCACTGCTGCGCCACCCGGGCGGTCGCCACGGCGCTGTCGACGGCCTCGGCCGAGGCGACCGGGAACCTGCCCACGACCGTGCCGTCGGCCGGGGAGAGGGAGACGAGTTCATCGTCGATGACCAAGGGGGTGCCATCGCTGCTCATGTACCGAGACTAGGGATGTCCGGCGCCAGTCTCAAGACCTAAGTTACCGACGGGTTGGGATCGTCGGATACGTCCCCGGTGACACCTGGCAGACTCCGGGTTGACCACACAACGAGGAGGTTGCGGTGCGGGAGAACTCCAAACGGCGCGTAGGCGTCGTCGGGCTCGGGACGATGGGCGCGGGGATCGTCGAGGTATTCGCCCGGGGCGAGTTCCAGGTCGTCGGCGTCGAAGTCGACGAAGCGGCCCGCGAACGCGGCGCCGAGCACTTGCGCAAGTCGACCGACAAGGCCGTCTCACGCGGGAAACTCAGCACCGAGGACGCCGCCGCGCTGCACGAGCGGATCACCCTGACCACCGACTTCGCCGCCCTCTCCGAGGTCGACCTCGTCGTCGAGGCCGTGCCCGAGCGCATCGACATCAAGCACGACCTGTTCCGCCGCCTCGACGAGATCTGCGAGCCGCGCACCATCCTGGCCACCAACACCAGCTCGCTGCCGGTCACCCAGATCGCCGAGACCACCGGCCGGCCCCTCCAGGTCGTCGGGATGCACTTCTTCAACCCGGCGCCGGTCATGAAGCTCATCGAGGTCGTCCACACCCCGGTCACCTCGAGCCAGACCGTCGACCTCGTCCGCGAGCTCGCCCTCGGCCTCGGTAAGACGCCGGTGGTCTGCGGCGACAAGCCCGGCTTCATCGTCAACCGGCTGCTGTTCGGCTACCTCAACCAGGCCGTCGCCATGGTCGACGACGGTGAGGCCACCGGACCCGAGATCGACGCCGCCATGCGGTCGGCGGGTTTCCCGATGGGCCCGATCATGCTCCTCGACGTCATCGGCCTCGACACGTCCGTGCAGATCCTCGACACCATCTACACCCGCGACGGCCAACTCGAGCGCTACGCGGCGGCGAAGTCGCTGCGCTCGCTGGCCGCCGAAGGCCACCTCGGCCGCAAGACCGGCCGCGGGTTCTACGAGCACGGTTCCCCCGTCGTGCCCGCCGAACTCGACGAGGACCGCGCCGCGCGGATCGCCGCGACGCTGCTCGCGCCGCACCGCGCCGACGCCCGCCAGATGATCGACTCCGGCTACGCCACCGCCGAGGACATCGACACCGCCATGACGCTGGGCTGCGGCTACCCCAAGGGCATCCTGACCGCCTGACGGGAAACGAACGCACCGCCATGGCGGGAAGCGGCAGCTCGTGTCGTGTTCTCGTCATGGCGGTTTGTCGTCTGCCTCCGACCCGGGAAACCCGGCGGCTCCTCTGCGAGGGTGTGATCACCCACCCCTATCGCCGGAGTTCACATGACCCCCGCATTCCCCGGGCGCAGACTGGGCGCGACCATCGCCGCCCTCGCCGTCGGCGCCGTCACGCTGACGAGCGCGGTCGTCGCGCCGCAGCCGGCGCACGCGCAGGAGCCCGGAGCACTCACCGGATCAGCGCGGCCCGCCGGGCAGCCCACCACCGTCACCCTCATCACCGGAGACCGCGTCCAGGTCTCCCTCGCCGCCGACGGCACCCCCTCGGCCGTTGTCGAGTCGTCCACCGACTTCTACACCCGCCGTGTCGGCGACGACCTCTACGTCATCCCCGTCTCCGCCGAGCGCGCGCTCGCCGAGGGCCGCCTCGACACCGAGCTGTTCAACGTCACCGGCCTGGTCCGCCAGGGCTACGACGACGCCTCCCGCACCGACCTGCCGCTGCTGGTGACCGGCTCGCTGCCGCAGGCGCGCGGCCTCAGCGGCGTCAGCACCGGCGTCCACCTCGACTCGATCGGCGCGACCGCCGTGACCGTCGCCAAGGACGGCCTCGCCGCCGCCTTCGACGGTCTCACCGGCGGCACCGCCCGCGGCACCGGCACCGGCAAGATCTGGCTCGACGGGAAGGTCGAGGGCTTCGACCTCGACCCGACCACCGGCGTCGAGCAGACCGGCGCGCCCGACCTGTGGAACCTCGGCCTCAACGGGGAGGGGACCAAGGTCGCCGTCCTCGACACCGGCTACGACGCCGCGCACCCCGATCTGGCCGGCCAGGTCCTCGCCGCCGAGGACTTCACCGGCGAGGGCAGCCCTCTCGACCGCGACGGCCACGGCACGCACGTCGCCTCCACCATCGCCGGGACCGGTGCCGCCGACGCGAGCAAGGTCGGCATGGCCCCCGGCACCGGCCTGCTCATCGGCCGCGTCCTCAGCTACGGCGGCGGCCAGACCTCGTGGATCGTCGCGGGCATGGAGTGGGCCGTCGCGCAGGGCGCCGACGTGGTCAACATGAGCCTCGGCTCCTCCGAGCCCACCGACTGCACCGACCCGATGGCGCAGGCCGCCGCCGAGCTCAGCGCGCAGTCGAAGACCCTCTTCGTGATCGCCGCCGGCAACAGCGGCATGCGCGAGACCGTCTCCTCGCCCGGGTGCGTCCAGGGCGTCCTCACCGTCGGCGCCGTCGACGCCGAGGGCGCGACCGCGAGCTTCTCCAGCCGCGGCCCGGTGCCGGGGAACCACGAGCTCAAGCCCGA
Source organism: Phytomonospora sp. NPDC050363 (assembly GCF_040655735.1). NCBI lineage: Bacteria > Bacillati > Actinomycetota > Actinomycetes > Micromonosporales > Micromonosporaceae > Phytomonospora > Phytomonospora sp. NPDC050363. The sequence continues at coordinate 493,102 of NZ_JBFAKK010000003.1, forward strand.
CATCAGTGCTCCCGGCGTGGCCATCACCGGCGCGGCCGCGGGCAGCCTCGGCGAAGTCCACTACACGCGGATGTCCGGCACCTCCATGGCCACACCGCACGTGGCCGGCGCCGTCGCGCTGATCCGCCAGGCCCACCCCGACTGGACCGCCCAGCAGGTCAAGGCCGCCCTCGTCGGCTCGGTCAAGCGGGAGAACCGGGCGAAGGCGCCCAACAGCACCGTCTACGAGCAGGGCGCCGGCGAACTGTGGCTGCCGGGCGCGCTGAACGCCACCGTCACCAGCGACACCGGCGTCCGCCTCGCCGACTTCGCGTGGCCGCACGGCCGCGACGAGCGCGCCACCAAGAAGGTCACCTACACCAACACCTCCGACAAGCCCGTCACCTTGACCCTCGAAGTCGACGACCTCACCGGTGCCGACGGCGACCGCGTCCCGTCGCGGGCCATCACCCTCGAAAGCAGCCGGATCACCATCCCCGCCAACGGCACCGCCACCGTTCCCGTGACGGCCAACGGCTACCTGCACGGCCTCGACGCCTCCTCCTACGGGGAGATCGGCGCCCGCATCGTCGCCACCGGCGAGAACGGCGTGCGCGTCACCACCGCCGTCGGCTTCTGGCTCGAACCCGAGACCGTCGACGTCACCGTCAAGGCCGTCGACCGCACCGGCGCCCCCGCCACCTCGGGGTACCTCGACATCACCGACACCCACCAGCCGGCCCGCTCGCTGATCTACTTCACCGGCGAGGACATCACCCTGCGCCTGCGCGCCGACAGCCACGTCCTCAGCGGCTTCATCCGCACCGCCGAACCCGACGGCACCTTCTCCTACAGCTACGTCGGCGACCCCGAGGCCCGCCTGACCGCCGACACCACCATCACCCTCGACGCCCGCAAGGCCAAGGCCGTCACCGTCACCGGCGACCGGCCGCTGACGATCCGCTCGGGCTCCCTGCACGTCGGCCGCAGCTTCGACGGCTGGATCGTCGACAACTCGGTCTTCGCCGCCAACGGCCCGGCCTTCTACGCAGCCCCGACCGACCGGGTCCGCGACGGCGAGTTCGACTTCGGCACCTACCTGCGCGCCGCCGACCCGTCAGTCGCCGAGAAGGACAGCACCTACGTCTACAACCTCGCCTTCACCGGCGACCGCGTCTCCCGCGACCAGTCCCACCGAGTCCGCGACCGCGACCTGGCCACGGTCACCGAGAACTACCACACCCAGCGCACGCCCGGCGTGGCCTACGAGTGGACCCGCGTCCTGCAGGACAACGGCGCCAACCCGATCTACGCCGGCAGCGGCAACCCGGTCACCGTCCCGCTGACCCGCACCGCCTACTACACGCCCGGCCCGACCTGGCAGCAGATCGCCACGACCCAGCGCATCCGCGGCGAGACGTGGTTCGGCACCGCCCAGGCCTACGGCAAGCGGCAGCAGGGCGAGGTCGACTGGTTCAAGCTCCCCGCTCACAACAGCCTCGGCCGCAACTCCGACGGCACCCCCACACGGGTCGCCGAGCGCCAGGGCACCCTCGTCGGCTTCGCCTTCGCCGCCCTCAAGGACGGTGCCGGACACGTCGCCGCCGGCGGCTTCGGCGACATCGGCAACCTCCGGATCTACAAGAACGGCGAACTCGTCGGCGACAGCGCCTGGCCGAGCGGGCAGGCACTCGTCGGCTCCGACGACTGCGTCCTGCGCGTCGAGGTCACCCAGTTCGGCTTCGACAAGGCCAACTGGGAACTGGCCAAGGGCACGCTCACGAACTTCGAGTTCGCCTCCAGCCGGCCCGAGGGCGACACCCTCCAGGCCCTGCCCGTCGCCATCCCGTCCTACGACGCGCCCGTCGACGCCTACAACCTCGCCCCGAACACCGACACCGCGTTCCCCGTGACCGTCGGCCTCGACGGTCAGGACGGCTACGACCCCGGCGCCATCACCTCCCTCACCGCCAAGGTCACCTTCGAGCCCGTCGAGATCTTCGGTGCGAAGCCGGTCAAGGACTACGCCTGGACCGAGGTCCCCGTCGTCCAGCGCGACGGCCGCTGGGTCGCCCTCGTCGACAACACCGCCCACGCCGGAGGCATCGCCTCCCTGTGGGTGAACACCGTCGACGCCAACGGCAGCAAGACCGAGCAGATCACCGTCAACCTCTACGGTGTCGCGTGACATTTCGGCGGTAAGCACGCAGGGCGGCCGGATCCCGACCGGCCGCCCTGTGCGTTTGTCGCCTCTTCCCGCATACTCCTTTGCTGTGGAGCTGCGTGCGCTGGGCATCGACGCCGAACAGGAGCGGATCTACCGTCACCTGGTCTCGGCCGGGCCCGCCCACGCCCCCGAACTCGCCGCCGGCTTCGGCATCGAGGACGCCGCCCTCGACCGCCTCCTCGACGCGCTCACCGCGGCCGGCCTCGCCACTCGCGACGGCGACCGCTACCTCGCCGCGCCGCCCGAGATCGCGCTGCGCTCGCTGCTGGTGCGCCGCCGCGACGAACTCGGCCGCGCCGAGACGGCCCTCGCCGAACTGACCGAACTGTTCCGCGCCTCGGCCGCCGGACGCTCCGTGCGCGACCTGGTCGAGGTCGTCGTCGGCGTCGACGGTGTACGCCAGCGCTTCGGGCAGATCCAAAGCGGCGCCGCCCGCGACCTGCGCGCCTTCGTCCGCGCCAACCCGATGGCCGTCTCGGCCGCGCAGAACACCGCCGAGAACGAGGCCGTCCAGCGCGGAGTGCGCTACCGGGTCGTCGTCGAGAAGGACGTCCTGGCCGAACCCGGCCTGCTCGTCCGGGCCGAGGCGTCCCTCGAAGCGGGGGAGGAGATCCGGATCATGCCCGACCTCCCGCTGCGGATGATCATCGCCGACGGCGAACTCGGCCTCGTCCCCCTCAACAGCGCCGGCGAACCCGGCGCCATCGTGGTCCACCCCAGCGGGCTCCTCGACGCGCTCATCGCCCTCTTCGAGTCGACCTGGGACCGGGCCCTGACCCTCGAACCCGAGGCGCCCTACGCCGACGACCTCATCGAACTCGACCGGCGCATCATCGCCCTGCTCCTCCAGGGCTTCACCGACAACGCCGTCGCCAAACAGCTCGACGTCTCGGCCCGCACCGTGCAGCGCCGGATCCGCTACCTCATGGACGAGGCGCAGGTCAGTACCCGGATGCAACTGGGCTACCGGCTGTCCACGCTGGGCCGCCTGCGCCCGGACGGCGCCTGATTGATCCCGGGTGGATCACCGCCGCCATAATCTCTTGACATGAGCCCCCGCCGGAATCGACGCACGCCCTCGGCGGGCGTCGCCGACCCCGAGAACGGCCGCCGGAAAGTCGAGGCCGTCGAGGACGGCCCCGACGGCGAGCAGTGGTACGTGCGTCACATCCCGGGCGTCAACGCCACCAAGGTCTACCGCTGCCCCGGCTGCGACCAGGAGATCGGCGTCGGCCTCCCGCACGTCGTGGCCTGGCAGGTCGACGGCCCCGTCGACGCCCGCAGGCACTGGCACGGCGGCTGCTGGCGTGCCAGGGGCCGCCGCGCGCCGCGCACGTCACGACATCGCTGAGGGCGTACCCGGCCGCGCCGCGGGTCCGGGGTGGCAGACTCGATTCCGTGACCTTGATCCGCGCGAACTCCATCCTTCCCGCCCGGCGTGAGGCCCTGCGGCTGGAGACCGCCGACGGCCTCGGCCTCGTCGCCGAAGTCGCCCTCCCGCTCGACCGCGACCCGGTCGCCACGCTGATCTGCCTGCACCCGCTGCCCACCCACGGCGGGATGATGGACAGCCACATCTTCCGCAAGGCCGCCTGGCGCCTGCCTGCGCTCGCCGACCTCGCCGTGCTGCGCTTCAACACCCGCGGCACCTCCAGCGTCCAGGGCACCAGCGACGGCGCCTTCGACAACGGCGAGGGCGAGCGCTTCGACGTGGCCGCCGCGCTGGAGTACGCCGAGTTCCACGAGCTGCCGAGGGTCTGGCTGCTGGGCTGGTCCTTCGGTACCGAGCTGACCCTCAAGTACGGCTGCGACCCCTCTGTCGAGGGCGCGATCCTGCTGTCGCCGCCGCTGCGCAAGGCCGAGCCGGCCGACCTGGCGGTGTGGGCGGAGTCGGGCCGGCCGCTGACGGCGCTGATCCCGGAGAACGACGACTACCTGCGGCCCGCCGAGGCCGAGGAGCGCTTCGCGGCGATCCCGCAGGCCGAGGTCGTCGGCGTCGACGGCGCCAAGCACCTGTGGGTCGGGCACGCCGAACTCGTCCTCGACGAGGTCGTCCGCCGCGTGAACCCCGCCGCCGCGCTCCCGCTGCCGACCGAGTGGGACGGCGAGATGACCTACGGGGACGCCAGCGCCTACGCCGACCGGACCGTCGCCGCCTTCGCCGACGTGCCGCGCCCATGAGTTCCGAGGTGGTCTACCGGGCACACGGGCAGGGCACCCCCGTGGTGCTCCTGCACGCGTTCCCGCTGCACGCCGGGATGTGGGCGCACGTCGCCGAGGACCTCGCCGCGGACCACCTCGCCATCACCGTCGACCAGCGGGGCTTCGGGGAGTCGGCCGACGTTCGGCTCCCCGAAGACCCGAGCCTCGACGTGTGCGCCGACGACGTCGCCGGTGTCCTCGACGAGCTCGGCGAGTCCGGCGCGGTCCTTGTCGGCGTCTCGATGGGCGGGTACGTGGCGATGGCCTTCGCCCGGCAGTACCCGCACCGTGTGCGAGGGCTCGTCCTCGCCGACACGAAGGTCGCCGCCGACACCGCCGCGGCCGCCGCGAAGCGGCTGGAGATCGCCGAACGGGTTCTCGCCGACCGCGACATCGCCGGCCTGGCGGCGTCCATGCTGCCCGGGCTGCTGGGCGCCACGACGCACGCCGAGCGTCCCGAGGTCGTGAAGGAGACGTTGCGGATCCTCACCGAGGCCTCGCCCGAAGCCGTCGCGTGGGCGCAGCGGGCCATGGCCGCGCGGTCCGACTCGACGGCCGCGCTGAACCGGCCGGACGCGCGCGGGCTCGTCGTACGCGGCGACGAGGACGCGCTCATGTCCGTTGAGGACGCCGAAGGTGTGGCCCGCGCGCTCCGGCACGTCTGCGGCTCGCCCGTCGCCATCGCCGGTGCCGGGCACCTGCCGCCGCTGGAGCGGCCCCGGCAGTTCGCCGGGGCCGTCCGTCAGCTCACGCAGCCGGTCACGTAGTCGCGGATCTTCTGTGGCACGTCGGTGCCGCAGGCGTCGCCGACCTGCTGGAGGCGGCCCTGCACGCGGTGCGCGACTACCTTGCTGATGTCGTCACCGGCCCCGACGCCGCCGCGCAGCGGGGTCGGCTTGCGCACGGTCAGGCCGACGAATCCGTCCGCGCAGATGGTCTCGGTGACCGTCGTGCCGTCGCCGAACCAGGTGGCCGCCGCCGTGGCCAGCTCGTCCTCGGTGGGGCAGGACGCCTCGCTGTCGTCGGTCGTGCGGGTGGCGGCGTAGGTCGCCAGGCTCGCGCCGCCGAGGAAGGCCACGGCCAGGGCCGCGACCGCGATCGTCTTCGTCGTGCGGCCCAGCCGCCCCTGCCGGTTCGGCTCGGCGGCCGGCCGTGCAGGGATCGCCAGGTCGGTGACGGTCGGCGCCACCGCGGGGCGGGGACCGCCGGTCGGCGCGAGTTCGGCCGCGACCGTCTTCGGCCGGCGGCCCGGTGCCGGCGCGGCGGAGATGTCCATCGTCGACAGCGCGTCGCGCAGTTGCGCCGCCGTCGGCCGCATCCGGGGGTCGGCGGTGAGGCACACCGCGAGGATGTCGGTCAGAACCGTGCTGACGCCGGGGATGTCGGGAACCGGCGCGGCGCGCAGGAGCGGGTCGCCGAGGCTGCCGCCTTCGGTGGTCAGCCAGGGCACGCGTCCGCCGAGGGCGCCGTAGAGCAGGGTGCCGAGGTCGTAGACGTCGGCGGCCGGGCTGACCGCCAGTTCGCCCGCCGAGGCGGCGTCCAGGTGCTCGGGCGCGGTGTAGGCCGACTTGCGCAGCGGTCGCGCGAGCAGGGGAGCGGTGGCGTCGAAGCCCGCGAGGAGAAGCTGGTCGCCGCCGCCGAGGAGCGTCGTCGCGGGATGCACGGCGCCGTGGATGAGGTCGATGGAGTGGACGGTCGCCAGGGCGTCGGACAACGCGACGCCGATGGCGCGGCAGAAGCCCGGAGTGAGCGGCCCCGACTGGCGCAGCCGGTCGCTGAGCGACGTTCGCGTGGTCTGCACGGCGAGGTAGGGCCTCGCGGTGCCGGTGAGCCCCACGGCGTGCACGGCGGCGATGTGAGGGTGCGTGGAAAGGCGGGTGACGCGGCCGGCCCAGTCGAGGAAGGTGCTGCGCCGGGCGCCGACGGCCCGCTCGTTGCCGAGGGTGACCACCAGTGGTCCCGGTTCGTCGGGCAGGGAACCGGTGAACACCGCGGCGACGTCGTCGCGGTGCAGTAACCGGCTGAGACGTACGGCGCCGGCGGCGGAGAGGTCGGTCATGCGCGTTTCACCCCCTTCCCGGGGTGACGGGTCGTTGCGGGCACGTTGGGCTCCTAAGCGAGATCCTGGCGCGGAATGTGCACCTCACGCACCAGCAGCTGTACCGCGGCGACGGCGGGCACCGCCATGAGGGCACCGACGATACCGAACAGCGCCGTGCCGATGAGCAGCCCCAGGATCGCGCCGAGGTCGCTGACCTTGACCGATTTGCTCATCATGCGCGGGTAGATGACCCAGTTCTCGAGTTGCTGGTACAGAACGAAGAAGATCACGCAGGCGATGCCGACCGGTATCGAGACCGAAAAGCCCGCAAGGCTCACGATAACGGCACCGATGGTCGCACCGACCTGCGGGATGAGGTCGAAAATTGCCACGATGAGGGCCAGTGCGTAGGCGTACTTGATGTCCACGATGAACATGAAGATGAAGGACGTGACACCGGCGATCGCGGCGATGCCGAGCGCGCCGATGGTGTAGTTGCCGACCTTGGTGAGCATCTCGTCGCCGAGGACCTGCGCACGCGGGCGGCGGTCGGCGGGCAGCAGCCGGTAGGCGCCGTCCTTGAGCCGGTCGAAGGCGGCCAGGAAGTAGAAGGTCAAGATGACGACCATCAGTCCGTTGAAGACGGTCCCGCCGACCACGCCGACCACGGAGACCAGTCCGCCGGCGGCGCTGGTGATGTTCTCGGCGCTGGCGGCGCTCTTCAGGTTCTCGATGATCTGGTACTGCTCGTTGAGGTCGTTGATGAAGCGGTTGCCCTTGAGGTTCTCGATGTAGGCGGGCAGCGCGTCGACGAAGCTGTTGATCTCGGTGATCAGCGGCGGCAGGAGGGTCGCGAAGCCGCCGCAGACCACGATGAACATGACCAGGGCGACGATGGCCACGGCGATGCCGCGCTTCTTCACCAGGCGCTGGACGCGCACCACCATCGGGTTGATGCCGATGGCGAGGAAGCCCGCGATGATGATCGAGAGCAGCACGCCCCAGGCCTGCTGGAGACCGATGTAGAGCATGTAGGCGACGATGAGCCCGAGGCCGCCGAAAAGGCCGTAGCTGAACGGCGTCTGCCGGAATCGCCGGCCGGGCATGCCGTAGGGGTTGATCGGGTTCGTTTCGGCCTTGTCCGACCCGCCGGCGTGGGCGGCCTCCGCTTCGGCGTGGGCGGCCGAATCGGTGCGGGTGGTGTCGGAGGGAGTGTCGTCGGGGTCCGGCGAACCGGGGGCGGGCTCAGTGGACATGCGGCCACTGTAGCGATTATTGAAGGTCAGCGGCATTACGGGCGTGTCGGCGCACGGGCGTGGCGGACATGGTTGTGCGCTAACGGACGACGCGGTTACAGGCGGTGTGCGAAGAGGCCGTTTCGCGACCGGGTACGGGCGGTGCGGGCCGACTCCGCTTGCGCCTGAGACGACGAAGCGCCGCCGGACGGACCGGCGGCGCTTCCTCGACTCGTTCGGCGCTACTTCTTCCCGGCTCCGGCCGGTTCGCCCTGCTTGGCCTCGGCCTCGTTGTCCTCACCGGACTCGCCTTCGGCGTTGTCGGCCCCGGCCTTCGTCTCGGCGGCCGACTCCGGCTTGGCCTGCGACCTCGGATCGGAGGGCCTCGGCGCGACGTTCTTACCCGCGGGAGGCGCGGGCTTGGGCGCCTTGGCGTCCTTGCCGCCGGCGGCGTCGGCCGTCTCGGGCCCCTTGGCCGTGGCGCCGACGGGTTCGGCGGTGGCCTCCATCGCGTCCTCCAGCAGCGCGTCGGCCTGCGCACGCGCGGTGTCGAGGATCGCCTCGGCGTCGCGGCGGGCGGCCTCGGCGGCCTGCTTGGCGCTCTGCTCGGAGCGGGCGCGCAGGTCCGCGACCCGCTTCTCGGCGCGGGAGACGAGCTCGGCGGAGCGTTTCTCGGCGTCGGCGAGCAGTGCCTTCGACTTCTCGTCGGCCTCGGTGGTGACCTTGCCGGCGTACTCGTCGGCACCGCCGCGAGTGGAGTTCACGTACTCGTCGGCGGACGTGCGGGTCGACTCGGCGTACTGGTCGGCCTCCCCGCGCACCTTGGCGACGTACTCGTCGGCGCCCGTGGTCGCCGAACGCGCCGCCTCGTTGGCCTTGTTGGTGACCGCGGCGGCGTGCTCCTCGGCCTTCCTGCCGATCTCCGCGGCGCGCTTCTCCGCCTCGCCGACGAGCGTGCTCGCCTGCTCGTTGGCCGTGCGGCGCTGCTGCTCGGCGTCGGCGGCGTAGGCGTCGGCCTCCTTGCGGATGCGCTCGGCCTCGCCCGCGGCGTCACTGGTGATCTTCTGCGCGGCCTGCTCGGTCTCGGCCCGGAAGGTGCGCATCTGCGTCGTGGTCTCGTTGCGGATGCGGTTGGTCTCGGCGATCGTCTCGTCGCGGACCTTCTTCGCCTCCTGGAGGGCGGCGTCGCGGGTCTGCTGGGCGGTCGCCTCGGCCTCGGCCTGGGCCTTCTCCGCCGACTCGCGAGCGGCCCGGGTGACCTGCTCGGCCTCGGCCGCCGCGGCCTGCTTGGCCTGCTCGGCCTCGACCTCGGCGGTCTGCTTGAGCTGCTGGGCTTCTCCGCGCAGACGCTCTATGTGGGCCACGAGCTGCCGGGCCTGCTCGTCGGCGGCGGAGCGGATCTGGGTCGCCTGCTCCTGTGCCTGCTGCGCGAGCTGGGCGGCCTGCTCCTGTGCCTGCGCGACGATGCCCTTGGCGCGCTGCGTCTGCCGGTTGAGCTCGGCCTCGACCTGGGTGCGACGGTCCGCCTCGGCCTTCTCGGCGGCGGTGCGGCGGGCGGCAAGAGTCGTCTCGAAGTCGCGCCGGGCGGCCTCGGCCTCCTCGTTGGCCTGCGCGAGGATGCGGTCGACCTCCGCGCGCTGGCCGGCGACGGCCTGCTCGGAGCGTTTCTTGATCTCCTCGGCCTCTTCGCTGGCGAGGGTCAGGATGTGCTCGACCTTGGCACCGAGGTGTTTGTAGGACACCTCCTCGCCGACGGCCGCGCGCCGCCTGATCTCGTAGATCTGGGCCTGCATCTGCTGAACCTGCGAGACCAGTCCTTCGACCTGCGCCTGCGCCTCGGCCTTCTCGGCCGCCAGACTGGTCAGCTGCGCGTCCATCCTGGCTATGTACGCGTCGACCTGTTTCTTGTCGTAGCCGCGCAATTGCTGGTCGAAGCCACCGCTGCCGTCCGAGCCAGCGAAGCCCGCGAAGAAATCTCCACCTGCGCCTTGAGACATAGCCACATCCTCACATGCCAAACCCCGCCCTGTCGGAGGCTATGCCCAAAGACCGGCACACCCTTCAAAGGGGCGGGGCATGACCTCGCACCTGATTCGCCCGAAGCCCTACCGTCCAAGCCCGCCCGCGACCCCGGCGGGGATCGAGCGGTTACGTCATGACGGTAGCGCGTGAGGCTGAAAGACTCCTTAAGACGTCTGAGATGAAGCGGAGACCTTCTCATCGTCGGACTTGTCGGACGCCTCGGCCGGCTTGGCGGCCTCGGTGAGCCCGCCCAGCGCCTCGGCCGGCACGATCCCGGCGAGACCGGAGATCATCTGGCGCAGCTGGGACTGGAGCGAGTCGCGCTTGCGGGACAGCTCGTCGACCTCGCGGTTGGCGGCGCTGGTCTTGGCGTCGGCCTCGGCCTTGGCGTCGGCGACGAGGCGCTCGGCCTCGGCCTTGGCCTCGGAGACGTTCTTCTCGGCCGAGGACTTGGCCTTGTCGACGGTCTCGGTGGCGTAGCGCTCGGCTTCCAGGCGGCGCTGCTCCGACTTCTGCTCGGTCTCCTTGGCGCGCTCCTCGGCGTTGCGCGCGCGGCCCTCGGCCTCGTTGACGAGCTTCTGGGTAGCGGTGACCGCGGCGGTGTGGCGCTCGGACTCCTCGCGCTCGGCCTTCTCCCGGCGCTCGGCCAGTTCGAGGGCGAGAGCCTGGAGTTCCTTGTCGCGCTTCTCCTTGGCCTCGGCGTAGAGCTTGGCGGCCTCGGCGCGCTTCTCCTCGGCCTCGCGCGCGGCCTTCGCCCGCAGCTGGGTGATCTCGCGCTCGGAGGTGGCCCGCATCGTGGCGACCTCGCGCTCGACGGAGGCCTTCAGCTCGGCGACCTCGTGCCCGGTCGACGACCGCAGCTGCTTGGTCTCGCGGTCGGCGTCGGCGCGCAGGGTCTCGGCCTCGCGGCGCGCCTGGACGCGCAGTTCGGCGGCCTCGCGCTCGGCGGCGGTCCGAAGGTTGCCGGCTTCGCGCTCGGCGCCCTGCTTGACGCTGGCGGACTCGCCGCGCGCCTTGTCGGTGATCTCGCGGGCCTCAAGGCGCGCCGCGGACAGAATGCCCTCGGTCTCGCGCTTCGCCTCGGCCCGGTGCTCGTTCGCCTGTTCCTCGGCGAGTCGCAGTATCTGCTCAACACGGGTGCCGAGTCCCGAAAGGGTCGGTCGGCTGTTCTCCTCAAGCTGCTTTGCCTGATCGGCGAGACGCTGCTCAAGTCCGTTGACACGCTGCTCGGCCTGTCGCAGGCGTCGCTGGGCGTCGGTCATCCGCTGCTCGGCCTCGCTGCGCGCGCTCTCGGTCTGCGTGAGCGCGGCGTTGAGCCGCTGAACGAAATCGTCGACCTGCGCCCGGTCGTATCCACGTAGCCCAACAGTGAAGTCAGGCTTGTTGTTGGCGTTATCGAAGAATGACTTAGAGGGCTGCTGGGGCATTGCCACATCGTTGCAGACAGCGGGTGGGGGTGCGCAACCCCCGTCGGGGTATCTGGAGCCGCGAATTTGCTGTGAAATCCGCGGAGGCCATCGACGCGCTGTGAGCATTGTCGGCTTGGTCCGATTTAAGGGTGCCTGTAACGCTTAAGGACGTAAAAGGTTACGGGCGTGATCGGCCATAAATGCAGCCCGAGTTTTATTAGGGCCCCGCTGTGGCGGGGCCCTAACGTCACCGTCGGTCGCCGCCGGGTCCTAGGAATCCAGCAGCATCGCGCAGTGGATGAACCCGAGGTGAGAGTACGCCTGCGGATGGTTCCCCAGGCCGCGCTCGGCCAGCGGATCCCACTGTTCGGGCAGCAGACCGGTGGGTCCTGCCTGGTCGACGAGCTGTGTGAACAGTTCCTCGGCGTCGGCGCGTCGCCCGATCTTCAGGTAGGCCTCGATGAGCCAGGCCGCGCAGATCAGGAAGCCGCCCTCGACTCCCGGCAGACCGTCGTCGCGACGGTAGCGGTAGACCGCCGACCCCGAACGCAACGCCGCCTCGGTCGCCTCGACCGTGTCGATGAAGCGCTGGTCGCTCGGGTCGAGCAGCCCGGTCAGACCGATCCACAGCGTCGCGGCGTCCAGGTCGGGCTCGCCGTAGGCGGCGGTGTAGGTCCGCAGGTTCTCGTTCCAGCCGTGCTCGAGAACGTTCTCGGCGATCGTGTCGCGCAGCGCCGCCCAGTTCTCCTTGCGCGGCAGGCCGTGGTTGTCGGCCAGGTAGATCGCCTTGGTGATGGTGTACCAGCACATGACCTTCGAGTACACGTGGTGCCTCGGCGGGCGCGGCGCCTCCCACAGGCCGTGGTCGGGCTCGTGCCAGCGGCGCTCGACGGCGTCGGCCATCGCCAGGATGACCTCCGACTCGAAGTCGCTGAGGCCGCCGCGCAGGTCGGCGACCGCCGCGACGAGGTCGGCCACCGGGCCGAACACGTCGAGCTGGACCTGCTTGTTCGCCGAGTTGTTCACCCGCACCGGCCGCGAACCGGCGTAACCGGGCAGCGTGTCGATGATCCCCTCGGGAGGCAGCGGAAGACCGTCGATCGTGTACAGCGGCGACAGCCACTCCGGGTGCCCGGCCGTGGTCTCGATGACGTGCGCGCACCACTTGAGGAAGTTCTCCGCCTCGTGCAGCGACCCCAGCTCGACCAGCGCCCGCGCGGTCATCGAACCGTCCCGGAACCAGCAGAAGCGGTAGTCCCAGTTGCGCACGCCGCCCAGCTCCTCGGGCAGCGAGGTCGTCGCCGCCGCCAGGATCGCCCCGGTCGGCTCGAAGCACAGCCCGCGCAGCGTCAGCGCGCTGCGCATGACCATGTCCCGCTTGAGCTTCGGCAGCTTCAGCTTCGCCGCCCACTCCTGCCAGGCGTCCTCGTTTCCACTGCGGCGCTCGTCGATCGAGGCCGCCGAGGCCTTGAGGTCGTTGGAACCGGCCCGCATCTCCAGCACGACCCGCCCGCCCAGCTCGTTCAGGTCGACCAGCGCGGTGGCCGTGTCGTTCTGCCCGTCGGAGGCGACCTCCCAGTCGACACCGGGGGAGCGCAGCACCAGCGGCTCGTTGTAGCCCAGCATCAGCAGGCCCTCGCCCAGCGGCTGGAGCCGCACGGGAAGGCTGCCGAACTCCGGCCTCGGCGCGAACTCGACCTTCGCGACGGTGTTGCCCGTCAGCTCCCGGACCAGCGTCGTGGTGTGGGCGTCGCCGGCCCGCAGTTCGGTTCCGTCCAGCCAGTCGGTGACCGTCAGACCCGACCAGCGCGTCTCGACGCTCATCGTCTCGTGCTTGTAGCGCTGCCCCAGCGGCAGACCGCCCTTGGCCGGCCCGACCGTGAAGTGCCCGGCCGTGGTGCCGCCGAGCAGGTCGGCGAACAGCGCGCCCGAGTCCGGCTTCGGGTGGCACATCCAGGTGATCCGCGCCTCCGGGCTGACCAGCGCGTTCGCGGCGCCGTCGGCGAGCATCGAGTGGCGCTCGATCAGCACCGACTGCTCGCCGTACAGCCACGAGCGCCGCGTCTGGAGGAGCGTCGCCAGCAGCTGCGCGACCTCGTAGGTGTCGTCCACGCGGAACTGCGCCAGCGAGTTCCCCTCACCGACCCGCACGCCCATGTCGGGGCCGTGCAGGTGCGCGAAGGCGTTCTCGTCGGTGACGTCGTCGCCGATGAACAGCACCGCGGAGGCGCCGAGCTGCTGCCGCAGCGAGTCCAGCGCGGTGCCCTTGTGGGTGGTCATCACCGACAGGTCGATGACCTCCTTGCCCTCGGTCGTCTGCACGTCGGGCCAGCCGCCGGGCCCGGCGTTGACGGCCGCGAGGACCTCGGCGGCCACCGGCCGCGGCGCGGTCCGGGTGTGCACGGCGATCCCGGCGGGTTTGGGCTCCAGGCGGATGCCCTCCTTGTCCCGCGCGATGTCGGCGATGGCCGCGCTGATCTTGTCGCGGAGCGCCACCTGCTCGGAGGTGAGCGCGTGGGTGAAACTCACGTCGAACTCGGAACCGTGGCTGCCGACCAGATGGATCTCGCTCGGCAGCCGGGACAGCGCCGCCAGGTCGCGCAGCGCGCGGCCGGAGATGACCGCGACCTTCGTCTGCGGGAGAGTCGCCAGGGCGCGCAGCGCCGCGACGGTCTCGGGTAGAGGGGTGGCCTTCGCAGGGTCGGTGACGATGGGCGCGAGGGTGCCGTCATAGTCACAGGCCACCAGCAGCTGTGGCGTTCTCGCCAGCGCCGCCAGTGACGAGCGGAGGTCGGCGTCCATGGAGGACGTCATAATGGTCTCGGTCATGCCTTCAGGCTCCTGCGGGCGTGTCGAGATCACCCGCGTGGTCGTTCACTTCGGCGGGCGATAGATCGTTTCGGACATGTTCAACGGTTATTGCGGCTTTGTTTCAATATTGCCGGGATTGTACGCGGTAGCCGCCTGCGGAACGCCGAGCGCGGTCAGGAAGGCGCTCGCCCAATGCCGGACATCGTGTCCGCGAAGATACCGCCGCATGGTTCGCATCCTCCGGACGCGGTCGACGGTATCGGCGTTGATGGCGTTCATAAGGGTGGTTTTCAGCCCGTCCAGGTCGTGCGGGTTGACCTGATAGGCCTGCCGCAGATCCCCGGCCGCCCCGGCGAACTCCGACAGGACCAGCGCCCCGCCGAGGTCGGTGCGCGAGGCGACGTACTCCTTGGCGACCAGGTTCATGCCGTCGCGCAGTGGGGTCACCATCATGACGTCGGCGGTCAGGTACAGCGCGGCGAGTTCCGCCCGGCTGTAGGACTGGTGGAGGTAGTGGATGGCGGGGAGTCCTACCCGGCCGAAATCACCGTTGATCCGGCCGACCTCGCGCTCCACGGCCGCGCGCAGCGTTTTGTAGTGTTCGACGCGCTCCCGGCTCGGTGTGGCGACCTGCACCATCACCGCGTCGGGCACCCGGAGGCGGCCTTCGGCCAGCAGCTCGCGGAACGCCTTCAATCGTTGCTCAATGCCCTTGGTGTAGTCCAGTCGGTCGACCCCCAGGATCAGCGTTCGGGGGTCGCCGAGCTCGGCCCGGATCTCCTTGGCCCGGCGCTGCACGGCCCCGCTGACCGCGGTGGCCTCCATCTCGGCGACGTCGATGGAGATCGGGAAGGCGTCGGCGCGTACGGTCCGGCCGCCGATCTCGACCTCCTTGCCGCGCGGCTTGAGGTCGAGCAGGTGGCGGGTCAGGCGCAGGAAGTTCTGCGCGGCCAGCGGGCGCTGGAAGCCGACGAGGTCGGCGCCGAGCAGGCCGTCGAGCAGTTCGAGCCGCTTGGGCAGCTGCATGAACAGCTCCACCGGCGGGAAGGGGATGTGCAGGAAGAAGCCGATCCGCACGTCGGGGCGCAGCCTGCGCAGCATCGCCGGGACGAGCTGGAGCTGGTAGTCCTGTACCCACACGACGGCGTGCTGGGCGGCGACCTCGGCGGCGCGCTCGGCGAAGCGGCGGTTGACGCGGACGTAGGCGTCCCACCAGCTGCGGTGGTAGCTGGGCGGCTCGACGGCGTCGTGGTAGAGCGGCCACAGGGTGGCGTTGGAGAAGCCCTCGTAGTACGAGGCCAGTTCGTCGGCGCTGAGCGGGACCGGGCTCAGGCGCATGCCGTCGAGCTCGAAGGGCTCGGGTGCTTCGCCGTTGCCGCCGGCCCAGCCGATCCAGGTGCCCTTCTCGTTCTGCAGGACGGGTTTGAGCGCGGTGACCAAGCCCCCTGGGCTCTGCCTCCACTCACGGCCGTCCTCGGTCATTACCTCGTCGACGGGCAGTCGGTTGGCGACCACGACAAAAGGCGCACCTTTGTCGGTTTGACCGCTTTTAGGAGACACGGGCTGGTTCCTCCTCGATCATTCGCATGCGTGGCGTGACGAGCCTACTGGCGCACGGTGACAGGAGGCGGGACCGTGATGGGAATCCGGCTACGTGATCGTCACGGCCGATCCTGACGCCGAGTTTAGTGGAGTACCCGATCCTTGTCAGCTTGGTTCACTGCCGCTATGGTTCATTACATGAGTAACGAACCGACGAGCCGGGCGGTGGTGGATGTTCGACGACGGGACGCCGATTTACCAGCAGATCGCCACCCGGATCAAGCGGGACATCCTCGACGGGACCATCGCCGAGGGTGAGCAGGTCATGTCGACCAACCAATACGCCGCCTTCTACCGGATCAACCCCGCCACCGCGGCCAAGGGCTTCCACCAGCTGGTCGAGGAGGACGTGCTCCACAAACGGCGCGGCATCGGGATGTACGTCACCGAAGGCGCCCGGGAGCGGCTGCTGGCCCAGCGCCGGGCGCGCTTCTTCGTCGAGGTGGTCGAACCGATGGCCGCCGAGGCGACCCTGCTCGGTGTACCCCTCGCCGACATCTTCTCGCACCTTGAAGAGCTGGAGACCCAGAAGAGGCGCATGCGATGAACCCCTCCTTCGAAGAGCCGAACAATGTCGTGGAGGTCGACGACCTGCGCGTCTCCTACGGCGACGTCACCGCCCTGGAAGGCGTCTCGCTGACCCTTGAGGCGAACAAGATCTACGGCCTGATCGGCCGCAACGGATCGGGCAAGACCAGCCTCATGTCCGTACTGGCGGCCTTCCGCCGCCCCGACTCGGGCCAAGTCCGCGTCGAGGGCCGCGACCCCTACGAGGACGCCGAACTCGCCTCGCGCATCTGCCTGATCCGCGAGAGCGGCGACCTGCCCACGGCGAAGGTCCGGCAGATCCTGTCGATGATCGCGCGGCTTCGCCCCGACTGGGACGAGGCCCTCGCCCAGCGTCTGCTCGCCCGTTTCAAGGTTCCGGCCGACCGGAATGTGATGAAGCTCTCCCGCGGCATGAAGTCGGCCCTCGGGTGCGTCATCGGCCTCGCGTCGCGGGCCCCGCTGACCATGTTCGACGAGTCCTACCTCGGCATGGACGCCCCCGCCCGCTACATCTTCATCGAAGAACTGCTCGCCGACTACGTCGAGCACCCGCGGACCTTCATCGTCTCCACCCACCTCATCGAGGAGTTCGCCCGCCTCTTCGAGGAGATCCTGATCATCGACAAGGGCCGGCTGATCGTCCACGACACCGTCGACACCCTCCGCGAGCGCGGGGTGGCCCTCAGCGGCCCCGCCGAGATCGTCGACCGCTTCGCACTGGGCCTTGAGGTGCTCGGCGAGCACACGCTCGGCCGGACCAAGCAGATCACCGTCTACTGCCACCCCGGCGACGACCTGCGCCGACAGGCCAAGGCCGCCGGCCTCGAACTGGGCGCGCTGCCGCTGCAGGACCTCTTCGTGCACCTGACCACTCGGGAGGACGCCCCGTGACCGCCGTCATCTCCGATCGCGGGCACCGCGTGCGCCGCCTGCGCGGCCTGTGGCCCACCTACCAGGGCATATTGCTGGGAAACCTCTGGTATCTCGGCTTCTGGGCGGTGCTGATCGTCGTCTACACCGGCATCGCGCTGGGGATCTGGCTGTGGGGCTCCACCGACATCAGCCTGTGGGAGACCTCGACGAACTCGACCAAGGGCACCATGGCGGCCGTCGGCGTGATGCTGGCGCCGGCCTTCCTGCCGATACTGGTCGCCGCCGGGTTGACGCGCCGGTCCTTCGTGGCCGCCGCGTCGGCCGCGCTGGCGACGCTCGCGGCGGGGTCGTCGCTGCTGGTGGCGCTCGGGTTCGTCGTCGAGCGATGGATCTACGCGGCCAACGAGATTCCCGGCACGCTGCAGAACGAGCACCTCTACGACGACACCTCCCAGCTGCACCTGGTCTTCGTCGAGAGTCTCCTGCTCCAGCTGGCCTACGCGGTCTCGGGGGCCCTGATCGGCCTGTGCTTCTACCGCTTCGGCGCCTTTCGCGGGATCCTGCTGATCCTGCCGTGTTCGGTCCTGGCGGCGAGCACGGAGGCGCTCATCACCGGCGGGACCTGGTTCGGCCCGGAGGTGGGCGCGGCGCTCGGCGCGGGCTGGCCGAGCTGGGCGCTGATCGTGGTGCCGGCCGCGGCGATCGCGGTGGGGCTGCTGATCGTGCGGGCACTGGCGATCGGCGCGGCCGTGCGGCCCCGCAAGACCTGAGCGGCCCGGTCCGCCGCGGCGGTGTGACGGCCGTCGCGGCACCGGGATGCCACCTGAGTTGGTGGCCGTGGCGGAGGCTTGACAAGATTGAGCGGCGTGTCCGCGCGCCGCATCGAGAAGCGACCACCGACCAGCTTTGTGAGGAAGACGCCACCGTGGCTCAGTTCATCTACACGTTCGAGAAGGCCCGCCGCGCTCTCGGGGACAAGGTCATCCTCGACAACGTCACGCTGTTCTTCCTCCCCGGAGCCAAGATCGGCGTGGTCGGCCCCAACGGCGCCGGTAAGTCCAGCCTGCTCAAGATCATGGCCGGCATCGACCACGTCACCAACGGCGAGGCCAAGCTCATGCCGGGCTACACCGTCGGCATGCTGGCGCAGGAGCCCAAGCTCGACGAGTCGAAGACCGTCCTGGGCAACGTCGAGGACGCCGTGGCCGACACCAAGGCCAAGCTCGCGCGCTTCGACGCGATCGCCGAGGAGATGGCCACCGACTACACCGACGAGCTGATGGAGGAGATGGGCAAGCTCCAGGAGGAGCTCGACCACGCCAACGCGTGGGAGATCGACTCCAAGCTCGAACAGGCCATGGACGCGCTGCGCTGCCCTCCCGGCGACGAGATGGTCTCCCACCTCTCCGGTGGTGAGCGCCGCCGCGTCGCGCTGTGCAAGCTGCTCCTGGAGGAGCCCGACCTGCTCCTGCTCGACGAGCCCACCAACCACCTCGACGCCGAGAGCGTCCTGTGGCTCGAACAGCACCTCGCGAAGTACCCCGGCACCGTCGTCGCCATCACCCACGACCGGTACTTCCTCGACCACGTCGCCGAGTGGATCCTCGAACTCGACCGCGGCCGCACCCACGTCTACGAGGGCAACTACTCCCTCTACCTGCAGAAGAAGGCCGACCGCCTGGCCGTCGAGGGCCGCAAGGACATCAAGCTCCAAAAGCGCCTCAAGGACGAGCTGGAGTGGGTCCGCTCCAACGCCAAGGCCCGCCAGACGAAGTCGAAGTCGCGCCTCGGCCGCTACGAGGAGATGGCCTCGGAGGCCGAGAAGACCCGCAAGCTCGACTTCGAGGAGATCCAGATCCCGCCCGGCCCGCGCCTGGGCAACACCGTGATCGAGGTCGACGACCTGGTCAAGGGCTTCGACGGCCGCACGCTCATCAACGGGCTGAACTTCTCCCTGCCGCGCAACGGCATCGTCGGCATCATCGGCCCGAACGGCGTGGGTAAGACCACCCTGTTCAAGACGATCGTCGGCATCGAGAAGCCCGACGCGGGCTCGGTCAAGGTCGGCGAGACCGTGCAGCTGTCCTACGTCGACCAGGGCCGTGAGGGCCTCAACGGCGACAAGACGCTGTGGGAGGTCGTCTCCGACGGCCTCGACCACATCATGGTCGGCAAGGTCGAGATGCCCTCGCGCGCCTACGTGGCAGCGTTCGGCTTCAAGGGCCCCGACCAGCAGAAGCCCACGAAGGTCCTCTCCGGTGGTGAGCGCAACCGCCTCAACCTGGCGCTGACCCTCAAAGAGGGCGGCAACGTGCTGCTGCTCGACGAGCCCACCAACGACCTCGACGTCGAGACCCTGTCCTCGCTGGAGAACGCGCTGCTGGAGTTCCCCGGCTGCGCCGTGGTCATCTCCCACGACCGGATGTTCCTCGACCGCGTCGCCACCCACATCCTCGCCTGGGAGGGCGAGGAGGTCGACGGCCAGGAATGGCCCACGCCGAAGTGGTTCTGGTTCGAGGGCAACTTCGAGGCCTACGAGAAGAACAAGATCGACCGTCTCGGCCCGGAGGCCGCCAAGCCGCACCGCGTCACCCACCGCAAGCTCACCCGGGACTGACCCATGGCCCGGTACGTCTACCAATGCCCGCTGCGCTGGTCCGACATGGACGCGTTCGGTCACGTCAACAACGCGCGCTTCCTCACGCTGTACGAGGAGGCCCGTGTGGCGTTGATGTTCAACGCGGCCAAGAAGCACGGGCTGGGCTCCTTCGCCGAAGGCGTCGTCATCGCCCGCCACGAGATCGACTACCTGCGTCCGGTGGACTACGGGATCGGCTCGGGCGACGGCGACGCCTCCCCGGAGGTGCGCATCGAGCTGTGGGCGAGCGAGATCCGCAACTCGGCGTTCACGGTGGACTACGAGCTCTACGACGACGGCCGGCTCGCCGGCCGGGCCAAGTCCGTCCTGGTCCCCTTCGACCTCGCCGGAGGCCGCCCGCGCAGGCTCAGCGGCCCCGAACGGGAGTTCCTGGAGGACTGGCGCGGATGAGCCGCGCCGACCCGCCCACCCTGGTCGAGGCGTCCAGCGCCGGCGACGCCGCCGAGTTCGCCGCCCGGGCCATGCGCTTCGGCCCCGACGCCCTCGTCCGCGTCCGCCCCGCCGGAGACGGCACGGGCAGGCTCTGGACCGTCCTGCCGTTTCGCGTACTGGCGTGCCGGACCGTCGCGACCTCCTTCACCGAGGACGCGACGGTCCGCGCCGCCGACCTCCGCCGCCCGCCCGGCTCGGCCGAGATCCCGGCCCGCCACGACGGCGGGTGGCGCACCACCCTCCCGGCCTCCGACGGCGAGGTCGTCGAAGTCATCCCCGGACCCGAACTCGCCCGCCTCGACCGCGCCGCCGCCGAGACCCTGCGTTCGCGCAGGGGACAGGGCATCGGCGACCGCAGGCTGCGCGACGCGCTCCTCGACCATGTCGCGGTGACCGTCGTGGCCGGCGACGTCGAGCACGAGGTGCCGCTGAGGTTGGTCGTCGGGCTGCTCCGCATGGGCCTGCACGATCCGGCCGAACCGGCGCGGGTGCGGCTGTCGGGCCGGCGCGTCGGACTGGAGGGCACGCGGGGCTCAGTGTGGCCCCTCGAAGCCGGGCTGCGCGTTCTCTAGCGCCGCAGCCGGTCTCCGGCGAGCGGGCGCTTCCTATGGTGTCACCTCCTAAGGAGGCAAACGATGAAGAAGTTCGTGGCCGTGGGCGTGCTCGTCCTCGCGGCACTGGCGGCCGGGGCGTGCAACAAGGCGCCCGGGACCGTCGGCCAGCCCGACGTGGGCTCCAGCGGCTCGTCGGCGCCGGCACCGGGCGGGTCTCCCGATGACAGCGCCTTCCCGTACCCCGGTGACAGCGGCCTGCCGGGTCGTCCCGGGCCCGGCGATCCCTCGGTTCCGGCCGACGGCCAACTCAATGTGGTGGTCAAGCTCAGCGGCCTCGGCAAGGCCGTCGCGGTCCACTACGGGATCAACGGCCAGGAGACCAACCTGCGCAGCGCCGACCTTCCCTGGGGGCAGCAGCTCAAGGCGACCTCCGGCCAGACCGTGACCGTCGGCGGCAGCGCTCCGGCGGGTGAGCTGACGTGCCAGATCCTGGTGAACGGCACGCAGGCCGTCGCCGACACCGGCCCTCTGCCCCAGTGCAGCTACACGATTCCGTAGCTCTGCGTGACCCCGGTCACCGGTACGGGTGATTCGCGACGAACGGCGGGTTCCAGGCGCATGAGCCGGGGATCCGCCGTTCGGTCGGTTTTCGGGTGGATCACGCGTGATCGGGACCGCTGACCCTGGCCAGGGCCCTCTACGCGCCGGTACGGTTCGGGACGGCGGCCGCACACGGGTCGCCGCTCACGGGAGACGGCAACACCAAGGGGACGGACATGGCATGGTGGCGCAGCCGCCGGGCGGGACAGGAAACGGCCGGCGCGAAAAACGACGTGGCGACGACGGAGGAGAACTCCGCCGAGAAGGCCACGGCGGTCAAGGCGGGCGCACCGAAGGTGCCGGCTCCGCGTGGCGCCGTCGATGACACCGTTCGCGAACAGCGGGTCCCCGACGGGCTCGACCCGAACCTCGCCGCCGACCTCGACCGGCTGACCCGCAACGCGGTGCAGGCGACAACGGTCCGGCGGCTGACGACCGAGCGCATCACCGCGGCCCTCAAGCGCCTCAAGATCCGCTACCTCACCGACGAGAACGGCGCCGTCCTGGCGATGTGGGAGCGCCACGTGCTCCAGATCGCCTGCGAGGGCCCCGGCGGGGAGATCCTCGTCCTGCGCGCCCGCGCCTACACCACCGTCGCCCCCGAGTGGGTAGACCGGGCCTACACCGCGGCCAACGAGTGGAACCGCACCCGCCGCTTCCTCAAGTCCTACGTCGGCGCCGAGACCGAGAGCGGGCAGTTCCCGCTCTACGGCGAGGTGCAGCTCCCGCTGGTGCCGGGCCTGCACGACGCGCTGCTCGACGAGGTCATCGACTGCGCCGCCGCCGTCTCCGGATCGTGGGCCGACTGGCTCTACGACGAGGGCGCGGTGCTCTAAAGCCTTCCCCCACCCCCCGGTGCCCCGGTCCGACGGATCCCCCTCCGCCGGGCCGGGGCACGTTCCGTTCTCCGCCCGGCGAGTCTCCTCGGTCAGGTCGCCGGCGTGGTCGGCGAGTCGAGCCACGCGTCGACGAAGCCCGTCAGGTCCTCGTCGCCGTAGCGGTTCACCCACGCGGTGAACGAGGCCCGATCCTGCGTGGTGTTCGGCTGCTCCTGGACCCATTCGCGCAGCATCCGCTCGAAGGTCTCCGCGCCGAGCTCGCCGCGCAGTTCGTGCAGCATCAGGGCCGTGCAGAAGTAGACGTTGCGGGCGGCGAAGGCGGCGGGGTCGTAGGCGCCGGGCGGGCCGTAGTCGCCGCGCAGCTCCTGGTCGGCGTCCCGCCACACCGCGACCGCCTCGGCCTCCGTGAGCAGACCCTCGTCGACGGCCCACATCGCCTCGGCGTAGGTCGCCATCGACTCGTTGAGCCACACGTCGCGCCAGTCGCGCGGTGACACCGCGTCGCCGAACCACTGGTGCGCCAGCTCGTGCAGCAGCACCCGCTGGGTCCGCGGCCCGCCGAGGGAGGCCAGGCCCGCGCTGATCGTCACCGTCCCCTGCGTCTCCATGCCCGAACGACCGCCGACGACCACGACACCCGCCTGCCCGAAGGGATAAGGCCCGTAGCGGGCCTCCAGCCAGCTCAGCATGTCCGGGATGCGCGCCACGGCGTCCACCCACTCCGGCGGCGCGTTCTCCGGCAGCCACGACATCACGCGCACCCCGTCGCCGAAGACGCCCTGGTCGTGCAGGGTGAAGCGCCCGACGGCCAGCGTCGTCACGTAACTGGCGACGGGTTCGGGGGAGTGCCAGACGCTGGTCTGCTCGCCGTCGGCGACCTCGGTGCCCATGTGCTCGCCGGTGGCCACGGCGGTCCAGCCCTCGGGCGTGGTGACGCTGAAGTCGTAGAGGGCCTCGTCGGAGGGGTGGTCGTTGACCGGGTACCAGGTGAAGGCGCCGTAGGGCTCCTGCATCGTCCACAGTGAACCGTCGGAGTCGACGTTCATGCCGACCCCGGCGGCCATGTCCGGACGCTCGGCGGGAGCCGCCACCGGGGCCGGGACCCCGTGGTAGGTGACGGTGAGCAGGATGTTCTGGTCCTTGTGGACGGTCGCCGGGACGGCCAGGTCGTGCCCGTCGTGCGTGGCCGTGACGACCTGCCCGCCGACGGTCGCCTCGGTGACCGTCAGGCCCGCCGCGAGATCGAGGCGCAGTTCGGTGGCGTCGCGGACCGGCCGGATCGTCAGCGCGGCGCGACCGTGGAGGACGGCGCCGTCCGGGTCGTAGCGAAACGACAGGCCGTAGTGCAGGACGTCGACGGCGGGATTGCCGTACGCGGGGTAGAGCGGGTCGGCGACCGGTTCACTGAGGCCCGCCGACAGGTCGGCGGGCGCCTCGGGCGCGGGCGGCGGTGGCTCGCCCGAAGTGGACGAACAGGCGGTGAGCAGGGCCGTCGCCGCTAAGAGCGCGGCGATCCCCCCGGTTGCTCGCGTGTGCATGCGTCCCCCGTTCCGCCGGTCACCGTGGAGTCGTCGGTGAGTCCAGCCATTCGTCGATGAGCCCGGTGAGGTCCTCACCGGCGTACTGGTTGACCCACGCGGTGAAGCTCGCGCGGTCCTGATGCGTGTTCGGCTGCTTCTGCACCCAGTCGCGCATCATCTCGGTGAACCGCGCCTCGCCGATCACCTCACGGATCTCGTACATCATCAGCGCCGTGCACACGTAGACGTTGGAGGACGCGAACTGCCGCGCGTCGTAGTCGCCAGGCGCGCCGGCCTCGTCGCGCAGGGCCTGGTCGAGGTCGCGCCAGTTCTCGACGACCTCGCGCTCGGTCAGGTAACCCTGGTCGGCGTTCCACATGTCCTCGATGTAGGTCGCCATCGACTCGTTGAGCCACACCCCGCGCCAGTCGACGGGCGTCACCGCGTCGCCGAACCACTGGTGGGCCAGCTCGTGCACGAGGATGCTCTCGATGACCTCCTGGCCCAGCGCGCCCAGCGCCGCGCTGAAGGTGATCATCTCCTGCGTCTCCATCGCCGACTCCCCGCCGACGAGCACCACGCCCGCCGAGTCGAAGGGGTAGGGGCCGTAGCGCTCCTCGATGTAGGCGATGTGCTCGGGCATCTTGCGGATGGCGTCCTCGAACACCCGCATCTGCCCCGGCGGGACCCAGGCGGTGATGGGCAGACCGTTGGGGCCGCTCAGTTCCAGCTTCTCGAAGCGGTCGACGGCCAAGGTCGTGAGGTAACTGGCGACCGGGTCGGCCGAGTGCCACGCGAAGGTCGTCTCCCCGCCCGAGGGCGTCTCACCGGCGAAGCTCCCGTTGGCCACGCCCGCCCAGCCTTCGGGGACGGTGACGGTGATGTCGTAGAGCGCCTCGTCGGAGGGGTGGTCGTTGACCGGGTACCAGGTGAAGGCGCCGTAGGGCTCCTGCATCGTCCACAGTGAGCCGTTCGGTTCGGGGCGCAGCCCGATGCCGTCGCCGGAGAAGTCCTCCCGCGTCGTGGGCGCCGGGGCCTTCTCCGGAACGCCGGAGTAGCCGATCTCCACGACAGCCTGCGCGCCCACCGGCAGACCCGTCAGGACACTGAGGTCGTAGCCCGACTGGGTCACCGCGACAGCCGTACCGTCGACGGTCACCTCGCCGACCTTCAGGTTGTCGGCGAAGTCGAGGCGCAACTCCGAGATGGTGGTGACGGCTCGGACCGTGAGCGTGGCGGTGCCGTCGAGGACCGTGGACTCGGGGTCGTAGGCGAGGGCGAGACCGTAGTGGAGGACGTCGATGTCGGCGTTGCCGAAGTCCGGGTAGAGCGGGTCGGCGACGGGTTCGCTTTGGCCGGCGGTGAGGTCGGTGGGGGCTGGGGTGGGGGCGGGGGTGCCTGCGGCGGGTGGGTCGATGCGGGTGGGGGGCGTGCACGCCGCGAGGAGGCTGAGGGTCGCGAGGGTGGCGAGGGTGGCGCGGGCGCGGTGGGCGCGGTGGGTGGTGCGGGCGCCGTGGGCGCCGCGGAAGGTACGTCGCCGGATCATGTCCACCCCACACTCTGTCGATGCCGTGACGGGTGGGAAGTGTAGCCGCAGGGGGCGAGGGGAGGGTGGGGGAGATCGAGGGGGGTGGATGGGAGGGGCGTGCGGGGGTTGGTTGCGCACCAGGTGGCTTCTTGGGGCTTCTTTCGCCTCGCCTCCTTTTCGTGACCCGTCTTCGATGTGCGCGGTCCGTCCTGCGGCTGTTCCTTGGCAGCCGCCCACCCTGCTGGTATTTTTCTGGCTCCGCTGCGCGTTTCTGGCTCCACTGTGCGTTCGCTCTGCTTCGCCTGTCGCGGCGTGCTTTGCCTTCCCCGCTGAAGGGCCGCTTCGTGCTTCCGCTCGCAGTCTTTCGGCTCTCTGCTTCGCACTGCTCTGGCCGCCCCGTCGCGTTGCCGATTCCCGCCGCTCTTCACCGTCCCCCTGGCTTCATCGTCCCCCGGCTTCACCGTCCCCATCCCGCGTCTCCAGCTCTCGTGCCTGGGCGCAGCCCTGTTCCTTCCCGTCTTCCCGTCCCGCCTTGCCTTGACTTGATTACCCGTCGCTCTCGACTGCCGCGCGTTCCCGGCACCCGCTCCCGGCACCCGCTCCCGGCACCCGCTCCCCTCGTCATGCCTTTGTTTGCTGCCTTGCGATCCAGCCTCGCCTTGCCCTGGCTTCATCACCCGCCGCTCTTCAGCCCACCACCGCGCGTTCCCCGGCTCTCGCACTGCTGCGCCCCACGGTCCTACGGCCCCCAACCCCTGGCCTTGGCCTTGGCCTCCGCCTCACGCCTGCGCGCCAGCACCTCATCAACGCCACTCGTTTCGCTCCTGCGCGTTCGCGCCTCGCGCCTTCGCGCCCTCGCGCCAGCCCGTACGCCTTAGCTCCGGCGGTGCTCGCTTCCATCTCGTGCGGCTGCTGGGGTTCCTTGCGTAAGTTCCTGGGGCGCTGCCCCAGACCCCGGGCCTCGCTCTGGAAACGGTGGGGTGCCTCGTCCTTGGGCTCTAGCGCCCCACTGGCGCTTCACCCTGCAGAAGGTTTGGGGTTGTGTGCTTGGGGTGTTTCCGTCTCACGGCCTGTTCAAGGGCACCTGGGGAACCTGCCGGGGTCAAGGGAAAACCCGCCCTTGACCCCGACAGAACCCCCCAGGAAGATCCAATCACCGGCCGACCGACGGAAACACACCTCCAGGCGAGGCTTCTGCCGTGCTTCGCACGGTTGATGCGGACGCCGAAGACGTCAGCGGCAGCCGCACACGAGATGGTGCGGCCAGCAGCCGCGCACGAGACGGTCCGGCCACCAGCCGCCACGAGACGGTTTTAGCGGCAGCGGCACACGAGATGGTGCGGCCAGCAGCCGCGCACGAGGTGGTTCGGCCACTAGCCGCCCACGAGACGGTTTGAGCGGCAGCCGCACACGAGGTGGTTCGGCCATCAGCCGCGCACGAGACGGTTTGAGCGGCAGCGGCACACGAGGTGGTTCGGCCGTCAGCCGTGCACGAGAAGGTTCAGCCACCAGCCACCAGCCACCAGCCATCAGCCGCACACGAGCCGGTTCGAGCGGCAGCGGCACGCGGGATGGTTCTGCCATCAGCCGCGCACGAGAGGGGTTCAAGTGACAGCCGTACCCGCGTGGCTTCAGTCTCTGCGGCACGCGATCGTGTCCGGCGTTATACCTCACTTAGGGGCGATTCCCGTGCCCCACGCCACCGTGCCGCGCTTCCGGGCCCCACGCCATCGCGCATCGCGTTCCCGTACCTTGCGAGTGCCCTGGTGTCTCGGTGCGTCAATCCTCATCCGCACTCTTCGTCACGTTCCGCACTGACGTGCCACCGCGCATCGCGCCCCGC
Organism: Phytomonospora sp. NPDC050363; assembly: GCF_040655735.1. Lineage (NCBI taxonomy): Bacteria > Bacillati > Actinomycetota > Actinomycetes > Micromonosporales > Micromonosporaceae > Phytomonospora > Phytomonospora sp. NPDC050363. The sequence goes on from NZ_JBFAKK010000003.1 coordinate 520,027, forward strand.
GCCCCGAAAGCGCCCTACCGCGCTCACGTGCCCAGTGCCGCGCTCAGTACCCCGCCAGCGCCCCCGCCGTCCTCCGCGTCGTGCCTACGCGTTCAGCATGAAGTGCGCCGCCCGCTCCATGTACTCCCACAGCGGCTGCTCCAGCTCGGGTGGGAGGTCGAGGGAGTCGATGGCGGTGCGCATGTGCTTCAGCCAGGCGTCGCGGGCGGCGGCGTCGACCTTGAAGGGGGCGTGCCGCATTCGTAGGCGGGGGTGCCCGCGTTCGTCGGAGTAGGTGTGGGGGCCGCCCCAGTACTGCTCCAGGAAGAGCTGGAACCTCCGCGCGGCCGGTCCGAGGTCTTCCTCGGGGTACATGGGCCGCAGCAGCGGGTCGGTGGCCACGCCCTCGTAGAAGACGCTCACCAGCCGCTCGAACGTCGCCGACCCGCCGACCGCCTCGTAGAAGCTGGTGGGGACCGGTGTGTTCGTCAACGAGAGGTTCGGCTGCTCGGGCACGTGTTCATCCTGCCAGTGGTCTCGTGGTGATGGAATCCAAGGCGAGGCCCGTCACATTCTCAGGCGTCGGCCTTGGCGGCGGCGTCGGGGCGACCCAGCGGCGCGGGCTTCGGCTTCGCCTCCTCTTTGGGGGGCTCGGCCGGTTCCCGCGGCGCCGGCGGCTTCGCCGCGACGGTCGCTTCCTCAATGGTGCGCGCCGAGGGCCACGTGAGCACAAGCAGACTGACGAGGATCACACCGGCGATTCCCCACATACCGACCGAGTCGGTCATCGACAGGGACGTATTGGCCAGCGCACCGACCCCGAGGACCGCGGCGCCCTGGGTGAGCATCACGCCGGTCTGCATGACGCCGAAGGCGCGCGCCCGGAAGTTGCCCGGCAGCGTCTGGACGAACAGCCCGTTGAGGGCCATGAGGATGCCGCCGGCGAGGTTGACCAGGGCGGTCATGACCATGACGACGGGGAGGGAGGGCTCGAACATCGCCGGGATGAGGATCAGCGGGGTGACCATGGCGATGGGGCGGATGACCTTCAGCCTTGTCGACGGCTTCATGAAGCGGCCGATCACCAGCGATCCGATCGCCGACCCGATGGGGGCGGCGGCCATGATGGCGCCCTGCATGTAGCCGTCCCCGCGCAGCTCGGCGGCCCAGGCGGGCGCGGCGGCCTCGGGGATGATGGCGAAGCCGACGAGCAGGAACACCAGCAGCGCGATCGAGCGCAGGACCCGGTGCGAGAACACGAGTTTGATGCCCTCGCCGGTCTCGCGGAACAGGTTGCGGCGGACGTTCGTGGCGCCCTCGGCGGGGCGTGAGGCCACGAAGATCCAGATGAGCAGCGCCGACAGGGCGAAGGTCCCGGAGTCGAGGAGCAGGGCCAGTCCGGCGTTGACGGTGGCGAGCACGCCGCCGACGAAGTAGCCCGACAGCTGCGCGATCTGCCGCGTCATGCCCTGCACGGCGATGGCCAGGACGTACCGGTCGCCTTCGAGGATCTGGGGGAGCATCGCCGACCTGGCGGCGCGCTCGGCGGGGGTGACCATCGCGACGGTGAACAGCAGCGCCAGCATGACCGGCAACGGCATGCCGGGGATGGCGATCAGCGCGACCAGCACCATGCGCAGCACGTCGCTGATCATCATGGTGCGCCGGTAGGGGTAGCGCTCGACGAGCGCCGAGAGGATCGGCGCGCCCAGCAGGTAGGGCGCGTAGCTGACCGCGAAGGTCGCCGCCGTCAGGAGTGTGTCGCTGGTCTGCTGCCACACCAGGAACGTGACCGCGACGCGCGCGAGCATGTCGCCGAGGACCGACATCGTCTCGGAGACGAACAGCGCGCGGTACTCCCGGATGGCGAAGATCTCGCCGAAGGTGGCGGTGCGTTCCTGCGGCCCCTCAGACACCCTGGCTTCGCCTTTCCCCGACGGTTGCTGCGGATCACCGGCCACATCGGACGTACGCCATGCGCCGACATACTTTCGTCACCCGAGTCTGCCCTATCGGCTGATGTCTTGGGTAGCCCGGGGATCGTTCTGCCGCCTTAAAAGTCGCTAATAGTCGGACTTCTGACGATATTGCGAAGCCTTATTTGACCGGAGCGTTACCACCAGAGCGCATCTGAGCCTGCAAATCGGTCAATCCGGCGGCGATCCCGGCGACCCGCATCGCCTCACTGATCCGCGCGCGCAGTTCACGTCCGAGCCCCCACTGGGAATCCGGGTCGGTCTTGAGGCTCACGCGCAGCGTCGTCGCGTACGGCGTCACGCTCTCGACGCCCAGCAGCTCCGGCTCGGCGAGCATCACCCGGCCCCAGCGCTCTCCCTCGGCGACCGTGTCGAGAACCTCGGTGATCACCTCGCTCGCCTTCTCGATGCTCTCCGTCGGCGCGATCGGCACGTCGATGATCACCATCGCCCAGCCCTGGCTCATGTTCCCGACCCGGATGATCTCGCCGTTGCGGACATACCAGAGCGACCCCTTGGCGTCGCGGATGGTGGTCACGCGCAGCCCGACGGCCTCCACCGTCCCCGACGCCTCGCCGAGGTCGACGACGTCGCCGACCCCGTACTGGTCCTCCAGCAGCATGAACATCCCCGAGATCACGTCCTTGACCAGCGCCTGCGCACCGAAGCCGATCGCCAGCCCGACGATCCCGGCACTGGCCAGCAGCGGACCGAGGTTGATGTTGAACTCGGCGAGGATCAGCATCGTCATGATCGTGAAGATGACGCCGGTGACCATCGACCGCAGCACCGAGCCCAGCGCGCGCGAGCGCTGGCGCCGGCGCTCGCCGACGATGCTCGCCGGGGAGCCCAGCACGGCCGGGACCTTCTCCTTGAACGGGCGCAGGATGCCCGGCGACTTGCCCTCGCCGTTGGCGCTCGTCATGCGGGTGATCGCCCGGTTGATCAGGTTCCGGGCGAGCAGGCACAGCAGGATGATGAAGATGATGCGCAGCGGCTTGACGATGACCTCGCCGCTCTCGGCCAGCCAGGGGATCTTCGTCCACTGCCAGAGGAGGTCGCACGCCGAACCGGCGTCGGTGCTGGTGGTGCAGGCCGGGGGTTCCTCGGCGATCAAGGTGATGGACACGGGTCCTTAGTACCCCACGTAGCTCGGCGGCGTACCTGCCGGGTGGTCCGCCGCGCCCAGGGGCGGGTCATCGTCCGCCCGCAAGCGGTATGGAGGGGCACCGATGTGGGCGAATCCGGCACCGCGGCCCCCTCCCGCTTTCGGTCGGTGTTGCCCGCCGGACGTCCGCGCGTGGCCAGGTGCGCCCCTTGGACACCCCACGGATTCATACCGCTTGGTTAATGGGCATGCATTTGTCGGGCACATGAGTAAGACTTGCAGCGGTAACAGGAGGTGAGGCGGTGAGTGGAACACACATACCGAGCCCGGGACTGACGACCAACGGCCATGCCGCGCTGGTCCTGAACGCCACGTACGAGCCCCTGTGCGTGGTATCGGTCCGGCGTGCCGCGGTGCTGCTGCTCTCCGAGAAGGCCGAGGCGATCACGCACGGGGAAGGGTTCTTGCAGAGTGCTCTCAAGACCATCCCGATCCCCTCGGTGGTCCGGCTCAATCGATACGTCAAGGTCCCGCACCTGAGAAAGGTGAGCCTCTCCCGGCGGGCGATCTTCGCCCGCGACCGGTGGCGCTGTGCCTACTGCGCCGGCCCGGCGGAGACGATCGACCACGTCATGCCGCGAAGCCGCGGCGGCGGGCACGTGTGGGAGAACGTGGTGGCCGCCTGCGCGCGGTGCAACCACAAGAAGGGCGACAAGACCCCCAAGGAAATGGGCTGGCGCCTCGCCACGGTCCCGTCGGTGCCCAAGGGCGCCGCCTGGCGGGTCCTGGGCCACCGCACGCCCGACCCCCGCTGGGAGTTGTGGTTAGGCAGTCGTAACTGAGCCGGACGCCCCTCACATGACGTGAGGGGCGTTCGTCCGTCTCAGGTGACGCGGCCGGGCTTGGCGTCGAAGGACAGGTGCCGCTCGTCGGCGACCAGGTCGCGCAGGCGCGACAGTCCGGTGTGGACGTCGGTGAAGCTCGTGTAGAGCGGTGCCAGGCCGAGGCGCACGCGGTCGGGCGTCCGGTAGTCGGGCACGACCTTCGCCTCGCGCATGGCCTGCGCGATGCGCCAGGCGTCGGGGTGGTGGACGGTGACGTGCCCGCCGCGGCGCTCGTCCTCGGCCGGTGTGGACACCGAGAAGCCGAGCGGGACGAGCCACGACTCGGCGAGGCGCAGCGCGTACGAGGTCAGCAGCGTCGACTTCGCGCGGATCGCGGCCATGCCGGCCTCGGCGATGATCCGCGCGCCCTCGCGAACGGCCGTCACGCCCAGTACCGGCGGCGTGCCGACCTGGAAGCGCTCGACGCCGTCGGCCGGGTCGTAGTCGGCGCCCATCGCGAACTGCTCGCGCTGCCCGAACCAGCCCCAGATCGGCTGCCGCAGCGAGCGCTGCAGGTCCTCGCGCACGTACAGGAAGGCCGGGGCGCCCGGTCCGCCGTTGATGTACTTGTAGGTGCAGCCGACGGCGAGGTCGACGTCGGCGTCGTCGAGCGCGACGGGGACCGCGCCGGCCGAGTGGCACAGGTCCCACAGGGTCAGTACGCCCGCGCGGTGGGCGGTGGCGGTGATCGACGCCATGTCGGCGATCGCGCCCGAGCGGTAGGACACGTGCGAGAGGCACAGCAGCGCGCCCCGCTCGTCGACCGCCTCGGCGACGGCGGCGGCGTCGACGCCCTTGTCCAGGTCGGTGCGGATGGTGCGAAGCTCCAGGCCGCGCTGGGCGGCCAGGCCCTGGAGGATGTAGCGGTCGGTGGGGAAGTTGTCGTCGTCGGTGATGATCACCGAGCGGTGCGGGACGGCGTCGAGGGCGGCCGCGGCGAGCTTGTAGAGATTGACGCTCGTCGAATCCGAGACGATCACCTCACCCGCCCGCGCGCCGACGATCTCGGTCGCGATCAGGTCGCCGGTCTCGCGCGCGAGGTCGATCCAGTGGTCCCACGCGCCGATCAGCTCGCCGCTCCACTCCTCGTCGACGACCCGCCGGATCGCCTCCCGGGTGGCCTTCGGGGTGCGCCCGAGGGAGTTGCCGTCCAGGTAGATCACATCGGGGTCGCCGATGACGAAGCGCTCCCGGAAGGGCGCCAGCGGGTCGGCCGCGTCGAGCCCGGCCGCCTCGTCGAGGGGATGATCGATCGCCATGACGAATATGAGAGCAGATCCCCACCCTGCCGATGTTGGCGAGGCGCCTTCGATTACGGTTAGCTCGGCAGTTTGGACAATCCATCATCGTCGAGGCCCACATGACAGCCCTTGAAGCAGTGCTGGTTTTCGCCGGCATCCCACTCGCAGTGGTCCTGATCGTGGTCGGGCTGGTCTACGGCCCGAGCACCGGCTCGAAGTCGCGCCGGTACCGTCCGGGACGCCCGTTCACGTTCACCCCGGTGTGGTTCCTGGCCCGCCCGGAGGAGATGTCCCTGGCCAGCGCGGGCACCGACATGGCCCCCGCGAGCGTGAAGGCGCTGTCCTCGGGTGCGACCGCGCACGCCGAGGACCAGGAACTGACCGGTCTGGTCAGCGCGACCGTCAAGGGAGGCGCAAGTGGCAGCTGGTGAACTCGCCGTCCGCGAGGAGACGCACGCGGCTCCCTCCGCGGCCCGCCCGGACGTGCTCGACGGTCCTTTCACGACCCGTCAGCTCCTCCGCATCGACGAGGCCCTCCGCCTCGCCGAGCGCACCGCCGAGACTCTGACGTTCAGCGTCTACGTCGGCCCCCTGCACGAGCCGACCACCGGTGCGGCCCGCAAGCTCCACGACCAGCTTCCCTCGCCCGCCGACTCGGTGCTCATCGCCGTGTCGCCCGAGCAGCGCAAGCTGGAGATCGTCACCGGCACGCAGGCCGTGAAGCTGATCCCGGACCGCTCGGCGGCTCTGGCGGCCCTGTCGATGACCGCCGCCTTCGGTGGCGGCGACCTGGCCGGCGGCATCGTCACCGGTCTGCGCATGCTCGCCGACCAGGCCAGCTAGCACGACTTTCACGTGCGGCCCCGGTTCGGTTCCCGAGCCGGGGCCGTTCGCCGTCTCAGTCGACGAGTCCCGACTCCCACGCCCACGCGGCGGTCTCCACCCGGTTGCGGCACCCGAGTTTGCGCTGCACGCTGCCGAGGTGCGTCTTGACCGTCGACAGCGAGATGTGCAGCTGCGCGGCGATCTCGTGGTTGGTGCGGCCGCGCGCGACCAGGCGCACCAGGTCGAGTTCCCGGTCGGTGATCGGCAGCTCCGCGACGCGCTTGCGCGGCGCCGTGAGCTGCTCCAGCAGCCGGACGGTGATCGCCGGGGAGATCATCGCGTCACCGGCCGCGGCGGCGCGCACGGCCTCGATCAGCAGCGCCGGACCGCTGTCCTTGAGCAGGAAACCGCACGCCCCACCCCGCAGCGCGCTGTAGACGTACTCGTCGTGGTCGAAGGTCGTCACGATGATGACCCGCAGCGGACCGGCCACGTCCGGACCCGCGACCAGCCGCGTCGCCTCCAGCCCGTCGAGGCGGGGCATGCGGATGTCGAAGAGGCACACGTCGGGTCGGAGCCTGCGCGCCAGCTCCACCGCCTCCACCCCGTCGGAGGCCTCCCCGACGACCTCCATGTCCGGCTGCGCGTTGAGGATCATCGCGAAACCGGTGCGCACCATCTGCTGGTCGTCGGCGATCAGAACCTTGATCATGAGCGTGATTGTCCCGCAGTCGGCCCGAGCGGAAGGACGGCGGCCACGCGCCACCCGCCGTCGTCCTGGTGACCGGCCACAAGGGACCCGCCCAGCGCGTCGGCGCGCTCGCGCATGCCGGTCAGCCCGAAGCCTCCCGACGGCGTCCGTGCACGCCACCGAGTCGTCTCCGCGCCGTCGTCGACGACCTCGACCCGCACCGCCCCGTCCATGGGAAGCAGCCGCACGACCACCCGCGTCACGTCCTGCCCGTGCTTGCGCACGTTCGTCAGCGCCTCGGTCACCAGCCGGTTGACCGTCGAGGCGACCGCGTAGGGCAGGCCCTCGCGGCGCACGTCCGGGCTGATCTCCAGGCTCACCGGCGGGCCGACCTTCCCGTACTCGCCGACCAGCCGCTCCAGTTCGTCGAGGCTCTCCGCCGGCGCGGTCGTCGCCGCCTCCTCCGAACGCAGCACCCCGACCAGGCGCCGCATCGACGACAGCGCCTCGACGCCGCTTCGCTCGATGTCGCCGAACATCCGCTCGTAGGCGTCGCGGTCCGGCTCGGTCGTTCCCGCCAGGAACCGCGCCGCCTGGGCCTGCACGACGATGCCGGTGATGTGGTGGGCGACGAAGTCGTGCAGGTCGCGCGCCAGTTCCAGGCGCTCACCGCGCTTGGCGTCCTCGGTGCGGCGGCGGCGTTCGGCGTCGACGCTGCGCAGGTACACGCCGGCCGCGAGGCACACCGAGGACCAGCCGAGGACGAGGACCATGAAGAACACCAGCGAGGGGCCGGTGAACTCCCGCAGGGGCACCGCGACGGCCGCTCCGGCGACCACGGCGGCGTAGGCGACGACCACCGAGCGGTCGAGTTCGCGGACGACGAGGGTCAGCAGGACCGGCAGCAGGCAGATCTCGGTGATGCTGCGGCTGCCTATGCCGTCGGCGGCCACGGCCATGATCAGCGTGGCGGCCGCCGAGACGATGACCGCTACAGGCGCCCAGATCCGCAGCGGGCGCAGCCAGACGGTCACCAGGACGGTCACCGCGCCGCTACCGGTGACCAGCAGGTCCCATGGGAGCGCGGCCGGGGAACTCAGGTCGACCAGGAGCAGGACGCCGCCGATCCCGGTCGCGCACAGGCGCAGCAGGACGCCCGCGCAGGAGTGGATGCGGGGGGCCGCGCTTCGGAGTTCGCCGATCACAAGCCCGAGGCTACGTGCCGTGCCGGAGACCGCATCGAACTTTCGGCCGAGGCCGGGCGCGCACAACCGGTCCGCGGTCCGATGCCGTGACCTGGGCCCACGCCGCAGTCTCTAGGCATGACGGCTTTCTTCCACATCCTCATCCCGGTCATGGTCCTGCTGGGGGTGGTCGCCTTCGTCGGCGGCGGCCTCCTGCTTCCCTTGTTCGAGATCGCCGAAGAGCGCGACGCGAAGGCCCTGGCGCGCAAGGAGACCCGGTGAACTCCGCGCCGGCCGTGCTGGCCGGTTCGGGTCTGGTCAAACGCTTCGGTACCACCACGGCCCTGGCGGGAGTCGACTTCCAGGTCGCCCGCGCCGAGTCGGTGGCGATCATGGGCCCCTCCGGCTCGGGCAAGTCGACCCTGCTGCATTGCCTCGCGGGAATCCTCGGACCCGACGAGGGCCGCGTGACGCTCGACGGCAAGCGCATCGACGACCTCGGCGAGGCCGGCCGCAGCGTGCTGCGGAGAACCCGCTTCGGTTTCGTCTTCCAGTTCGGCCAGCTCCTGCCCGAACTCCCGTCGGTCGAGAACGTCGCGCTGCCCCTGATGCTCGACGGGGTGCCGCGACGCATCGCCGTCACGCGCGCCGCCGAGTGGTTCGCCCCGCTCGGCCTCGGCGGACTCGAACAGCGCCGCCCCGGCGAACTCTCCGGCGGCCAGGCACAGCGGGTGGCGATCGCGCGGGCACTGATCAGCGAACCCGCGGTCGTTTTCGCCGACGAGCCGACCGGCTCGCTCGACCAGACGACCGGCGCCGACACCCTGCGGCTGCTCACCGAGTCCACCCGCAAACAGGGCGCCTGCCTCGTCATGGTCACCCACGACCCCACGGTCGCCGCCGCCTGCGACCGTGTCGTGGAGGTCCGCGACGGGCTCATCCGCGGCGGTGCGAGCGCCGCGCCCCCGCGCTCCGCCCCCACCGCCCGCCCGGCAATCGCCTTCTCCCCCGGAAACGTCCCCACCGGACCCGCACCGGCCGCCCCGGGCGTCCGGCACGACGAACACGGAGCCCGCCAGTGGTGAAGTCCTTCGCGATCAGCCTCCGCCTCCTGCGCGGCGCCGGACGCCACGGCCTGCTCGGCACGCTCCTCACCGTCGTCGCCGTCGCGGTCTCCACGATGCTGCTCCTGGCGGCCCTGGCCGCCAACGGCGCCTTCGCCGCGCGAGCCGAACGGGCCGCCTGGCAGACCCCCTCGCCGACCTCGCCGGAGTCGGCGACGGCCGTGCAGTCCACCAGCGTGGAGTACTTCCAGGACAAGCCGGTGACGGTCATCCGCCTGGCGGCGCTCGACCCGGCGGCACCCGTCCCGCCCGGACTGCCCGCCTTCCCGAAACCCGGCGAGTTCTACGCCTCACCCGACCTGACCGGCCTGCTCGCCTCCACCCCCGCCGACCAGCTCGCCGACCGCTTCCCCGCCCGCACCGGCGGCCTGGACCGCTCGGTGCTCGCCGCGCCCGGGCAGCTCGTCGCGGTCCTCGGACTGGAGGCCGCCGACCCCTTCCTGACCGTCCCGGACGGAGCCCCGGTCGACCCCGGCACCGTGCCCACCCACATCGCCGACTTCGGCGGCGCGCCCTCCCTCGACACCGTCATCTACGACCTGCTGCTCAAGATGGCCACCGCGATGGTCGTGGCGCCGCTGCTCATCTTCGGCGCGGCCGCCGCGCGCCTGACGGTCGCCCGGCGCGACACCAGGCTGGCCGCCCTGCGGCTGATCGGCGCGACACCGGGCCAGGTCGTCTCCATGACCGTCGCCGAGGCCGTGCTCACCGCCGTCATCGGCGCGGTCCTCGGCGCCCTGGTCTACCTGGCCGGCTTCGCCGGACTCGCGCAGATCCCCATGCAGGGCCAGACCTGGTTCACCTCCGACCTGTGGGTCGGCCTGCCCTGGCTGCTCGCCGTGCTGGCCGCCGTGCCCGTCCTGACCGGCGTCAGCGCGGCCATCGGGCTGCGCCGGGTCGTCGTCAGCCCTCTCGGCGTCGCCCAACGGCAGACACCGCCCGGCCTGCGCGCCATCCGGCTCGTCGCGCTCGCCGCGGCCCTGATCGCCGCCTCCTTCGTGACGGCCGGGACCGGCGCCATGATGGTGATGATCGTGCTCGGCGCGGTCTTCCTCGCCATCAACCTCGTGGGGCCGTGGGTCGTCGGGATCATCGGCCGCATCAGCGCCGCCTTCGCGCGCGGACCCGCGCGACTGCTCGCCGCCCGACGCCTCGTCGACGACCCGCGCGCCGCCTGGCGCACGGTCGCCGGGGTCGCGCTGACCGGTTTCGTGGCCGGTTTCGTGGGTCTGCTGAGCCCGGCAACGCTTGAGACCACCGACAGCGACCGGACCGTCCTGAGCCTGCGGGCCGAGGACGCGTCCGCCGTGGACGACGTGACGGCCGTGCTCGCCGCGAAGGGGATCGACGGGGGCGTCGAGGTGGCCGAGTCGGGGAAGGACTACGCCTACATCGCCGTGACCGTCGCCGACGACCCCGCCACGGTCGACCGCGCGAAGGCGGCGCTGACCGGCGTGGTCCCGGGGCAGGCCCCGATCGCCGACTCCGACCAGGCCGCCGAGGGGCGGATCCTGCTCGGCGACGTCCAGGTCGGGGTGCGGATCGTGCTGATCGTGTCCTTCCTGGTCGCCATCGCCAGCGCGGGGATCGCCAGCGCGTCCTCGGTGCTCGACCGCAGGCGCACCTACGGCCTGCTGCGACTGGCGGGGACGCCGCTGAAGGTGCTCAACCATGCCAGGGCCATCGAGACCCGCATCCCGCTGCTCGTCATGGGCGGTGGCGCGATCCTCGTGGGCATCTTCTGCGGAGTCCCCTTCGCGGCGGCGGGCGCGTTCAGTCCTTCGGGACTGATCACCCTGGCGACCTGCGTGGTCCTCGGCTTCGGCGGGGTGGTCGCGGCCAGCGCGCTGAGCAGGCCGCTGCTCGACTCGGTGACCTCCAGCCCGACTCCGAGCCCGGACTAGCCGACGCGCCGGCCGCCCGGCGGCTCGCGTCCGCCGGGCGGCTAGGGCGTGTCCGGGTGATCACTGCGGGGCTGCGGCGGACTCGTTCTCCCCCTGGCGGCACCGTTCCTTCGCCCAGGTACAACACCGGTACCAGGGCGCAAGAACGGCTTGCCAGAAGAAAAACGAGCCTCGCCTCGCACCCACAAGATCACCAGGACACACCCTAGTCCACGATGAACCAGTTCCCGTCCTGGTAGGACAGGGTGTAGTCGCCGAGGTCGCTCTGGCCGAACTCCACGTTGGCGACCACGGCCTCGACCGGGACCTCGACCTTCCCGTTCGGGCTCATCACGAGCTTCGAGGTGTCGACCGTCGCGGTCCGCAGGGCCGCCGACTGCTCCTCGCTGATCATGCCGAGGACGACCCCGAAGGTGCTCTTGCACGGTCCGAGCCCGTCCTCCTGCGCCTTCTCGGCGGCGGGTCCGGCGATCTCGCAGACGGTGTCGAGGTCACCGGCGCCCAGGGCGTGCAGGTAGTCCTCGAAGCGGGCGGCGGCCCCCTCCTTCGTCTTCGGGACGGCCGTCGGGTCGGGGGCCGTCGACGAGGAGGGGTCCTGCGGCGCCGACACGGAGGCCGAGGGACCGTCCGACGGCGTGTCGAGCGCCGGCGTCTTCTCTTCGCCGCAGGCGCTGAGGGCCAGCAGGCCCGCCATCGCCAGGGCGGCCAGCATGACCGGAGCGGTGGTCGCGGATCGGGACGGGCGGCGCTTCATCGGTCTCCTCCGTGAACGTGTGGGAACCGACGCAGGCTACCGGCCGCGGGCAATCGCCCCAGGTGCCGCGATCGCGACGGTCACGAAGAGGGTCAGCGACGCGAAGAACGGGCCCGCCGCGAGGTGGTCGAGGAACGCCCGGCCCTCGGCCGCGCTCAGGTACCCGGCCTCGACCGCGCGGCCGGTGACGCGGCGAAATCCCAGGATCTCGTCGGCCGCGCCGGCATCGCGGAAGATCGAGGTCACCGGCAGGACCAACGCGACCTCGAAGCCCGCACCGGCGGCCAGCCTCGCCAGCCGCCGCCCGATCACCGCGTTGCGGACCACCCGCTCGGCGACGAAGCGCGTGTAGGCCCGCGCGATCTCGGGGGAGGGATGGTCGACGGCGAGGGTCTCCCAGTCGGGCTCGCCCATCACCAGGCGGCCGCCCGGACGCAGGATCCGGCGTGCCTCGGCGAGCGCCCGCGATGGCTCGGCGACGTGCTGGAGGACCCGGTCGGTGCGGACACGGTCGACGGTGGCGGTACCGAAGGGCAGGTCGTGGACGTCGCCGATCACGACCTCCACATCCGGCAGCGCCCGGACGCGCTCGGCGGCCGGGCCGGCCATCGACGGGTCGTGGTCGATCCCGTAGACGCGGGCGGCGCGGGCCATCGCCGCCAGGTCGGTGCCGGGGCCGCAGCCGAGGTCGACGACGGTGTGCCCCGGACCGATCTCCAGGGCGTCGAGCAGCAGCGGCTTGTAGGCGCGACCGGACTCCGAGGCCGCGGCCCGGTCGAGGTAGCCGACGCGGTCGGGCACGGTGGCCTCGAAGATCGCTGTCATCGCCACTCGCCCCGGACGCGCAGGGCCCGCTCCAGTTCGTCGCGGCCCTCGGTGACCAGTCGCCGCAGGTGCGCCGGGCTGCCGGTGTCGGCGAGCCAGGCGTCCATGGTCTCGACCGTGGCGCGCTCGGCGGGCAGGAAGGGCGTGGTGTGCCCCAGTTCCGAGGCCCGCTCGTTCTGCCCGGCGGCGGCCAGTTCCGCGATCAGGTCGAGGTGCCGGCGCACGTACGGGCGCAGCACGTCGACGTCGTCGGCGCGCCAGAAGCCGGCGAGCGTCGCCCGCTGGAGCCTGTTGGGCGCCTCCAGCGGCGCGATCGCCGACCAGGCGACCGCCTTGTCGACCGCGTCGGGCAGCGCCGCCCGCGCGGTCACCGCGCTGTCGCGGCCGGAGGTTGTGTCGTCGCGGGCCAGTTCGGCGTCGATGACGGCCGAGTCGGCCGCTCCCGCCGCCGCGAGTCCCTGGATCAGGGTCCAGCGCAGCCCGGAGTCGACGGTGATCCCCGGGGGGACGCCGTCGCCGTCCAGCCAGCCCCGGATGCGGGCGATGTCCTCGGCGCCGCGCGCGTTGGCCGCGTAGGTCTTCACCCACGTCAGCCGCGCGCCGCCGCCCTCGGGTGCGGTCTCGATCGCGCGGAGGGCTCCGGCGGCCAGCAGCTCACGCGCCCGCGCCTGCTCCGGCTCGGGGGTGTACCAGTTCTGCGCCAGCCGCACGAAACGGCCCATGATCGACAGGATGCCGTCGTGCGACTCGCCGGGGAGCCGCTCGGCGACCAGCCGCAGGAAGTCCGTCGCGGGCATCAGCCCGTCACGCAGCATGTTCCACGCGGTGCTCCAGCACAGCGCGCGCGGCAGCGGCTCGGTGAACGCGTTCATGTGCGCCGACACCGTCGCCAGCGACCGGTCGTCGAGGTGCGTCTTGGTGTAGGTGAGGTCGTCGTCGTTGAGCAGCAGCACGTCGGGCTGCCGCTCGCCGGTCAGCTCGGGCACCTCCGTGCGCTCTCCCGACACGTCCAGTTCGACGCGGCGGCGCCGTTTCAGTTCGCCGCCGTCGAGGTCGTAGAGGCCGATCGCCATCCGGTGCGTGCGCAGCGTCGGGCCCGCCTCGGGCGCGGTCTGCACGACGGCGAAGGACGTGTAGGCGCCGTCCTCGCCGAGCGCGAACCGCGGCGCGAGGGTGTTCACCTCGACCGTGCCGAGCCAGCGCGCCGACCACTCGCCGAGGTCGCGGCCGGAGGACTGCTCCAGCGCGTCGCGCAGGTCGGCGAAGCCGGCGACGTCCCACTGGTGCTTCGCGAAGTACTCGCGCAGCCCGGCGAGGAAGCCGTCGAGGCCGACGTAGGCGACGAGCTGCTTGAGGACGCTCGCGCCTTTGCTGTAGGTGATCGCGTCGTAGTTGGCGCGGCCGGCGGCCACGTCGGGGATGTCGGCGCGGATCGGGTGGGTGGTCGACAGCTGGTCCTGCCGCGTCGCGCTGTTCTTGCCGCCGACCTGGAAGGTCGTCCACGCGTCGCCGAAGCGCGTCGCCTCGGCCGTCGCCCAGTACCCGGCCCACGTCGCGAAGGACTCCTTGAGCCACAGCTCGTCCCACCAGCGCATGGTCACCAGGTCGCCGAACCACATGTGGGCCATCTCGTGGTACATCACGTAGGCCCGGAACTCCCGCTCGGCATCGGTGACCTGCGAGCGGAAGACGAAGTACTCCTCGGCGAAGGTGACCGCGCCGAAGTGCTCGGTGGCGCCGGAGTTGTACTCGGCGGCGGCGACCTGGTCGTACTTCGGCAGCGGATAGCGCACCCCGAAGTTGTCGTTGAAGTGGGACAGGCCGGCCTTGGTGAGTGCGAACAGCTCCTCGGCGTCGAGGTGCCCGGCCATCGAGGCCCGGCAGTACAGGCCCAGGTCGATGCCGTCGTGCTCGTCGCGGACCTCGTGGTACGGACCGGCGCACAGCGAGGTGATGTACGTGCTCATGCGCGGCGCCTCCTCGAAGGCCACCACGTGCGCGTCTCCCTCGGCGGTGTCGGCGGCAACGGGCATGTTCGAGATGACGCGCCAGTGCGCCGGCGCCTTGACCGTCAGCGTGAAGGTCGCCTTCAGGTCGGGCTGGTCGAAGCAGGCGTACATCAGCTGCGCGCCGTTGGACTCGAAGTGCGTGTAGAGGTAGACCTCTCCGTCGACGGGGTCCACGAGACGGTGCAGGCCCTGGCCGTCACGCGAGTAGCGGACGCGCGCGTCGATCACGAGATGGTTGACCGCCGCGAGCCCCGGCAGGCGCAGTCCGGCCGTGGGGGAGTACTCCGACACGTCCACGGGCCGTCCGTTGAGGACGGCGGAGGCGATCGCCTCGGCGCTGAGCTCGACGAAGGTCTCCGCGCCCGGTTCGGTGCAGGAGAAGCGCAGCTCGGTCCGCGAGGCGAACAGCTCGTCACCGACGGTCAGGTCGAGGTCGACGTCGTAGGAGTCGACCGCGAGCAGGCGGGCGCGCTCGGCGGCCTCGTCGCGGGTGAGGTTGTGCACGTGTGCCACTGCTGCTCCGAGGGGTCGGTGGTCGGTGTCGGTCCGGCTTTGCGAAGGACTTTACGCACCGGCCGGGCCGGCGCGGGCGGCCTCGCGGGGATGAGGTGCCGAGCATGACGAAGGGGCGCCGACCCAGGTCGGCGCCCCTTCGCTTCGTGCTATCCGGTCACCGCGTCACGAGCACGGGCCCGCAGGGCGCGGGCGATGTCGTCGCGGCCCTCGGCGATGAAACGGCGCATCGCGTCGGGGCGGTCGCCCTCGCTGAGCCACGCGTCGACCAGGGTCAGCGTCTTCTCGTCGACGTAGAGGCGCGGGAAGCCCATGGAGGCGTACTCCATGGCCACCGTCGTGTTGCGCATCTCCCACACCACCGGCACCGACGCGAGGAACTTCACCACGTAGTCGGCGGTCAGCTCCAGCTGGTCGGGGTGCCAGAAGCCCAGCTGCATGGACCGCTGCGCCCAGTTGGCCAGCTCCGAGTCGGTGGTCAGCCGCTCCCAGACGGCCGCCTTCGACTCGGCGTCGGGCAGGGACGCGCCCGCGATCGTGGCCTTGCGCTGGCCGTCGGCGGTGTTGTCGCGCTCCAGCTCGGCGTCGATCTCGGCGCGCCCGACGGCCCCTTTGCCGGCCAGCGCGATGATCAGGTGCCAGCGCAGGTCGGTGTCCACGGACAGCCCCGCCGGCACGCCCTCGCCCGCGAGCCAACCGCGCAGCATGGCCAGGTCGGCCTCGTCGCGGGCCAGGTCGGCGAAGGCCTTCGTCCACTGAAGGTGGAAGCCGCTGCCGGGCTCGGCGGCCGACATCGCGTCCTTGGCCGCCTTGGCCGCCAGCGCGCGCAGCTCCGGAGCGTGCTCGGGCGTGGCGAACAGCGAGATCGCCGTGCCGACCTGACGCAGGATCGCCGTGACGATGTTGATGTCGCGCTCGGCGGGCAGGCCGCTGGCGACCAGCCGCACGAAGTCGCTCGCGGCCATCTCGGCGTCGCGGACCATGTCGAAGGCCGCGGTCCACACCAGCGCGCGCGACAGCGAGGACTCGAAGGCCGCGACGTGGTCGACGACCGTGGCCAGCGAACGCTCGTCGAGGCGGATCTTGGCGTAGGTGAGGTCCTCGTCGTTGAGGAGCAGCACGTCGGGCTGACGCACACCGGCCAGCCCCGGGATCTCGGTGAGCTCACCGGCCACGTCGAGTTCGATCCGGTCGCGCTTGACGAGCTTGCCGTCGACGAGGTCGTAGAGGCCCACGCCGATGCGGTGCGTGCGCAGCGTCGGATAGTCGGCCGGAGCCTCCTGGCGGACCGCGACGGACGTGTAGTTCCCGTCGCCGTCGACCGAGACCTCCGGGCGCAGCGTGTTGACCTGCATGGTCTCCAGCCACTGCGCGGCCCACTCGCGAAGCTCGCGGCCCGAGGCCGACTCCAGCGACGACAGCAGGTCACCGAAGGTCGCGTTGCCCCACTGGTGCTTGCCGAAGTAGTCGCGAAGACCCGCCAGGAACGGCTCGATGCCCACGTAGGCCACCAGCTGCTTGAGGATGCTGGCGCCCTTGGCGTAGGTGATGCCGTCGAAGTTGGCCGCGACGGCCTCTAGGTCGGGCATGTCGGTGTAGACCGGGTGCGTCGAGGACAGCTGGTCCTGGCGGTAACCCCAGGTCTTGCGCAGCGACAGGAAGGTCGTCCACGCCTCGCTGTACTTGGTCGCCTCGACGTTGGCCCAGTGCGCGGCCCAGTCCGCGAAGGACTCGTTCAGCCACAGGTCGTCCCACCAGCGCATGGTGACCAGGTCGCCGAACCACATGTGCGCCATCTCGTGCAGGATGACGTTCGCGCGCTGCTCCAGCTCGAAGTCGGTGACCTGCGAACGGAACAGGTAGCTCGCCTCGGCGATCGTCACGCAGCCGTAGTTCTCCATCGCGCCCATGTTGTACTCGGGTGCGAAGACCTGGTCGTACTTCGGCAGCGGGTAGCGCACCCCGAAGTTGGCGTGGAAGTGGTCGAAACCCTGGCGGGTGATCTCGAACACGCCCTCGGCGTCGAGGTACTGCTTCATCGACTCACGGCAGTACAGGCCGTAGACGATCCCGTCGTGCTCGGTGGTCACCTCGTGGTACGGACCGGCGCACAGCGCGTACAGGTACGTGCTCATGCGCGGGGCCTTCTCGAAGTGCACCACCTTCGCCTTGGGCAGAGTAAATCCGCCGCTCGGTCGCCCGGAAGCACTCTGGGAGCCGCTTGCGCTCCGTTCCGCTCTTCCCTCGCCGGCGGAAGCCCTCTCCAGCGGCTCCTCCGAGGCGACCGGCATGTTCGAGATCGCGCGCCAGTGCTCGGGAACCGTCACGCGCAGCGTGAACTCCGCCTTCAGGTCCGGCTGGTCGAAGCAGGCGAACATGCGCTGCGCGTCGGCCACCTCGAACTGCGAGTACAGGTACACCTCACCGTCGACACCGTCGACCATGCGGTGCAGGCCCTGCCCGGCGGTGCTGTAGGCGCAGTCGGCCTCGATGACGAGAGTGTTGTCGGCGGCCAGACCAGTGAGGGTCAGCCCCGCCTCGGGCGTGTAGCCCGCGGTGTCGACCGGCTCCCCGTTGAGGGTCGCCGAACGGATGTTCTCCGCGGCGAGCTCGATCTCGGTGCTCGCACCGGGCTCGGAGCAACCGAACTCGACGGTCGTGAGCGAGACGAAGGTCTTGTCGCCGACGGTCAGGTCGAGGGCCACGTCATAGGAGGCCACCTCTAGAAGGCGGGCCCGCTCGGCGGCGTCGGTCTGTTTGAGAATGCGGGTCCCCGCCACGTTGCGACTCCCTCGTGAGGTTGATGGTCCCCGCGAGTCTGACACGATCGCTCACTGTGCGGACACCGGCCGCCGGGTGTGTGGTGGATCGAGTGCGCAGAGGCACCGAGGTGAGCCTCGCTCGCTCTCATCGCTACCCTCACCGGGTGAGCAGAGCAGCGCACCCGATCAAGAACGCCTGGCTGTCGACCACTGGTGACACCGGCGCCAAGAACTACGACGAGTTCGCCGACGACGCCGAAATCACTGACATCATCACCGCCAATCCGGCCTCCGCGCTCGCGGTCGAAATGCCGCACCTGACACCCGAGGCGCTCGCCGCCGGGCTGTCCTTCGAGCAGAGCCTCCCGCAGGCAGCCGAGCGCCTCGCGGCGCTTCAGGCCGCCGGCCGCTACACCGGCCACGACGACGTCGTCGTGGTCTACCGCATCTCCGGCGGCGCCGGAGAGCAGCCCGCCTACGGCGTGTGGTGCCTGGTCGACACCGACCAGATCTCCACCACCGCCGACGAACCGGGCCTGGTCATCCGCAACGAGGACGTCTTCATCGAGAAGGTCCGCCAGCGGGCCGCGCTCACCGCCGAGCTCGGACACCTCTTGTCCCCGGTCCTGCTGATGCAGACCGGATCCGGCGAGAAGCTGCACGCGGCGCTCGCCGAGCTGTCGGCGACCCTCGGCGATCCCGCCGCCGTCGACGTCGATCCGGCCGGCCGGCG
Source organism: Phytomonospora sp. NPDC050363 (assembly GCF_040655735.1). Taxonomy (NCBI): domain Bacteria; kingdom Bacillati; phylum Actinomycetota; class Actinomycetes; order Micromonosporales; family Micromonosporaceae; genus Phytomonospora; species Phytomonospora sp. NPDC050363. Next base: position 538,539 of record NZ_JBFAKK010000003.1, read on the forward strand.
CCACGAGATCTGGCCGGTCACCGGCCCGGCGGCCGACGCGCTCCTGGACCTGGCCACCGGCGGGGACCTCATCGTCGCCGACGGCAACCACCGCAGCCTCGCCGCGCAGATCGGTGAGCTGCCGCGCTTCCTCGCGGTCGTCACGACACCGGAGTCGGTGGCGATCCAGCCCTACCACCGTCTGATCGCGAAGCTTCCCGTCTCGCTCGACGACCTCTTCGCCGCCCTGCACGGCGCGGGTGTCGACGTGGTCGAGGTCGAGGGACCGGCGGCGGTTCCGGCGGTCGGTGATCCGGTGCGGTTGTACGCCGGCGGTCGCCATTTCGATGTGACTCTCCCCACCGGCGACGGCAGCGTCGTCGACCAGCTCGACCACGCGCTGGTCGAGCGGCTGTTCCTGCGCGGCGCCCTCGATCTCGACCCGGGCGACAAGCGAGTCACGTACGTGGGCGGCGACTACCCGCCCTCGTGGCTGGTGGGCGAGGTGGACGCCGGCCGCGCCGACGTCGCCGTGCTGATCGCGCCGGTCACCGTCGAAGACTTCATCGCGGTCAACCTCGACCGCCTGAAGATGCCCCGCAAGAGCACCTGGTTCACCCCGAAGGCCCGCGCCGGGCTCGTCCTGGCCCAACTGGAGAACTGATTCGACATGCGCGTCTACCTCGGCTCCGACCACGCCGGATACGAATTCAAGGAGCACCTCGCCAAGCACCTGCGCGAAAGCGGCCACGATGTGGTCGACGTCGGCCCGCACGCGTATGACGCCGAGGACGACTACCCGCCGTTCTGCCTGGCCACGGCCGCGAAGGTCGTCGCCGACCCGGGCAGCCTCGGTGTGGTGATCGGCGGGTCCGGCAACGGCGAGCAGATCGCGGCGAACAAGGTCGCGGGCACTCGGGCCGCGCTGGCCTGGAGCGAGGAGACGGCGCGCCTGGCGCGTCAGCACAATGACGCCAACATCGTCTCGATCGGCGCCCGCATGCACGGCGCCGACGAGGCGGTGGCCATCGTGGAGGCCTTCCTCGCCACGGACTTCAGCGGCGAGGCGCGGCATTCCCGGCGGATCGGGCAACTGGGCGAGTACGAACGGACCCGGGAGCTTCCGGCACTGCCCGGCTAACCTGGAACCAGCGGCCGAGCACGATCGACCGGAGGGGTGGATATGAGCCAGGGTCGGAGACAGGGTTCAGGCGATTGGGAACCGACTCGACGTCTGCCACATCCTCCGCAGGACCCGCACGAGACGGCGCGCACCCGGAGACTGCATCCGATGCGCGAGGAGACCCGCACCGAGCCCATCCCGCGCACGCCCCAGGCGCCGCGGGAGAGCCCGGTCAGCGGGCCGCCGGTCTCCCCGGCGGGTCCCACCATGCGCGGCCGCGCGACGGTCCCGCCGCAGCGTGCGGCGCACACCGCGCCGCACGCCGAGTACGAGACGCTCACCGACCTTCCGCACCGCGAGAAGGTGGCGTGGTTCGGCCCGGACAGCCGCCTCGGCGGTTCGCGCCGTGGGCTTGAGCTGTCGATCGCGGCGGGCCTGTTCACCTTCGTCGCGTGGGGGATCTGGGCCTTCGACAACAAGGCCGGCTCCTTCGTGACGCACCTGGTGTTCTTCCTCTTCGTGGTCCTGGTGGCCGTGGGCGTGTTCTGCGCGGCCCGCATCGCCGGGTACTACCTGTACTCGCGCGTGCTGCGCCGGCGTCGCGGAAGCGCGCGCCTGTCGCACCTGCTGACGGCCGCCTTCCTGGTGCTGGCCGGTATCGGTTACCTCAAGGACGTCACGGCGATCGCCGAGGGACTGGATTGGATACAGGGGCTCATGTGACCCCTGTGGCGGCCGGGGGCCGTTATCAGTGGTCCAACACACGAAACTTTGTCGGCGTCTGATACAACGAAACCTCCCCTGGGACCGTCTCTATTACGGACCCCTTTACAGGAGGAACGACGTTGTCTACCCCCACACAGACGCTCGGCATGACCAAAGAGCAGCGCGAGGACTTTGAGCGCGACGGCTTCATCATGCTCAAGGGCGCCCTGAACGCCGAAGAAGTGGCGACGTACGCCGCGGGCATCGACCGCGTCTACGAAGAAGAGAAGGCCGCCGGTCAGCTGAGCCCGCAGGGCTCCATGCACAAGCTCTCGGCTGTGACCAGCTGCCCCGAACTCGCACCGCTGCTCAACCACCCCAAGACCTTCCCGATGGTCTGGTCGATGATCGGCTGGAACGTCCACGTCTACCACTCGCACCTGGACAAGCACCCGCCCATCCCGGGCCGGCGTCCCCCGCGGTTCGAGTGGCACCAGGACGGCGGCCGCCAGAACCGCGAGCTGGAGACCGACCCGCGTCCGCGCCTGTCGGTCAAGCTGGCCTACTGGCTCTCCGACGTCTCGGAGCCCGGTCGCGGCAACCTGAAGGTCATTCCCGGCAGCCACAAGGCGAACTGGATCGACGGTCCGCCCAAGCGGGACATGGAGTGGCCCGACCCGCCCGGAGCGATCGAGGTGACCGCCGACGCCGGTGACGTCATCTTCTTCGACCGCCGGATCTGGCACGCGCGTTCGGACAACTACTCGGACGTGACCCGAAAGGTCGTGTTCTTCGGGTACACCCCGCGCTGGATCACCGTCCGCGACGAGGTCAAGGACCTGCCGAACCAGCCGTGGTGGAACGACCTCGACCCGGTTCAGCAGCAGCTCCTCGACGGCATCAGCGACAACGGCGACCACCACTGGGGCCACTGGCCGAAGGACGTGCCGCTGTACAACTGGCTGGCCGAGCGCGACCTGTTCGACGCGGACAACCCGCCGCTCAAAGCCTGATGGCCAATCTGGCTTCGCGCATTCACGCGCGTTCGCACCTGACCGGTAGCTTCACGCTCCGGTCAGGTGCCACGTCGACGGAGTACTTCGACAAGTACCTCTTCGAGTCCGACCCGAAGCTGCTCGACGAGATCGCCGCGACGCTCGCGCCGCTGGTGCCCTCCGACATCGACGCCCTGGCCGGACTCGAACTCGGCGGCATCCCGATCGCGGTGGCGCTGTCGATGCGGACCGGTCTGCCGATGCGTTTCGTGCGCAAGGAGGCCAAGCCGTACGGCACGTGCCGGCTGGCCGAGGGCGGCCGGATCGACGCGATGCGGCTGCTCATCGTGGAGGACGTGGTGAGCACGGGCGGGGCGATCCTCGACGCGGTCCGCGAACTGCGCGCGGGCGGGGCCAAGGTCACTACGGCGTTGTGCGTGATCGACCGCGAGACCGGCGGTCTGGAGAACCTTGCGGGTGAGAGCGTGCGGTTGCGCGCGCTGTACCGCATGTCCGAACTGCTGGGTTAGCAGGGGCCCACCAGAGGTCCCCACAGACGCGGGCCACATGGCCCGAGCGGCCCACGACAGCGAGCCCACGCGAGCAGGCCGGCCCCCAGCCGGCCTGCCGCCCCACCCCACCCCACCCCACCCACGGGCACGCAAACCCCACCCAGGGCCCGCAACCCAGGCGCAGGTCCGGGTCCAGGGACGGAGTTCCTGGTGGGGTCTGGGGCAACGCCCCAGCAGGGTCCAGGGACGGAGTCCTTGGTCAGGGGTCTGGGGGCGAAGCCTCCCAGCGGGGTCCAGGGGCGGAGCCCTTGGACGGGTCTGGGGCGGTGCTCAGCAGGGTCCGGGACGCAGTCCCGGCGGGGGTGCTGGGGGCGGAGCCACCCAGCCGGGCGACGACCGCGAGCACCACAGACCGAAGCCGAAGCCGAAGCCGCCCAACCCCCGGACGAGCCGCCACCCCACCAAACGCCGCGCACAACCCGGCGGAGAACCTCGACGCCGTAACCCGGTCGCGAAGCCTCGGGACTACCGGTTAGTCTGGTACCGCTCGCGGGCGTAGCTCAATGGTAGAGCCTCAGTCTTCCAAACTGATTACGCGAGTTCGATTCTCGTCGCCCGCTCAGAAGAGAAGCCCCGCAGCTCACAGGCTGCGGGGCTTCTTCATGGACTCACTTCTTCTTGGAACACGTCAGCACGATCACCGCGTCGGCGGCCAGCCGCGCCCCGGGTTCGTGGGACTGCTCGACGACCGTCCAGTTCGCCGCGATGATGACCAGGCTGTCGCCCTCGTCGGCCGAGCCGAACTCCACATCGGTGAAGCCGAGCCTCTCCAGTTCGTCGCGGGCCACCGCGGCGTTCTGGCCGACCACGTCCGGCATCTCCAGGACCACCGGGGTGGGCTCCTCCTCCGGCCCCACCGCCGCCGGAGAGCTGACCGCCGTCGTGGGTGAGGGCTCCTCCCTGCCGCCGCTCACGAGGTTGCCGGCGACCACACCGAGCACGCAGACCACTACCACCGCAGCCGTCACCCCGGCGACGATCAGCACGGTCCTGCGTTCGGGGCGGCCGGGCGCCCGAGCCGTCCGGTCGTCCATGAGGGGACTCCTCTCCGGCGTCGCCGTCACGCGCCTCACCGTTCATGGTGCGGTCGGTGAGGGTCGGTGCGCAATGCGTGCCCCCACCCCGCCCATAACCCCCACGACTCCCTCCGGGCCGTGTTGTACGCTTCCTTCCGTCGGTGACCGCCCTCGCGGACCCCGGCTCCTGCACCCGGCGCGGCATCTTCGGCCGCCGCGCCGCGGGTCGGACGCAAAGCCCGTGCCTCGCACGGTTTCGGGACGTGGCGCAGCTTGGTAGCGCACCCGCTTTGGGAGCGGGGGGTCGCAGGTTCAAATCCTGTCGTCCCGACCATTCACCCGGCCGACGCCGACCTCACAGGTGGCATCGGTCATGCTCCATGGGGAGTCCTTTTTCCGTGGCCTAGACTCGGGCGGGGCCCGCATGCTCCCTCGACGACACCGCATGCCACGCACAACACTCACCAATGCCACGTACCAAGGAGTCACGCCTGTGAAGAGCACCGTTGAAACCCTGAGCGAAACTCGGGTTCGACTCAACGTCGAGGTGCCTTTTGAGGAGCTTGAGCCGCAGCTGCGTCAGGCGTACAAGAAGATCGGTGCCCAGGTCCGCATCCCCGGCTTCCGGCCCGGGAAGGCGCCGGCGCGGATCATCGACCAGCGTGTCGGGCGCGGTGCGGTGCTCGCCGAGGCGATCGACGCGGCTCTCCCCGAGCAGTACGTCGCCGCGATCAACGAGCACGACATCAAGGCCCTCGGCCGGCCCACCATCGAACCGGGCGACATCGAGGACGGCCAGCCGCTGACCTTCACCGCCGAGGTCGACGTGGTCCCCTCCTTCGAACTCCCCGACCTGAGCACGCTGACGATCACCGTCGACGAGCTCAACGTCGAGGACTCCGAGGTCGACGAGCAGCTGGAGAGCCTCCGCCTGCGCTTCGCGACCCTCAAGGGCGTCGAGCGCCCCGCCGCCGAAGGCGACTTCGTCTCCATCGACCTCAACGCCACCGTCGACGGCGAGGAGATCGAGGGCGGCTCGGCCACCGGCATCTCCCACGAGGTCGGCGCCGGCAATCTCCTCGACGGCCTCGACGAGGCCCTCGTCGGCATGAGCGCCGCCGAGACCAAGACCTTCGTCACCAAGCTCGTGGGCGGCGACCGCGCCGGCCAGGACGCCGACGTCGAGGTCACCGTCCGCAGCGTGCGCGAGCGTGAGCTCCCCGAGCTGGACGACGAGTTCGCCACCCTCGCCAGCGAGCACGACACCATCGAGGAACTGCGCGCCGAACTGCGCGGCAACCTCACCACCCGCGCCGCGCAGGCCCGCGCCGAGCAGATCCGGGTCAAGGCCGCCGAGGTCCTCGTCGAGGCCGCCGGTGTTCCGACCCCCGAAGGCGTCGTCTCCGACGAGGTCGAGCACCGCAAGGGCCACCTCGTCGAGCAGATCCAGCAGCTCGACTCCACTCTCGAGGACTTCCTGGCCCGCCAGGACAAGACCGTCGAGCAGTTCGAGACCGAGCTCGCCGAGCAGGCCGGCATCGCGATCCGCAACCAGCTCGTCCTCGACAAGCTGGCCGACGCGGAGAACACCGAGGTCACCGACCAGGAGCTCACCTTCGCCGTGGTGCAGCAGGCGCAGCGCCAGGGCGTGCCGCAGGAGCAGCTCCAGCAGTACGCCGACCAGCTGATGCGCTCGGGCCAGCTGCGCAGCCTCGTCGCCGACCTGCGCCGCTCGAAGGCGCTGGAGTCGGTCATCGAGGCCGCCACCGTCACCGACACCGCGGGGTTCACCCTGGGCGAGGACGAGCTGTTCCCCGGCCGTCGTGAGGCCCGTGAGGCCGAGGCGGCGCAGGCCGCCCAGGCCGACGGCGACGACGAGGGCCAGGCCGACGGCGAGGACGACGGCAAGTAGCAGGCGCCACCGCGCGCTTCGACGGCGGCGGTCACCCGCGAGGGAGGCCGCCGCCGTCGGCGTTCGCCTCCGGCACGCCACCGCGGCGCGCCCGGGCTCGCGAACGGTTTTCGCGTGACCGCCCGCCCGGGCGGCCACCACGGTGTCACCCGGTACAGCCCGAGGAAACCCCGGCCGCGCGAGGCCTCTCGCGGGTTATATTCCGCTTCGCGGGTCTGCTGCGCTGACAGCGAACAAACGCCCGCCACGACCGGTTTTCGGGCCGTCACCGACTAGGGTCGCTGATGCGACAAGACTTCTACTACGGACCTGAGAGGGCGCAATGAGCGATCTGATCATCCCGAATGCGTCGATCGTCGCCCGCGCCGCCGAGACGGGCAGTCTCGACGACAGGGTGTTCGACCGGCTGCTCAAGGAGCGCATCATCTTCCTCGGCAGCGAGGTCAACGACGAGGTTGCCAACAGGCTCTGCGCCCAGTTGCTGCTGCTTGCCGCCGAGGACCCCGAGCGCGACATCCAGCTGTACATCAACTCGCCGGGTGGCTCCGTCTACGCGGGTATGGCCATCTACGACACGATGCAGTTCATCCCCAACGACGTCGCCACGCTCGCCATGGGCATGGCCGCCTCGATGGGGCAGCTGCTGCTGTGCGCCGGAGCGCCGGGCAAGCGGACCGCGCTTCCCCACACGCGGGTGATGATGCACCAGCCGTCGGGTGGCATCGGCGGAACGGCGTCCGATGTGGCCATCCTCGCCGAGCAGATGCTGTACACCAAGAAGATGTTCCAGGAGCGGGTAGCGCACCACACGGGGCGTACGGTCGAGGAGATCGAGACCGACTCCGACCGCGACCGCTGGTTCACCGCCGAAGAGGCCAAGGACTACGGATTCATCGACAGTGTCGTGACGGGTGCGGCGCAGCTGCCGTCGAACGGGTAAGGGATATAGACGTGTCAGAGATCTTCAGCCAGAGCAACCTGCACAGGGCCGTCACCGGTATCGCGGGAGCGCCCGCCGTGCAGAACCGGTACATCATCCCGTCGTACGTCGAGAAGACGTCCTACGGGGTGAAGGAGATGAACCCGTACAACAAGATGTTCGAGGACCGCATCATCTTCCTCGGATCTCCTGTCGACGACACCTCCGCCAACGACATCATGGCCCAGCTGATCGTGCTCGAGGGCAACGATCCCGACCGTGAGATCACGATGTACATCAACTCGCCCGGTGGCTCCATCACCGCGCTGATGGCCATCTACGACACGATGCAGTACGTCCGCCCCGACATCCGCACGGTCTGCATGGGCCAGGCGGCCAGCGCCGCCGCCGTCCTGCTCGCCGCCGGAACCCCGGGCAAGCGGATCGCCCTGCCGAACTCGCGGATCATCATCCACCAGCCGGCCACCGAGGGCACCTTCGGCCAGGCCTCCGACATGGAGATCCAGGCCCGCGAGATCCTCCGCATGCGCAAGCAGCTGGAGATCGTGCTCTCCCTGCACACCGGCAAGTCCCAGGAGCAGGTCCGCAAGGACATCGAGCGGGACAAGATCTTCACGGCCGAGGACGCCAAGGAGTACGGTCTGATCGACAGCGTGCTCACTTCGCGGAAGAAGAACGCGGTCGCATCGGCGAGCTAAGCTCATCCGCCGGGGCGATGAACTCCTTCGCCCCGGTGCGATGGCCGCAAATGCGGTCGATGGCTTGACGACCAGGTACGGTCAAACAGGAGCGGACAGGCGACGCCGGGCGAGCCCAGCCCGGTGCTTGAGACGGCAGGGAGACCCAGGTGGCACCTCGCATCGGAGAGAGCGAGCTACTGAAGTGCTCCTTCTGTGGCAAGTCCCAGAAGCAGGTCAAGAAACTCATCGCCGGACCCGGTGTCTACATCTGCGACGAGTGCATCGACCTATGTAACGAGATCATCGAGGAAGAGCTCGCCGAGGCCGGCGAGGTCAAGTGGGAGCAGCTGCCCAAGCCCAAGGAGATCGTGGAGTTCCTCGACCAGTACGTGGTCGGTCAGGATCACGCGAAGCGGTCCCTCGCGGTGGCGGTCTACAACCACTACAAGCGCGTCCAGGTCGAGGCCTCGTCCGCCCATCGCGGCGACTCGGGCGTCGAGCTGGCCAAGTCGAACATCATGATGATCGGCCCGACGGGCAGCGGCAAGACACACCTCGCCCAGACCCTCGCGCGGATGCTGAACGTCCCCTTCGCCATCGCCGACGCCACCGCGTTGACCGAGGCCGGGTACGTCGGCGAGGACGTGGAGAACATCCTCCTCAAGCTCATCCAGGCCGCCGACTACGACGTCAAGCGCGCCGAGACGGGCATCATCTACATCGACGAGATCGACAAGGCGGCCCGCAAGTCGGAGAACCCGTCGATAACTCGCGACGTGTCCGGTGAAGGCGTGCAGCAGGCGCTGCTGAAGATCCTCGAGGGCACCGTGGCCTCGGTCCCCCCGCAGGGCGGCCGCAAGCACCCCCACCAGGACTTCATCCAGATCGACACCACCAACGTGCTGTTCATCTGCGGTGGCGCCTTCGCGGGCCTCGACCAGATCATCGACCAGCGGATCGGCAAGCGCACCATCGGCTTCGCCGCGCAGCTGCGGACCGTCGACGACTCGTCATCCGACGACATCTTCGCCGACGTCATGCCCGAGGACCTGCTCAAGTTCGGGCTGATCCCGGAGTTCGTCGGCCGGCTGCCGATCATGACGACGGTCAAGAACCTCGACAAGGAGGCGATGATCCAGATCCTCACCGAGCCCCGCAACGCGCTGACCAAGCAGTACCAGCGCCTGTTCGAGCTCGACGGTGTGGAACTGGTCTTCGACGACGACGCCCTCGAACCGATCGCCGACCAGGCCATGCTCCGGGGCACCGGCGCTCGCGGCCTGCGCGCGATCATGGAGGAGGTCCTCCTCCCGGTGATGTACGAGGTGCCCAGCCGCGCCGAGGACGTCGCGAGGGTGGTCATCACCCGCGACGTGGTCCTCAAGAACGTCAACCCGACGATCGTGCCGCGCGACCGGATGGTCAAGCGCCCGCGCATCCGCCGGGACAAGTCCGCCTGAGGCGCCCTGGGGCACCTGGCGCCCGTGAGAGACACCGGCCGGGGCCGGTCCGCGAGAGCGGGCCGGCCCCGGCCTTCATCATCGGTGCGCCGGGGTTTCCCGCCTCAGCCGAAGGAGTAGTCGACCGCCTCGACGGCCGGTACGAACCCGATGCGGCGGTAGACGCCGTTGCTGGTCGGGTTGTCCTGGTCGGCGTACAGCATGCAGCGTTCGACCTCCTCCGTAGCGAGGAGGCCGGCGCACAGCCGCGACACCGACGCCGCCGCGTATCCCCGGCCGCGGTGCTCGTCGGGGGTGTAGACCGCCGTGATCCGCGAGACGCCCTCGACGGCGTCCAAGCGCAGGGCCATCGACACCGGTGTCCCCGCGTCCTCCCACAGCCACAACAGGCCGCGATCGACACGGCGGTCGACGATGTCCAGGCGCTCCCGGCGGGTGCGCCGGACCGGCCCGTTCACGTCGCGGGTGAAGGCCTCGAACCAGTCGGCGAGCAGCTCGCGGTCGGCCGGCACCGCCCGCCTCGCGTTCCCGGGGACGCCGTCGGGAATGAGCGGCTCGGTCAGCTCGTAGACCGTCCGTGAGGTGCCCCGGCGGGCCGGCGCGCCCATCCGGACGCTCCAGCGGGCGACGAAGCGCTCGACCGCGGCGCGGGGGCCGGTGATGCCCGGCAGATCCGGGCGCAGCTCGCACAGGGCGTCGGCGAGCGCGACGACGACCGGTTCGGGGAGGCCGGGCAGGCATAGTTTGTGCGGGGGAGTGAGCATGGCGACGCCGACGAGTTCGCCGTCGTCGAGGACGCTCAGCCACATGGCGTCGGCTTCGAGGTCGGTGAGCCCGTCGAGGCGGGCGCGGACGCCTGCGGCGATGACGTTGCCGGTCGCGGTGTCGCGCCGCAGGAACGGCAGCGCGCCGGCCGCGAACGCGGCCAGGTCGGGTTCGATCTGCACACGCATCCGCGCAGTCTTCCAGGCCCGCGCTCGGCGCGCCTTGCCGCGCACGGCCCGGACCACGGTCGACGCGCGGAAAGTGCAAGACTTAACGCCATGACGCAGCCCAACCTAGGTAACTCCATCTTCACCCGGGGAGCCGTCGACCTCTCCGGACTCGGTACGCCGCGGCCCGCGCCGCAGGCGTCCCCGCAGGCCGGCGCCTCCGCCGGTGGGGGAGTCGCCGTCATCGACGTCACCGAGGCGACCTTCCAGAGCGAGATCATCGACCGTTCGATGAGCACGCCGGTGGTCGTCCTGTTCTGGGTCGAGGGCGATCCCTCCTCGGCCGAGCTGGTACCGGTGCTCGAACGCCTCGCCGCCGAGGGCGGCGGACTGTGGACTCTGGCGAAGGTCGACGTCGACGGCGGGCAGCGGCTCGCCCAGGCGTTCGGTGTTCGCGCCGTCCCGACGGCCATTGCCATCGTCGGCGGCCAGCCTGTCAACGCCTTCGAGGGGCCGCAGCCCGAGCCGGGTCTGCGCCAGTGGATCGCCGAACTCCTCAACGCCGCCGGGGTCGACGCCCCGCAGGCCGAGGTCCCTCTCGACCCGCGCCTGGTCCAGGCCGAGGACAAGCTCGCCGAGGGCGACTACGACGCCGCCGAGGCCGCCTACCGCAAGTACCTCGGTGAGAACCCCGGCGACAGTGAGGCCGAGGCCGGCCTCGCGCAGGTCGGGCTGCTCCGCCGCACCGAGGGCGCCGACATCGAGGCCTCCCTCGCCGCGGCCGAGGCCGCGCCCGGCGACCTGGCGGCCCAGACGCTCGCCGCCGACCTCGAAGTGCTCACCGGCGAGGCCGCCGCGGCCTACGCGCGCCTCATCGCGCTCGTCTCGCGGACCAGCGGCGCCGAACGTGAAATCGTGCGCAAACACCTCGTCGAGCTCTTCGGACTCGCGGCTCCGGACGACCCGGCTGTCGCCAAGGCCCGCAGACAGCTCATGACAGTGCTTTTCTAGTACACATGAGACAGCTCGCCGTGCTCGATGCGCCGTCGAACCTCGGGCTGCGCCCACCGACCCAGACCGCCGTCCCCGGGTGCGCCAAGGCACCCGGGGCGCTGCGCGACCACGGGCTGGTCTCCCGCCTGTCCGCGCACGACGCGGGCTGTCTCACGGCCCCCCGCTACGACCCCGGCGACTGGAAGCCGGGCGACGGCGTCTGCCACGCAGCCGAGATCGCCTGGTACTCCCGGCGGCTCGCCGACCGCGTCAACGCCCTCCTGGACGCCGACTACCGGCCCCTTGTCCTCGGCGGCGACTGCTCGATCCTGCTCGGTACGGCCCTCGCCATGCGCCGGCGCGGCAAGCGCGACGACGCCCGCTACGGCCTGGTCTTCATCGACGGGCACTCCGACTACCGCCACCCCGGCAACTCGCCCTACGTCGGCGCGGCGGCCGGCGAGGACCTGGCGCTGGTGACCGGGCGCGGGCAGCCGGACCTGACCGACGTGGACGGGCTGCGGCCCTATGTGGCCGAGCCCGACGTCGCCGTGCTCGGCATCCGCGACTCCGACGCCCACCGCGTCGAGCTCACCGCCGCCGGCATCGCCTACCGGACCGTTCCGCAGCTGCGGGCGGCCGGCGCCAACCGGACGGTCGAGTGGGTCGGGGAGCAACTCACGCAGGTGGACGGGTTCTGGTTGCACGTGGATGTCGACGTCCTCGATCCGTCGGTCATGCCGGCCGTCGACGGACCCGACCCGGGCGGCATCGCGCACAGCGAACTGGAGCAGCTCGTACGCGAGCTGACCAGCGAGGACAGCTGCCTCGGGCTGGAGGTCACGGTGTTCGACCCGGACTACGACCCGGACGGCCAGCTGGCCGCGGACGTGGTTGACACCATTGTGCGGGCACTCACCTGATCGTCGGCCGAACCCCCCGACGTAGGCTCATGGACGGAGCGGTCCACAACGGTGTGGATCTTCACTCGGACTGGAGACCCGATGTTGCCGATGGTGTCAGACGACGAAGCCTCCGAAGGCAATCTGGACGACGAGGTTCCCAACAGGGAACGGCTTGTCGCCGACGCGGTGGCTTTGACCGAGGGCGATCCCGATCTCGCCGAACTGGTGCGGCTGTACTGGCGGCTGGTGCCCGACGAGGACCTCGTGGGCCGCGAACCGGCCGATCTGGTGGCGATCACGGTCCACCACCGGGAGCTGGCCGCACAGCGCCTGCCCGGTGAGGTGAAGCTCTCGGTCTCGGCGACCGAGCCCGGACCGCCCGAGGCGCTCTACGACGGCGCCCGAACCGTCATCGACCTCGTCACCGACGACATGCCCTTCCTCGTCGACTCGCTGACCGCGCTGTTCACCCGCAAGGACGTCGAGGTGCAGCTCCTCGTCCACCCGCAGGTGAAGGTCAAGCGCCAGGTCATGGGCGCCATGGAGAACGTTCCGGTCGACTCCGACCCCGCGGGAGTCGCCGAGAGCTGGATGCACATCGAGATCGAGCGCCAGCGCGAGACCGGCGACGTCGAGGCCCTCCACAACGACATCCTGAGCGTCCTCACCGACGTCCGCGAGGTCGTCGAGGACTGGCAGAAGATGCGCGACCAGGCCCTGGGCCTCGCCGACGAGCTCAGCCGCGGCGAGCGCCGCCCGCCGGTCCCCGACAAGGACGTCACCGACGCCGTCGACCTGCTGCGCTGGCTCACCGACGACCACTTCACCTTCCTGGGGTACCGCGAGTACCGCCTCCAGGACCGCGAGGACGGCCCGGCCCTGTGCGCGGTCATGGGCACCGGTCTGGGCATCCTGCGCCAGGACCAGGTGGCCCCGAAGGCACTGGCGTCGATGGCGCCCGAGGCCTACGAGAAGGTCCTCGAGAAGCGCCTGCTGATCATCACGAAGGCGAACTCGAAGTCGACGGTGCACCGCAACGCCTACCTCGACTACATCGGGTTCAAGGTCTTCGACGACGAGGGCCGGGCCATCGGGGAGCGCCGCTTCCTCGGCCTGTTCACCTCGGCGGCCTACCTGCACTCGGTGCGGGAGCTGCCGGTCGTGCGCCGCAAGGTCGCCGAGGTCCTCCAGCGTTCCGGGCTGGCCGCGACGGGTCACTCGGGCAAGGACCTCCTCGCCACGATGGAGACCTACCCGCGCGACGACCTGTTCCAGATCAGCACCGACGAGCTGTACCAGACCGTCATGGGCGTGCTGCGCCTGGCGGGGCGGCGGCGCCTGCGGCTGTTCCTGCGCCGTGACGCCTACGGCCGCTTCATCTCGTGCCTGGTCTACCTGCCGCGCGACCACTTCAACACCGACAACCGGCTGCGCATCGAGAAGATCCTCAAGGAGCGCCTCAACAGCGTCGGCGTGGACTACACGACGCGCGTGGGCGACTCGCCGCTGGCGCGCATCCACTACATCATCCACACCGACCCGAAGCGGCCGCTGGGCGAAGTCAACGTCGAGGCGGTCCAGGACGAGCTGACCCAGGCGACGCGTTCGTGGGACGCCGACTTCAGTCTGCTGCTCGACCGCAAACTCGGCGAGGAACAGGCGCACGACCTGTACCAGCGCTACCGGCGGGCCTACTCGCCGACGTACAAGGACGAGCACACGCCCTTCGAGGCGGCCAAGGACATCGCCAAGCTGGAGTTGCTCGACGAGCCCGGCGAGCTGGCGCTGCACCTGTTCCGCCACCGCAAGCGCGACGACGACGTGCGCTTCAAGGTGTTCCGCTACGGCGAGCCGATGATGCTGTCGGCGGTGCTGCCGGTGCTGCACTCCCTGGGCGTGCAGGTCGCCGACGAGCGGCCCTACGAGATCAACCGCGAAGACGACGTCATCTACGTCTACAACTTCGGTCTCAAGCTGCCCGCCGACGTCGAGATCCAGGTCCCGCAGGTGCGGGCGAAGGTCGAGAACGCGTTCTCGGCGGCCTGGCGCGGCGAGTCGGAGGTCGACGGCTTCAACGAGCTGGTGCTGCGCGCCAACATGACCTGGCGGGAGGTGGTGATCCTGCGGGCCTACGCGAAGTACCTGCGCCAGGCCGGGAGCATCCACTCGCAGCGGTTCATGTGGGAGACCTTCCGCAACCACCCGAAGATCGCCGCCTCGCTCGTCGAGCTGTTCCAGACCCGCTTCGACCCCGAGCTCCAGCTGACCGCGCAGGCGCGCGAGGAGGCCGCCGGGGCGATCGCCGAGCACATCCGCGGCGAGCTCGACCAGGTCGCCAGCCTCGACGCCGACCGCATCATGCGCGCGTTCCTGCTGCTGATCGAGTCGACGCTGCGGACCTCGTTCTTCCAGCGCGGCAACGGGCGGCCCAAGCCGTACGTGTCGTTCAAGCTCGACCCGCAGAACCTCGCCGAGCTGCTGCCTGCGCCGCGGCCGAAGTACGAGATCTTCGTGTACTCGCCGCGCTTCGAGGGCGTGCACCTGCGCTTCGGCGCGGTGGCCCGCGGCGGCCTGCGCTGGTCGGACCGCCGGGAGGACTTCCGCACCGAGGTGCTGGGCCTGGTCAAGGCGCAGATGGTGAAGAACTCGGTCATCGTGCCGGTCGGCGCCAAGGGCGGCTTCGTGCTGAAGGACCCGCCCGTCGAGCGCGACGCGCTGTTCAACGAGGGCGTGTCCTGCTACAAGGCCTTCATCTCGGCGCTGCTGGACATCACCGACAACCTCGACCCCTCCGGCAAGGTCGTCCCGCCGGTGGAGGTCGTCCGCCACGACGGCGACGACCCGTACCTGGTGGTGGCCGCCGACAAGGGGACCGCGACCTTCTCCGACATCGCCAACGAGATCGCGATGTCCTACGGGTTCTGGCTCGGTGACGCCTTCGCCTCGGGCGGCTCGGCCGGCTACGACCACAAGAAGATGGGCATCACCGCCCGCGGTGCGTGGGAGTCGGTCAAGCACCACTTCCGCGAGCTGGGCGTCGACACCCAGAGCGAGGACTTCACCGTCGTCGGCATCGGCGACATGGGCGGCGACGTCTTCGGCAACGGGATGCTGCTCAGTGGGCACATCCGCCTGGTCGCGGCCTTCAACCACATGCACATCTTCATCGACCCCGAGCCCGACGCGGCCCGGTCGTTCCCGGAGCGGCAGCGGCTGTTCGAGCTGCCGCGCTCGACGTGGGACGACTACGACAAGTCGCTGATCAGCGAGGGCGGCGGCGTGTGGTCGCGGGCGGACAAGTCCATCCCGCTGTCGCCGCAGGTCCGCCAGGCGCTCGGCCTGGCCGACTCGGTGACGCGGCTGGCCCCCAACGACCTGATCAACGCGATCCTCAAGGCGCCGGTCGACCTGCTGTGGAACGGCGGGATCGGGACCTACGTCAAGGCCGCTTCGGAGACCAATGCCGAGGTCGGCGACAAGACCAACGACACGCTGCGGGTCAACGGCGGCGAGCTGCGCTGCAAGGTCGTCGGCGAGGGCGGGAACCTGGGCCTGACCCAGCTGGGCCGCATCGAGTTCGCGCTCGGCGGCGGGCACATCGCCACCGACTTCATCGACAACTCCGCGGGTGTCGACTGCTCTGACCACGAGGTCAACATCAAGGTCCTGCTGTCGCGGGCGATCACCTCCGGTGAGCTGGATCCGGCCGACCGCGACGAACTGCTGGCCGAGATGACCGACGAGGTCGCCGAGCTGGTCCTGCGCGACAACTACGACCAGAGCAGGGCGCTGGGGGTGGCCGGCGCGCAGGCGCTGACGCTGCTGCCGGTGCACCGCAGGCTGCTGGCCTACCTGGAGAAGCACGCCGGTCTCGACCGCAAGCTCGAAGGGCTGCCGACCGACAAGGAGCTCAACCAGCGCACGGCCTCCGACCGCGGCCTGACCCGGCCGGAGTTCGCGGTGATGCTCTCCTACGTCAAGCTCGACCTGGAGAACGAGATCCTCGACTCCGCCCTGCCCGACGACGTCTGGACGAAGGCGGTGCTGACCGAGTACTTCCCGCACCCGCTGCGGGACCGGTTCGCGCGGATCATGCCCGAGCACCCGCTGCGCCGCGAGATCGTGACGACGGCGCTGGTCAACGAGGTCGTCAACCACGGCGGCACGTCCTTCATCTTCCGCATCATGGAGGAGACCGGAGCCTCGGCCGACGACGCGATCCGCGGCTACGCGATCATCCGGAAGGTCTTCGGCCTCTCGGAGCTGTGGACGGCCATCGAGGCCCTCGACAACGTCGTGCCGACCGACGCGCAGGTCGCCGGGCTGCTGGTGGTCCGCCGCCTGCTCGACCGGGGTGTGCGCTGGCTGGTGCAGAACCGGCGGGTGCCGCTCGACGTCGAGGCCGAGGTGAACCGCCTGAGCGAAGGCGTCGCGGCGCTCCTGCCGAAGATGCCGGAGCTGCTGCTCGGCTCCGAGCGCGAGGCCATGCACGGCTACGCGGCGAAGCTGGCGTCGACCGGTCTGCCGGAGGACCTGGCGGAGCGGCTGGCGTGCCTGATCTACGGTTTCGGCCTGATCGACGTCGTGGAGACGGCGACCCAGACCGAGCGGACCGGAGAGGAGGGCCTGGCCGAGGTCGCCGAGGTGTACTTCACCATCGCCGAGCGCTTCACCGCCGACAGCGTCCTCAACAAGATCTCCGACCTGCCCCGCGAGGACCGTTGGCAGACGCTGGCCCGCATGGCCCTGCGCTACGACCTGTACGCGGCGATCGCGGCCCTCACCTGCGAGGTGCTGACCTCGACGGACTCCGCGGAGTCCCCCGTCGAGCGGGTCGCGCACTGGGAGGAGCAGAACGCCTCGACGCTGGCACGGGTGCAGAACGCGATGGGCGAGTTCATCCACTCACGCGCCGACCTCGCGGCGCTGTCGGTGCTGCTGCGCCAGATCCGGACGCTCGTGCAGGCCTCGGCCTCCGGGAGCTGAGTTCTGACAGCACAAAGGGCCGGCGGCCGGGGGGCGCCGGCCCTTTGTGCTGTGCTCGCCTGGCCGGAGGCCGACGAAACCTCACGCCAGGTAGGGGCTCGGGCTGCGGCGCCTCCTCCGGCGCCGGGTCCCCGGCCGGGGTTACGTGTGAACTTGCGGGTGTCCGGCGTGGGTACTGCTTCGCCGCCGTTCCTAAAGTCCGCCTTAACCCTGAACATCCGTGTCCACCGGCTCCACCAGCCGACCCTCCACTGTGTCACCGCCCGGCGACCGAGGACATCTTCCCCGCTCAGGCAAGCGCATGGTAGGAAGACTCCTCAAGTGGCGAGCTTCCGGTAGGAAAGCTCCACCAAGCGGAGGTGCGTCGGATGTCCCCTGATCCATTAATGTCCCGCCGGAACATCTTCCGGGGGGCCGTGGTGCTCGGCGCCGCGGCCACGGTCGGAGGCTTCACCGTCACGACGGCCGGCGCGGCCGTGCCCAACCCGGGCATCGCGAGCTGCTCGACGTGGGGCGCCCGCTCGGCGAGCGGCCTCTCGCAGATCGCCACCGACGCCAACAAGATCATCATTCACCACACGGCGACGGCGAACCAGGCCGACGTCACCCAGGCCGCGGCCTACCGGCTGGCGCGGTCGATCCAGAACTACCACATGGACTCGCAGGGCTGGGCCGACACCGGACAGCACTTCACGGTCAGCCGCGGCGGGTACGCCATGGAGGGCCGCCACTACAGCCTCTCGCACCTGAGCAGCGGCAACGGCATGGTCGTCGGCGCGCACTGCCCCGGCCAGAACAGCCAGGGCATCGGCATCGAGAACGAGGGCACCTACACCTCGGCGACGCCGCCGGACGCGCTGTGGGCCAAGCTCGTCGACCTGTGCGCCTACATCTGCCAGCAGTACGGGATCGCGCCGACCAAGATCTACGGCCACCGCGACTACGTCTCCACCGCCTGCCCCGGCGACAAGCTGTACAGCATGCTGCCCACGCTGCGCACGGCCGTCGCCGCGAAGCTCAACGGCGGCGGGACACCGTCGTTCCAGGTCGTCATCGACAACGGAAGCGCCGGTTTCACCGCGGGGGCCAACTGGGCGGTGTCGACCTACTCGGCACAGCGCTACGGTTCGAACTACCACTACGCCGACCCGGCCGCCGTCTCCGACGGCGCCTACTACCGCGCGACCCTCCCGGCCGCCGCCGACTACAAGGTGGAGACCTGGTACCCCGGCGACGCCGGCTACAACGCCAGTACCCCCTTCGTGGTGTTCGCCAGTGGCGGCAACAAGACCGTCACGGTCAACCAGCAGTCGAACGGCGGCAAGTGGGTCGACCTGGGGACGCACGCCTTCGGGTCGGGCGCGCGGGACATCCTCGCGGTCAGCCGCTGGAGTTCCGGTGCGGGCTATGTGATCGCCGACGCGGTGCGGGTGACCCGCGTCTGATGGACTCGGTCCCGTCGGGCGCCGTCGCCAGGGCCCGGCGGGACCGGTTAGTCTGCTGTGGACGTTCTACTGCCGGACTCCGGCCGTTCGCCGGGGATTGGCACGGAACCGATTGGGTGGGCCCAAGTTCACTCCAGGAGGTATCCATGCGACGCCGCACTCTCGTCACCGGAACCCTGTCCGCGGCGGCGGCCATCGTCGTCACCGGCACCGGTTCCCCCGCCCAGGCCGAGGAGAAGTCCTTGAGCAACGGCCGCCGGCCAAGGCACCGGGTCCAGATCGTCGGCCACCGCGGCTCCTGCGGTTACCGGCCCGAGCACACTCTGGAGTCGTACCGCCTGTCGATCGCCCAGGGCGTCGACATCATCGAACCCGACCTCGTGCCGACCAGCGACGGGGTCCTCGTCGCCCGTCACGAGAGCGAGATCGGCGGCACCACCGACGTCTCGGCCCGGCCCGAGTTCGCCGGCCGCCGGACCACCAAGGTCATCGACGGCCGCAACGTCACCGGCTGGTTCACCGAGGACTTCACCCTCGCCGAGATCAAGTCGCTGCGCGCCAAGGAGCGCCTGCCGCAGCTGCGCCCGGCCAACACCGCCTACGACGGGCTCTACGAGGTCCCGACCTTCGACGAGATCGTGAAGCTGCTGCTCGCCGAGCGCCGCCGCACCGGCCGCGACATCGGGATGTACCCCGAGACGAAGCACCCGACCTACTTCCGCTCGATCGGCCTGCCCCTTGAGGACACGCTCGTGCGGACCCTGCGCAAGAACCGGCTCGACGGCCGCCGGTCTAACGTCCTCCTCCAGTCCTTCGAGCAGGACAGCCTCCAGCGGCTGGCGCGCAAGGTCGACAACCGCCTGCACTGGGCGACCGAGACCACGCCCACCCCCGAGATCCTCGACGCCTACGCCGAATGGGGGCACGGCATCAACTTCACCAAGAACCTGATCATCCCCCGTGACGCCGCCGGCAATCTCGGCGCGCCGACCACGGTGGTCGCCGACGCCCAGGAGCGCGGACTGAAGGTCCACGCCTGGACCTTCCGCAGCGAGAACAACTTCCTGCCCACCGATCTGCGGATCGGCACCGATCCCGCGGCCTGGGGCGACTACCGCGCCGAGTACGACGCCTTCCTCGCCACCGGCATCGACGGCCTCTTCACCGACTTCCCCGACAAGGCCATCGAAGCGCGCGACGCGGCTTGCGAGGACTGAGGGCCGGGCACGACGGCACCGGGCTCGCCCGGTGCCGTCGGACAAAGGAAATCTCCGGCTCGTCGGCCGTTCCGTGCGAGCCGCAGATTGTCAGAAGTCCGACACGAGGTCCCCGAGCGCATGCCTTGTCCCTGGCAACGGCGGACGAAGTTGCGGGAACCGGTTAGCGCAGCTCAGTGGTGCCGACAAGACACTCGCACGGGCCGAACGCGCGCCGCTGTCTACTAAGGGTGGGCGGAGTTGGGCGCAAACTGCCAACTAACGCAACTCGCGATCGTCTACGGTACTAGAGCATGAATCCCTTACAGCATGATTCCAGCGAGAATGAGTTCGACCCGACGAGAAGCGCCGGGGAGGACCGTCACGTATTCAACGAGGACTTTCCCTGGGACAGCTTTGACTCCGAGTGGTATCACGGCCTGAACTACGCCAGCCTCCGTTCGGATGACCGCGAGATCCTCTGCATCGTCCGCGACTTCTTCGCCGAGGCGTATGCACGGGACAAACCACCGACCGCATGGGGCGGCATAGATGTCGGCGCCGGCGCGAACCTTTACCCGTCTCTGTGCATGCTGCCGTTCTGTGAACGCATTCGGCTCCACGAGTTCTCCGTGACCAACGTCGCCTGGCTCAAGCAGGAGATCGGCGGAGGGTATCGGGCGAGCTGGGACCCCTTCTGGCGGGCTTTGACCGAACGCGAGGCGTACGCACGGGTCGCCGATCCGCGTGAGCGACTGCAGCGGGTCGCCGACGTCCGTCAGGACAGTGTCTTCCGGCTCCCGGATCGTGACGAGGGCGGTTCGAGGGACGTCTTCAACGGATTGGCCTCCCGTGCCTGGGACGTCGGCACCATGTTCTTCGGGGCTGAATCGATGACGACCGATCTCGAGGAGTTCAAGAAGGCGATGTGGCGCTTCATGCACGCCCTGCGCCCAGGCGCGCCATTCGCGGCGGCGTTCATGATGGACTCCAAGGGATACACCGTCGGCGAGGTCGAGTTTCCGGCCGTTGCGATCAAAGAGCACGATGTGACAGAGTGTCTGGATGGTCTCGCCTATGGGGTGGAAGTCAAGGTGACGGGCCTGGAAGCCACGTTGCGCAAGGGCTACGGCGGGATGATCGTCGCCACCGGGAGGGTCAGCGACGACGGCGGCAAGGCATGAGGGGGTAGGTGAGGCTCCATGAAGATCCAACCGCGTCGTAACGTGCTCGATCTGTGGAAAGCCGTGATCGGCGTCAGTTACCAGGACGGCAAGTGGAAGTGGGACGGTGAGCCGGGGCTCGATTCGGTCTCCGAGGCGCAGCAGTTGCTGTGCATCATGGGTCCTGCCGTGGACCTGTCGATGCTGCGGCTCGAACGTCCGAATGAGACGGATGCGGGCGTGCGCGCCGCCTTGCGGCCTTTAGGCAGCGCCGGCGAGATCCCAGTCGTCCTCACCGGGATCTTGACCGACTACCTCGTTCGGCACAGCGACGGCGACGGCAACCCGACGTTCGCTGGCGGAAGCTACTTCGTCCCGTTCAAAGACCCTTCCGCCCTGGTGAAGGACGAGCAGGAGTCCCTTGAGGTCACGGAGTCCTACGCGCTCTCGGTGACGCTCACTTTGGCGATGCTCGGTTTTGTGAAGACCTTTCGTGCAGAGGTGAAGAACAACCAGACGAAAGCCAGGCTCGACAAGCTTGAAGATCTCGCGAGTCGTCGGCTCACCGGCGCGATGATCGGGCTACTGCGCAGTTTCAGTGTCTTTGCGTTCGACGTCGACGATCCCGAGGGGATAGTCCGCATCGATACCCTCCGCCAGCGCGACAATGCCAGCAGCAGCGCCATCGCCAAGCGTTTGCGCAAGAGCATGGAGCCGATCGTCGCCGGCCTCGGCGACCTCAAAATCGGTTCCGGCCGCAACGCGGATCTGGAGGCGGCCGGTCGACTGTTCGAGTGCGGGTGGTCGTGGGGCGTGGTCAAAGACGCGCCCACCATCGACGGAGTCGAGCAATCGGGCCCGCAAGCGCCCGGACTCGCGCACAACGCGCCCTACCTGTACTTCACGACGGTCGCCCTCGACGGTGTCGCCGACCTGTTCTCATCCCGGACGCGCATTCTCGGTCTGCTGAACGACGACCAGGCCCGCTTGGCCAACGCCCTCCAACTGCGGTGGGACGTCACGCAGCGATATTGGGCGACGCTGGCCACCTTCGGCGAGCAGAGCTGGCTGCTCGAAGACCCGCCGTGGCGGACGACCGACGGAGTCGGCTCCGATTACTTCAGTCTCATGGTGTCGGCCATCTCCACCCGGGACATGGCCTCGCGTCGTGCGGCGGACTCCGAACTGAGCAGACTCGGCGGGGTGCTCTCCGAGCTCGCTAAGCGAAGTCGCATCACCCGTCGCCCCGACGACACCGCTCACCCCGCCATCGCGATGCACCACCCAGGGTTCCGCGCCGAACTTGACGGTAGCGACCTCGCCGGGGGCCCGGTGCTGAGCTGGACCAACGCCGACTTCTCCGCCGTGCTCCTCAAGCGCACGATCGGGATCGCGACCTATCTGCGCGACGTCGAGCAGCGCGCGAGTGTGCTGGACCTCGTCGACAGTCTGTGGGATCACCTGACAGACCGGCGCTTCGAGACCGGGCCGGCCGAGGGGCTGTGGGACGCGCCTGAGAACGTTTTCCCGGTAGAGGTCAGTCGAGAACCAGGGTATTCGTCCCCGTCATGGCAGCAGACCGTACGTGTGGCGGAAAGTCTTGTAGCGGCTGCGCGGCTCCTCGACGAGGACCCACCCTTCGACGAGGAGATCGCCCGAAGGGCCCGCTCGGCGCTCAGCGAAGCCGAGCACATCTACGACCAGGAGCTGTTGCGTCCCAGCGGGGAAAGCCTCGCTGCGACTCTGGATCTGATCAAGGCAAAACTCGCACACGCGCGCCGGATCCTCGACACTCGTCCATCGACGGCTTTGGCGCACGCGCAGACCACCCTGCTCGAACTCGATCAACTCGTGGCCGCCCGAGACGACGCCAAACAGCAGAGGTGACCGGTGCTGGTATTCGCGACTTCCGACAAGGGCGGCACCGGACGGTCGGTGACCAGCAGCAACATGCTCTACCGGCGTGCACTCCAAGGCAGCAACGTGGCCTATCTGGACTTCGACTTCGGCTCTCCGACCGCCGGAGCGATCTTCAACATCGAAGACTCCATGCGCGGGACGAGAAAGGGTGGGCTGCACAGGTACCTGCGCAGCGAGATCGCGCTGCCGACCAAACTGGACGTGTGGCGGGAGTCGGCACGGGGGAGCCTGCGCGGTAAACCGGATGGTGCGGGCAAGCTCACGCTCTTCCCCGGAGACGAGGGCGGTGGTGAGTTCATCAAATGGCACAAGGACATCGTCGGTCGCTGCGTCGAGTTGTTCTCGCGGCTCGAGGAGGAGTTCGCGATCTCGCTGGTCGATCTGAGCGCCGGCCGTTCCTTTGCCACCGACCTGGTTCTGGAGGCGACCTCACCCAAGAACCTTCCCAACATCACCTCACGCTGGCTGGTCTTCCACCGCTGGACCCGCCAGCACGTCTATGCGGCCAACGGTCTGGTGTACGGCGATCGCGGGATCATCGACTCAGGTGCCAAGCGGGGGCATGATCGAGAACAGCTGCGCCGCAACATCCGTTTCGTGCGAACTGCCGTGGTCGATCCTCGTGCACAGACGCAGGGCCTTCAGCCTCCGCAGATCGCGTGGCTCACCGACGTCAACGAGGATCTTCGGGAGCTGGCGGGGCAGCTTCGTATCGGCCGGATGAACATGCTCGGATCGGTTCCGCTCGACCCGGTACTCCAGTGGCGAGAGCAGTTGATCTCCGATACCGACACCATCACCCGGCAGATCGCCAATCCCGCGACGGTCGACGCTTTCGTGACGCTGGCCAAGAACCTCACGGAGAAGTGGACCGAGTT
Source organism: Phytomonospora sp. NPDC050363 (assembly GCF_040655735.1). Classification (NCBI taxonomy): domain Bacteria; kingdom Bacillati; phylum Actinomycetota; class Actinomycetes; order Micromonosporales; family Micromonosporaceae; genus Phytomonospora; species Phytomonospora sp. NPDC050363. The sequence continues at coordinate 562,339 of NZ_JBFAKK010000003.1, forward strand.
GTGAGCCCCGGAGAGGCGACGTTCACGGAGTACAGCGCCCAACCGAAGACCGCCTCCACGCCGCTGGCGCATCTGTCGATCGAGCTCGGCCATCTCTATGCCGAGGACATCCAAGCTGGTCCCGAACGCCTTCGCACGCATTTCAAGCGCGTGAAACCATGGCTGGCGGCCGCTGAGAACCAGGTTCGAGATGAGCTTGCGGGCCGGACGCCGCGGATCAGTACATGTTTCATGCTCGACGACTACTTCACGCCGCTCGATCCCCCGGCCAAGCTCATCCCACAGATCTTGGAAGCCGCGGAGGACAACGACGTACGTATCGACTACCTGGCGCACGAAGCGGGTTGCGCTCGCTCCGGCGAGATCTCGCCGGCGAAGCTGGTCGAGGCGCGATTGGTGGAGGACCCCACTCCAGGCACCAACGGCGGTTTCCGGCCGACGGTGAGCGAGGTGGGCTGGCTGTCCAATGGAAGCCGAAGCCCCACCGGTGCCGATGAGGCGATGCAGCAACCGGCCGACTGGGCGCCACCGCGTGAGAACGCGGTCATTCGCCATTCGGTCTTCCTCGATGTCGAACTATGGACCGGCACTCCCGCGAATAGGGAGTGGTCCTGTCCGTTTCTGGCGGCTGTGTGGCAGCTCCTGCGTCTCGGTTTACTCCGGGACAAGGGCGCCGCGGTGGTCCCACCGAGAGTGTGGACCCCGACGCCCTCCGACACCTGGTCTGAGGTTCCCACCGTCATCGAAGTCAACCCCAAGGCCCAGCCCTTCTCTGCGTATCGGACCTTTTCGATCCTTGACGCCCGCTTCCTGCACATAGAGCACGCCGTCCGCACGATCGTGGGACAGGTCGCCATCGAGGGCATCGTCGCCGAAATGGTCGCGGGCCGTGCGGCCGGTGAGAAACTCGCCCATCCCGGCGAGGCCGTCAACCGGATGGAGTATGTGTTCACCGGGCGGCCGTGGCCGCTGAGTTGAGCACGATCAGGCGGCCGTAGGCCCGGCGATCTCGCGACGGATGGGCACGGCGGCCTCCCAGAGCGCGTTGAACATCTCGATCCGTTTACCGACGCGCTCGGGCTTGAGCAGCAGGCGGGTGTTGACGATGACCGGACTCTCATCGCCGGTCTGCTGCGAGGCGGGTGTGGTCTCGTAACTCATCACCTGATCGAAGAGCACGAAGTCGATCAACGCGTCGTGCCGGGCGGGGTTGAGGATGCGGACCTCGATGCCGACGTCCAGTTGGCGCTGGCATATTTCGTGCAAGGTGTCCTCATCCGGGTTCTGTGGGTCCAGCACGTGAATGCGCCGGATGTGCACCCCACGGCCGATCGCTTTGGCCTGTTCGGAGATATAGCGGCGGCCGAGGTCGCTCAGCAGGAAATGGCGGCCGCCGACATCGACGGTGTGCAGCGAAATGGCGTTGATCGACGAACGGGAGCTCTCGGTCAGAGCCAGCAGCCAGTCTCGGTCCTCGCCCTCATAGGTGGTGTCCTTGTTGTGATTGATCTCGTCGAGGAAGGTGATCAACCTGTGGACCTCGACCACCGCCAGCCGGTACACGAGGCCGGGCACGGATTTTTCGATCTGAGTAGTGCTCCGGATCAGGTGGACGATCGTCTCGATGGGTAGCGCGCCGTTCTCCATCCTTTCGTACAATCCCGATGCCTCGTTTATCTTCGCAAATTCTGCGCGCATTATCTGATGACTGTTCACCGCCTCTGTTCGATAGGTGAACTCGACCGAGTCGAGTCTCCTTTCAACGTCCACTAAGAACTGGGTTACGAAGGCGGCCGAGCCGAGAAATATGGAGGCCATCCAAGATGATTCCCCGTTCTGCAGGATCAACTCGGTCAGGCCGAACCCGAGGGCGCCGATGACGGCGGTGACGAGCACTTTCCGCAAGATGGTGGACTTGTGCTTGCGTGGGGGCTCCGGAACGTCCATGTGCACCTCACATGGTCGGTCGCGTCCAGCTGTCGAGGCTCGAATCGCCGCTCGGTGAGGCGATCGTGGCGAGCATCAGCTGGTCGCGGATGCGGGCGATGAGGGTGTTCCACTGGCGGCTGAAGCCTGGTCGGCGCTCAAGGCTCTCCCACAGCTCGGACAGCGATGGATGCAGCCGGGCGGCGGGCATCCAAAGGTGCAGGATGTGGTCGATGAGGGGGCGCAGGCCTTTGATGACTCCGTCTCGCCCCTTGGAGCCGATGCCCACCTTTTCGACGAAGGCGAGCGTGGTGGTCAGCAGCCAGTCGTGGACGGCGATGTCCGCTGCCAGTTCGGCCAAGACGGCCGGCTCTTGGTTCCCGGCCGGAAATCGAGCGGTGCGGTGGTGCTCGGCATCGATACTGAACATGAGGCTGTTGTGCTGATCGCCCTCCACGGCAACCCAGCGCAGCCGGGTGCGTTCGGACTCGATGGGCTTGTCGCGATCGGTCTTGGCCTGGACGGCGTCGATGGTCCGGCCAGAGATCGAGCCGAGATCGATGATCGACTCGGTGCCCGCGATGGGATTGCGGAAGCCGTCGGCGAGCTGCTTGATGTCGGCCTTTCCCACCGCCTCGATGATCCCGGGCTGGGAGAGATAGTGCGACCAGGGCATTCGCCGTGTGTGGCGGCTTTTCACCACGTGTCCATAGGTCGATCCCTGAAGGATGCGTCCGCCGGTGAGGAGGGCTCTGGTGGTGACCGTGCCGATGCCGCGCACGTGGGCGCCCCCGGCGGTGGGGAGTGTGCAGTCGATTCCGGTCAGAAGTTCGGGCGAGGCCGCGTAGGCGATCGGACGTTCAGAAGTGCGTACCCGGTCGCCGATGACAAGATCGAGCAGTTCGCCGGCGCGATCGAGGTGCGCTGCTGCCGAATGCTGCAGGAGCGCGGTGTGGACCTCCCCGACAGTGATCACCCTTCGACGCCCTCCCGCTGGGTGGTGAAGAAGCTCAAGGTTACCTGGGCGTGCCCTGTTGTGGATACTGTCGGATATCGGCGACTGTACGCGCACGTGCTCGACGACCGTTCGAGAAATGATCTCGCATTCACCTGTCGCGGCCGGGGTTGCAACGTATTGAAGAGGCTGGAGCGCTATCGTTATTGAATGACGCCTTCAACGCCGACTGCGGCTGTGGTCATTGGTGCGGGCATTTCCGGCCTCACCACCGGAGTCGTGCTCGCTGAGGCGGACGTGAAGGTCAGGATCATTTCCGCCAGTCGCCCGGACCAGACCGATTCGGCTAAAGCCGGGGCGAGCTGGGGACCGTACATGGTCAGTCACGACAGGGTGACGGCGTGGAGCGCCGAGACGTACAAAGAGCTTGAAAAGATCGCCGGGCACCGCGGTTCCGGCATCCGTCTCCTGCCTGGAGTCGAGGCGTTCACAGAGGACGGCTACCGGGCGTGGAGCAGCCGCACGGCGGTTCCGCCCGCCTGGGCGACGCAGATCCCCTCCTTCGAGGAGCGGCGGCGCGGCGGTGACGAGCGTGGCCTGCCGCGAGGCTACTTCTATGGCTGGCACTACACGATCCCGATCGTGAACATGCCGGCCTACCTGGAGTACCTGACGCACCGGTTCAAGGCGGCGGGCGGCGACTTGATCACCGGCAGTGCGGTGGAGTCGTTCGATGGCGCACGTGAGTTGGCCGGTTTCTCCGATCGGGAGGCCGTGGTGGTGAACTGCTCCGGCCTCGGTTCGTACGAGCTGGTCCCGGATTCGACGATGGCGCCCACGATGGGCCAGCTGGTGATCGTGCGAAACCCGGGCATCGGTGAGTTTTTCCAGGACAACCCGGTGCCGGGCGAACTCGAATCCACGCACATCTTCCCCCAGGGCGACATCGTCGTCATCGGAGGGTGTGACCGCCTGTTCCAGCCTGGTGACCCCTGGATCGCCGCCGAGCCGGATCCGTTGATCCGCAAGAGGATTCTTGAGCGCGCCGAGGCGATCCGGCCCGAGTTGCGCGGTGTCGAGGTGCTCGCGGAGCGGGTGGGCTTGCGCCCGGTGCGGACCGACCAGGTCCGAGTGGAGTGGGATCGACGCCGTTCCCTGAGGCTCATTCACAACTACGGCCACGGCGGGGCCGGCGTGACGCTGTCCTGGGGTTGCGCTCTGAAGGTCGGCCGCCTCTTCGGAGTGCTGTCTCCCTCCGACGAGTCGGAGGCCGTCGGCATGCCGACTCTCGGCGGGGTCCTCGCCGGTTAGCGTGGCGGAATGGCATTAGGGCAGCTGCACGAGGTCGTGGTCGTGGGGGCCGGGCTCTCCGGACTGACCACGGCCCTGGTCTTGGCCGAGATCGGATTTCCGGTGCGGATCCTCTCCGAACGCGAGCCGTCCAGGACCGGTTCGGCAAAGGCCGGCGCGAGTTGGGGCCCGCACCCTGGCTTCAGGCGGCCCGTTTTGCGTTGGTGCGCGGAGACTTTCGGCGTTCTGGCCCGGCTGGCCGCTGAGCCCGGATCCGGTGTCCGCATGATCCCGGGCACCGAGGCGTTCGAGGAGGAGGTCCAGCCGCCGAGCTGGGCAGCCCGGGTGCCTGACTTCGTCAGAGGCCTCCCGCCAGGCCTTCCCGCCCGCTATCGAGACGGCTGGCGCTACACGATTCCCATCGTGGACATGCCGATGTACCTGGACTACCTCGCCGGTCGCTTCGTCGGCGCCGGTGGCACCATCGAGATCAGCCCGGCGGTCACCCGGCTCGGGGATGTCTCCACCGTCCACAGCCGGGGGACGGTCGTCGTCAACTGCACCGGTCTCGGCTCGCGGGCGTTGGTGCCCGACACCGATCTGAGGGCGGTGCGAGGGCAACTGGTGATGGTCGAGAACCCTGGGATCGGCGAGTTCTTTCAGGACAACCCGCACGGTGACGACCTGACTTACATCTTCCCGCATGAGGATTACGTGGTGCTGGGGGGACACGCGAGCAGCGAAGTGACTCGGATGCGGCCCGATCCCCACATTGCCGCCGGCATCCTCGATCGCTGCCAGGAGATCGATCCGCGCCTGCGCGGCGCGCGGGTCATCGGCCATCGGGTGGGGCTGAGGCCGCAGCGGCCGACGGTGCGTGTGGAATGGGATGAATCCGCCGGGTTTCCTCTGGTGCACAACTACGGGCACGGCGGGGCGGGCCTGACGCTCTCGTGGGGATGCGCCTTCGAGGTCGCGAACCTGGTCGGAGAGGGTGGACCCGCCCGCCCCGCCTGACTTCCGCGGTGCCGGGACATCGTTGCCCCGGCACCGCGACGGACTCACCGGCCGAGCAACGCCTCCGTGGCCGCCTCGGCGTTGACGGGGGCCGCCCCGTAGGTCGCGACGTAGGCGGCGGCGCCGGCGGGACGCCAGTGGGCCGGCCAGCCCATCTCGACCAGCACGGTCGGGATACCGGAGGCGGCCACCCCTTCGACGAGGTTGCGCGAGCGCAGGTGGCGGTGGGTGTCGCGGGCGACGACGACGACGGAACGGCCGTCGGCGCGCGCGGTGACGGCGGAGGTGTCGGCCGTGTCGTGGTCGAGGTAGAGCGTCTCCGACTCGGCGAGTCGCTTGGCCAGCAGCGGCGTCACACCCCAGGGGACGTCGCCGACGGCGATGTTGCCCGGCGTGTCGATGTGCACGATCAGCGCGTCGGTCAGGTTCGGCACGATGCCCTCGACGTGCACGGCGCGTCGGGCGGCGTCGGGCCCGACACTGGCGGCGGTGTGGGCGCCGTTCCCGTTGCCCTGCGCGCCGATCAGCCACGAGCGCAGGTCGTCACCGCGACGGGCGGCGTCGTACAGGCGCTCCTCGGGCAGTTCGCCGGCCTTCACGGCACCCATGATCGCGTCGACGGTGGCGTGCACCAGCTCGGTCATCGGCCCCTGCTTCTGGGTCTCGCCGCCGAAGCAGATCAGGTCGCAGCCGGCGCCGATCGCCTGCGCGATCGCGGCGGGGATGCCGCGTGAACCCGACACGCCCCGCATCTCGACCGCGTCGGTGATCACCGCGCCGTCGAAGCCCAACTCGCCGCGCAGCAGCGTGGTCAGCGCGGCGGGGGAGAGGGTGGCCGGCAACTCGCCGGTCAGCGAGGGGACCCGGATGTGACCGGTCATGACCACGCGCGTCCCGGCCGCGATGGCGGCGGCGAAGGGGACCAGCTCGCGCTCGCGGAGGGTCGAGAGCGGCACGTCGACGGTCGGCAGGGTGTGGTGGGAGTCGTCGACGGTGGCTCCGTGGCCGGGGAAGTGCTTGGCACAGGCGGCCACGCCGGCCTCCTGGAGCCCGGCGACGGCCGCGGCGGCGTGCCGGGCGACGAGGTGGGGATCGCGACCGAAGGAGCGCGTGCCGATGACGGGGTTGTCGTCGGCGACGTTGATGTCCACGGCGGGGGCGCAGTTGAGGTTGACACCGACGGCGTGCAGCTCGTCGCCGATGGCGCGGTGCACGGCGCGGGTCAGGTCCACGTCGTCGACGGCGCCCAGAGCGGCGTTGCCCGGGTACGGGCTGCCCGCCGCGTGATGAAGACGGGTGACGTCGCCTCCCTCCTCGTCGGCGCCGACGAGGGCGTCGGGCCGAACGGCCCGCAACTGCGTCGTCAGCTCCGCGACCTGAGCCGGGTCGGCGATGTTGTAACCGAAGAGGACGTAGCCGCCGATGCCTTCCGCGAGGAGATCGAGTGCCCACCGGGGAGCGGTAGTACCGGAGAATCCCGGCAAAAGCGTACGAAGTGCTAGGGAGCGCAGGTCCTGATCGGTCATAAGGGACACCATTCGGGAGGGGTATTCGCAGGAAACTTGCCAATAAGAATAGACGGTCGGCGCCACTCCGCGCCTCCGTGGACCCGGTACGCAAAGATGCTGGTAAGAACCCAGCCCCTACGACCATGACGAAGGGCGACCACTCATGGCGACTCGCCGTTTCCCAGGCATTCCCAGCCTGTTGCGCGTACTGAACGACCGGGCGGCACTCGAACTGCTGCTGCACAACGGCCCGATGACCAGGGCGGAGCTGGCCGCCGAGACCTCGCTGTCCAAGGTGACCGCCTCGCAGATGGTCGAACGGCTGGAGGCGCGCGGACTGGTCACGGTCGTCGGCAGCCGCCCCGGTGGGCGCGGACCCAATGCGACCGTCTATTCCGTGGTTCCCGGATATGCCTATGTCGTCGGCGTCGATGTCGGCCCCCGGACGGTGACGGCCGCGATCGCCGACCTCACGGGCTCGGTCTGCGGACGGGTGCGCATCGACACCGGCGACGGCGACGACCCCGTCCAGGTGGTGCACCGGGCGGTGTTCGACGTGGTCGAGGCCGCCGACGTGCCCCAGGACCGCATCCGCCGGATCGTCTGCGGCACGCCCGGCCTTGTCGAGCCCGACAGCGGCGACCTCGGCTTCTCCTGGGAACTGCCCAGTTGGCACCACGGTCTGCGCGCGGCCCTCACCGAGGACCTCAAGCGGCCGGTCGTCTTCGAGAACGACGTGAACCTCGCCGCCGTCGCCGAACACCGCGACGGCGCCGCCGACGGTGTCGACGATTTCGTCTACGTGTGGTTCAGCCGGGGTCTCGGTGTCGGTGTGATCCTCAACGGGCGCCTGCACCGGGGAGCGACCGGCGGTGCCGGCGAGATCGGCTACCTGCCCGTCCCCGGCGGCCCGCTGCCCGCGGGTTCGGTCGCCCGTCGCGCGAAGGGCTCCTTCCAGCAGCTCGCCGGCGCCGACGTGGTCCGCACTCTCGCCCGCGACTTCGGCTTCGACCGCGTCAACGGCGCCAAGGCCGTCAAGGCCGCCGTCGCCGCCGGTGCCGATGGTGAGGCCTTCCTCGACGAGCTGGCCTCCCGCATGGCCCTCGGTGTCGCCTCGGTGAGCGTCGTGCTGGACCCGGGCCTGGTGGTTCTCGGCGGGGCCGTCGGCTACGCCGGTGGCGAGGCGCTGGCGACGCGGGTAGCCGCGCAGGTCGGCAAGCTCGCGCCGGTGCGTCCGCGCGTCGTGGTCGGCACCGTCCCGGAGGACCCGGTGATGCGCGGGGCGATGTTCGTCGGTCTCGACGCGGTGCGCGAGGAGATCTTCGACGAGGAGTCCTGACGCCGGGGCCGGGCGGCGCCCGGCCCTCACCGGTCACCCGTTCGGGCGCAATCCGGCATATCTCCGGCGCATATGACCGAGTTTCACCTAAAGTGCCGGTTATGCGAGTTACCCCTGTTGTTCGTGCGCTCAGCGTGGCGGTCGCGACCGGTGCGATCCTCGCCGCCTCCTTCCTGCCGGCCGCTTCGGCCGGCGCCCATGATGGCGACGGTCCCGGCGACCCCGGTGGCTCCGGCCTGGAGGATCCGCCGTCCGCCCTGCCGGGGGCTCCGGCGGATCCCGAGGCGGCCGCCGTCGACTACCGGTCGGCCGACTGGGCCGCCGCGAGCGCCGAGAACTACACCGTCGCCGACCGGCCGAAGGACCACCGGATCCGCTACGTGGTCGTCCACGTCATGCAGGGCACCTACGAGGGCACCAAGGCCTGGTTCCAGAACCCGAAGGCCCAGGTGACCACGCACTACATCATGCGGGCCAAGGACGGGCACGTCACGCAGATGGTGCGGGAGAAGAACATCGCCTGGCACGCCGGGAACTGGGACGTCAACACCGAGTCGATCGGCATCGAGCACGAGGGCTGGGTGAACGAGAAGAAGTGGTTCACCGACACCGTCTACAAGTCCTCGGCGAAGCTCGTGCGCGACATCGCCGCGCGCCACAAGATCCCGCTCGACCGGGAGCACATCATCGGCCACGTCGAGGTTCCCGGCGCGGACCACACCGACCCCGGCCGCTACTGGGACTGGAACAAGTACATGCGCTACCTGCGCGCCGGCGACGATGACGACGAGGATCCGGGTGTGGTCGTCGACGACGCCACCGAGGGCCGCGTCAGCGCGAGCGCGAACTGGAAGACCGACTCGATGAACGGCCAGTACGGCAAGTCCGTGCGGGTGGCCGGCCCGGTCGCCTCCAGCGACCCGCTGTGGTTCAAGGCCAAGCTGCCCTCGGCGGGCTCCTACCGCGTGTACGCGCGCTATCCGGCGGCCGAGGGCAACAACTCCAAGGCGCCCTACATCGTGCACACGAGCGGCGGGAACGTGTCCGTCTACGTCGACCAGCGCACCGGCGGCGGGCAGTGGCACTCGCTGGGCGTCTTCGACTTCGCCTCGGGCGACTACGACGCCGTGGCGGTGAGCCGGTGGACCGGCGGCAAGGGCCGGATCGTCGCCGACGCGGTCAGACTCGTGAAGCAGTAGAAGACACGACGACGCCCGGCCGGGAGATCCCGGCCGGGCGTCGGCATGTCCGCTAGTTGCTCGCGACGTCCCGGCGCTTGAACACCAGCGCGGCGAGGCCCACCAGGGCCGCCGTGAACAGGACGAGGACGCTGATCCCGCCGAGGGTGTCGATGTTGATCCCGGCCGGCATGTCGTCGTAGGACGAGCTGTCGTAGTAGTACTCGCTGCTGCGGATGAAGTACTCGCCGTCGAGCCAGGCGATGACGTACGGCGACAGCAGCGCCGCCTCCAGGTAGTACAGGCCCGGCAGCAGCTGCGCGAGCAGCCGCATGCCGAACTCGAACACCACGGCGTACCCGGCGAGGGCGCCGAGCGCCGCGGCGGTCCGGCGGCCGAGCATGGCGATGGCGAAGCCGATGAGCGTCAGCAGGATCGGCAGCACCGCCATGCGCAGGCACTGCTCGACGAAGTTGGCCAGCCACGCCCCGCTGAAGTCGCCGACGTAACCGCCCACCGAGGTGATCACCCACAGCAGGAACAGGAAGATCGCGCTCAGCCCGACCGCGCCCGCGGTCACCGTGATCACCGAGGCGGCCAGCTTGCTGAAGAAGACCTCCATGCGCCGCGGCTTCCACAGCATCAGGTTCGTCATGCCGCCGCTGGGCCACTCCGCGCCGATGAACGACGCGGCCGTCACCAGGCCGGCCAGCGCGATGAGCGACCCGAAGGCGTACATCAGCGGCGGGGCGTCCTGCGTGAAGGTGATGACGCCCGAGAGGTAGTCGGCGGTGTCGACCAGGCCGGGGTCGTAGACGTCGCAGTCCTCGCCGGAGAAGTAGTTGTACTCGCCCTGTACCTCGCGGGGCAGGTCGGTCATCCGCAGGCACTCGGCCTGCTCGACCTCGGCGTCGGCGCGGGCGCGGTTGGCCTCGGCTTCGGCGTAGGCGATCTCGGAGTCGGTGGGCTTGTGCGAGTTGGCCATCGAGATGACCAGGATCGCGCCCATGACGCCGACGGTGGCCAGGGACATGACCAGGCCGAAGCGGCGGGTGAAGAAGCGCCGCACTTCCACCAGGAGCAGTCGCATCAGGTGTTCTCCTGTCCCGGAGCGGCCGGCGGGAGGGGCTGGACGGACAGGTCCGGCGGTGGCGCCTGACCCGGCACGGCCGGCGCGTACGGTGGGGGCGGCGGGCCCGGCACGGGGACCCGGATCGAGTCGTCGACCTGCGGGTAGCGGCCGTCGACCGGCGCGGTCCCGGTGAGCTGGAGGAACACCGTCTCCAGGTCGGGACGCAGCTGCACCAGCTCCGAGACCCAGATGTCGCTCCCGCCGAGGGTGCGGGTGACGAAGGCGGGGTCGTTCATGCGCGGGACGATGATGTGCTCGTTGACGCGGTGGGCTTCGAGCCCGGCCTCGGCGAGGACGCCGATCGCGGCATCGGGGTCGGGAACCAGGACCCGGACGTCCCCTGTGGACTGGGAGGCGATGACGTCCTTCACCTTGCCGGTGTGGACACGGCGGCCGCGCGACACGATCGTCACGGTGTCGCACAGCTGCTCGACCTCGGCCAGAAGGTGCGAGGACACCAGTACGGTGACCCCGTTGGCGGCCAGGCCCTGCATCAGCTCGCGCATCTCGCGGATGCCGGCCGGGTCGAGGCCGTTGGCGGGCTCGTCGAGGATCAGCAGCTCCGGCTTCTTCAGCAGGGCCGAGGCGACCGCCAGTCGCTGCCGCATGCCGAGCGAGTAGGCCTTCACCCTCTGCGCGGCCCGGTCGCGGAGGCCGACGATCTCCAGGACCTCGTCGATGCGCTGCCGGGGAATGCCGACCGAGCGGGCGAGCAGGTCGAGGGTCTGGCGTCCGGTGAAGTTCCCGAAGAAGTTGGGGGCCTCGACGATCGCGCCGATCCGGTCGACGACCTGCGGCAGCCGATGCGGAACCTGCTGCCCCAGTACGGTCATCATGCCCGCGTCGGCGCGGACCAGGCCCAGCAGGGCGCGCAGGGTCGTCGTCTTCCCGCAGCCGTTGGGGCCGAGGAATCCGTGCACCTCGCCCCGCTGCACGACGAGGTCGAGCCCGTCCACGGCCACCACGGGACCGCGGCGCAGTGTACGGAATTCCTTGCGGAGTCCGCTGATTTCGCAGACGACTGTCACCTGCATCACCTCCGGTGGCACACCCTACGTTGTACGCACCACTTCCCGCGCTCCCCGAATGGTCGTGATTGGATTAACCCGTGCCAGAGCCGACTGATCTCGTCATCTCCGTGGACTCCGCCGTCGTCCGGCGCGGCCGCAGCCTTCTCCTGCGCGATGTGAGCTTCCAGGTCGAACTCGACGAGCGCTGGGTGGTCCTCGGACCCAACGGCGCCGGGAAGACGACCCTGCTCAACCTCATCTCGGGGCGCATGCACCCGACCTCGGGAACCGTCGAGCTCCTCGGCGAGCGACTGGGCAAAGTGGACATCTTCGAGCTGCGCCCGCGTATCGGCCTGGCCACCGCGCAGCTCGCCGAGCAGATCCCCGGCGACGAGACGGTCGTCGACGTCGTGGTCACCGCCGCCTGGTCGGTCCTCGGCCGCTGGCACGAGGAGTACGACCCGGTCGACGAGCAGCGCGCCCGCGCCCTGCTGGAGCAGCTGGGCATGGCCGAGCTCGCCGACCGGACCTACGGGACGCTGTCGGAGGGCGAGCGCAAGCGGACGCAGATCGCCCGCGCGCTGATGACCGACCCCGAGCTGCTGCTCCTCGACGAGCCCGCCGCCGGTCTCGACCTCGGCGCGCGCGAGTCGCTGGTGAAGCGCCTTTCGGAGCTCGCCTACGATCCCGACGCTCCGGCGCTGGTCCTCGTCACGCACCACGTCGAGGAGATCCCGCCCGGGTTCACCCACGCCCTGCTCCTCAGCGACGGCGGCGTGGTCGCGGCGGGCCTGCTCGACGAGACGCTGACCAGTGAGAACCTCACCAAGACCTTCGGGGTGAAGCTCGAACTGAGCCGCAACGCCGACCGTTTCACCGCCCGCGCGATCTGAACGCCGCAAAAGGGATCAATGATCAAAGCTGCCGAGTTGCGTCGCGGCGGTGTTATACAGGCTAGGTGAGCACTTGGCGGGAGCGACTAGAGGCGAATCTGCGGCTGACGGTGCTCCTGGTGCTCGCGGCCGTTTCGGTGGCGACGATCCCGGGTCTGGTCTACCCGATCGACTCGGCCTCGCCGGTCGGCGCCGATCCCGCCGACGACGTGGCCGGTTCACCGTTCGACACCGTGCCGCGCGATCTCATCGACATGCTGCTTCCCTCGACGGTGGGCGCGCTTGAGCCGGTCGAGGCGTCCTACGCGGTGGCCGCCGACCCGGAGCTGTCGGTCGCGGCCGTCGAGCGCGACCCGGCGAGTCTGCCCGACGATCCTTTCGCCACGGCGATCAGCCTGCTGTCGCACGCCGACACCGAGGCGTCCTCGGTCCGGCGCTTCTTCTCGGCGATCTCGGCCGAGGTCGCCGACTGGGCCGCGGTGCTGTTCCCCGACTCGATCGGCAACCTCGACGGTGCTCCCTATTCCTCGCGGATCGCCGCCAACCGCATCCGCGTCACGGCCGAGTCGAACGTGAGCACCCGGCTCCCGGTGCCGGTCTGGGCGCCGCCGTCGGAGCTGGCCGCGCTGCCTTACCGGGACTTCTTCACCGCGGCCAACGCGCGCGGCCATGACCTCATCTACTTCGATCCCGGTGCCAACAACGGGCAGGGGAGCTGGGTGGAGCTGATCGGGGACCTCGACACCGCCGACCGCGTCGGCATCATGGTCCCCGGCGGCAGTGCGTCGGTGGTCAGCGACAACTTCGTCCGCTATGCCCTGCGCGCCAAGAGTTTCGTCGACGCGCCGGAGGCGGGCGAGAAGCTGGCCGTGATCGTGTGGGCCGGCGCGGAGTTCCCCAGCGGCTGGGCCCAGGAGGGCATGGCGACCTACGCCCAGCGCGCCGCGCCGAGGCTGGCCGCCTTCAGCGAGGACCTGCGGACCCGGCTCGCGCCTTCGACAACCGTGGTGGCCGTCGGGCACTCCTACGGAGGCCCGGTGGTGGGCCTCGCCGAGACCGAGGGCCTGTCGGCCGACGTGGTCCTGCACCTGGCCTCGGCCGGTTCGGGGCACGGCGTGAGCGGTCCCGAACAGCTCGACGACCCCTGCCGTCCCCGCTACTCGATGACCGCGCCGGCCGACCTGATCGGCTACGTGCAGGGTTCCGGTGACGCGCTGGGGATCGGGCACGGCCTCGATCCCGACCTGATGCCCGGGACGATCCTTCTCGACAGCGGCTTCCACCTCGACGACCCGAACGCCGTCGACGACATCGGCCGCCCGCTAGGGCCCTTGGCGGGGACCGAGATCCGCGGTATCCACGCACACAGCGAGATCTTCAACCCGGGTTCCGGCGGCTGGCGCAACGTGCTCGCCGTGCTGACCGGCGGTTCGGTGGTGCTGGAGGCGGGCGCACAGCCTCCCGTCGTGCCGGGCTGTGCGCCTTAGGGCGTGTCCGGGTGATCACTGCGGGGCCCGCACCCACAAGATCACCAGGACCCGCCCCCAGGGCTCAAGCGATCCGCAGCCTGGGCGAGTAGGTCTCCAGGCACAGGCCGAGGTCGAGGGCGAGTTCCAGGCCCAGTCGCGCGCCGATCTCCAGCGGGCCGTCGCCGTTCGCGATGGCGGTGAGCCGGTCGCGGTCGACGAGACCGAACAGCCGGTGCGCCGGGTCGTCGAGGTAGCGGCGGGCCTGCTCGCGCAGCGCCCTGGAGTATCCGGCCTCCTGCGTCTGCGGGTAGTGGCTCTTGACGCGTTCGACGACGGACTTGGGAAGGATGTCGGCGACAGCGGCCCGCAGCAGGCTCTTCTCGCGCCCGTCGAAGGTCTTCATCGCCCACGGGACATTGTGGACGTACTCGACGAGCCGGTGGTCGCAATAGGGGACGCGCACCTCCAGCCCGCCGACCATGCTCATCCGGTCCTTGCGGTCGAGGAGGATCGGCAGCAGGACCGTCAGGTGCAGATGCGAGCCCTCGCGCATCCGCCGCTCCAGACCGCTCTCGCCGTCGAGCCGCGCGACCTTGGCGAGCGCTTGTTCGTAGCGCTCGCGGACGTAGGTCGGCAAATCCAGCTCCTTGCGCGCCTCGGGGGTCAGCACGTCGTCGCGGGGAGGGACGAGCGCCAGCCACGGGAAGGTCTCGGTCGCCCGCTCGGCCGACCAGTGCGTCCACCGGTATCCGCCGAAGACCTCGTCGGCGGTCTCGCCCGACAGCGCGACCGTCGAGTGCTCGCGGACGGCCTCGAACAGCAGCAGCAGCGACCCGAAGGCGTCCCCGCCGCCCATGGGGGTGTCCGCGGCCCGAAGGACGCGCTCGCGGAGGGCGGGGTCGGCCAGGCCGGCGGTGTCGAGGTGGATCTCGTGGTGCTCGGTGCCGGCGTGGGCGGCGACCTCGCGGGCGAACTCGGTGTCGGAGGTGGCGCGCAGGTCGTCGGCGATGAACTCGCCGAAGCCCATGGCGAAGGTCGACAGCCGTCCGGGGGTGACCTTGGCCGCCAGCGCGGTCAGGGCGCTGGAGTCGAGGCCGCCGGACAGCAGTGAGCACAGCGGGACGTCGGAGACGAGCTGGCGGGCGACGATGTCCTCCAGCAGGTCGCGGATGTTCCCGACGGTCGTCTTGAGGTCGTCGGTGTGCTCGGCGGCCGGCAGCGACCAGTAGACGTCGGTGCGGATGCCGGCCTGGCTCACCGTCACGACCGTCCCGGGCTCGACCTCGGCCATGCCGGACCAGAAATTCCCGCCGGGCGTGCTGATGAACGACACGACGTCGCGCAGCCCGTCGGTGTCGACGGCCGCCTCGACGAGCGGGTTGGCCAGGATCGCCTTGGGCTCGGAGCCGAAGAGGACGCCGTCGGCGGTGGGCAGGTAGTGGAGCGGCTTGACGCCGAGCCGGTCGCGGACCATCACCAGCTTGCGCTCGCGCCCGTCCCAGACGGCGAAGGCGAACATGCCGTTGAGGCGCTCGGCCAGGGCCGGCCCCCATTCGAGGTAGGCGCGCAGGACGACCTCGGTGTCGGAGGAGGTGGTGAAGGCGTGGCCGCGGTGGCGCAGTTCGCCGCGCAGTTCGGTGAAGTTGTAGGTCTCGCCGGCGTACACCAGTACGACCGGGCCGTCGGGGGTGTCGGCGCGCATGGGCTGGGCGCCGCCCTCGATGTCGATGATCGCCAGGCGGCGGTGGCCCAGGGCGACGTGCCCGCCGCCGGACTCGTCGATCCAGACGCCGGCGTCGTCGGGACCGCGGCAGGACATGGTGGCGGTCATGGCGTCGACGGTGTTCCGTGCCCGGGCGAGATCTCGCTCGTAGGACACCCAGCCGGTGAATCCGCACATGGGCTCGCTCCTTCGAAGTTGACTGAAGTGACTACAAAAATGTAGCAGCTTCAATTAGGTAGTCGCTGTAGTAGAGTCACCGCATGAGTGAAGAAGCCGGGCAGGGCATGCGCGAACGCAAGAAGCAGCGGACCCGGCGGGTCATCATCGAGACGGCCTACCGCCTCTTCGGCGAGCACGGCTACGAGGAGACGACCGTCAACCAGATCGCCGCCGCCGCCGACGTCTCGCCAGGGACCTTCTTCAACCACTTCCCGGCCAAGGAGGACGTCGTCTTCTCCGAGCCCGATCTCCTCGACCTCGCCGTGCGCCGCATCGCCGAGCGGGAGCCCGGCGAGGCCCCCGTCGACGTCCTCGTCCGCACCATCGCCGGCCTGCTCACCGGCCCCCGCGACCCCGGCGACGAACTGGAGGTGCTGCGGCTGAGGCTCACCATGACCGTCCCGGCGCTGCGGTCCGCCGTGCTCCAGCGCCTCTTCGACGCCCAGGAGCGCTTCGCCGACGCCCTGCGCGCCACCCGGCCCGGCGAACTCGGCGAGATCGAGGCCCTCGCCCTCATCGGCGCGGTGATCGGGGCGATGATGGCCGCCGCCAGAGGCGCCCTTGTCAGGGACCTGCCGCTCCCCGAGGCCGTCGACACCGCCCTCGCAGGGATCGCCGCGTCCCTGCGTCAACAGCCCCGGCCGGAGCGGACCGACTCCCCGGTAACATCCCCTGCATGAGCGAGTTCGTACGCCTCGAAGTGACCGCCGGCATCGGCGTGATCCGCCTGTCGCGCCCCCCGATGAACGCACTCAACACGCAGGTCCAGGAGGAGCTGCGCGCCGCGGCCCACGAGGCGAGCGCGCGCCACGAGATCCGCGCGGTCGTCCTCTTCGGCGGTGAGAAGGTCTTCGCCGCGGGCGCCGACATCAAGGAGATGTCGGACATGGACTACGTCGACATGACCGCACGCGCGCGCGACCTGTCGAGCGCCTTCGACGCCGTCGCCCGCATCCCCAAGCCCGTCGTCGCGGCGATCACCGGCTACGCCCTGGGCGGCGGCTGCGAGCTGGCGCTCACCGCCGACCTGCGCGTGTGCGCCGACGACGCCAAGCTCGGGCAGCCCGAAATCCGCCTCGGCATCATCCCCGGCGCCGGCGGCACGCAGCGGCTGCCGCGGCTCGTCGGCCCCGCCAAGGCCAAGGACCTCATCTTCACCGGCCGCATGGTCGACGCCCAGGAGGCCCTCGCCATCGGCCTGGTCGACCGGGTCGTCCCCGCCGCCGACGTGTTCGACACGGCAGTGGAGATGGTCAAGTCCTACGCGACCGGCCCGGCGCAGGCGCTGCGCGCTGCCAAGGCCGCCATCGACGGCGGCATGGAGATGGACCTCGCCAACGGCCTCAACTGGGAGTCGCAGCTGTTCGCCGGGCTGTTCGCCACCGAGGACAAGAACGTCGGCATGAAGGCCTTCATCGCCAAGGACAAGCCGGAGTTCACCGGTCGATGACCCTCTACGACGAACTGCGCGACGACCCCAAGGCCGCCAACATCGCCTACCACGACTGGGAGGCGGAGACCTACGACGAGAAGTGGTCGATCTCCTACGACGACCGCTGCGTCGACTACGCCCGCGAGCGTTTCGCGCTGATGGCCGGGCGCGAGAACTGGCCCTACGGCGACGCCCTCGAAGTCGGCTGCGGCACGGGCTTCTTCACCCTCAACCTCATGCAGGCCGGGGTGATCGAGCGCGGGCACGTCACCGACATCTCCCCGCGCATGGTCGAGACCGCCTGCGCCAACGGCAAAGCCCTCGGTCTCGACGTCGGCGGCCGTGTCGCCGACGCCGAGGAGATCCCCTACGAGGACGCGTCGATGGACCTCGTCGTCGGGCACGCCGTCCTGCACCACATCCCCGACGTCGAACTCGCCTTCCGCGAGGTCCTGCGAGTTCTCAAGCCGGGCGGGCGCTTCGTGTTCGCCGGCGACCCGACCCGCGTCGGCGACTTCTACGCCCGGCGCCTGGGGCGGCTCACCTGGTGGGCCACCACCAACCTGACGAAGCTGCCCGGACTGGAGGGCTTCCGCCGCCCGCAGGTGGAGCTCGACGAGTCCTCCGAGGCCGCCGCGCTCGAATCGGTTGTAGACCTGCACACCTTCGTGCCCGGCGAGCTGCGCGACATGGCCGTTGCGGCCGGCGCCGCCGAGGTCGAGGTCAAGACCGAGGAGCTCACCGCCGCCATCTTCGGCTGGCCGGTGCGCACCTTCGAGGCGGCCGTGCCGCGCGAGCGACTCGGCTTCGGCTGGGCCGACTTCGCCTACCGGAGCTGGCAGGCACTGTCGAAAGTGGACGAAGTGCTCACCGGGGTACTGCCCCGCGACATCTTCTACAACGTCCTCATCACCGGCACCAAGCCGCGATGAGCCGGTGGCGGCGACTGGTCTGGGCGCTGCGCTACGCGCGCGTGCGCCTGACCGCGCCCCACCTGCGGATCGCCTGGCCCGTCTACATCGGACGCGGCGTGCGCCTGCACGCGCGCCGCGGCCACGGGCGGCTCATCATCGAGCCGGGCGTGCACATCGGCGACGGTACGGCCGTCCGCGCACATGAGGGCACGGTGCGCATCGGCGCCGAGACCGTCCTGGCCACCCGTGTCACCGTCAACGCCTACCTCGACGTGCGCATCGGCGCGTCCTGCCTGCTCGCCGACGAGGTCTACGTCATCGACTTCGACCACCGCGTCGCCGACCTGACGGTCGACATCAAGGACCAGGGGATCGTGAAGTCCCCGATCGACATCGGCGACGACTGCTGGCTGGGCACCAAGACCGTCGTCACCCGCGGAGTCCACATAGGATCCGGAGCCGTGCTCGGCGCCGGCGCGGTGGTGACCCGCGACGTGCCGCCGCTGGCGATCTTCGGCGGTGTTCCGGCGCGCGGGATCGGTCACCGCGCACCGCGGGAGGCTACCGGCGCGTAGGCTGCGGGGTCAGGAGGTCCACGATGGAAGGCACCGGTGGAGACCTGGCCCTGGCGACCCTGCGGGGTCACGGTGTCCGGGAGATGTTCACCCTGTCCGGCGGGCACGTGTTCCCGCTGTACGACGCGGCCGTCAAGCAGGACGTGCCCATTTACGACGTGCGCCACGAGCAGACGGCGGTGTTCGCCGCCGAAGCCGTCGCGCGCCTGACCAGACGTCCCTCGCTGGCGGTGCTGACCGCCGGTCCCGGTGTCACCAACGGGATCTCGGCGGTGACCACGGCGAAGTTCAACGGCTCGCCGGTGGTCGTGCTCGCCGGGCGGGCGGCGATGTGGCGCTGGGGTTCGGGCAGCCTTCAGGAGCTCGACCACGTACCGATCCTGGCGCCGGTCACCAAGCACGCCGCGACCGTCACCGACACCGCCGCCGTGGTGTCCGATGTGGATGGAGCGGTGCGCGCGGCGATGAAGCACCATCGCGGCCCGGTGTTCCTGGACCTGCCGCTGGAGGTCGTGTTCTCGCGCGCCGAGTCCGAGATCCCCGAGGCCGGGGCCGCCGGCGTCCACGAGCCCGATCCCGACGAGGCCGCCAAAGCCGCGGCGCTGCTCGCGCGCGCCGAGCGTCCGGTGATCATCGCCGGTTCCGACGTCTACGCCGCCGACGCCTTCGCCGCGCTCCGCGAGTGCGTCGAGGCCCTGCGGATCCCCTTGTACACCAACGGCATGGGCCGCGGCGCCCTGCCGCCGGCGCACGAACTGGCCTTCGCCCGCAGCCGCCGCACGGCGATCAAGGGCGCCGACGTCGTCGCCGTCATCGGCACGCCGCTGGACTTCCGGCTCGGGTTCGGTGACTTCGGTGACGCCCAGGTCGTGCACATCGTCGACGCCGACACCCAGCGCGCCACCCACGTCAAGCCCGCCGCCGCGCCCTACGGCGATCTGCGGCTGGCCCTGACGCAGCTGGCCTCCTACGCCGGAGTGCGCGCCGACCACGATGTCTGGATCGCGTCGCTGCGCACCGCCGAGGACGCCGCGGCTCACAAGGCGGGCGAGGAGATGTCGGCCGACACCGACCCGATCCGCCCGGCGCGCGTCTACGGCGAACTGCGCAAGGCGCTCGACCCCGACGCGATCACGATCGGCGACGGCGGCGACTTCGTCTCCTACGCCGGAAAGTACCTCGAACCCTCCCGGCCCGGCAGCTGGCTCGACCCCGGCCCGTACGGGTGCCTCGGCACCGGCATGGGCTACGCGATGGGCGCCCGGGTCGTCAATCCCGGGCGGCAGATCTGCGTGCTCCTCGGCGACGGCGCCGCCGGGTTCTCGCTGATGGACGTCGAGTCGCTGGCGCGGCAGAAGCTGCCGGTGGTGATGGTCTGCGGCAACAACGGCGTCTGGGGGCTCGAGAAGCACCCCATGAAGGCGATGTACGGCTACGACGTGGCCGCCGACCTCCAGCCCGGGCTGCGCTATGACGAGGTCGTCGGCGCGCTCGGCGGCGCGGGGGAGACCGTCGAGAAGGCCGCCGACCTCGGCCCGGCGCTCAAGCGCGCCTTCGACGCCGGCGTCCCCTACCTGGTCAACGTGCTCACCGACCCGGCCGACGCCTACCCGCGCTCGGCGAACCTGGCCTGACCTGACGCGCGGGCCCGGTCCGTCCGGGTCCGCGCTCCATTGCCGCCCGCGCCGCGCCCTCACCGCCATTGGGCGTGGGACCTCAAGCCGCCCGGCTCTCCTCGCCGCAGTTGCCGGCGAGGACGTCCATCGACAGGCCGAGCGTCGCGGCCAGCCCGGCGATGGTGAAGAAGGCGGGCGTCGGGATCCGCCCGGTCTCGATCTTGCGCAGCGTCTCCACCGAGATCCCGGCGAGCGCGGCGACCTCGGTCGCCCGTCGTGCGCCTCTGGCCTGCCGCAACAGCAGGCCGAGGCGCACGCCGCGCTGCCGTTCGGACTCCGTCAACCTGTCGCGTACCATGATGCGATAATAATACCGGTATTTGAATTCGTGTCGCCGACGCCCGGAGCGGACGGCGGGCCGGGAACGGAGTGGACCGTGGTCGAACTGAAGACCCCCTCGCAGATCACCGCCATGCGGGAGGCCGGCCGCGTCGTCGCGCAGGCCCTCGCGGCCGTCCGCGCGCACGCCGCCGTCGGGGTCTCACCGCGAGAACTCGACGACGTCGCCGGCAAGGTCATCGCCGACGCGGGCGCCACCCCGGCCTTCCTGAACTACCTTCCCGGCTTCGCCAAGACGCCCTACCCGGCCGTGACCTGCATCAGCGTCAACGACGCCATCGTGCACGGCATCCCCGGCGAGGATCCCCTCGCCGAAGGCGACCTGGTGAGCGTCGACTGCGGCGCCTTCGTCGACGGCTGGTGCGGCGACTCGGCGGTCACCTTCGCCGTCGGCGAGCCCGCCCCCGCCGACGCCGCGCTCATGGAGGCCACCGAGCGGGCCCTCCACGCCGGCATCGCCGCGGCCGTCCCCGGCGCCAAGATGGGCGACGTCTCCGCCGCCATCGGCGAGGTCTGCCGAGCCGGACGCTTCGGCCTGCTCGCCGGTTACGGCGGACACGGCATCGGCCGCCGCATGCACGAGGACCCGCACGTGCCCAACGAGGGCCGCGCCGGACGCGGCCTGCGCCTGCGTCCCGGCCTGGCCATCGCGATCGAGCCGATGTTCAACATCGGCGGCCGCGACGACTCGCGCCTGGACGCCGACGGCTGGACCATCCGCACCGTCGACGGCACCCGCGCCGCGCACTTCGAACACACGATCGCGATCACCGAGGACGGTCCGCGTATCCTTACCGCCCTATGAGCGACATCCACATCCGGCTCGCCACCGAGGCCGACATCCCCGCCATCCTCAAAATGGGCGACGAGGCCGTCGCCTGGCTCGCCGAGCGCGGCCGCACCGGCCAATGGGGCACCAGGACCTGGACCGGCAACGCCGCCACCGAGGAGCGCATGGTCAAACGGCTGACCAGCTGCGAGTTCTACATCGCCGAGATCGACGGCGAACCCGCCGGCGCCCTCGCCGTCGGCGACCACGGGCAGGAGTACGTTCCCGCCGCCGACGAACCCGAGCTGTACGTGCACTTCCTCATCACCGCCGGCGCCTTCCACGGCCGCCAGGTCGGCGCGACCCTCCTGGCCCACGCGCGCGAACGCGCGATCGCCTGGGGCGTCGAGCTCGTACGCGTCGACTGCTACGGCGGCGACGACCGAAAACTCGTCGCCTTCTACACCTCGCAGGGCTTCGAACCGATCCAGACCTTCACGGTCAAGGACTGGCCGGGCCAACTGCTGGGCTACCGGCTCTAGGACGCGCCGAACTCTCCCGCACCGTCAGACGCGGCGCCAGCAGCGTCTCCCGCGGCACCGCGGCACCCTCCAGTTTGGACATCAACAGCGAGACCGCGCGCTCGCCCAGGTCCTCGGCCGGGATCAGCACCGAGGACAGGGCGGGCGCGGTCCGCTCGGCGACGTCCTCCGGGCAGATCGCCACCACCGCGGTGTCCTCGCCGACCCGCCTGCCGAGCGCGCTCAACGCGCTCAGCACGTGCCCGACGGCGGCCTCGTTGTGCACCGCGATCCCCGTGGTCTCCGGATGGGCGGCGAGCAGCTCGCCGACCGCCCGGGCCGCCGAGCCCGCGTCGTCCTCGCACGCGACGGCCACCGCGTCGGCGCCGCGCGCGGCGGCGCGCTCCAGGAACCCCGCGCGGGTCCTGCGGGCGAAACCGGTATCGCGCCCGTAGACCACAGCCGGAGCGCCGAGCAGGGCCACACTCGTGTGGCCCAGCTCGGCCAGGTGCTCCGCGCAGGCCGCGCCCGCGGCGGCGAAGTCGAGATCCACGCAGGTCACCCCCGTGCTGTCCGACGGGATCCCGATCAGCACGCTGGACAGGTCCAACTCGCGCAGCAGCGGGACCCGCGGGTCCTCCCACTCCACGTCCATCAGGATCAGGCCGTCCACCATGGACCCCGCCGCGAGCCGCCGAAGGCCCGCGGGGCCCTCGTCGGCCGTCACGAGAAGAACGTCGTGATCGTGCTGGCGCGCGGTTATCGCCACGGCCGTCGCGAAGCGCATCAGCACCGGCAGATGCATGCCCGAACGCAGCGGCAGCACCATCGCGATCACGTTCGACCGCTTGCTCGCCAGCGACCGCGCACCCGCGTGCGGGTGGTAGCCGAGCACGCGGATGCTCGCCAGGACCCGCTGCCGGGTCGTCTCCGAGATCATCCGCTTGCCGCTGAGCACATAGGACACCGTGCTCACGGCGACGCCGGCGTGCCCGGCGACGTCGGCGATGGTCACCGAACCGGGACGCTGCGCCCGCCTTCGGCCGGGTTCGGTCATGTGTTCTCCGAGCTGAAACTCAGGCGGCCGACCACGACGGCGGCCGCGCCGTACACAAGGTACAGATCACCGGCACCGGGAACCGCCGGGATCGGCGAGTCGACCGCCACGAACTCCTGCGGACCGCCGGTCGGCGGCACCGTGAAGACCGCCAGCACCGGACCGGTGTGGGGATCGAAACGCCGCAGGGACAGTGTCGCGGGCGCCTCCGACGGATTCGCCGCAAGGACCCGGCACGCCCTGACCCCGGCGTCGAACACCACGTCATGGAAGGCCGCCCACGCACCATCGCGCACCGCCGCGACCGCGTCGCCCGCCAACGGCGTCTCCGGCACCAGCAGGGTGCCGCAGTAGTCGTCGTGGTCGGCGGCGACCAGCTCACCCGACAGCACGCGCGGCACCGGAGCCTCCCCGCGCACGTCCAGGGTCGCTGAGAGCTGGATGTCGGTCGCGGCCCGGCCCACCTGGAGCCGATGCCTCGCCGAGGGCACGAACCAGCGCCCGGCGCCGACGTCCCAGTGCCCCAGCTCGGAGGCGTGCACCCGCATCGTCACCGAGTGCGGTTCGCCCGGATCCAGCCGCAGCTTGGCGAACGCGCGCAACTGCCGCAACGGCGTGGGGATCCGCGACCGCGCGCGATGGCTGTACAGCTGCACGACCTCGACCGCCGGGCGCTCGCCGGTGTTGACCACGACCACCTCGACGTCGACGAAACCGTCGGCGTCGACCGTGTCCGCCGAGAGCCGGATCCGTTCGTACTCCACCGTTGCGTAGCTCAGGCCGTGCCCGAAGGGGTAGAGCGGCGTGCCGCGGAAGTACAGGTAGGTGGCCTCGTCGGCGATGATGTCGTAGTCGAGGAGATCGGGCAGGTCGGCGGCGTCGCGGTACCAGGTCTGCGTCAGCCGGCCGCCGGGTTCGGCCTCGCCGTAGAGGACCTCGGCCAGCGCGTGCCCGTACTCCTGGCCGCCGTGCGCCGACCACAGGATCGCCGGGAGCTCGGCCTGCGCCCACGTGACGGAATAGGGATAGCTGCTCTGGAGCACCAGGACCGTGCGCGGATTGGCCGCGTGCACGGCCTCCAGGAGCCGCTGCTGCTGCGCGGGCAGGGCGAGGTCGGCGCGGTCCTCGGTCTCGCGACCGTTCACCAGCGGATGGTTGCCCAGCACGACGACGGCCACGTCGGCCTCGGCCGCCAGCCGCGCCGCCTCGGCGACGCCGTCGGTGAGCAGCTCGACGGTGAACACCCCCGCCTCGGCCTCACCGGCGTCGGCGCGCAGGACACCGTCGTCGCCGGCCCGCAACCAGCGCCCGGAACCGTGATGGCACAGGCGAAGTGTGCCGTCGGAACGGAAGTCGGGCACGAAGATCTCGCGCACGACCCACTCGTGCGGGCCGGGGGAGTCGTCGTGGAGGGCGCCGCCCTCGACCACGGTCACGTAGCGCCCGCTCACCGTCGACAGCAGCGTCCACTGGCCGCCGCCCCAGTCGTAGGCCGTGAAGCCGCTGCCCTCGCCCTCGGCCAGCCGCAGCGGACCGTCCCCATCGGACACCACGGCCTTGCCCCCGCACAGCAGCGCGACGGTGTCGGCGCCGTCGGCGGCGGTGACGTTCTCCGCGCCGATCCTGGCGGCCAGCCCCTCGCGCGCGGTCACCGCGTAGGGGAGCGTGCCGCTGTACCAGTCGGTCAGCTGCCGGTCGCCGAGCGGCCCGAGGACCGCCACCCGCGACGCCCGCTGCGGCGCCAGCGGCAGCAGCCCGCACTCGCGCTTGAGCAGCACGATCGAGTCGGTGGCGGCCTCGCGCGCCAGCGCGCGGTGCTCGGGCGAGTCGATGACCTCGGCCGGGATCGCCGTATAGGGGTTCAACTCGGGCGGGTCGAACTCGCCGAGACGGAAGCGCAGGAGGAGCAGCCTTCGCACCGCGGCGTCCACCTCGGCGTCACCGATCAGTCCCTTGTGGACCGCCTCGGTCACCCGGGCGATCGTCGGCGCGGTGTCGGCGTCGTTGTCGGTGAAGCTGTCGATCCCCGCGATCAGGGCGGCGGCGTGGGAGTGGGCGTGGTCGTCGAAGTAGTGCTGCGGATCGACCAGATTGGACGGTGCCAGGGCGTCGCTGACCACCACCACGTCGGGCTGCCACTCGCGCAGGACCTCGTTGATCAGCGGCGACACGTGCGCCGGACGCCCGTTGACCAGGTTGTAGGAGGCCATCACCGCCACGGCCGCGCCTTCGAGGAGCGCCGCGCGGTAGGCGGGCAGCTCGTACTCGTGCAGGACGCGCCGGCCGAGGTTCGACGACGTGGTGCAGCGGTCGGTCTCGTTGTTGTACGCCAGGAAGTGCTTGAGGGTCGGCGCGGTCTTGAGATAGACGGGGTGGTGGCCGCGCAGCCCGGCGGCATAGGAGGTGGCCATGACCCCGGTGAGCCACGGATCCTCGGAGTGGCCTTCCTCGTTGCGGCCCCAGCGGGGGTCGCGCAGCGGGTTGACCACCGGCGCCCAGACGTTGAGTCCGCCGCGGCCGGTCGAGTGGTGGAAGGCGCGCACCTCGTCGCCGACGGCGGAGCCGACCCGCTCCATCAGCTCCGGGTCCCAGGTGCTGGCGAGGCCGACGACCTGCGGGAACACCGTCGCCGAACCGAGCCACGCCAGGCCGTGGGCGGCCTCGGTCCCGGTGGTGAAGGCGGACGTGCCCAGACGCTCGACGGCGGGCTGGTGCTGGTGCAGGAAGGCGACCTTCTCCTCGAAGGTCAGCGCGCCGAGCAGTGCCTCGACGCGCTCGGACAGTGGCCGCGTGTGATCCAGGTGGACGGTTGCGTTCATCGACGGTCCTTTGCCTGTGTCGAAGCGCTTCGACGACCGGCCGGAGAAGGCGGCCGAGGGATTTGTCGAAGCGTTTCGACGAATGTCCGGTGAGGTTTCGGTGCTGTTGCGGCGGCGGTGCATTGAGGCTGGCACCGCGACGAGGCGGCGGTCAAGGCCGCCGAAGGTCTCGTTTCGGTAACGCGTCGGGGACCGTTTTCTAGACGGAGAGTTTCGCGTAGTCGACGGCGTCGAGCACCGAGGCCGCGCCGCCCGAGGCGGCCGCCGAGTGCGCCAGTTCGGAGACGGCGAGGCGGGCGCCGCCGGCGTCGGGCGCCAGGACCCTCTTGGCGAGTTCGGCCTGGGCGCTGGGAAGCAGCCACTCGGCGAGCGGGACGTAGTGTCCGCCGAGGACGATCAGCGAGGGGTTGAGGACGTTGGCCAGGATCGCCACGCCCTTGCCGAGGTGGCCGCCGATCTCGTTGAGGGCCGCGACGACCACCTTGTCGCCCGCGCGGGCGCGGCGCGCGATCTCGGCGACCTCCGGGTCGAGGTCGCGCAGGGCCTCGTCGGTGTTGTCGGGGTCGATGCGGCGCACGATCGCCGCCGTCCCGGCGACGGCCTCCAGGCAGCCGCGGCGGCCGCAGCCGCACAGCGGCCCGTCGGGGACCACCTCGACGTGCCCGATCTCGCCGGCCGCGCCGCTGCTGCCGCGCACCAGCCGGCCGCCGATCAGGATCCCGGCGCCGAGGCCGAGCTCACCGGTCAGGTAGGCGAGGTCGGGATGTCCGGCGGCGACTCCGTAGCGGTACTCGGCGATCGCGCCCAGGTTGGCGTCGTTCTCGACGGTGACCGGGTAGGCGGGGTTCCCCAGTGCCGAGCGCAGCGCTCCGGTGAGGTCGACGTCGGACCATGCCAGGTTGGGGGCGTTGGCGACCACCCCGGCCGGTGTGACCAGGCCGGGAACGCCGACGGTCAGGCCGATGATGCGCCGGTCCTGCCGGGAGATGCGGGCGGCGGCCCGCCGCGCCAGCGCGGCGATCGCGGTGGCGGCCCGGGACGCGGTCGAGTCGAGGCCGTCGAAGGAACGGCGCCAGGACAGCACGCGGGCGCCGCCCAGGTCGATGGCCGAAAGGGACAGGTAGTCGGTGTTGACCTCGATGCCGAGCGCCACGTAGGGCTCGCCGTCGAGCACGAGCATGGTCGCCGGGCGGCCGATCCGGCGCTCGGTCAGACCGGTCTCGCGCAGCAGGCGCCGGTCGATGAGGTCGGCGACCAGGCTGGAGACGGTCGCCTTGTTCAGGCCGGTCTCGGCGGCGATGTCGGCACGCGAGCAGGGGGCGTTGGCGTGGACGTGTCGCAGCACGACGGCCAGGTTGGTGGCTCGTACCACGGCGAAATCGGCCGGGTTGGGACCGGTCGGCATGAGGGCGTACTCCGTTCGCGATGGTGGCCGGCGCCCCGCTGCGGGACCCCGCGTTCATCATGCCGTGCCGACGCCGGGCGCACCGCGCGCGTACCCGGCCGACACGGCCTTGTGGCCTCCGCCACCATGGACTAGTTTGTTTAGACGATAGCCCAACTAATTCTACCGAGGCGTCCTCACACGCCATCCGGTGACACGCTTCGAAAGGAGCGACCAGACGTGAAACGACCCCTCACCGAGGCGGCGGTCGACCGGCGCGGCTTCCTCTCCCTGCTCGGCGTCGGCGCCCTCGCCACCACCTCGGGCGGACTGCTCGCCGCCTGCGGCTCCGGGGGCGGCGCCGGTGACCAGGGCACCGCGACCCAGACCGACAAGCTCCTCCAGCTGATGCCCAGGTATCAGCCGGTCGAGCTGATCCCACCGGACCTCCCCGGTGTCGGCGGTGCCCCGCACGGGTACCTCAGCTACCCGAAGAACCTGGTCCAGGCGATCACCGAGACGCCCGGGACCAGCGGCAAGGAGATCGCCGCGATGGCCCCGCACTGGGGCACCGTGCCGCCCGCCCTGGGCAGCAACTCCTACTACGACACGGTCAACACCCGTCTCGGCGTGCCCGTCAAGTTCTCCCTCCAGGACGGCGTCACCTACTTCGAGAAGCTCAACACCATCCTCGGCGCCAAGGACGTGCCGGAGGTCTTGTGCATCCCCTCGTGGAACGTCGCCGGACTCGCCCACTTCAGCGACGCCGTGTCCGCGCTCTTCGCCGACCTGACACCCCACCTGCAGGGCGACGCCGCCCTCAATTACCCGATGCTGGCGAACCTGCCCACCAAGTCCTGGCTGGAGTGCGTCTGGGGCGGCAAGATCATGGCCGTCCCCTACCCGTCCGACGGCTACCCCTGGGCCTTCTTCTACCGCAAGGACATCTTCACCGAGCTCGGTGTCGCGCCGCCCACGACCGCGCAGGAGCTCTACGACCTGGGCAAGGCCGTCACCGACGCCAAGGCCAAGCGCTGGGCCTTCGGCAGCATCATCTGGGAGGTCGAGCGGCTCTTCGGCTCGCCGGGCTCGCAGGAGGGCTGGCGCAAGAACGCCGACGGCACCGTCGTCAACAAGATCGAGACGCCCGAGTACGCCGCGGCGGTCGAGTTCATGACGAAGCTGTTCGCCGACGGTCTCGTGCACCCCGAGATGATGTCCAACACCGGCGACGCCAAGCAGCTGTTCAACAGCGGCGAGATGCTCATGACCACCGACGGCCTCGGCGGCTGGGAGGGCTCCCTGGCCACCCAGACGGCCATCGATCCCAAGTTCGACATGCAGCCGGTCTACCCCTACTCGCACGACGGCACCACCACGCCGATCATGCGCGGCGGCGGCCGGGTCGTGTTCTACAACTTCATCCGCAAGGACCTCGGCGACGACCGGGTCAAGGAGATCCTGCGGGTCCTGAACTGGTGCGGCGCGCCCTACGGCTCGCAGGAGGCCGAGCTGATCCTCTTCGGTGAGGAGGGCAAGCACTTCACGCGCGGCGCCGACGGCACCCCGGTGAAGAACGACCTGGGCAACACCGAGGTCGCCGGACCCTACGCCAACATCAGCGGAGCCCCGCCGGTCATCACGCCCGCCAAGTACTTCGGTCAGGTCCAGTCGCGCGTCGACTGGAACAACGCCGTCACGCCCCTCCAGGAGAAGGACCCGTGGGAGGGGATCCGGCTGGAGATCCCGTCGAAGGTCGCCGCGCTCAAGCAGCCGACCGAGGACAAGATCAACGACATCCTGCGCGGCCGGACGGCCCTGTCGGAGCTGGAGACCATCAAGAAGGAATGGCTGCAGAAGGGCGGCGAGGAAGGCCGCGAGTTCTACGCCAAGGCCCTCAGTGACAACGGCCGGTGAGTCGGTGTCCACAGTGAACACCCGGGGATCCGGCGCCCGCCGGATCCCTTCGGGGTCGTCCCGCCGTCTCGCCGGGAGAACGCGATGCCCACGATTACCGGCGAGCGGTCCTCCGCGGGCGTGACGCCTGCGCCGCCCGTCGCGCGACGCAAACCCCGCCGCACGCCACTGGCCGCAAGGCTTCGCCGCGACTGGCCGCTGCTGGCGATGACGCTGCCGGCGGCGGGCCTCCTGGTGGTCTTCCACTACATCCCGACCCTGTGGAACGCCATCGCCTTCCAGGACTACAACCCCTACGCGGGCGCCGCGGGCAGCGAGTGGGTCGGGCTGGGCACCTTCCAGCGCATGCTCGGCGACCCCGGCTTCTGGGACGCCACGGTCAACACCCTGGCGCTCACCGGCTTCCAGCTGGTGTTCTTCTTCCCGATCCCCATCGCGCTGGCGCTGCTGCTCAACTCGGTGCTGTCCCGCCGCATCCGCAAGATCATGCAGAGCATCGTCTACCTGCCGCACTTCTTCTCGTGGGTGCTGGTGGTGTCCTTCTTCGAGCAGATGCTCGGCGGTGCGGGCCTGCTCGCGCAGGAGATGCGCGAGCTCGGGCTCGAACCGCTCAACATCATGAACAACCCCGAGGGCTTCCCGCTGCTGGTCACCGCGCAGGCGGTGTGGATGGACGCCGGCTGGGGAATGATCGTGTTCCTCGCGGCCCTGTCGGCGATCAACCCGAGCCTCTACGAGGCCGCGGCCAGCGACGGAGCCGGCCGGTGGCGCCGCCTGTGGCACGTGACCCTGCCCGGACTTCGGCCGGTGATCGTGCTCCTGCTGATCCTCAAGCTCGGCAGCGCCCTGTCGGTGGGCTTCGAGCAGTTCCTGCTCCAGCGCGACGCGGTCGGGGCAGGGGCGGCCGAGGTCCTCGACACCTACGTGTACTTCCAGGGAATCATCGTCGGCGACCTCAGCTACGGCGCGGCCGCCGGAATCTTCAAGGGCGTGGTCGGCCTCGTGCTGATCCTGGTGGCCAACCGGGTGGCGCACACACTCGGCGAGCAGGGGGTGTACTCCAAAGAATGACGACCACGACGATCAAGCGAAGGCATCCCGAGCGTCCCGTCTGGGAAGAGGAGCCGACGGTCGCGGGCAAGGGCCTCAAGGCCGTCGCGCTCACCGCGATCGCACTGGCGATCGTGCTGCCCATGTGGGTGGTGTTCGTGACGAGCGTGTCCTCGGAGAAGGCCATCAACGAGGCCGGCGGTCTCGTGGTCGTTCCCGGCGAGCTGTCGCTGCGGGCCTACGAGCAGATCCTGTCCGGCGGGACCGTGACACGGGCGGTGCTGGTGTCGACGGGCGTGACGCTGGTCGGCACGGCTTTCAGCGTCGTCCTTTCGGTGCTGGCCGCCTACGGCCTGTCCCGGCGGGGGTCGGTGCTGCACCGGCCGCTGCTGTTCGTGTTCCTGCTGACCTTCCTGTTCGGTCCGGGGCTGGTGCCGTCGTACCTGATGGTCACCGGACTGGGCCTCAAGGACAGCTACTGGGCGCTGATCCTGCCCAGTGCCATCAACGCGTTCAACCTGGTGGTGCTGCGGGCGTTCTTCATGGCGATCCCGCAGGAGCTGCTCGACTCGGCGCGCATGGACGGCGCCGGGGAGGTGCGGATCCTGACCCGGATCGTGCTGCCGCTGTCGAAGGCGGTGACCGCGGTCGTGGCGCTGTTCTACGCCGTCGGGTACTGGAACGCGTTCTTCAACGCCGTGCTCTACATCGACGACAACTCGATGTCGCCGCTGCAGATCCTGTTGCGCAGCATGGTCCTCCAGGGCACCAATCCCACCGGGTTCGCCGGGCCGACGCCCGGAACCGCCGTCGTGGCACCGAATCTGGCCATCAAGATGGCGGTCGTGATGCTGGCCGTCGTGCCCGCGCTGCTGGTGTTCCCCTTCGTGCAACGGCACTTCACCAAGGGTGTCATCACCGGCGCGGTCAAGGGATAGGCTCTGTCACCATGTGGTTCGACCTCTCGCCCGAGAAGCTGCGCGATTACCGCCCCGACCGTGAAGAACCCGCCGACTTCGACCGTTTCTGGCTGGACACCCTCGCCGAGGCCAGGACCCACGAGCTCGCCGCGGTCTTCGAGCCCTTCGACACGCTGCTGGCCACCGTCGACGTCTTCGACGTGACCTTCGCCGGCTATGCCGGAAACCCCGTTCGCGGCTGGTTCATCGTCCCCCGGGGACTGCCCGATGAGCCTCTGCCGTGTGTGGTGACCTACATCGGATACGGGGGCGGTCGCGGCAAGCCGCACGAGCACCTGTTCTGGAGTGCGGCCGGTTACGCCAACTTCGTCATGGACACGCGCGGCCAGGGTGGTCGCGGCCACGGTGGCGGCGGCGCGACCGGTGACCCCGACCCCGTCGGCGCATCGGCCAACGACGGGTACATGACCCGCGGCATCGAGAGCCCGGAGACGTACTACTACCGGAGGGTGTTCACCGACGCCGCCCGCGCGGTGGAGGCGGCCCGTTCCCACCCCCGCGTCGACTCCGCGCGCATCGTCGTCGCCGGTGGAAGCCAGGGCGGCGGGATCACCCTCGCCGCCGCCGGGCTGGTGCCCGACGTCGCCGCGGCATTGCCCGACGTGCCGTTCCTGTGCCACTTCCGCCGCGCGACGACCCTTGTGGACGAGGCGCCGTACAACCAGATCGGCAACTACCTGCGCAGCCGCCGCGATCTCGTCGACACCGCCTACCGGACGCTGTCCTACTTCGACGGCATGAACTTCGCCGCGCGGGCGACCGCACCGGCCTTGTTCTCGACGGCACTGGGCGACCAGGTGTGCCCGCCGTCGACGGTGTACGCGGCCTACAACCACTACGCGGGGCCGAAGGACATCAAGGTGTGGCAGTTCAACGGGCACGAGGGCGGCGGTCCGTACCAGGCGGAGGCGCAGCTGGAGTTCCTGGTGAAGTCGGGGATTCGGTGAGGGTGGGGGAGTGCGCCGGCGTGTGAGCGCCTGAGCGCCGAAGTACTGGAGAAGTCCGAAGGCCGTCCCATCGGGGCGGCCTTCGGCGTGCTCAGCCGGGGGTGCCGTTGCCACGCTGCCGGACACGTACCCCAATCTAGCCATTGACAAGTTGCTTCTCGTCCTCTTACTCTCGAACTTCGCGCCGGAACTTGTCATCGTCAAGTTTCCGGTTCGTTCGGCCCTCGAAATCCCTCGCGAAAATCACCCAGACCCCCGCGCCACTTAGGACCGAAGCTGTCCGCAACCCCTCGTAGATTGATGCTCATGACCAACTCCCCCGCCCCGAATCACTCCCGCCCCCTCGACTCCCGGCTCCCCGCCCGGCTCCGCGTCCTCGGCCTGGCCGCGATCATCTCGGCCTGTGTGATGGACCTTCTCGACTCCACCGTCGTGCAGCTCGCCGCCCCCTCGATCCGCGGTGAGATCGGCGGCTCCGAGGCGAGCCTCCAGTGGATGACGGCCGGCTACACGATGGCGATGGCCGTCGCGCTTCTCGTCGGCGGCCGGCTGGGCGACATGTTCGGGCGGCGGCGGGTGATGCTCGTCGGGATCGCCGGCTTCACGGCGGCGTCGCTGCTCTGCGCGCTGGCGTGGAGCCCGGAGTCGCTGATCGGCGCCCGGGTCCTGCAGGGTGCGTTCGGCGCGACGATGCTGCCGCAGACCTTCGGTCTGATGCGCGAGCTCTTCCCGCCCTCGGAGATGGCGAAGGTCTGGGGCGTGTTCGGGCCGGTGATGGGCCTGTCCGCCCTGCTCGGGCCGATCCTGTCCGGTGTGGTCATCGACGCCGACATCCTCGGCACCGGCTGGCGCGCGATCTTCCTGCTCAACCTCCCGGTCGGCCTCTTCGCCCTCATCACCGGCGCGCGCTGCCTCCCGAAGTCGGCCGCGACCCTGCGCGGCGCCCGCCTCGATCTCGGCGGGATCGTCTTCGCCGCCGTCGGCATCTTCCTGCTCGTCTTCCCACTGGTCCAGGGCCGCGAGCTCGGCTGGCCGCTGTGGGCGAAGGCCTCGCTGGCGCTGTCCCTGCCCGTCCTCGCCGCCTTCGGCCTCCACCAGGTCCGCCGCAAGCGCGCCGCCCGCGTCACGCTCGTCGAGCCCAGCGTCTTCAAGAAGCGCCCCTACACCTTCGGCGCGATCGTCGCGGTCGCCTTCACCGCCGCGATGGGCGGCACCATGCTGATCCTCTCCCTGCTGATGCAGGTCGGCCTCGGCTTCTCACCGCTGCGGGCCAGCCTGAGCACGCTGCCGTGGGCGCTCGGCACGGTCATCGGCACCATCGTCAGCGGGCAGCTCATGGCCCGCTTCGGGCGCCGGCTCCTGCACGTCGGCCTCGCCGTGATGGCCACCGGGCTGCTCGCGCTGCTCGCGGTCTTCGAGATCGCCGGCACCGGGATCAACAGCTGGCACTTCGTGCTCCCGACCCTGCTCGGCGGCATCGGGATGGGGCAGGTCTTCGGCCCGCTCTTCGACATCATCACCGCCGGCGTCGACGACCGCGAGGTCGGCTCGGCCTCCGGGATCCTCCAGTCGGTGCAGCAGGTGGGCATGTCTC
Organism: Phytomonospora sp. NPDC050363; assembly: GCF_040655735.1. Classification (NCBI taxonomy): domain Bacteria; kingdom Bacillati; phylum Actinomycetota; class Actinomycetes; order Micromonosporales; family Micromonosporaceae; genus Phytomonospora; species Phytomonospora sp. NPDC050363. The sequence continues at coordinate 595,972 of NZ_JBFAKK010000003.1, forward strand.
TCGGGATCGCCGTGCTCGGCACGATCTTCTTCGGCCTCGCCGAGACCGGGCCGGTCGCCGACGCCGAGTCGCACCGGCGGGCCTTCCTCGACGCGGCGAGCGCGACCGGGCTCATCACGATCGGTCTGCTGGCGCTGGCCTTCGTGCTGGCCTTCCTGCTCCCGAAGAAGGCGCGGGCGCAACAGGCCCCGGAGTCCGCGCCGGTCGAGACCCGCGAGCTCGTCGACGCCTGACGAGCACGGCGAAGGCGCCCGTCCCCGATCGGGGACGGGCGCCTTCGCGCACCCGGCTACTCCGGCAGCGTGGCGACGAGCCGGCCGTCGACCAGGTCGAGTACCGCCTTCGTTCCGTTCAGCGACACCGACGCCGGCCGCTGTCCGCCTTCCACAGCGGCGAACACCAGCCTCCGCACCAAGGCGGGCCCGGACGTGCGCAGGTCGAGGTGCGCTCCGGCGGAGGTGACGGTGATGTCGGTGTCCCCGTCGACGTCGCGCAGCAGGAACCTGCCGCTCACTCCGCCCCAGGTGACGACCGTGAGGGGGCCGAAGGGGCCGTCGCCGACCTTGTCCCCGACCTCGGCGGTGGGCACCACCGCGCCGTGCCGCACGAAGAGCGGGATCCGTTCCAGGGGAACGGTCACGCTGATGTAGCGCTGTCCATGGTGGACACGGCCGGTCCAGTAGTCGACCCAGTCGCCGGCGGGCAGGTAGACCTGCCGGGTGCCGTCCGGGTCGGTCATCGGCGCCACCAGCAGGTCGCGGCCCAGCCGGTAGGCCAGGTCCTCGCCCCAGGCGGCGGGGTCGGCGGGGGAGTCGACCAGCAGCGCCCGCATCATCGGCTCGCCGGTCCGCGCCGACTCGACGGCGGCGCTGTACAGGTAGGGCATCAGCTCGTAGCGCAGCCGGAGCGCCTCGGTCACCGGCTCGGCGACCTCGGGGAAGTCCCACGGGAGCCTGCTCGTGGTGCCGTGGAAGCGGACCAGCGGCGACAGCGCGCCGAACTGCGACCACCGCAGGTACAGGTCGTCGCTGGGCCGGCCGGTGAACCCGCCGGCGTCGTGGCTCCAGAACGGGATCCCCGACAGCCCGTGCGACAGGCCGCCCCGGATCGTGCTGCCCAGTGAGGGGTAGCTGGTGTTGGTGTCGCCGCTCCACTGCGCCGAATGCCGCTGCCCGCCCAGGAACGACGAGCGCGCCCACACCAGCTCGTGCCCGTTCACCTCCCGCGTCACCTCGACGGTCAGGTCGTTGTAGAGCAGCGTGTAGACGTTGTGCAGCTCGGCACCGGTCATGCCGTTCGACGCCACCGCGTCGGTGGGGACGCCCTCGGCGAAGTCGGTCTTGAAGGTCGCCACGCCCTGCTCCAGCAGGGGCCGCAGCAGTCCCCGGTACCAGTCGCAGGCCTCGGCGTTGGTGAAGTCGATGATCCCGCCGGCCGCGTAGTTCCCGTGCCAGACGTCGGCGACGTAGACCTCGCCGTCGGCGCGGCGCAGGAAGTAGCCCGCCTCGGCGCCCTCGGTGTACACCGGTGAGTTGACGCTGACGTAGGGGTTGATCCACAGGCAGACCTTGAAGCCCATCCCGTCGAGGTCGGCCAGCATGCCGCGCGGGTCGGGGAAGTTCTCGGCGTCCCAGCGAAAGTCCGACCAGTTGCCGGCCACCTGCCAGTAGCAGTCCAGATGCATGACGTCGGCGGGGATCCGGTCCTCGCGCAGCCGCCGCGCCCGCGCGATCACCTTCTCCTGGGTGTCCACATAGAACCCCGAGGAGACCCAGGTCCCGAAGGCCCACTTCGGCGGCAGTGAGGGTCGCGAGGTGAGCCCGTTGTAGCGGTCGAGGATCTGCCCGGGCGTCGGCCCGGCGATCACGTAGTAGTCGATGAGGTCGTCGGGGACAAGGATCTGCACCACCGAGTGCGTCGACTGCGCCAGGTCGAACTCCGCGGCCGTCCCGGAGTCCACCAGGACCCCGTAGCCGCGGCTCGACAGGTACAACGGCACGTTCTTGTAGGCGCGATCCGACTCGCCGCCGAAGGCGTCGAAGTTCCACATCAGCGCGCGCTGACCCCGCTTGTCGAGGGGCGTGAAGCGCTCGCCGAGACCGGCGAAGCGCTCGTCGGCGCGCGCGTCGAAGCTCTCGTGGTAGGCGACCGGCACCGAGTCCACAAGGGAGCGGCCGAAGGGCAGGTTGCGCTGCCGGCCGCTGATGTCGGCCTCGCCGCGGTTCTGGGCGAGCAGGACGCGCCCGGCGACATTGGTGAAGGAGATCCGGAAGGGGTGCAGCTCGACCTCGGCGATCAGCGCTCCGGCGTCGATGCGGACACCGCCTTCGACGAGGGTCACCTTCGCGTCGGTGAAGGTCCCCGGGCGCACCAGCGAGATCGCCGCGGCGCTCCGGCTGGACGCTTCGGGCTCGGCGGACAGGCGCACCCGCACGACTCCCTCGCCGGCGACCGCGACGCGCGCGAACAGCGTCTCGCCGGCCGAGGTCTCGGCCTTGAGGGACAGCTCGCCGCCCTCGGCGGCGAGCACCTCGGCGCGCGAGATCGCCGATAGTCCCTGCTCACCGGGTGCGCGGACGGGAAGCTCCGGCGGGTCGGCGACGAAAGTCTCGTGGGGCACCAGTGGCGGGCGGTAGATCATCGGCGGATCCTTCGCTGACTCGTCGGACGGGCGGGCGGGGCGCCCGGCCCGGACACCGTACCCTTAGTTTGTTTGTAATCCCAACGAAAGTCAACGCATCCCCGGAGGGGACGCGCACCGCGGAAGGCGGGCCGCCATGACGCCGAACCCGAGCCCGGGAGACCTTCCCGGACTGCCCGAACTCTGTTACGGCGGCGACTACAACCCCGAGCAGTGGCCGCCGAGCGTGTGGCGCGAGGACGTCGAGCTGATGCGCCGCGCCGGCGTCAACCTGGTCAGCCTCGGCGTCTTCTCCTGGTCGCGGATCGAACCGACCGAGGGCGAGTACGACTTCGCCTGGCTCGACGAGGTCCTCGACCTGCTCGCCGCCAACGGCGTCGGCGCCGCCCTCGCCACCCCGACCGCCTCGCCGCCGCCCTGGTTCTCCCTCGCGCACCCCGACGCGCTCCCCGTCCGCGCCGACGGCGTCCGCCTCACCCACGGCAGCCGCGACACCTACTGCGTCTCGGCGCCCGCCTACCGCCAGGCCTGCGCCCGCATCGCCGAAGCTCTCGCCCGGCGCTACGCCGACCACCCCGCACTGCGCCTGTGGCACGTCCACAACGAGTACGGGACCTGGTGCCACTGCGACCACACCGAAGCGGCCTTCCGTCGCTGGCTCGCCGGCCGCCACCAGACCCTCGACGCCCTCAACGACGCCTGGACCACCGCCCACTGGGGACAGATCTACTCCGCCTGGGAGCAGATCAACTCGCCGCGCGCCACCCAGTACCTGCACAACCCCGCCCAGCTGCTCGACTTCCGCCGCTTCCAGTCCGAGGAGATGCGCGCCGCCTTCACCGAGCAGAAGGAGATCCTGCGCCGCCTGACCCCCGGCATCGGCGTGACCACGAACTTCGTCCTCGGCGACTGGGTGCCCGTCGACCACGCCCGCTGGTCGCCCTCGGTAGACCTCGTCGCCGTCGACCACTACCCGGGAGACGCCGGACGCGCCGCCGAGGAACAGACCGCCATGTACGCCGACCTCTCCCGATCCTGGGCCGGCGGCGGTCGCTGGCTGCTCATCGAGCAGGCCCCGAACCTCATCTACGCCGACGGCCGCGCGCTGGCCAAGGAACCCGGCCGGATGACCCGGCACAGCCTCTCCCACATCGCGCGCGGCTCGGCCGGCGTGATGTTCTTCCAGTGGCGCGCGCCGCGCGGCGGATCCGAACGCTGGCACTCCGCGATGGTCCCGCACGCCGGCGCCGACACCGCGGTATTCGCCGAGGTCGCCGCACTGGGCGCACTGCTGCCCGGCCTCACCGGCATCGCCGAAACGCGCGTGACCGCCGAGGTCGCGATCGTCGCCGACATCGAGTCGTCCTGGGCGCTGTCGGGACCGGGCATGCCGAGCTCCGACCTGTCCTACGAGGCCGCGCTCGCCCAGGCGCACCGGGTCGCGGGGAGAGCCGGGTACACCGTCGACTTCGTGGCGCCCGGCGCCGACCTGTCGCGCTACCGCCTGGTCCTCGTCCCCAGTCTCTACCTGGTGAGCGACGCCGACGCGGCTAACATCGCCGCCTACGTCGAGGGCGGCGGGCACCTGCTGGTGTCCTGCTTCTCCGGTGTGGCCGACGAGCACACGCGGATCCGGACCGGCGGCTACGCCGGCGCCTTCCGGGAGCCGCTGGGGATCAGGGTCACCGAGCTTCGGCCGCTCGCGGGCGGGGAGAGCGTCGTCCTCGACGACGGCCGCACCGGCACGCTGTGGTCAGAGGAGGTCGGGCTCACCGGCGCCGAGGCCACCGCCCGCTACGCCGACGGCACGCCCGCGCTGACACGCAACTCCTACGGCGAGGGCCTGGCGCGCTACCTGTCGACCCGCCTCGACGACGCCGGCTACGCCGCCGAGTTCACTGCGGCGGCGGCCGAGGCCGGTGCCGAGCCCGTCCTGGCGGACCTGCCGGACGACGTCGAGGTGGTGCGCAGGACCGGGCCCGCAGGCGCGCTCCTGTTCGTGTTCAACCATTCCCGCGAGGAGCGCCGGATCGAGGGAGTCTCCGGCGAGGAGATCCTGTCGGGCGAGACCGCCGACGGTGTGCTCGTCCTCAAGGCGGGCGGTTGTGCGGTCGTGCGCGAGTAGCGGATTCCCGATCGATCACGAGAAGCGGTCGCATCCCGGCGCCGACGGCCTCGACACCTGCTCTTACTTCGTACGTTGGGACGCCAAACTATTGACTCGACTCGCCACCCTGGAGGGCATGAGACTGCGAAACTCAACCGCCGGCGCGGCGGTCGCCGCCGTGCTGGTCGCGACCGCCGCGCTGGGCCCGCCGGCCGCCGTCGCCGAACCCGTCTCGGGTGATCCGTCCGCCTCGGCCGCCTACACCTGGCGCAACGCCGAGATCGTCGGCGGCGGCTTCGTCCCCGGGATCGTCTACAACCGCGCCGAACAGGGACTCGTCTACGCCCGCACCGACATCGGCGGCGCCTACCGCCCGAACAACACCACGAAGCGCTGGGTGCCGCTGCTCGACTGGGTCGGCTGGGAGGACTGGGGCTGGACGGGCGTGGCGAGTCTGGCCACCGACTCGGTGGACCCCGACCGCGTTTACGCCGCCGTCGGGACCTACACCAACGGCTGGGATCCCGACAACGGCGCGATCCTGCGCTCGGCCGACCGGGGCGCGACCTGGCAGGTCACCCGCCTGCCCTTCAAGGTCGGCGGGAACATGCCGGGCCGCGGCATGGGCGAGCGCCTGGCCGTCGATCCGCACAACAACAACGTCCTCTACTTCGGCGCGCCCAGCGGTCAGGGCCTGTGGCGCAGCACCGACAAAGGCGTCACGTTGGCGGAGGTGACCGCTCGACGAGGCGAACCACGACCTCTACCTGGCGACCAGCCACACCGGCGGCCCCTACGACGGCGCCAAGGGTGACGTGTGGCGCTTCAACACCGTCACGGGCGTCTGGACGCAAGTCAGCCCGATCCCTTCGAGCAGCGCCGACGACTGCTTCGGCTACAGCGGCCTGACCGTCGACCGGAAGAGGCCGGGGACGCTGGTGGTGGCCACCCAGGTCTCCTGGTGGCCGGACGTGATGTTCTTCCGCAGCACCGACTCCGGCGCGACCTGGAGCCGGATCTGGGACTGGAACGGCTATCCCAACCGCACCAAGCGCTACAGCATGGACACCAGCGGCGCCCCGTGGCTGAACTGGGGCGGCGCGGGGACGGCGCCGGAGGACCAGCCGAAGCTGGGCTGGATGACCGAGTCGGTGGAGGTCGATCCCTTCGACTCCAACAAGCTCATGTACGGCACCGGGGCGACGAGCTACGGCACCGACAATCTGACCGCGTGGGACACCGGCGGCACGGTGAACATCTCGGTGCGTGCGCAGGGGCTGGAGGAGACGGCGGTCAACGACCTGGTCAGCCCGCCCGCGGGCGCTCCGCTGGTCTCGGCGCTCGGCGACATCGGCGGTTTCCGGCACGACAGCCTCACGACCGTTCCGGCGCGGATGCACATCAGCCCGACGATCGGCTCGACGACGAGCGTCAACGGCGCGACGAGCTTCACCGCAGCCGCGACGGGCGTGCCGGCGACGGGCAACGTCCGCTTCGGCGCGGTTCCGGGGATCGCCGGCGACGTGTGGCTTGCGGGTGGCGCGGACACCGGGGCCTACGGGCTGTGGCACTCGACGAACGGCGGAACGAGCTTCACCAAGCTGTCGACGGTCGCCGAGGCCGACAGCATCGGCTTCGGGAAGGCCGCTCCGGGCAAGACCTACCCGGCCCTCTACAGCAGCGCCGCGATCGGCGGGGTGCGCGGGATCTTCCGTTCCGACGCCTCCGGCGCGACCTGGACGCGCATCAACGACGACCAGCACCAGTGGGGCTGGACGGGCGCGGCCATCACCGGCGACCCGCGCGTCTACGGGCGCGTCTACGTCAGCACCAACGGGCGAGGGATCATCTACGGCGACGACGGCGGCGGGCCCACCGATCCGGACCCCGATCCCGATCCCGACCCGGTCGGGAACTGCTCGGTCGCCTACGAGGTGACCGGTCAGTGGCAGGGCGGCTTCCAGGGCCGCGCGGTGGTCACCAACACCGGCAACACACCGCTCGACGGCTGGAGCCTCGGCTGGTCCTTCGGTGCCGGACAGGTCGTCAGTCAGATGTGGGGCGCCGCCCACAGCCAGTCCGGGGCGTCGGTGACCGCCGTCGGTGCGTCCTGGAACGCCGTCATCGCACCGGGTACCGGGCGCGAGGTCGGCTTCATCGCCAGTTGGCAGGGGAGCAATCCCGAACCGACGGCCTTCACCCTCAACGGATCGGGCTGCTCGGTCGGCTGAGCACGGTCCACCGGGGAACGGGCCGGGTCGGTCCACCATGGATGGACCCGGCCGCTCACGTCAGGGCAGGCGCGGCCTGCCGTCGTCGCCGATCGGCCATCCAGGGTTGTACGCGATCTCCCACAGATGCCCGTCGGGGTCGGCGAAATAGCCGGAGTAGCCGCCCCACTCGGTGTGCTCGGGCGGCTTGGTGATCGTCCCGCCGGCCTCGCCGACGGTCGCGAAGGCCTCGTCGACCTCCTTCTCGGACCCGACGTTGACGGCGAGCGCGAGTCCCCGGAAGCCGGGCGGGCCGCCGGGGTTGTCGACGGCGGCGTCGCCCGCCAGGGCGTAGGCGCCCCACAGCGCGAGCAGGCCGCCCTCGGTGTTGAAGAAGGACACCTCCCCGGGCACCGAGGCGCTGGACAGGGGCCAGCCGAGGGCCTGGTAGAAGGCCGTGGCACGGTCGAGATCGGCGACGCCGAGCGTCGCCAGGCTGATGCGGGCCGGTACGGACATGGTCGAAAAACACCTCCGGGCCCGATCATCGCAGGGACCTGGGCCGCGGTGGGCGGTTTCCGCGGCTGCGGGCGGGCACCGGTGGACCCCCGTCGGTCCCACCGAGGCCGCCGCGGCGAAAGCTAACCGGGCCCGCGCACATGAACGCGCACATGCGCGCGGGGAGAAGGTCGCCCTCTGGGGGTAACGTCCGAGTCATCTACCCCGGGGGTGAGCGGATGCGTTTTCGGCTGTTCGGGCCCGTCGAGGTCCGCGTCGACGGCGTCGCCGTGCCCGTCGGGGGCCGCCGTCAGCGCGCGGTGCTCGCCGCGCTGCTGCTCACGCCCGGCGAGGTGGTCTCCACCGAGCAGCTCGTCCACCGCGTGTGGGACCGTCCGCCCGGCTCGGCGGAGTCGAACGTGCGGACCTACATCGCCCGCCTGCGCAGGGTTCTCGGCGAGCGTCTGTCCACACACGACAACGGCTACCGGATCACCGTCGCCGAGGGCGAACTCGACGCCGGGGTCTTCGCCGCGCTCGTCGAACGGGCCGAGTCGGCCTCCGGCCCTGCCGAGGCCGCCCGCCTGTACGCCGAGGCTTTAACCCACGCCCGCGACGAACCGCTCCTCGGCGTCGAGCTGGAGGCCGCGCTGCGTTCGCAGGCCCTTCGGCTGCGCGAGCGGCGGCGTCTGGCGCTGCTGGGCGAGCTGGCCGCGCGCCTGGCGTCGGGGGAGCACCACGAGGTCACCGGCCGCCTGCGCGCGCTGCTCACCGCCGAACCGGGCGCCGAGCGCCCCACCGAGCTGCTGATGCTGGCGCTGTTTCGCTCCGGCCGCCAGATCGAGGCCCTCGACGCCTACGCCGCCCTGCGCACGCACGGCGTGCGCCCGTCGCCCGAACTGACCGCCCTGCACCGCCGCATCCTCAACCACGACCAGGCCCTGCTCGCCGAGCGTCCCGCCGTGAACGCGCACCACGGCCTGCCCACGCCCCCGCCGGAGTTCACCGGACGGACGGGCCTGGCCGCCGCCGCGCGCGACCTCATCGCCGCCGCACCACCGCACGCCCCGGCGATCCTGGTCTTCAGCGGCATGCCCGGCGCGGGCAAGACCGCCCTGGCCGTCCACATCGGACATCTGCTCGCCGCCGACGGTGCCGGCCGCGACGGACACCTCCACGCCGACCTCAACGGCTTCACCTCCGGAACCGCGCCCGCGGACCCGCACGCCGTCCTCGGCGCACTGCTCACCGCCCTCGGCCTGCCTGAGGGTGACATTCCCGGCGACACCACCGCCCGCTCGGCCCTCTACCGCGAGCACACGGCCGGCCGCCGACTGCTGATCCTGCTCGACAACGCCGCCGGCGCCGCACAGGTCGTCCCGCTCATCCCCGCCGGACTGGGCACGGTCGTCCTGGTCACCAGCCGCCGCGAGCTCCTCCTCGACGGCGCCGGCAACCTCACCGTCGAGCCGCTCACCGAAAGCGAGGCGCTCGGCCTGCTCGCCCGGCTCCTCGGCGCGCAGACGGTCGAGAGCGCACCCGAGGCCGCGCTGACGATCGCGCGCCGCTGCGGCAACCTGCCACTCGCGCTGACCCTGGCCGCCGGTGGGCGTTCGGGCCGCGACCTCGCCGTACTCGCCGCCCGACTCGACCGCGAACCGCTCCCCGGTGAACTCTCCCGCGCCTTCTCGGTGTCCTGCGCGGCCCTCGCCCCCGGCCCCCGCAGGCTCTTCCGCCTGCTCGGCTCCGCCCACTGCGAGGACGTCACCGCCCAGACCGCCGCCGCGCTCTGCGGACGCCCGCCCGAGGAAGTCGACGGCGACCTGGAGGCCCTGCTCGACGACCACCTCCTCACCCAGACACAGCCCGGCCGCTACCGCGTCCACCGTCTCCTGCGCCGCTACGCCGCGTCCCTCGCCGAGGAGACCGCCGGCGAACGCGACGAGGCCGTCACCCGCCTCTACGACTGGTACCTGCGCCGGGCGCGGCGATTCGCGGCCGAAGCGGCACCCGCCCCCACCGCCTCCGCCTGGTTCGACGCCGAGCACCCCAACATCCTCGCCCTCGTCCGCGCCGCCGTGCGCGAAGGCAAGGACGCCCGCGCCCTCGCCGAACTCGCCCGCACCGAGGACGAGCCCGCCGCCCGCGAACCCGCGGACCCCGCCAGAGTCCGCACCGCGCAACGGCTTACCGAAGGCTGCGGCGCCCACCACACCGTCGCCGAGGCCCGGCGCGCCCAAGGAGGACGCGACACCGCCGAGGGCGAGCTCGCGCGATGATGGAGTTTCGGGTCCTCGGCCCGCTGACCGTGCTCCACGACGACCGCGAACGACACCTCGGCGGTCCCCGCCAGCGAGCCGTGCTCGCCGCGCTCCTCCTGCGCGCCAACGAGTCGGTGACCGCCGAACGGCTCGTGCCGCTCGTCTGGGACGACCCGGTGCCGGCCGCCGAGTCGAACCTGCGCACCTACCTCACCCGGCTGCGCAAGACCCTCGCCGACCCGCGGGACGGCGACTCGCGGCTCACCCGCGACGGCGACGGCTACCGCCTCACCGTCCACGACGGCGAATGCGACCGCGACGTCTTCACCGACCTGGCCGAACACGGCGACCGCGCCTTCCACGACGGAGACCACGCCACGGCCGCCGACCGCTACCGCCGCGCCCTGGCCCTGTTCCGCGGCGAGCCCTTCGGCGGGGCCGCCGCCGAGTCGGCGCTGTCGGCGGCGGCCGTCGCCCTCACCGAACGCCACCGGACGGTTCTGGAACGCCGCATGGAGGCCGGACTCGCCCTCGGCGAGCACCGCGAACTGCTCGGCGACCTGCGCCGGCTCGCCGAGCGCTCACCCGAGCGCGAGGCCTCGACGCGCCTGCTGATGCTCGCGCTCCACCGCGACGGCCGCCGCGAGGAGGCACTGGCCGCCTATGCGGCGCATCGGGCCCGGCTGGTCGCCGAACTCGGCGTCGAACCGGGCACCGGGCTGTCCGCGCTGCACGCCCGGATCCTCGCCGGCGACCCGTCGCTGGCCGCGCGGCCCCCGGCTTCCTCGGGACCGGTCACGTCCTTTCGGCAGCTGCCGCCCGACATCGCCGACTTCACCGGCCGCGAAGATGAACTGGCCCGCATCGCCGAGGCCGCCGGCGCCGCCGCCGACGGGCCGGCGGTGGTCTGCCTGAGCGGCATGGGCGGCGTCGGCAAGACCCGGCTCGCCGTCCGCGCGGCCTGGTCGCTGGCCGCCTCCTACCCCGACGGCCAGCTCTTCACCGATCTGCGCGGGTACGACCCCGAACTTCCCCCGGCCGACCCCGCCGCCGTCCTCGCCGGCTTCCTCGGCCTGCTCGGCGTCGGCCGCGCCGAGATCCCGCGCGGCCTCGACGCCCGGGCCCGCCTGTTCAGCGAACGCCTCGACGGCAGGCGCGTCCTGCTCGTCCTCGACAACGCCGCCGACGAGGCGGCCGTCCGGCCACTCCTGCCCACCGCCACCGGATGCCTGGTGCTGGTCACCGGGCGGCGCGAACTGGAACTCGGCGGCGTCGCCGTGCCCGTCGGCATGTTCTCGCGCGCCGAGGCCCTGTCACTGCTGGGCCGGATCCTCGGGGAGCGGCGGGTCGACGACGAGGCCGACGCCGCCGGCGAACTCGTCGGCCACTGCGGACGGCTCCCGCTCGCCGTGGCCGTCGCCGCCCACCGCCTCCGCACCCGCCGGACATGGCGGATGGCCGACCTCGTCGAAAGGCTCGGCGGCCGGGGACTCGGCGAACTCGCCGTCGGCGACCGCTCGGTGGAGCGGGTCCTCGCCCTGTCCTACGAGGCCCTGCCGGAGCGGGAGAGGCGGGTGCTGCGCCTGGTGGGCGCGCAGCCCGTGGAGGACGCCACGGCCGCCTCGGCGGCCGCGCTGTGCGGTCTGGACGTCGCGACGGCCGGCGCGATCCTGCGCTCGCTGGCCGGTGAGCACCTGCTCGGCGAGTTCACGCCCGGCCGCTACCGTCCGCACGACCTCGTCCGGGCTCACATGGCCGCGCTGTCGGCAGCGCACGACCCGCCCGGCGAGCGCGCCGAGGCCGCCGGCCGGCTGCTCGACTGGTACTCGCGCGCCGCCTACGAGATCGCCGGGCGGATGGCGCTCTACCCCGTGCGGCTCGTCGGCCCGCTTCCCGAGACGCCCGTGCCGATCCCGGACACGCCGACCTTCGCCGAGGGCGCGGCCTGGTTCGACGCCGAGTACGCCGACCTCTTCGGCCTCATCCGCTTCGCGGCGGCCACCGGGCGCACCCGCCACGCCGTCCAGCTGCCCTTCCTGATGCGCGTGCACTTCTCCAACCGCGCCCTCGCCGACGACTGGACGGCCGCGATGATGGTCGCCGTCGAGGCGGCGCGCGAGCTGGGCGACCTCGTCGCCGAAGGGCACGCCCACACGCTCCTCGGGCTCGTCAACTCCTCCGCCGGACGGTTGCGCGCCTCCCGCGAGCACGTCACGACGGCCCTGGCGCTGCACCGGCGGGCCGGAGAGGTCGAGGGCGAGGCGGGGGCGACGATGGCGCTCGGCCACCTCGACCGCGCCGAGGGCCGCTACCGCGAGGCCATCGCGCATTACGAGCGCTCGCGGGAGCTGTTCGCCGGTCTCGGCGACCGGCAGTGGGAGATCGCGTCGAGCGGGGCCGCCGGCGAGGCCCTGCACCAGATGGGCCGCACCGACGAGGCGATCGAGGTGCTCAGGACCGCCGCTACCTTGCAGGGTGAGCTGGGGCAGGGCGGTGAGGCCTCGACGCTGACGAACCTCGGTGCCGCCCTGCGCAGCGCGGGTCGCGGCGCCGAGGCCGTGCCCTACCTGGAGCGGGCGCTCGGCGTCTTCCGCGAGCGCGGGGTGCGCAGGGGAGAGGCGGAGGCGCTGACGCAGCTGGCGAAGTGCCGCGCCGACCTCGGCGACCCGCGGGAGGCGGCCGCGCACGCCCGCCGGGCGCTGGAAATCGCCCGGGGCCTGAGCGACCGGGCCCGCGAGGCCGAGGCCGCTCAGATCCTGGAGCGTCTCGGTCAGCCCACCACCCCGGCCTGAGCCGCGCGGTACCTCTCGCGCACCGACGGCACCGGCTCCGTGGGGACGTCGACGGCGTCGACCGGCCAGTCCGGCGGCTCGGCCGCCCCGCTGAGCGCCCACGCCGCCTGCCGGGCCGCGCCCAGCGCCACGTACTCCGCCGCGGTCGGCTTCGTCACCGGCGCGTCGAAGACCGTGCCCGCGATGTGCTGCACGGCGGGGGAGGCCGCCGCACCGCCGATCAGCCGGATCCGCCGCACCGGGACGCCGAGGCCGCGCAGGGCGTCGAGGCCGTCGGCGAGACCGCAGAGCATGCCCTCGACCGCGGCGCGCGCGACGTTGCGCGGCGCCATGTTCGCCCGCGTCAGCCCCGTCAGCGTCCCGGTCGCGTCGGGCAGGTTCGGCGTCCGCTCCCCGTCGAGGTACGGCAGGAAGACGAGTCCGTCGGAGCCGGGCGGCGCGGTGAGCGCGAGCAGGGCGAGGTCGTCGAGGCGCTGGTCGAGCATGGCGGCGGTCGCGGTCAGCACCCGGGCGGCGTTGAGGGTCGCGACCAGCGGCAGGTAGCGGCCGGTGGCGTCGGCGAAACCGGCGACCGTGCCGGTGGCGTCGGCGGTCGGCAACTCCGAGACGGCGTAGACCGTGCCGGAGGTCCCGATGGAGATGACCGCGTCGCCGGGCAGCAGCCCGAGCCCCAGCGCGGCCGAGGCGTTGTCGCCGGTCCCCGCGGCGACCTTGATCCCCTCGGAGGTCTCGCCGACGACCTCGGCCGGCCCGGCGACGCGCGGCACGGTCAGTTCGCGTCCGACGGCGAGTTCGAGCAGGTCGGGGCGCCAGTCCTGAGTGGACGGCGACCAGTAGCCGGTGCCCGAGGCGTCGCCCCGGTCGGTGGTGAACGCGCCGGTCAGCCGCCAGGTGAGCCAGTCGTGGGGCAGCAGGACCGTGCGGGTCCGCTCGGCGTGCCCGGGTTCGCTGCGGGACAGCCAGCGCAGCTTGGTGACGGTGAAGCTGGCGACCGGCACCGAACCGGTCGCCTCGGCCCACCGGTCCGGGCCGCCGAGCTCGTCGATGAGCGCTGCGGCGTCGGGCGCCGAACGGTTGTCGTTCCACAGCAGCGCCGGGCGCACCACGCGCCCGGCGCCGTCGAGGCAGACCATGCCGTGCTGCTGGGCGCCGACGGCCATGGCCTCGACGCCGTCGAGCAGCCCCCGCGACGCCGAGTGGAAGGCGCTCCACCAGACCTCCGGGTCGACCTCCGTGGCGTCGGGATGCGGCGCCGAACCCGAGCGCACCACGGCGCCGGTGGCGGCGTCACAGACGACGACCTTGGTCGACTGCGTGCCGCAGTCGATGCCCGCGACGAGCGTCATCGCACGCCCAGGAGGTGCTCCATGGCGAGCTGGTCGAGGTGCTCGAAGGCCATGCCGCGCCGCGCCTCGGCCTCGACGTCGAGCGTCTCGGCGCGCAGCTCGGCGAGCGACTCGCCCGCGCCGAGGGTCGGCTCGGCCAGCTCCGGAACCCGGGCGGCGGCCAGTGCCTCCACGACCTCCGGGTCGGCGCGGAACGCGGCGGCCTTCTCGGCGAGGATCAGGTAGTTGCGCATGCAGGCCGCGGCGGTGACCCACACGCCGTCCATGTCCTCGGTGCGCGGCGGCTTGTAGTCGAAGTGGCGCGGGCCGGTGTAGCCGCCGCTCTCCAGCGCGTCGACGGTCCAGAAGGCACCGCGCAGGTTGCCGGCGCCGAAGCGCAGGTCCTGGTCGAAGCGCGGGCCGTGCTGGCCGTTGAGGTCGATGTGGAACAGCTTGCCGTGCCACAGGGCCTGGCTGATGCCGTGGGCGAAGTTGAGCCCGGCCATTTCCTCGTGGCCGACCTCGGGGTTCACGCCGACCAGCTCGGAGTCGTCGAGGGACTCGATGAAGGCCAGTGCGTGCCCGATCGTCGGCAGCAGGATGTCGCCGCGCGGCTCGTTCGGCTTGGGTTCGAGCGCGAAGCGCAGGTCGTAGCCCTTGTCGCGGACGTAGCCGGTGAGGACGTTGAGGGCCTCGGCGTAGCGGTCCAGCGCGGCCCGGACGTCCTTGGACGCCCCCGACTCGGCGCCCTCCCGGCCGCCCCACAGCACGTAGGTGGGCGCGCCCAGCTCGGCGGCGAGGTCGATGTTGCGCAGCGTCTTGCGCAGGGCGTGGCGGCGGACCGCGCGGTCGTTGGCGGTGAAGCCGCCGTCCTTGAAGACCGGGTGGGCGAACAGGTTCGTGGTGGCCGTCGAGACGTACATGCCGGTCTCGTCGAGCGCCTTGCGGAAGGCCGCGAGGGTCTTGTCGCGCGACGCATCGTCGGGGACGAGGTCGTCGTCGTGGAAGGAGACGGCGGCCGCGCCGAGTTCGGCGAGCCGGTGGACGGCCTCGATGGGGTCGAGGGGCGGCCGGGAGGCTTCACCGAACATGTCCCGGGCGGGCCAGCCGACCGTCCACAGGCCGAAGGAGAAACGATCGCCGGGAATGGGCTGGCGGGTCATGGACGACTCCTTAGTTTGTGGTCTGAACAAAATAGCCCAAGGGGAGCCGCCGACGGTAGGGGTGGACGGGATAGGGCGACGGTCAGACCTATGACGTGGGCGGTGAAGGGGAGGGCGGGCGGGTGAGCCGGTGGTAACCGACCGCGGCGACCGCCAGACCGGCGCCCCACACGACATAGGAGGTGTCGGCGAGCCAGGTCCCGGCGAGGATGTCGGCCGCCCCGGCGCGGTCCCCGGGTATGAGCCCGAGCGCCGTCGCCGACAGGCTCAGCGTGCCGCTGACGAAGTAGGCGAGGATGAGCACCGCCGCCGCGATCGCCGGGCCCAGCACCAGCCACCGGGGCACCCGCCGGCCGGCGAGCGGCGGGAGCACTCGCGGCCACACGCGGCCCCAGGAATGGACGAGAGCCAAGGGCAGCAGCAGCCCCGCCGCCGCGAAGGGCAGCATCGTCAGGGTTCCCGTCACGGGATCCTCGGCGAAGGTGACCGACGAGGGCCCGGCGTCGAAGCCGACCTGCCAGCAGACCCGCACGACGAACGCGGCCACGACCAGATAGGCGCCCGCCCAGGCCCAGCGCGGCGGGCGTACGAGCGGGGCGTTCCCCGGACGATCCGGCGACACCCGCCGCAGCGCGGCCGCCGTTGAGGACGCGAGGAGGACCGCCCCGGCGAGACAGGCGGCGCGCGCGGCGAAACCCGGCCAGGAGAAGGACATCCCGGCACCGGGAAAGGCCAGGCCGAAGAGGTCGAGCACGACACGGTAGGGCGCGACGGCGAGCAGCACGGCCACGAGCCCGCCGGCAAGCGCGGCCGCGCGCGACGGCCGGCGGTACTGCCACAGACCGGCGGCCGCGCTCACCACGCAGAGTGCGACGGCCGGCCGGCCGGAGAAGGCGCCGAGATCGGCCGCCCCGCCCGGACCGGGTTCACCGCGGAGGGCGAAGAAGGCACGGATCACGCCGTAGACCAGCGCCCACATCAGCAGGAGGGCCGGGATGCGCTTGTTTCTCGTCATGTCCCCACGGTCGCGTGAAAAGGCGCGCGACGCGTCTGCCGGAGGTCTCACGCCCCCGCGACCTTCGGCGTATTTCAGCGGGGTCGGATGAGCCGGTGGTCGTAGGCCCAGATGACCGCCTGGACCCGGTCGCGCAGCCCCAGCTTGGCCAGCACCCGGCCGACGTGCGTCTTGACGGTCCCCTCGGACAGGAACAGGCGGGCGGCGATCTCGGCGTTCGAGGCGCCCGAGGCGAGTTCCAGGAGGACGCCTTGCTCGCGGTCGGTGAGGGGCCCGAGCGGGTCGGCGCCGCCGGGCAGGGCCGGCAGATCCGCCGCGACGTGTTCGAGGAGGCGGCGGGTGGCCGAGGGCGCGATCACCGCGTCTCCGTCGTGGACGTTCCGGACGGCCGTGAGGAGGTCCTCGGGTTCGGCGTCCTTCAGGAGGAAGCCGGACGCGCCCGCGCGCAGTGCCGCGAAGGCGTACTCGTCGAGGTCGTAGGTGGTCAGGACGATCACCCTGGGGGCGTCGGGCCGTGCGAGCACGCCGGCGGTGGCCTCGACACCGTTGACGCGCGGCATGCGCACGTCCATCAGGACCACGTCGCAGGGCGTCCGCTCGATGAGCCGGACGGCCTCGTCGCCGTCGGATGCCTGCCCGCAGACGGTCATGTCCGGTTGTGAACGGATGACCATGGCGATGCCCTCGCGGACGAGAGCCTGATCGTCGACGAGGAAGACGCGGATCACGGGGAGTCACCGTACGGCAGGCGGCCGTGTACGTCGAAGCCCCCGTGAACGTGCGCCGCCTCGACGCTCCCGCCGAGCGCCTGGAAGCGCGAGCGCATGCCCCGGATGCCGCGTCCGGCGGCGGCCGCCCGCGGCCGCGTTCGGTGTGCGGGAACCTGATCGGCGCAGCGGTCCTCGACCAGCACGCTGAGCGCGTCGGCGTCCCATTCGAGGCGGAGGTCCGCCCGTGTTCCGGGAGCGGCGTGCCGCAGTGTGTTCGTCAACGCCTCCTGGGCGAGGCGATAGACGGCGAGCTCGGCGGCCGGGGACAACTCCCTCGGGTCGCCCCGCTCGCCGCTGGTGACAGGCAGACCCGCCGAGCGGGCGCGGTCGACGAGCCCCGCGAGACCGGCGAGCGTGGGCTGCGGCGGTGTCGCCGGGCCGGATCCCGCTCCGGGAGCGTCGAGGACACCGAGAAGGCCGCGGGTGTCGGCGAGCGCGGCCTTGGCCGTACGGGCGATCGTGCCGAGCACCTCGGCGGCGGTCTCCGGCTCGGTCCGTGCGGCGTAGCGGCCGCCGTTGGCCTGGCTGACGATGACCGCCAGGGAATGGGCGACGACGTCGTGCATCTCCCGTGCGATGCGGGCGCGTTCGGACATGGCGGCCGAGTGCGCCCGCTGCTCGGCGTAGGCCAGCTGCGCCCGGCGCCACAGCCCCAGGATCGCCGCCACGGCGAGCAGTCCGGCGAAGGCGGCGAAGACGACGCCGAGCATCGGCAGCGCACCCGACCGGGCCGTCGCCGGGTCAGTCCCAAGCCGCAGGGCCCCGCCCGCCGCGCCCGTGAGCACGACCACGGGAACCGCCAGGGCCAGTGCCCGGGAACCATGGGCGCACGCCGAGTACAGCGCGAAAGGGAACACCAGGGCCGAGGGCAGCGTCACGAACATCCCCGTGGCCCAGACGAGGCAGGCGAAGGCCGCGGCGACCGCGACGAAGGCCGGCCAGGGCCGCGCCCGGCGCCACAGCGCACCGGCGTGCGCGACGGCGAGCGCCGCCACCGAGGCCCCGACCTGCCACGGTCCCGAAGCGCCGATCACGAGCATCACGACCGACGGCACGCCCAGTATCACGGCGAGCAGGGCGGCGACCAGTAGATCGCGATGGTGCGGACGGTCAGGGGAGGCGGACACGGCCCCACTCTAGGAACCCCTCACCCCACCCCCAGCATCGCCGCCGCCGCGCGGCAGCGCTCCGGCGAGCTGAGCACGTCGACGCTGTCGGCCGCCTGGTCGATCGTTCCCGGCAGGCGCCCCACGGCGTCGGCCCGGCTCCCGAGCCGCTCCAACAGCCCCGTGATCTCCGGATCGGTGATCGCCGCGACCAGGGCGCCGGTGAAGCGCTCGCCGCCGACGACCCGGATGTCGCGGGTGTAGTACTGCCGCGCGTTCTCCTCGACCGGCGCGGCCAGCCCCAGCGCGTTCGTCGCCGCGGCCAGGATCTCCCCGGCCTCGCAGAGCGCGGCCTCGCGGGCACGCCAGTCTCCGGCGGCGAGGGCCTCGCCCAGGTGCGGCGTGAGCCGCCCGGCGATCGGCAGCCGCGCGAACGCAGTCCCCAGCCACTTGCTGTACGGCGCCCACCTGCGCTCCACCAGGAACGCCAGCCGCATCAGGTCGCGGGCCAGCCGGGCCGTGACGACCGCGCTGCCGAGGTCGTCGCCGACCGCTCCCGTGCGCCCGACGAACGCCTCCTCCTGCCCGATCCGCAGCCACGCCGAGGCCAGCGCGTATCGCCACACGTCGTCGGGGTACCAGCGCAGGGTCAGACGCCGGGACTCCAGCTCGCCTTCGGGGTCGGCGAAGACCTCGCCGTCGACGAGGCTCACCAGGCGCTGCGTCGGCGAGGTCAGCCAGTCGGTGAGAGTCAGCCCGTCGGCGGGATCGACGCCGAGTTGGGCGCGGAAGTAGCCGGCGACCGTCCCGACCTCGACCTGGTGCCGCGCCGGCCCGCCCCAGTGGGGGTGCCGGACGGGGAGGCCCTCGAACTCGTCGGGGAGGTCTTCGAGCGCCTTCTTCGCCGCCTCGACGGCGTCGTCGGCGACGAAGACCTGGCAGCGCGGCCCGAAGTCGTGGTCGGGAGACACGTCGTCGTCGAAGCCGAGCACCTCCGATCCGGCGCCGAGGAGCGCGGCGGCGTGCGGGATCCCGCTCAGCAGGGGACGGACGGCGGTGGCGTGGAAACGCCGGCAGAGATCACGACCTGGCATGAGATCAGGTTAGGTTCGGCCGCAAGTGGTTTCAGGCGCCGGCGGTGGGCAGCCACACGTCGGCGCGCACACCCGGGCGCTCCGTCCCGGGAGCGGCCTCGCGCAGCGTCACCGTGCCCTTGTGCCTGCCGACCAGCTCCCGCACGATCGGCAGGCCGAGGCCGGTGCCGCCCTTGTCGCGGCTGCGCGCGTCGTCGAGGCGCGCGAAGCGCTCGAACACCCGCTCCCGCTGGTCCTCGGGGATGCCCTCGCCGTCGTCGGCGACGCTGATCCGCACGCCGCGTCCCTCCTTGTGCAGGGAGACCCGCACCTGTGAGGAGGCGTGCCGCACGCCGTTGTCGATGAGGTTCCCGATCGCCCGCCGCAGCCCGTCGACGTCCCCGTCCACCCACAGTGGACTTTCGGCGTCGGCGAAGACCACCGGCACCCGGTAGCCGCTGTACCGCTGCGTGATCGCGGTGAGCATGTCGCCGACGTCGATGCGCTCGGCCTTGCGAAGCAGCCGGTCGGGGTCGTCGGACTTGGCCAGCAGCAGCAGGTCGTCGGTGAGCCGGCCGAGCCGGTCCACATCGGACAGCAGATCGTCGAGCAGGTCCTCGGTCGGCCCGATCCGGGCGGCGACCTCCAGCTCGGTGCGCATGTTCGCCAGCGGACTGCGCAGCTCGTGCGCGGCGTCGGCGACGAACGCGCGCTGCCTCGCCCTGGCGTGTTCGAGCCGGTCGAGCATGCTGTTGAGGGTCACCGCGAGCCGGTGGATCTCGTCGCTGCCCTCCGGGATCGGCAGCCGCTCGGCCCCGCGCACCTCCTCGGCCCCCCGCCGCAGCGACTCCACCGGCCGCAGCGCCATGCCCACCACGTACCAGATCGACATGCCGAGCAGCACCGTCAGCGTGGCGACCAGCACCAGCAGTCCGATCTTGAAGAACTGCACGCTGTGCTGCATCTCGTACAGCGGTACCGCCACCAGCACGGTGTACCCGCTCGTGCTCGCCACGTGGACCCGCAGGTTCCCCGCGTAGGTCGACTGGTCGGCGCGCACCGTCAGCGCCTCCCTGTGCTCAAGCGCGTGCTCGATCTGCTCGGGCCGCAGCACCGGCACCAGCCGGTCGGCGCCGGGCGACACCCGCATGATGCCGCCGTCGGGGCCGAGGACCTGCACGATCGCGGAGTTGCCGACCGGGATCGGGTCCGGCAGGTCCTTGCCTGTCTCGATCAACGCGACGACGTCCTCGGCGGTGTTGTCCGCGCCGGCGTCGGCGGAGTTCAGCAGCGCCGCCTCAAGGACCTTGACCAGCGCGAACCCGCCGATCCCGAGGGTCACCAGCAGCCCGACCATCCCGATGATCACGACCCGGGACCGCAGGGTCAGGCGCTGCTTCCCGTTCATCGCTGCTCGGCCTGGTCCGGGACGAGGCGGTAGCCGGCGCCGCGCACGGTCCGCACGGACCGGCGGTCGAAGGGGTGGTCGATCTTCTTGCGCAGGTACCCGATGTACACCTCGACGACGTTGACGTCGGTGTCCACCGGGGCGCCCCACACGTGGTCGAGGAGCTCGACCTTCGACAGCACCTGGTCGGCATGCCGCATCAGGTACTCCAGCAGCGTGAACTCCCGCGTCGACAGCGCGATCTCGGTGTCCCCGCGCCGCACCCGCTGCGCCGCCGGGTCGAGGCTGAGGTCGCCGACCGTCAGGATCGCCGGGCGCGCCCGCACGCCCCGCCGCAGCAGCGCGCGCAGCCTGGCCAGCAGCACCACGTAGGAGAACGGCTTGGTGAGGTAGTCGTCGGCGCCCAGGTCGAGGCCGTCGGACTGGTCGTACTCGCCGTCCTTGGCCGACAGCATCAGCACCGGCACCCAGTTGTCGTCGGCACGCAGGCGCCGGATCACCTCATAGCCCGACAAACCAGGCAGCATGACGTCGAGGATGACCGCGTCGTACTCGCCGAAGCGCGCCGCCTCAAGGCCGGCCTTGCCGTCGTGCACGACGTCCACGGCGAAGCCGTCGGCGGTCAGCCCCCGTGACAGGGCGGCGGCCATTCGTTCCTCGTCCTCGACCACAAGCAAACGCATGTCACCGACAGTAGGCCGCCACCTGGCAGGAACCTCAGTTCTTCTCAGCACGGTCACAGCGCCCAGGCGCAGGGTTGAGTCAACCGATCGGGGAAGACTGTAGAAGTGGCGACCGCGCTCACGGCCGCGACAGGTCGGCGGCGACGGTTCGAGGGAAGGAATCCAGGGGCGATGAAGAACACTGCGACACTGAGGCGCTGGGCGGTACCGACGGCGATCGGTGCGGTCGTCATCGGCGTGGGCGTCGGCGCGACGCTCGTACAGGCCGGCGACGGCGACTCACTACCTCCCAAGACGGCGGCCCAGCTGCTCACCGATCTGCAGAACGCCGAGATCGGCGGGCTCAGCGGCACGGTCGTCACCACGGCGAGTCTCGGCCTGCCGACCGGGCTCACCGACGGCGGCGGGGCCGAGATGTCCTCGCTGCTCAGCGGCAGCAAGACCATGCGGGTCTGGTACGGCGGCCCGGAGAAGATCCGCGGCGCCATCCTCGGCACGCTCGGCGAGTCCGACTTCATCCGCAACGGCGCCGACGTGTGGACCTGGTCGAGCGAGGAGAACAAGGCCACGCACGCGACCCTGCCCGCCGACTACGCCGACACGGCGATGTGGCCGCCCAAGGCCATCGCCGGTGAGCCGATCACGCCCGACGAGGCCGCCGAGTCGGTCCTCGCCGCCATCAACGGCACGACCGAGGTGACCACCGACGGCACCGCCGAGGTCGCCGGGCGTCCCGCCTACGAGCTCGTGCTCAAGCCGAAGGACGCGGCCTCGACGATCGGCGAGATCCGCCTTGCCGTCGACGGTGAGACGAGCCTGCCGCTGCGCACGCAGGTCTTCGGCGCCGGCCAGTCCGAGGCCGCCTTCGAGATCGCCTTCGCGCGGGTCATCTTCGAGACGCCTCCCGACGAGCACTTCACCTTCACCCCGCCGCAGGGCGTCGAGATGACCGAGATGGGCGAGCAGGACTGGTCGAGCGCCGAGGGCGAGCACCCCGAGGTCGAGGGCGAGCCCAAGGGCCTGGAGGTCATCGGCGAGGGCTGGACGGCCGTCGCGGAGTTCACCTCGGTGGAGCTGGCCGACCTCCTGGCCGGCAAGCAGGTCGAGGGCGCGAGCCCGCAGACCGGTGAGGGGATCAACCGGCTCCTGGAGAGCCTGCCGTCGGTCAGCGGTCCGTGGGGCAGTGGCCGGGTGTTCAGCTCGACGCTGGTGAACGCGCTCATCACCGACGACGGCCGCATCCTGGTCGGCGCGGTCACCACCGACAAGCTCGTCGAGGTGGCCGGCCGGTGACGGACGCGACCACGGTCGCAGCGGCGCGGGAGCCCGGCTCCCGCGCCGTCCGTACGCGGGGGCTGTCCAAGCGCTACGGGAAGGGGACCCTCGCCGTCGACGGCCTCGACCTCGAAGTCCCCTACGGCGCGGTGTTCGGTTTCCTCGGCCCCAACGGCTGCGGCAAGACGACCACGATCCGCATGCTCCTCGGCTTGATCGAGGCCAGCTCGGGAACGGCCGAACTGCTCGGCGAGCCGATGCCGGGCAGCGCCCGCAAGGCGCTCCCGCGCATCGGGGCCCTCGTCGAGGGACCGGCGTTCCACCCCTATCTGTCCGGTGTGGACAACCTGCGGCGGATCGACGCGGTGGACCGGTCCACCGACCCGGCGACGGTCGCCGAACGCATCGAGTCGGCCCTCGACCGTGTGGGCCTGCGCGCGGCGGCCCGCAAACGCTTCCGGGCGTACTCGCTGGGCATGAAGCAGCGCCTGGCGATCGCCGGCGCCCTGCTGCGGCCGCGCGAGCTGCTGATCCTCGACGAGCCGACCAACGGGCTCGACCCGCAGGGCACCCGCGAGGTCCGCTCGCTGATCGGCCAGCTCGCCGCCGACGGTGTCACCGTGCTGCTGTCGACGCACCTGCTCAGTGAGGTGGAGCAGGTGTGCAGCCATGTGGCGGTGATGCACCGGGGCAGGCTGGTCACGCAGTCCTCTCTGGAAGAACTGCGCGCGACGGTGGTCTCCCGCGTACGGGTGGAGACGGCGGCCGTCGAGGACGCCGCGCGTGTGCTCGGCGGTGCGGGCCTGTCCGATGTGGTCGCCGGCGCGGGCGAGGTCACGGCCCTGATCGGCGAGCACCCGCCGGAGAAGCTGGTCGACGCGCTGGTCGCCGAGGGCGTGCCGGTGCGCGGCTTCGGCGTCGTACGGCCCGACCTGGAGGACGTGTTCGTGTCACTGACGGGGGAGGGCTTCGATGTCGGCGGCTGAAGGCGTGTCCACGGTGGACGCGGGCTGGGCGCCGCGGCGCCGGTTCAGCACCCGCTTCCTGCGCTCCGAGATGGGCCTGATCGCCCGCCGGCGCCGCAACCAGGCGGGACTGGCCGTGCTGGCGGTCATTCCGGTCATCATCGCCGTGGTCATGGCCGCGACCAGGCCCGCGCCGGGTTCGGGCCCGCCGCTGTTCACCGCGATGCTCGACAACGGCCTGATCACCGTCCTCGCCGGGCTGAGCATCGAGATGAGCCTGTTCCTGCCGCTGGCGGTATCGATCCTCGCCGGTGACGCGATCGCCGGTGAGGCCAGCACCGGAACCCTGCGCTACCTGCTGACCGTCCCGGCCGGGCGGGTCCGCCTGCTGGCGGTGAAGTTCGGCGGGATCGTCGCCGCGACCTTCGCGGCCGTCGGCGTGATCGCGCTGACGGGCGCCGTCATGGGCGTCGCGCTGTTCGGTACCGGGGACATGGTGACCCTCTCGGGTACGACGCTGCCTTTCGGCGAGGCCCTGGGGCGCGTCGGGATCGCCGTGCTCTACGTCGTCATGTGCCTGGTGGCGGTGGCCGCGATCGGCCTGTTCGTGTCGACGCTGACCGAGCAGCCCATCGGCGCGGCGGTGGCGATGCTGATGTTCATCGTGCTCAGCCAGATCCTCGGGGCGCTCGACGACCTCGACTGGCTGCACCCGTTCCTGATCACCAACTACTGGTCGTCCTGGGCGGACCTGCTGCGCGACCCGCCCGCCTGGGATCAGATGTTGCTCGGCGCGGTGTCGGCGGCGGTCTGGACGGCCTTCGGGCTGTCGGCGGCCTGGGCGCGGCTGACCACGAAGGACATCACGAGTTGAGGGCGCGGCCGGGTGATCCCGGCCGCGCCGCTCGGCTCAGACCCCGGCCGGTACGCGCTCGGGGTCGCCCGCCGGGTCGGGTTCGGGCTCCGGGGGCTTGCGGCGCGTCAGCGCCCGCGCGGAGGCGAGCACGATCCAGATCCCCCACACCGCGAAGGCGATCAGCGCGAGCCACGCCGGCGGCACCGGGATCCACGGCCACATCAGCAGGCTCTTGTCGACGGCGTCGGCGAGGGACAGGACGCCCAGGATCCACGAGAGGGCGCCGAGCCCGCCGCGTCCCGAGCGCCGCCAGGCCGCGCCGAGGCCGATCCAGCCGAGCCCGAGCAGGGTCAGCGCGATCGGCGCGTACAGCGGCACGTCGAGGTAGTGGCCGGAGGTCGCCACGACCGTGCCGACGATGACGCCGACCGTGGAGACGGTCGCGGCCGGGCGAAGCGGCACCCCGAAGACGCGGGCGGTGCCCCGGTAGGAGCGCAGGCCCAGGACCAGCCAGCCGAGCAGCACCGCCGCGATCACGGCGACCGACTTGGCCGCGCTCAGGTGGAACTCGATGCGATCCGACCCCGCCGCCCCGTACCAGTCGCAGCTCGCCGGGACGTTCTTGGCGCGCTGGTCGAACTCCGCGCAGTGCAGCAGCTTCAGCATCTTCGTCGGGTCGCCGACCGCGCGGTTCGTCGACAGCCAGGACCCGCAGGCGGGCAGCGGGATGGGGTCGGAGCCGCTCGAAGAGTCCTGCCAGCAGTTGCCCGAGCCCTGCCCGTCCCACCAGAAGTCGCGGGCGTTGGGCCGCGACTCGCCGGTGGGGGACACGCCGAGGACGTTGTCCTTGTACCAGTTGTCGTGCGAGGTGTCGGCCTGCTTGCCCAGCGCGGTCTCGTTGCGCACGAAGGCCGGCACCCACAGCAGCATGAACGCCGCGGAGTCGTGGCCGTAGACGTGGTTGTTCCGGAACAGGTTGACATTGCCGCCGCCGACGAGCACGCCCGTGCCGACCGGCACGCTCACCGCGGGGCACACCACGCCCTGCTCGTAGCCGCGTTCGGCGTAGGGCTTGGCGCAGGTTCCGTCGGTGACGTAGCCGGTGTAGTTCTGGTTGTTGTCGTGGATGTCGTTGTTCTCGACGAGCGCGTGGTTCTGCGGCAGGCCCGGATGGTCGGGGAACCCGGAGTCGGTGGAGAAGCCGGCGGAGTTCTCGTAGAACTCGTTGTCGTGGGTCCACACCGAGTCGCCGGCGGTACCGGAGTAGCCGAGCATGTTGTGGTGGCTCTTGCAGCCGCGGATCTCGATGGCGTAGCGGCCGACCTCGTGGCCGGAGCCGCTGTTGATGTCGCTCGCCGAGCCCGGGTAGACGCCGGAGTCGCCGTTTCCGTAGGCCTCGCAGTCGTTGTAGAGGCCGTGGTCGGATCCGAAGGTCAGGAAGCCGTACTCGTCGTTCCAGCGGCCGACGACGTCGTCGATGGCGAAGCCGTCGGTGGCGAGGATGTAGACGGCGTTGAAGGTGGTCTTCTGGGCGGTGAAGTTGCGCAGGTAGATGCCGTTGGCCATGTCCCCGCGCAGCGCGTTGAGCTTGCTGTAGCCGGCGTCGAGGACGACGTCGGCGGGGGAGGCGCCGGTGCCCTCGATCTGGAGGTCGCGCTTGCCCATGACCGCGACCAGGTTCTGGTTGTGCGGGCACTGCGCCTGCTGCTCGAAGCTCAGGATCTGGTGGCCCAGCCCTGATATCGGCGCCTGGAGGTTCGCGCACGCGCCGGTCGGCTCGGGACGGCTCGGCAGTTCCTCGTAGAGGCCCGGCAGCACCAGGATGCGCATGCCCGCGGTCTGCACGGCGTCGACGGCGGCCTGCACGTCGCGGTGCCCGGAGGTCTGGCACTCCTCGTACAGGGTCTCGTTGCGGGCCTTGACGTCGGCGGGGAACCCGGCGATACGGGCGGCGAAGTCCGCCGCGTCGTCTTTGCATACGGTCAGGTACGGGCCGTCGGTGCGGTAGACGGGAACACTGCCGCTGCCGTCGGGGAAGGTGATGGGGCGCTCTTCGTGCGCGGCGGCGGGCGCCGGTGGGATCACCAGCGCGGTGAGCAGCGTCGCGAGGACGGCGAGGATTAAGGCGACACCACGTTGTGCTTGGCCTCTGGTCGACATGCGAGAGAGTTTAGGGAAACTCGGCCGCCGTGTGGGTGTTCGTTACCGGCGAGTTTCCCCGGGTTTCAGGCGTCGCGCAGCAGGAGGTTGCCCTCCGGGATGACCATCGAGGGCCGCGCGCTCCCGACGGACTGGCGCAGGCGCAGCGCGCGCTCCTCGTCGACGGCTCGCGTGTAGGCGCGGGCGGTCTCGGCGGCGATGTCGGACCAGCCGAAACGCTCGTGCACCATCGCGCGCGCCGAGGCGGTGATGCGACGGGCGAGGAGCTGGTCGGACAGGACCGTGGAGACCGCCTCGGTCAGCGCGCCGACGTCGGCCGGCGGGAAGGAGAGTCCGGTGACGCCCGACTCGACGATCTCGGCGAGCCCGCCGACGTCGGAGGCGACCACGGGCGTGCCCGCGGCGGCGGCCTCCAGCGCCACCAGCCCGAAGGGCTCGTAGCGGCTCGGCACGACCAGGCAGTCGGCGGCGGCGTAGAGCGCGGGCAGGTCGTGGCCGCCGATGAAGCCGACGAAGTCGACCCCGTCCAAGGCCTTCGCCTTCACCGCGTGGGCCTTGAGGTCCTCGGCGTGTGGGCCGTCGCCGGCGATGACCACGCGCAGCCCCGGGTGACGCTCGCGGAGGGCGGGCACGGCGTCGAGGAGGTCCTGGACGCCCTTCTCGAAGACCAGCCGGCCCGCGTACAGGACCATCGGCCCGTCGGGGGAGTACTTGTCGCGCTGCGCCTTGACGGCGGCCGGCGCGGCGGCGAAGGCGGCGGGGTCGACACCGTTGTGGACGACCTGCGTCTTGGCCGCGGGCAGCTCGAAGAGGCGGCTGACCTCCCAGCGCATGTCCTCCGAGCAGACCAGGACGCGCCGGGCCTCGTAGGTCAGCCACCACTCGATGGAGTGGATGCAGCGGTTGAGCTCGGCCGGGAGCCACCCCCGGTGCCGCCCCGCCTCGGTCGAGTGGATCGTGGCGACCAGCGGCGCGCGCAGGTGGTGCTTGAGCGTGACGGCGGCGTGGTTGACCAGCCAGTCGTGGGCGTGGACCACGTCGTACTCGCCGCCGGCGCCCAGCGCCGCGCGGACCAGTGCGTGGTTGAGCGACATCGTCCAGGCAAGCAGGGTCTCGGTGGTCAGGGTGAGCAGCGGCGGATCCTGCGGGGCGCGGATCACGCGCACGCCGTCGACGACCTCGTCGAGGGCCGCCGGCGACCCGTCGGGGTGCTCGCCGTAGCGCGTCACGACGGTGACCTGGTGGCCTTCGCGGACGAGTGCCGTGGCCAGCGCGTGCACGTGGCGGCCGAGACCGCCGACGAGGACGGGCGGGTACTCCCAGGAGAACACGAGCACCGAGTGCCTGTCGCCGCGCTTCGCCTGGTCAACGCCCCTGCTCATGCTCTAGCTCCTCGTCTCGTGGTCCTGCGGCACCCCGTGGCCCGCGCCGGTTCGGCGGCGGGCGACGGAGGCAATTGTCCGGGCAGGGGCACGCGGGGGTACTGGCGGGTAGGGGGAGAGTGAGGGGCGCGCCCCGACGGTCTCGGCGCGGCTGTTCCAGGCGCGGTGGGCACCGGCGCACGCGCCACGGGTGTGGCCGAGAACTCGGTGACCACCCCCACCGCGCGTGCGGCGGCTACTACTTCCCCCCGTCCTCTTCCTTCTTCTTGAGCCTTCGCGCCAGCTCCGCCAGGAACTCCGGGTCGTCGTCGGGCGCCTTTTGCGTCCGAGTCGACGGAGGCGCCGCCTGCGGGCCGGGGCCCGTCGCCGCGCGCGGGCGTCCGGTCGCGAACCACAGGACCGCGCCGACGACCGGTACCAGCAGGATCGTCAGCGCCCACGCGAACCGCGGCAGATGGCGGGGTCGCCGTTCACCGCCGAGGCAGTCGGCGAGCGCGGAGATGACCAGTACGACGTAAATGATGAAGAGCACGAGCAGCCCGCGGATCATCGGTCGTCACCGCCTTCATCGATGTCGGGGAACTCCACACCGAGTTCACCCCCTGCCAACAGTTTGTCAACCCATTCGTCGATTCGCACACTCACTTCGTCGGTGGTGCCCGTGGCGTCGATATAGGTGAAGGCGGCGGCCTCGGGAAGTTCGCGGTAGGCGCGGTCGAGGGCGCGCAGGCGATCCACCGGCTCCTCGTCGATCCCGCGCACGGCGACGCGCTCGCTGGCCAGCTCGGGTGGCAGGTCGAGGAACAGGGTCAGGGCGGGGCGGGGGACGCCGCGCATGGCCTTGCGGACCCAGGGCTCGACCTCGGGGCAGAGCATGCGGGTGCGGGCGAACTGGCAGTAGCTGTAGCGGTCGGCGACCAGCAGGTCGGCGCGCAGGCTCCAGCTCAGGTTGAGCCTGCGCATGGCCGTTTCGGCGCGCATCGCGGTGCGCGGTCCGAGCAGGGCGATGGAGTCTCCCCGGCCTAGTCTCTTGGCGACGTTGGACAGGACACGGCGTCCGCTGGCGGCGAGGTGGTAGTCGGCGGGAATCCCACGCTCGACGAGCCGGCTGGTGAGCCTGCGCGCCTGCGTGGTCTTTCCGGCGCCATCTATGCCGACGAGAGCGATGACGGCCCCTGGGGGCTGGGAGTCGTCCACCTGTTAAAGGGTAGAGGAAGCGGACGACAGTCTTCGTTACTCGTCGGTAACTTGGCGGGTACCATGTTGTCCGTGACCCGGTGTGTCACTCTCGGCTTGTCCGCGCGAGGATGAGCACTGAACGATCGCTAAGTAGGCAGAATTCAGGAGGTATCCGGCTCGATGAACATCGTTGTCCTGGTCAAGCAGGTACCGGACTCCGGCGCCGAGCGCTCGCTCGCCGGTGACGGGCACACCGTGGACCGTACCGGTGGCACCAACGTCATCAACGAAATGGACGAATACGCCATCGAGGAGGCGCTCCGCCTCAAGGACGAGACCGGCGGACAGGTGACCCTGGTCACCGTCGGACCCGACCAGGCGCTGGAGTCCGTTCGCAAGGCGCTCTCCATGGGACCCGACGCCGCCGTGCACGTCAGCGACGAGGCCGTGGCCGGTTCCGACGCGCTCGCCACCGCGAAGGTCCTCGCCGCCGCTCTCGGCACCCTCGAGTACGACCTGATCCTCTCGGGCGCCGAGTCCACCGACGGCGGCGTGCAGGTCATGCCGCACATGCTCGCCGAACTCCTGGACATCGCCGCCCTCACCGGCGCGCGCAAGGTCACCGTCGACGGCGACGGCCTCCTCGTCGAGCGCCAGACCGAGGACGGCTACGAGGTCGTGCGCGCCTCCGGCAAGGCCATCGTGTCCGTGTGGGACACCATCAACACCCCGCGCTACCCGTCCCTCAAGGGGATCATGGCGGCCAAGCGCAAGCCCGTCACCGCGCTGACGCTCGCCGACCTGGGCGTC
This sequence comes from Phytomonospora sp. NPDC050363, assembly GCF_040655735.1. Classification (NCBI taxonomy): domain Bacteria; kingdom Bacillati; phylum Actinomycetota; class Actinomycetes; order Micromonosporales; family Micromonosporaceae; genus Phytomonospora; species Phytomonospora sp. NPDC050363. Next base: position 625,651 of record NZ_JBFAKK010000003.1, read on the forward strand.
TCCGCCGACGAGGTCGGCACCGCCGGTGCCGCCACCAAGGTGCTGTCCGCCGAACCGCGCCCCGTGCGCGGCGCCGGCCAGCGCGTCGAGGACTCCGGGGACGGCGGCGACAAGCTCGTCGAGTACCTGGCCGCCGAGAAGTTCGTGTAGGGGAAGGGAAAGCGATATGGCTGAGGTATTCGTCGTAGTCGACGCCAGCGGTGACACCGTTCGCAAGGTCACCCTCGAAATGCTGACCATGGCCCGTGCCCTCGGTGAGCCCTCCGCGATCGTGCTGGGCGCCCCCGGCACCGCCGGCCCCCTCGTGGAAGCCCTCGGGCAGTACGGCGCGCAGAAGGTCTACGTCGCCGAGCACGCCGACCTTGCCGACTACCTGGTCGCCGGCAAGGCCGAGGTCCTCGCCGGCCTGGTGTCGGAGAAGTCCCCCGCGGCCGTCCTTCTGTCCAGTGGACAGGAGGGCAAGGAGATCGCCGGCCGCCTCGCGGTCAAGCTCGGCAACGGCCTGCTCACCGACGTCACCGGCCTCGACGCCGACGGCACCGCGACGCAGAACGTCTTCGCCGGCTCGTGGATCGTCAAGTCCCAGGTCACCAAGGGCATCCCGCTGGTGACCGTGCGACCCAACTCGCTGACCCCGGAAGCGGCCGCGGCCACTCCCGAACAGGTCGCCGTCGAGGTCGCCGTGTCCGACAAGGCCAAGAAGGTCGCCGTCGTCGAACGCGTCGCCGAGAAGAAGGGCAGCCGCCCCGAACTCACCGAGGCGTCCATCGTCGTCTCCGGCGGACGCGGCGTCGGCAGCGCCGACAACTTCGCGCTCGTCGAGGAACTCGCCGACCTGCTCGGCGGAGCCGTCGGCGCCTCCCGCGCCGCGACCGACGCCGGCTTCTACCCGCACAAGTTCCAGGTCGGCCAGACCGGCTCGACCGTCTCCCCGCAGCTCTACATCGCCCTGGGAATCTCCGGCGCGATCCAGCACCGCGCGGGAATGCAGACCGCCAAGACCATCGTGGCGGTCAACAAGGACGAAGAGGCGCCCATCTTCGAGCTCGCCGACTTCGGCGTCGTCGGGGACCTCTTCAAGGTCGTCCCGCAGGCCGCCGAGGGCATCAAGCAGCGTCGCTGACGGCTTTGATCCACATGCAAGGGGTGCGCTATTGTCGGCGCACCCCTTGTTTTGTAGGGACTCACCAATAAGCATTGGAGGAGTGCCGCATGGCCACTCAGTCCGCAGTGGTCGGCCGACGGGTACTGGCCGACCTCATCCCCGCCTCCGCCAAGGCGACCACCCTCGCCCGCGACGCGGTCCTCGTCCTCGGCGGCGCCGGCCTCGTCGGGCTCTCCGCCCAGGTCGCCGTCGAGATCCCGGCGATCTCCCCGGTCCCCTTCGTGGCCACCACGCTCACCGCCCTCCTCCTCGGCGCCGCCTACGGCCCGGTGCGCGCCGCCCTGACCTTCTCGCTCTACCTCCTGGCGGGCATGGCGGGCGTCCCCTGGTTCACCGACGGGAACTCCGGCACCGGCATCGTCTCCCTCGGCTACGTCATCGGCTTCCTCGCCGCCGGCGTCGTCGTCGGTGAGCTCGCCCGCCGCGGCGGCGACCGCACCCCGCTGCGGACCATCGGCACGATGATCATCGGCAACCTGGTCATCTACGCCTTCGGCGTGCCCTACCTGATCGCCGCCTCCGGCATGGACATCTCCACCGGCCTCTACAAGGGAGCCGCCGTCTTCCTCGTCGGCGACCTCATCAAACTCGCCATCGCCGCCGCGCTCCTGCCCGGCGCGTGGGCCCTGGTGAAGAAGTTCCGCGACGCCTGAGCCCCGGCTCCCGGCGCTGCCGGACCCGCCCCCACGGCATGGCGACAGGCCGTGGGGGCGGGTCCTTCGTCCACATGGGACCGGAAGGTCTAACAAGCGGGTACCACGGGACCGTCACTGCCGGTGTCGACGAAGGCGTCGGACACGTAGTTGCCGTCGGACAGCCGATCCCAGACCGTGCTCGTGTTGTTCCACGGCCCTGTCACCGAATCACCCTGGACATAGCAGGCCAGCGACACGACCTCACCGCTCGGCGCCGACCGCACCACCGCGGCGTTCAGACGCGGCCCGCTGCGGATGTTGACCGTCCCGTTCGGGTTGTACACCGGGGCCTGCACCCCCGTCCCCGGCGAACCCGGCCCGTAGTTGGTCAGACAGCAGTCGGAGTTGTACAGCCTCGTGCTCCCGCGCACCGCGTAGCCCTGATAGGCCTGCGACTGCGCGTACCAGATCCAGCCGCCGATCTCCTTGCCGTTGACGCCCACGGGCGAGTTGCCCTGCCACAGCGACCAGTGCACGTGGTCGCCGTTGGCCCGGCCACCGCAGGGCAGCTGCTCGCCGATCTCACCGATGTAGGCACCGAGGGCCACCTGTGACCCATCGGCGACAGTCGTCTGGTTGTAAGTGTGGTAGTACCCGGTGGTCCACCCGTTGTCGTGCACGACCTTGATGAACGGCGTGCTCGTCCCGCAGAAGCGGTACAGGCGACCCGACTGCGCGGCCCGCACCATGCGGTCCCCACCGTAGAAGTCGATCGAGTTGTAGGGCGTCGACGTGCCGGAGTCGCCGTGCACGCCCCAATGGCGCCAGCTGCCCCCGTTGGCCTTCCACGGCAGCGCCAGACCGGTCGCCGCCAGCGTGGACGCCTCCTGCGGCACCGCCGTCGAGGCCAGCGTCGCGCGCTCGCCGTCGCCCATGAGCTCGGCCGGTGCCTGAGCCGTCGCGCGGGCGAACGCGGGGGTGCCTTCGAGCGCGACCTGCCAGCGGCCGTTGACGCGGTGGCCGAAGAACAGCGCGGTGACCGGGCCGCTGTGGGTGGTCGAGGGGACGCGGAAGGCCGCTCCGCCGAAGACCCAGTCGCCCGAACGCGAGGTCCGGCCGGACTCGACGATCGCCGAGAGGCCGGCGTCGGGGGCGAGCTCGTAGAGGTCGCGGGCCTGCGCGCCCTTCGCCGCCGACATGGCGTCGGTGACCGCCCGGTCGAGGCTCGGGGCGGCGCCGGCGGGGCCGGCGAAGGTGATCGAGGCGGCCAGTGTCGCGAAGGCCAGACCTGCGGTTAAGAGGGGCCGGAGTGTTCGTCTCATGGTGTCGCTCCTGGTGTGGGGCTGGAAGTGATCGAGACGCTAGACCCCGCCGGAACCGCGCACCAGCACAAGAAATTCACCTAAATTGCGATCTTCGCCCCGGCGACCGGACGCGGGCATGGTGAAGGCGTGTGCCCGGCTCGCGGGCACACGCTCCGACGTGACTATGGGCATTCAGCGTCGCGGCCGGGGCGCGCGGCGCCTTGCCTTTTGTTCGTGACCCGGTTACGGGCTAGGACGTGTCCGGTGGGTCCTGGGACCCCCGTGGTGATCCACCGGACAGGCCCTCAGGGCCAGTCCCAGCCGATGCCGATGGCGCCGGGCTGCACATTCGTCTCCACCAGTTGGACGGTGTGCCGCGCGGAGAGCGCCAGGTCGCCGGTCTCGTGCCGGTTCTTGGCCAGTTTCGCCTGGGCGAAGCTGTAGCAACGGGAGGGCAGGGCCGCCGGGTCGAAGCGGACCTGGAGGATGAACTGGTCGACGGGGGCGCGGAAACCCCGGCCGTGGCCGGTCGTCTCGGCGGTCTGGTCGTTGACCTCGTAGCTGAACAGATGGGTCTCGCCTTCGGCGAGATGCTGGCCGAACATCAGCTCGGCGAGCAGGATGGGTCGCTGATCGTGCCGAACCACACGGCCGATCTCGCAGTCGCGCCCCGCCAGGACGCGGACCCGGTCGATCTCGCAGCCCGGGTCTCCCCGATAGGCCGCGACGTAACGGTCGATTCCTCCGCGCCTGGCCCTGACCAGCAGCGCGGTGATGAGTCGTGCCTCCCTGCGTTCGGCGTCGATGTAGACGGTGACCTGTTCGCTCAGGACGTCCACCCGATGTTCCCGGGCCGCGGGGAATTCGTCGCACAGCTCGCGCATGGCCGCCCCGCCGCCGAGTACGACCTCCGGTCGCTCCCGTTCGGCGCGGATGGTCCTCGGACCGCGGGCCCGGCGCGGGCCGAGCAGTGATACCAGCGCGTTCGCCGGCACACCGAGGATCTCCTCGAGTACGCCGACTGCCGCTATCGAGTTGGGTTTCTCGGGTTGGGTTCGGCCGTGCTGCCAGTAACTGAGACTTGTGGTCGATACTCGCAGCCCGCGTTCGGCCAGCCTGTGTTGCAGGCGGTCAAGTCCGAGGCCACGGGCGTCGATGGCGGCCCTGAGGGCCACATGGAACGGTCCGTGTCTTAGTACCTCGGCCAGCGGATGTGTCTGGTCGGTTCGTGTTGCCGTCGCCATGGGCAACATCGTGTCCGTTCGCGGCGGCTAAAGCAATCCCCGCCCGGCGGCCCGGCGCCCCGGTTGGCACCGGCGGCCGAGCGGCTCTCGGTAGGCTGTGCATGCCATGGCCTACCTTGATCACGCCGCCACGACCCCGATGCTCCCCGACGCCCTCGACGCGTACGTGGCGGCAGCCACGCACCTCGGAAACGCCTCCGCCCTGCACGCGGCCGGGCGCGGCGCCCGAAGGCTCGTCGAGGAGGCGCGGGAGTCCGTCGCGGCCGATCTGGGGGCGCGGCCGAGTGAGGTCGTGTTCACCGGCGGTGGCACCGAAAGTGACAACCTCGCAGTTAAGGGCATGTTCTGGGGGCGGCGCGACGCCGATCCGGCCCGGGTGCGGGTGGTGTGCTCCGAGATCGAGCACCACGCCGTCCTCGACGCCGTCGAGTGGCTGGAACGTCACGAAGGGGCCCGGGTGAGCCTGCTCCCGGTGGACTCCGCGGGCCGTATCGATATGGACGTACTTGCCGGTATCCTCGCCGCCCACGGTGAGGAGATCGCGCTCGTCACGGCGATGTGGGCCAACAACGAAGTCGGTACCCTCCAGCCAATCAGTGAAATGTCGGCCGCGAGCGACGAACACGGCATTCCCCTGCATACCGACGCGATCCAGGCGGTCGGACAGGTCCCGGTGAACTTCGCGGAGTCCGGCGCGGCGGCACTGACGGTTACCGGACACAAGCTCGGCGGACCCGCCGGAGTCGGCGTCCTCCTGCTCGGCCGCGACGTCCCGGTGACCCCGCTGCTGCACGGCGGGGGACAGGAGCGCGACGTGCGGTCGGGGACCCTCGACGTGCCCGGGATCGTCTCCTTCGCCGCGGCCGTGCGCGTCGCCGTCGCCGAGCAGGCCGCGACCGCCGAGCGCCTCGCGCGCCTGCGCGACGACCTCATCGCCCGCGTACGCGCGGCCGTGCCCGACGCGATCCTCAACGGCGATCCCGTCGACCGCCTCCCCGGCAACGCGCACCTGTCGTTTCCGGGCTGCGAGGGCGACGCGATCCTCATGCTCCTCGACGCCGCCGGTGTGCAATGCGCCACCGGCTCGGCCTGCAACGCCGGCGTCGCGCAGCCCTCCCACGTGCTCCTCGCGATGGGCGCCGACGCGAAGCTCGCACGCTCGACGCTGCGGTTCAGCCTGGGGCACACCTCGACGCAGGCCGACGTCGACGAACTCATCGCCGCACTGCCCACCGCGGTCGAGCGGGCGAGGGCGGCGTCGGCCACATAGGCGCCCCGCGCGGCCTGGCGTAACCTCGACAGGTGAGTTTGAAGGTTTTGGCCGCCATGTCCGGCGGCGTGGATTCAGCGGTGGCCGCCGCGCGCGCGGTCGAGGCCGGCCACGATGTCACCGGCGTGCACCTGGCCCTGTCGCGCAACCCGCAGACCTACCGGACGGGCGCGCGGGGCTGCTGCACGCTGGAGGACTCCCGCGACGCCCGCCGCGCCGCCGACGTCATCGGCATCCCCTTCTACGTGTGGGACATGGCCGAGCGCTTCCACGAGGACGTGGTCGACGACTTCGTCGCCGAGTACGCCGCCGGCCGCACCCCCAACCCCTGCCTGCGCTGCAACGAGAAGATCAAGTTCGCCGCCGTGCTCGACCGGGCCGTCGCGCTGGGCTTCGACGCGGTCGTCACAGGACACCACGCGCGCATCGAGGACGGTGTGCTGCGCCGGTCGGTGGACATGGGCAAGGACCAGTCGTACGTGCTGGCGGTGCTCAACCGCGAGCAGCTGTCGCGGGCGATCTTCCCGCTCGGCGACATCACCAAGGAGCAGGTCCGCGCCGAGGCCGCCGAGCGCGGCCTGTCGGTGGCCGACAAGCCCGACAGCCACGACATCTGCTTCATCGCCGACGGCGACACCCGCGGCTTCCTCACCGAGCGGATCGGCGCCAAGCCCGGCGACATCGTCGACGGCGATTCCGGCGAGGTCCTCGGTGAGCACAACGGCGCCTTCGCCTACACCGTCGGCCAGCGCCACGGTCTGGGGCTGACACGTCCTGCCGCCGACGGCAAGCCCCGCTACGTGCTGTCGATCACGCCGGTGTCGAACACCGTGACCGTCGGCCCCCGCGAGGCCCTGGAGGTCAGGATCGTGCACGGAGAGCGCCCGGTCTGGACCGATGGCGTGGAGCGGACCGAGCCCGTCGAGTGCGACGTGCAGCTGCGCGCGCACGGCGAGGTCCAGCCCGCGACGCTCGTCGCGTCGGGCGGCACCCTCACCGCCCACCTGCGCAACCCCGCCCGGGGTGTGTCGGCCGGGCAGGCGATGGTCGCCTACCTGCCCGACTCCCGGGGCGACATCGTCCTGGCCAGCGCGACCATCACGGGGGCCGAGCGTGGCTGACCGGCCCGCACTGCCGCCCGGTGCCGCCACCGGCGTCGGCTCCCTCCCGGGGACCGACATCGTCGAGGCCACCCGCGTCGTCCTCGGGGAACTCCCCGACCTCCCGCACCTGCCCGAGCTGCCCGCGCGCGGGCCCGGCGCGGACATGATCGGCCGTTCGGCGGCGCTGCTCGCCGAGTTCCCCGTCGAGCTCTACGCCGGGCGCTGGCAGACCTGCGACCGGCCCGGCCGCGACCTGCGGCAGGCGCTCGACTTCCTCGACCGCGACCTCGACACGCTCACCGAGCAGGCCGACGGCTTCGCCGGCGTGCTGAAGGTCCAGTCGGCCGGTCCCTGGACTCTCGCGGCGAGCGTCCAGCGTCAGACCGGCGGGGCGATCCTCCGCGATCCCGGCGCCGTCCGCGATCTGACGGACTCGCTGACCGAAGGGCTGCGCGAACACCTCGCCGACCTCGCCCGCCGCATCCCCGGCGCGACCCTCATCCTCCAACTCGACGAGCCCTCCCTCCCCGCCGTTCTTGCCGGAGCCGTCCCCACCGAGTCGGGGCTTGCCCGCTACCGGCCGGTGGAAGCGCCCGTCGCCTCGGCGCGGTTGCGCTCACTGGTCGAGGCCATGGCCGTGCCCGTCGTCGTGCACAGCTGCGCGCCCAACGTGCCGGTCGCGCTGCTGGCCGAGACGGGTGCCGCGGGCATCGCGGTCGACATGGCGTTGCTCAACCTCGACAAGGCAGCCGACCTCGACCCCTTCGGTGAAGCGCTCGACGGCGGCATGTGGCTGTTCGCCGGCAGCGACGCCGCCGACCCGGGCGCCGCCGCCCGCCGCCTCTGGCAGCGGCTCGGGCTGACGCCCGCGCGCCTGCCCGAGCAGGTGGTGGTGACGCCGCCGTGCGGGCTGGCGGGCCGGACGCCGGCGGAGGCGCGGCGGGTACTGGACGCGTGCCGGGAGGCGGGGCGGCGGCTGCGGGAGGATCCGGAGGGGTAAGGGGTGTGCGGGGGTGAACACCGGCCGGTGGAGCCGCGTGCCCCACGGCCGTTGCCGTCGCGCGATCCCGGCCGCCGGGCGAAAGCGCACAAAGCTCGCAGAGTCCGACACCGGCTCCGCTGAAGCCGGCCCCGAAGGCTTCGCGTCGCCGATGTTCGCGACCGCGTCGCGCCGGGGTGGAGGGATCCCGCCGCGCCTGGCGTGGTGTCGCGTCCTGAACTTCCCCTGGAGACCGGCGCTGGCGTGTTCGTCTGCCCGCAGGCGGCGAGCGTGCCGCGCTTCGAGTTCGGGTCTGAGCGGCCGGCCGCCGACCGCCGTTTGGGCGAGGATGGTTTTGCAGTCCGGTGCGGGCTGCGTGCACTGGCCGTTCGGCCGAACCGGTGGCCATGCTTCCCAGCGCTCAGGCGGCGGAGACACTTCCCGCTGCGTCGTCCATCCGTCCGTCCCCCGCCCGCCAGTCCCGCCGTCCGTCCCCTCCCGCAGGATGCCGAGGTCGTCGAGGTCCTCGGCATCCTCCAGCGCGGCGGCGTCGATCAAGTGGCGTTCGTATGCGGCGCTGTCACGCGCTCAGCCGCCCCACGCCCGCACCCTGCTCGTCCCCGCGTCCCCCATCCGTCCACTGTGGTCTAGAACCCCTCCGCGGTCACGCCGCCAGCACCACCCCCCGAGGCCGTCGCAACCACACCGGCAGCATGCACGCCACCGCCGCCAGCACGCTCAGCCACGGGAACCAGTCCCCGAGCACGCCGTACACGGTCCACACCCCGCTCGCCGCGACCTCTCCCACCACCGCCCGTTCCTTCCCCTCGGCCACGCTACCGTAGGGGTCGCTGATCGTCGCCAGTCCCTGGCCGGCGGCTCGCACGATGCTCATGCCCTGCTCGATGCCGCGCATGACGGCGCTGCGGCTGTGCAGCCACTCGTCGAAGTCGGCGCCGAAGTCGAGCGCGGGGCCGAGCAGGACGGCGGCGCCGGCGGCGCGGTAGTCGGCGGCCAGCGCCGGGAAGTCGAGGTCCTTGCACACGATCAGTCCCCACTTCGTCCCGGGCACGAAGGCCAGTTCCCCGCCCGGCGTCAGTTCGGGCCCGCCTTGCGGCGCGTCGGTCTCCAGCCCGGGGATCATGTGGTGCTTGCGGTAAATGGTGGGCGCGCCGCCGTCGGCCGGCAGGTACATGGCGACGTTGTAGGTGCGCCCGTCCTGTTCGAGCGCGGCGCCCACGACGAGGTCGATCCCCGACTCGGCGGCGATGCCGCTCCAGGACGCCAGGAAGGCGGCCGACTCGGCCTCGCGCACCCAGAAGAGCTTCTCGGGCAGCACGACGACCTTCGCGCCGCTCGCCGCGACCGGCGCGATCGCCACCCGGTACGCGTCGGTGAGCGCGGCGGCTTCCGGTGCGTCGTAGGGCATCACGGGGTAGGGAGCGGCCAGGGCGAGCGCGGCCATCGTCACCGTCTCGTCCGGTTCGGGGGCCGTGGCCAGGCGGACGGTGCCGTAGCCGAGCGGGAGGGCGAGCAGCACGAGGGCGAAGGTCGCGGTCTTCCGTCGTGTCCGCCGCAGGAGGTTCGGCGCCGACATCGCCGCGATCGCCGCCGGTGCCAGCAGCACGAGGAAGGTCACGCCCCACACGCCGGTCACCGACGCCGTCTGCGCCACCGGCAGCAGGTCGGACTGCGTGTAGGCCAGCGACCAGTAGGCGCCGTGCGGCATGGCGAGGCTGAACAGGAATTCGAGCGTCACCCACACCGCCGGGACCGCGACGGCGGCGAACAGCGGCAGGCCTTTGCGGGCGAGGGTGCGAAAGAGCCACACGGCGAAACCGAACACCAGCGCCGGGCCGACGAAGAGGCCGACCACCAGCGGCACCGGCAGCATGATCTCGCCGGTGTAGTAGCTCCACAGTGGAATCTGCCCGCCGAGCCAGGCGAGTGTCCCCGACAGGAACGCCAGTGGCGCCGGGATCCGGCTCGCCACGAGCAGGACCGGCAGGGGCGCCAGCCAGGTGAGGGCGGCGACGGGCGTCAGTCCGGCGCCGAGTGTCCACAGGACGGCCGAGGCGGTCGCGGCGATCGCGGCCGCGGTGAGCCGCTCAGTCGCGGAGTCCATGGAGGATCCTTTCCAGGCTTTGCCGGCACAGCTCGCGGAACTCCCCGTCGGGCAGGCCGATGCGGCCCCCGAGGTGCAGTCCGATGAGTCCGTGCAGGTGGGAGGTGATGGTGAGGCCGACCAGCCACGGGTCGTCCCGGCGCAGTCGCCCGGCGTCCATCTGGGCCTTCACGGCCGCGACGACGAGGTTGAAGGTGGGGGAGTTCCCGGCGCGCAGTTCCCCGAACTCGCGGGCGCCGGGACGCTGCTCGGTGAACAGGAACGTGTAGACGCGCGGTTCGGCGAGGGCGAAGTCGGTCATGCGCTCCAGCCCCAGGTGGAGGGCCTCGTCGGGAGCGGTCGTGGGCAGGTCCGACCAGCGTTCGGCGAGTTCGGCGAAGTAGCCGTCGGCGAGGTGGGCGAGGAGGGCGTCGCGGCTGGGGTAGTGGCGGTAGACGGCCATCCCGGACAGGCCGATCTTGCCCCCGATGCGCCTCATCGTCACCGCCGTACTGCCTTCCTCGGCGAGCAGTTCCCTTGCGGCGGCGGCGATGCGGCTGGCGGTGTCGGTCATGTTTACAGCGTAAACAGCGAAGCCCGATTCCGCCACCCTAGGGGCCCTCCGGGATCTCCCTTGGGGGTTAAGTCCGGGGTGCGAGGGGGCTTTACCCCACTGTGCGAACGGCGGGATGACAGGAGGCTCATATGCATGACCGCAGCCGTCCTCTCCGCCCTCGCCGGCGCCCTGTGCCTCGCCCTCGGCGCGGCGCTCCAGGAGCGCGTCGTCGTGGAAGCGGCCGACGGCGGGCGCCCGCGGCTCCTGCTCGCACTGGCCCGCGACCGGCGCTGGATCGCCGGTGCGGCCGCCTCGATCGCCGGCGTCGGCCTCCACCTGTTCGCGCTGTCCTCGGCGCCCGTTTCGCTCGTCCAGCCCCTCGGCGTCAGCGGACTGCTCTTCGCCGTCGGCGCCGCCGCGATCCTTGCCCGCAGGCGTGTCCTGGCCGCCGAGATCACCGGCGCGCTGCTGGTCACCCTCGGCCTCGGCGCGCTCGTCCTGGCCATGCCGCACCACACCGGCGCCGAACCCAGCCTCTCGGCGACCACCGCGATCGCCCTGTGCGCCGCGGCCGCCGGAACCGTCCTGCTCGGCCTCGCCTTCGCCGGCCGCCTGCGCCCCACCGGACGCGCCCTGCTCCTGGCGGGAGTCGCCGGTGTGTCATTCGGCGCGGTGTCCGCCTTCGCCCGCGTCCTGGGCTCGGCCGCCAGGCGCGACCCCTCGACGCTCCTCCACTGGCACACCGCCGCCGCGATCGCCCTCGCCGTCCTCGGCGGGCTCGCCGTCCAGCACGCCTACCGCTCCGGGCGCTTCACGCTCGCCTTCGCCACCCTCCTGCTCGCCGACCCCGTCGCCGCCGCCGGGATAGGCCTCGCCTTCCTCGGTGAGCCCTTCCCGTCGGGCCGGCTCGGGCTCGCCGGGCTCCTGTGCTCCGCCGCGCTGATCCTGCCCGGCGTCGTCCTGCTCGCCCGGACCCGGCGCCCCGCCGGCGCCGCGGCACCGCTTCCCCATGGAGAACCTCATGTCGCTGCTCGCTCTTGACACCGTCCTCGACTTCCCCGCCGCCACGGGCGCCGACCGCATGCGCGTCCTCATCGCCACCGACACCTTCATGCCCGACGTCAACGGCGCCGCCTACTTCACCTACCGCCTGGCGGCAGGGCTGGCCGAGCGAGGCCACGACGTCCACGTCGTCTGCCCCTCCGAGCACGGTTCGTCCACAGTGGATTACCGCGACGGGATCACTTTGCACCGTCTGCGATCACGGCGCCTGCCGACTCAGCAGATGCGCTTCACGGTCCCCATCGGCCTGACCGACACCGTCGCCGACGTCATCGACCGCGTCGACCCCGACGTCGTCCACGCGCAGGGCCACTTCATGATCGGCCGCGCCACGATCCGCGCGGCCCGCCGCGCGGGCGTGCCGGTCGTGGCCACCAACCACTTCATGCCCGACAACCTCATGCACCACGTGAAGATCCCCGACCGCCTCCGCGAGCGCGTCGCGGCCCTCGGCTGGCGCGACGCCGCCCGGGTCTTCTCCCGCGCCGACCACGTCACCACGCCCACCGAGATCGCCGCGAGGCTCTTCGCCGACAAGGGCTTCACCGGCCACGTCGAGGCCGTCTCCTGCGGCATCGACCTGCACCGGTTCAGCCCCGGGGACGCCGGCCGCTATACGGATCGACGGTCCGCCCGCCGCCGCCTCTGCCTCCCCGACCGCCCGACGGTCGCCTTCGTCGGCCGCCTCGACGAGGAGAAGCGCCTCCACGAAGCGGTCGAGGCCGTCGCCGCGCTGCGCAGGTCCCATGTGGACGTCCAGCTCGCGCTGACCGGCACGGGCCCCTGCCGCGACGCCCTCGCCGAGCGCGCCGCCGAACTCGGCGTCGCCGAGGACGTCCGCTTCCTCGGATTCGTCCCCGACGCCGACCTCCCGCTGGTCTACACCGCCGCCGACGTCTTCGTCATGCCCGGCGTCGCCGAACTCCAGAGCATCGCCACCCTCGAAGCCATGGCCAGCGGCCTCCCGATCGTCGCCGCCGACGCCGTCGCCCTCCCGCACCTGGTCCGCGACGGCGACAACGGCTTCCTCTACCGGCCCGGCGACGTCACCGAACTCACCGGCCACCTGCGCGCCCTCCTCGGCGACGACCTCGCCCGCCGCCGCATGGGCCACCACAGCCGGTCCATCGCCGCAGGGCACGACCATCAGCGCTCGCTGGCGCGCTTCGAGGAGATCTACGCGGCCCTGGCAGTCAGGGCGACCCGATGACCGCCGGGATGTGGACCGGTGAGAGCCGGACGGTCGCGCGGGTCGGCGTCGTGACCCGCACGCGCCCGGCCGCGAGCCGGATCGACCTGGTGGCCTGGCTTCCCCCGCGTCTGGGCATCGCCGCCTGTTTCGCGGCCATGCTCTGCATGGGCTACCTCCACCTCGTCCCCAGCGACGTCGACGCGCTCAGCCAGCCGGTGAGCAGCTACGTCCGGGTCGGCGGCGGATGGCTGTTCACCATCGGCGTCTCGGCCATGGCGGTGGCCTGCTTCGCGGTCGCCGCCGCCCGGCTCGCGCTGCGCGGGGCCGGGCTCCTGCGGGCGGTCTTCGCCATCGGCGGCGTGGCCTTCCTGGCCGCCGCGGTCTTCCCCACCGACAGCGGCGAGGGCGTCTTGAGCCTCTCGGCGGAGATCCACCGCTGGGCCGCCGGCGTCGGCATGGGCGCGATCCCGGCCGGCGGGCTGCTGCTGGCGCTGGGCCTCGGCGGAGCGAAGGTCTCCAACGTGGCGCGGCGGGTCGTGCCGCTGGTGACCGTCAGCGCGGTGCTGCTCATGATCACCGCGACGGGGACCTTCCTGCCCGACTTCGTGCACAGCGGCGACTGGCGCGGGGTTCCGCAGCGGGCGCTGCTGTTCACCGAGATCACCCTGGTGCTCGTCATCGCGTTCGTGTCCCTGGCGCGGGCCCGCCGCGCCGAGGTCACCCGCTCGTGACACCTAGACTCGCGTCGACCTTGGCGCGCATGTCGGCGGCGGCCTCGGTCTTGGCGGCCTGCTTCGACCCGGCGCTGCCGGTGCCCGTCAGGTCCTCGCCCGTCGAGGACAGCTCCGCCGACACCGAGCACGTGAACACCGGTTCGTGCGGGGAACCGTCCCGCTCGTACGTGAACCGCAACCCGGTCAGCACGCCGAGCTGGGCGTACTCGTTGACGGCCATGACCGGATGCCGGTCGGACGGGACGAGCCGCGTACGGGCCGTCTGGGCGGCCCCCGCGGGCCCGTCCTCGCCGACCATGTCGCTGGAACGGTCGCCGATCCGGGCGAGCAGCGAGACCAGCGCGAGGGCGGCCTGCGACCGCGCGTCCTTCTTGGACGTGGCGGTCCGCGGCGGCGAGTCACGGCGCTCCTCGCCCAGCCGCAGCGAGACCCGCGCGGTGAACCGGGGAACCTGGGCCGTGCCCGTCGGCGCGACGTCCCAGCGGACGTGGTCGTCCGAGATCGGGCCGCCGATGCGGTCCTGCGCGTAGACGCTCAGCCCGGTCACCGCCCGCGACGGCTCCTCGGCGAGCCAGTCGCCCAGCCGCTCCCGCACCGGACGCCACGCGTCCCCGGCGGCGTCGAACAGGACGTGGCACACCTCCCGCAGCGGAAGCCGGTTCCCGTCGAGGCGGCGCACGACCTCCTCGGCGATCCCTTCGCGCGGTTCGGGCTCGGTGACGGCCAGTTTGAGGATCTTGCGGAAGGTCTCGGCGTCCATGACCGCGTAGGCCGCCGTGTCGAGTTGCCGGCGGGTCTCCTTGCGGGCCTCGGCCCGGTACCGCTCGGCGGTGCGCAGCCGCCGCTCGCGGATGGCGGCGTTGACCTCCTCGCCCAGTGCGGCCAGCTCGTCGAAGTCGTATGGCGCGGGCGCCCCGTCGACGGCCGCGAAGAGCATCCGCTGCGTGACCAGGTCGGGGTAGCGGCGCAGGGGAGAGGTCGCGTGCGTGTACGCGGGCAGGTTGAGGGCGTAGTGGCCGGTCACCGTCGGCGCGTAGGTCGCCGGGCGCATCAGCATCGCCAGGCGTTTCTCGACCAGGTCGCGGTTGCCGGAGCTGGCCGCCATCGCGGTCAGGTCTTCGAGGAGTTCGTCGCGCGGCGGGGAGACCGCGGCCGCGCGGTGGTTGCGGAACAGGATCGGCACGTCGTGCTCGGCCGACCAGCGGGCCACCGCCTCGTTGGCCGCGATCATCAGCTCCTGCACGATCACGTACCCGGCGTTGCGCTGCACCCCGCCGAGCCGGACCAGGTTGCCCTCCTCGGTGGTGGCGAAACCCTGCCGCAGGTCGTAGAAGGCCAGCGCGCCGGCCGCGCGTCTGCGCGTCAGCAGCGTCCGCGCCAGGAGGTGCGCCTCCGACAGCATCTCGTGCAGCGGGTCGTGCCGCTCGCGGACCGCCGCGGCGGCCTGCGGGTAGGTCAGCACGCGTCCATCGGCGAGACGCCCCCGGCCGACCTCGCCGGCGTAGGCGACGCCGTCATCGTCGAAGCGGACCGTCACCCGGCAGGTGGGCGTCTCGACACCGGCGCGCAACGTCGCACGCTCCTCGCCGCCGCCGTCGAGCATGGGAATGTGCCCGTCGGGCAGATAGCGGGTGGTGACCTTCCGGCGCGCCGACGCGTCGAGGCCGCTTCCCAAGGGCGCCACCGCGTCCACGTCGGCGATGTGCACGGTCAACCGCCAGCCCCCGCCGTCCCGGTCGACCCACACCGCGTCGTCCCGGTCCACCGTGTCGGGGCCGTCGATCATCACACCGCGCGTCTCATCAGCCACGTGCGCTCTCTCCTACGGGTCGTCGGGCTCGCTCCATTCGCACCATACTGTCTTAGAAGGCGTGGCCATCCGGTCCGCGGTCTGTGATCGCGCGTCGTACGATCGTGCGATGGTCCCTGCCGGTGATGACATTCCCGACGACGACGCGGAGTCCCCGCTGTACGTCGTCAGCGACCTCCACGGTCACCGCGACGAGTTCGTCGCGGCCTTGCGCGAGGCGGGCCTCGTCGACGACGAGGAGCGCTGGAGCGGCGGCGACGCCCGGCTGTGGTGCCTCGGCGACTTCACCGACCGCGGCCCCGACGGCATCGGCGTCATCGAACTCGTGATGGCGCTGTCCGAACAGGCCGCCGAGGCCGGCGGCACCGTCGACGCGCTGCTCGGCAACCACGAGATCCTCCTGCTCGGCGCGCACCTCTTCGGCGAGGAGCGCGTTCCGGGCGAGGACCCGCCCAAGCAGTTCCTGGCCTGGTGGATCCTCAACGGAGGCCGCGACAGCGACGCCGAACGGCTCTCCGACGAGATCGTGGAGTGGCTGCGCACCCGGCACGCGCTGCGGCTTGAGGACGGCTACCTGCTCATGCACACCGACGCGCCGACCTACATCAACTACGGCACGAGCATCGGCGAGATCAACGAGGCCGTGAGCGACGTGCTGGCCGGCGACGACCTGGCGGCCTGGTGGGAGCTCTTCCGGCTGATGACGTCCCGGCGCGCCTTCTACGGCGAGGGCGAGCAGCCGGTGTGGACGGCCCAGATGATGCTGGGCATGCTCGGCGGCGAGCGGATCGTGCACGGGCACAGCACGATCGCCGACCAGTTCGGCGTCGATCCGTCGTCGGTGGACGGTCCGCGGCTCTACTGCCAGGGACTGGCTCTCGCGGTGGACGGCGGGGTCTACCAGGGTGGGCCGTGCGTGCTGGCGCGGCTCGGCGACGAGGGGCCGCTGGCCGACGCGGAGGAGTCGGGAGCCCAGGCGGCCGACTAGGGCGTGTCCCGGAGAAGGCTCAGCGGCCGAGGAGCTGCGAGAGCCGGCCGCCGGCGGTCGCGGTCTCCCGGGGACTCTCGGCGGGAAGTGCCTCGGCCTCGGCGCGGGCGCGCGCGGCCGGGCGTCCCTCCAGCCATGCCGAGACGGCCACGGCGGCGATGACGAGGACGAAGATCCAGCGGGCGGTCCCGCTCACGGCGAGGGCGTAGCCGCCCGCGCCGACGGCCGCGAGCGTGCCCGAGACCATGAGGGCGGCCGCCCAGCCGGGCGTGTGGTGGCGATGATGTGTGCGCATACCCTGTCAACGACCCGACAGCCGCTTCGTCACTTTGCAACTGCAGGAATCACCCGAACCGGGTAGCGGGGGTGTATTCCCAGGTCAGGGCAACTATCAAGAACGGTCAATTCCCCGCAAATCGGTATTGATCTCGGTAATCGACTGCAGACGCATTTCGCCTCGATCAGAGATTGAACGTCACCGAATCGCGTGCTGATCGTTGCGTCTGGTGAGGGACCGGTGTAGACAAAACTTTGAAAGGTGGAAAAAAGCAATAGGTTCGTCATCTTCGCCCGATCCGGTGGGACCACGGCGACAGCGACGAAGCGGTATTGATCAACGCCCCGACCGTACGGCACAGGACCGCGACCGTACCCATGCCACGCCGTGCGAACCCGGGGCGCGCCGCATCACACCGAATCCCGTCTTAATGATTAAGACAGCTTCGTCCTTGGTGGGGGTCGACGTGACAGAGGAACTTCCCATTGGCCGACGGGTCGCCTATTGGCGACAGCGACGGACCATGTCCCAACAGGTGTTCGCCGACCGAATCGGCAAGTCGAAAAGCTGGGTGGACAAGATCGAACGCGGAGTCCGCCGCCTCGACAAGTTCTCCGTCCTGCACGACATAGCCGACGTGCTCCAAGTGGACGTGCAACTGCTCCTGGGCCGAGACCCCGAGCGAAGCCCGGACACCGCCAACTGTGTCGATCAGGTGGAGGTCGAGGACATCAGGCAGGCGCTGGAGCGCTACGAACGACTCGGCACGCTCTTCGAGGCGGCGCCGATCGAGCCCATTCCGCTCGACGACCTCGCCAAGTCGGTCAACCACGCCTGGATGACCTTCGAGTCGGCGAACTACGCCGCCCTGGCCCGATCCCTGATCAACCTGCTGAAACTCGGTCCGGCCGTCGAGGAGGAGTCCGACGAGCGGGACCGGCCCAAGGCCGCCAACCTGCTCAGCCAGGTCTACCAGATCGCCTCCTCGGTCCTGCGCAAACTCGGTGAGCCCCAGCTCGCCTGGCTCGCCGCCGACCGCGCCATCAGCGCCGCTCAGCGCGGCGACGACCCGCTGCTCATCGGCACCGCCACGACCCGGGTCGCCAACGCCCTGCGCTCGCTCGGCCGGTCCCGGGCCGCCCTCGACCTCAACGTCCAGGTCGCCCAGAAGATCCTCTCGCAGGGTGGACCGCACCCGAGCGACGCGACCTACAGCGTGCACGGCGCCCTGCTGCTCCAGGGCTCGATGGCCGCCGCACACTGCGGCGACCTCCCGACCGCCCGCGAACTGCTGCGCTCGGCCGACCAGATCGCCGCGCGGGTCGGCGAGGGCCACAACCATTACCGGACCTCCTTCGGGCCCACGAACGTCGCGCTGCACCGCGCGGCCGCCGCCGTCGAACTCGGCGAGGGCCGGATGGCCATCAACACCCACATCAGCATCGACCCCGAGGCCTTCCAGCGCCTCGTCCCCGAACGCCGCGCCCACCACTACCTCGACGTGGCCCGCGGGTACAACCAGGTCGGCAACCTCGCCGAGGCCGGGCGGCTCCTCGTCGAGGCCAGCCGGATCGCACCGCTCGAAATCCGCTGCCGTCCCATCGCCCACCAGGTCATCAGTGACGTCCTGCGCCGCAGCCGCGGCGCCGCGCCGGCCCTGCTGATCTCGATGGCCGAGGAACTGAGGCTGGCCGCATGACCACCGGTGAGCCCGGGCGAAAACCGCCCGGGCCCCCGGTCCTCCACCTCCTCGTGTGCGGTTCCCCCCTCGCCCGCGACGCGCACAAGCTCGTCCGCTCCGCGCTCTCCGAGGGGTGGGACGTGTGGGCGGTCGCCAGTCCCGACGGCGCGAAGTTCCTCGACATACCCGCCGTCGAGTCGATCACCGGCCACGCCGTGCGCACCCGCTACCGGCACCCCTCGGAGTCGGGCGACCTGCCCCTCGCCGACGTCGTCGCCGTGGTCCCGGCCAGCTGCAACACCGTCAACAAGTGGGCCGCGGGGATCTGCGACACCCTCGTCCTCGGCCTGCTCGCCGAGTCACTCGGCAGGGGCCTGCCCATCGTCGCGGCGCCCTACACGAACTGGGCGCACGCGGCCCACCCCGCCTTCGCCGAGAGCGTCGCGAAGCTGCGCGAATGGGGCGTCTGCGTCCTCTACGGCGACGACTTCTACCGCTTCCACGAGCCCGGCCGCGGCTACCTGACGCAGCATCTGTTCCCCTGGCAGCGCGTGTGGGAGGAGGTCGCTTCGCGACGCGCGGTAACGTGCCCGCCGTGACCGTTACCGTCGCCGAAATCGCCGCCGCGCTCGACGCGCGCTACCCGCCGGAGACGGCCGAGTCCTGGGACCGCGTCGGTCTCGTGCTGGGCCGCCCCGAACGCACCGTCCAGCGTGCCCTGCTGGTCGTCGACTGCGTCCCCGAGACGATCGCCGAGGCCATCGCCGCCGACGCGCAACTGATCATCGCCCACCACCCGCTCCTCCTGCGCGGAGTGTCGTCGGTCGCACCGACGAACCACAAGGGCCGCGCCGTGCACGACCTCATCGAGGCCGGCATCGCCCTGTACGTCGCCCACACCAACGCCGACATCGCCGACCCGGGCGTGTCCGACGCCCTCGCCCAGCGCCTGGAGCTCACCGGCCTGCGCCCCCTCCACCCCAGCGCACCCGGAGCGAGCACCGGCGTCGGCCGCGTCGGCAACCTGCACGGTGTGATGACCCTCGCCGAGTTCACCGCTCACGCCGCCGACCGCCTCCCCGAGACGGTGTGGGGGGTGCGAGCCGCCGGAGACCCGGACCGTACGGTGATTACCGTGGCGGTGTCGGGCGGTGCGGGAGACTCGTACCTGGCCGACGCCACCGCGGCCGGCGCCGACGTGTACCTCACCAGCGACCTGCGCCACCACCCGGCGAGCGAACACCTCGCCGACCATGGACCGGCGCTCGTCGACGCGGCACACTGGGCTACTGAACGACCCTGGCTCGACCTCGTCGCCGACGCGCTGCGCACCGACCTCGGCCTCGACACGATCGTGTCGGACGTGGTCACCGACCCGTGGACCCTCCACGCGTCCAGGTCGGGGCTGCCGCGGTGACACCCGCCGAGACCCGCACGACGACCACGGCCGCGCCGGCGACGGCAAAGCCCGCCCACAGCGAACGACACGCCACCCGCGACCGAGGAGCTAAGGACAATTGAAGGCCGACCCGAAGGAACAGCGACGGCTGCTTGACCTGCAGCTCACCGACACCACCCTCAACCAGCTCGACCACCGCCGCCGCAACCTTCCCGAGCACGCCGAGATCGCCCGTCTCGACGCCGAGGCGCGCACCGCCGTCGACGAGCACGCACAGGCCGAGGCCGCCGTCGGCGACATCGACCGCGACATCGCCCGGCAGGAACGCGAGATCGACCAGGTCCGCCAGCGCGCCGCCCGCGACCAGTCCCGCCTCGACGCCGGCACCGGAACGGCCAAGGACCTCGCCAACCTCCAGCACGAACTCGGCAGCCTCGCCCGCCGCCAGTCCGAACTCGAGGACGTCGAACTCGAACTCATGGAGCGCCGGGAGACCGCGCAGGCCGCCGTCGACGCCCTCACCGCCCGCCTCGAAGAGGTCAACTCCGTCCGCGCCGCCGCGACCGAGCGCCGCGACAAGGCTCTTGAGGAGATCGGCAACGAGGAGGCCCTGGCCAAGGGCGCCCGCGAGAAGCAGGTCGGCGAGCTCTCCGACGCCCTGCTCGCCCTCTACGACAAGATCCGCCGCCAGTCGCCGATCGCCGCCGCGCCCATTCGCGGACGCCGCTGCGGCGCGTGCCGCATCGAGCTGTCCGCCGGCGAGGTCGACCGGGTCCAGAAAGCTCCCCGCGACGAGGTCCTGCGCTGCGAGGAGTGCCGGTCGATCATGGTGCGCACCGAGGAGTCCGGTCTGTGAAGGTGATCGTCGAAGCCGACGGCGGATCCCGCGGCAACCCCGGCCCGGCCGGGTACGGGGCCGTCGTCCTCGACGCCGACGGTGAGGTCCTCATCGACCGGCAGGGCGCGCTCGGGGTGACCACGAACAACGTCGCCGAGTACGAGGGCCTGATCGCCGGCCTGCGGGCCGCCGCCGAGATCGGCGCGACCGAGGTCGACGTGCGGATGGACTCCAAGCTCGTCGTGGAGCAGATGAGCGGCAACTGGAAGATCAAGCACCCCAACCTCAAGCCCCTGGCCGTCAAGGCCGGCGAACTCGCCGAGGGCTTCGAGGCGATCACCTACCAGTGGATCCCCCGCGCGGCCAACACCCGCGCCGACGCCCTGGCCAACGAGGCCATGGACGCCGCGCGCCGATGAGCGGGGACGCGCCCAGTCTCGGCGGAGTCGGCTTGTCCGGCGCCGCCGAGCGGCTCTACCGGGCGCTCCTCGCCGACCCCCTCGCGACACCCGCCGCGCTCGCGGCGGCCGCGGCGGTCGAGTCGGCCGACTACCCGGCCCTGCTCGCCGAGCTGAGCGGGCGGGGCCTGACCGCCCGCACCGACGGCCGGCTCGTCGCCGTGGATCCGCGCATCGGGCTCGGCGCGCTGGTCCGCGAACGCCAGTCGAACCTCGACCTGGCGACACAGGCCATCACCGGCCTCGTCGCGGCCTTCACCGAAGGGCAGCTGCGCGCCGACCCCTCGCGCCTGGCCGAAGTCGTCGACGGACCCGAGCGCGTCGCGGCGGCCATGGCCTCCATCGTCGCCGAGGCCGCGACCGAGGTCGCGGTCTTCGACGCACCGCCCTATGTGGACAAGAAGACCTCGAAGCGCGCCGAGACCTCCCTGCTCGACCGGGGCGTGCGCAGCCGCGCCATCTACGCCGTCGCCGCGCTGGAGGTCCCCGGCTACTACGACGCCGTGCAGGCCATGATCGCCGCCGGGGAGATGGCGCGGGTCGTGCCGACGGTGCCGCTCAAACTCGTCGTCGTCGACGGACGGCGCGCCCTCCTGCCGCTGGCCATTCACGACGGAGTCGTCCGCAGCGCCATCCTCGTCCACCCCTCGGCGCTGGCCGAGGCGCTCGCGGCGCTGTTCGAGTCGGTGTGGGACACCGGCCTGCCGATCCCCGGTGAGCTGGAGGAGGTCGCCGAGCCTCTCGACGCCGAGGAGCGCGAACTGCTGCGGCTGCTCAACGCGGGGGTCAAGGACGAGGCGATCGCGCGCCGCCTTGGCGTGAGCCCGCGGACGCTGAGCCGCCGGGTCACGCGCCTGCTGGAGCGGCTGGGCTCGGCGACGAGGTTCCAGGCCGGGCTGCAGGCCGCGCGCAGGGGCTGGTTGTTAGGGGTGGGCCCGTGCGAGCACGGGCCCACCGCCGTCACTTCGCGCCGCTGCCGACCTTCTCGAAGGCCGCGCCCGACTCGACGTCGAGGTAGGTCGTCGCCTTGTTCTTGAGCCAGAACACGTAGACCACCAGCGAGATCGCGATCGCGACGGTCACGTAGACGATGAACAACGGGACGTGCCCCTCGGCCTTGGCCGCCTGGTAGATCAGCGGTGCGGTACCGCCGAAGGCGGAGTTGGCCAGCGCGTACCCGAGGCCGACGCCGAGCGCGCGGATGGAGGCCGGGAACTGCTCGGCCTTGACCAGCGCGTTGATCGAGGTGTAGCCGGTCAGGATGATGTATCCGATGGCCAGCAGGCCGAAGGTCGCCAGCGGGTTCGTCGTCTTCGGCAGGTAGGTGATCAGGAAGTACGTGTAGATCACGCCGCCGACGCCGAAGAAGACCAGCAGTGGTTTGCGGCCGACCTTGTCGCTGATCCACCCGCCGACCGGCTGGAGGCACATGAGGAAGATCAGGCCGATCAGGTTGATCCAGGTCGCCGAGACCGCGCCGTCGGCGTAGGTGCTCTTCACGATGGCCGGGGCGTTGACGCTGTAGGTGTAGAACGCGACCGTCCCGCCGAGGGTGATGAGGAAGACCAGCAGCAGTGGACGCCAGTACGAGACGAACAGCTCCCGCATCGAGCCGGAGTCGCGGTCGGCTCCCGACTTGGTGGCCGCCAGGTGCTCGGCGGACAGCGACTCGTCCATGGACTTGCGCAGCCACATCACGACCAGCGCCGCCAGGCCGCCGATGGCGAAGGGGATCCGCCAGGCCCAGGACTTGATCTCGTCGGCGTCGAGGAACACGAACATGATCAGCAGGGTCAGCTGGGCGAGGACGTGCCCGCCGACCAGCGTGACGTACTGGAAGGACGAGAAGAATCCGCGCCGGTCGCGCGTGGCGGCCTCGGACATGTAGGTCGCCGAGGTGCCGTACTCGCCGCCGGTGGCGAAGCCCTGCACCAGCCTGGCCAGGATCAGCACCACCGCCGCGAACACGCCGATCGTCCCCCTGGTCGGCATGATCGCGATCAGGAAGGAGCAGCCGGCCATCAGCGACACGCTGAACAGCAGCGCGGAGCGCCTGCCGTGCCGGTCGGCCCAGCGCCCGAAGAACCACGAGCCGACCGGGCGCATCAGGAAGGTCACCGCGAAGATCGCGTAGACGTAGATCGTGGAGTTCTCGTCGTCCTCGGCGAAGAACTGGTGCTCGAAGTAGGTGACGAAAACGGTGTAGACGTAGACGTCGTACCACTCGACGAGGTTGCCCGCCGAGCCCCGCAAGGTGTTGAGGATCGCGCGCCGGGTGTCGGTGGCCGCCGACAGCGGTGACGACGAGGGCTGCGGGGACTTGCTCACGGCGTCTGCCATCGGTGTACCTCCGGTATGAGATCGCCCAGTATGTTACGCATCCTCGCCTCCATGGCAAGGCTTGATCAACGGGCGACCGGAACCCGGCGGGTCGGAAAGCGGCGCCCGACCCGGCGGGCGCCGCTTCTTCGACCTGGGGTGTTAAGGCGCCGAGCAGGTGAACCCGGACGGGGTCTGGGTATTACCGTTCGGTCTGGTCGCCTGGAACCCGAAGGCCGTGCCCGCACCCGGGGCCAGGCCGCCGTTGTAGCCCATGTTCGTGGCGGTGATCGTTCCCGAGGTACCCGACAGGGTCGCGTTCCATGCGCCCGAGATCGTGTGCCCGGCGGGCAGCGTGAACGTGACCCGCCATCCGCTGACCGCGGCCGTCCCGGTGTTGGTCACCGCGACCGGCTGCACCACGTATCCGTTTCCCCACTGGTTCTGCACCGTCGCGACCGCCGAGCAGCCGCCCGGGGTGCCCGTGCCCGACGTCGTGCCGGTCACGGTGCCCGAAGGCGCCGACGTGCCCGAGGCGTTCGACGCGGTGACCCGGAAGCAGTAGGCCGTGTTCGCGGCCAGACCGCCACTGGTGAACACCGAAGCCGTGCTCGTGCCGACCTGGGTGAAGGTGCTCCCGGTCGCACAGGCGCCCGGCGCCCGCTGCACCTGGTACTGCGTCGCCGAGGCGGAACCCGTCCACGACAACGACACCGAGGCCGAGGTCGTACCCGTGACGGTCACCGCCGTCGGAGCCGACGGCGCCGTGCCCGTCGCACCGCACCCGGTGAAGACCGTCGCGCACTTGGACGTCGCCTGCACACCGTTGGCGCCGGTGAACACGCGCTGGCCCCACGTCGTCAACTGGGCCGGGTCGAACGCGACCGTCTGGTCGAGGTACGGCTCGCTGTTACCGCTGTAGGACCACGCCATCCAGCCGATCCCGCGGGCCTGGGCCTCGGCCATGATCGTGTCCTCGTCGACGTTCTGGCCCTGGTGCTCGTGCCCGAACTCGCCGACGATCAGCGGCAGGCCCATCTGCGCGAAGGCGTCGAAGTACCCGGTGATCGACGCCGGCGTTCCGTAGACCTGGTACATGTGGACCGAGAAGAGCGTGTTGCGCAGCGAGTCGGCCGCCCAGACGGCCGGCGCGTTGTCGCGCATGATGTTCGCCCAGTCCTGGCCCCAGCTCGGCGCGTCGACGACGAGCGTGTGGGTGAACCCGAGCGTGCGCATGCGCTGCACCGCGCCCGTTGTCGCGGCCGTCCACTGGCCGGGGTTGGTGTTGCCGATCGGCTCGTTGCCGATGTTGATCAGTACGTAGGCCTCCTGACCGATCAGGACGTCGCGGATGCTGTTCCAGTACGTGACGGCCTGGTCGAGGGTGGCGGCCGCGGCGTCCTCGCCGTAGCCGGTGGTGTCGTGCACCTCCAGCACGCAGACCAGCTTGTTCGCCTTGCAGGTGCTGATCACGTTCGCCACGTCGGAGGCGGGACTGGGTCCCCAGCGCTGACCGCTGCCCAGCACCACGCGAACGGTGTTGGCGCCCAGGCCGGCGATCTCGGCATAGGAGTCGGCCTCGCCCTGGTACCAGACGTGCGGGTGGCTGGTGCCGCGCATGACGAAGGCGTTGCCGTTGGCGTCGAGCAGGTTGCGGCCGCTGATGTGGAAGCCGGTCGCCATGGGTGCGGCCGCGGCCGAGGGCTCCGCCTGGGACGGCGTCGTGGGAGTGAGGACGAGCAGCGAAACGACGAGCGAGAGCAAGGCGCCCAGGGTCGTTAATCGGTGCGTCATTGTTGATCCACCTTGGATGTCGGGTGGGGGTGGTTGGGGCACCCCTGCGGATGGGGTACGGGTCGGGTGAGGAGCCGGCTCCCGGTGACTCCTCGCTCGGTCCCGCGAGAACAGGGTGGCACTTAATCGGTTAAGTGGCAAGGGTTCGCCGACACCGCCTTGACCGGCCGCTCAAGGTTGGCTCAAGGTTCGCGCCCTGCCGGCTACTTACCGTGGGCACGCCGCGGTGTCTGCCGCGGTGAGAGCCCGGCATGCGCTTGCCACGCGTGCCCGCCCACGAGTGAGGCCCACATGATCCGCCCGCTTACCCGCGTCACCACCGCCTTCCTGGCGGTGGCGGCGATGACGGCCGCGTTCGCCGCGCCCGTCCACGCCGAGGACGAACCACCCGACGGCGAGCTTCCACCCCTCGCCTGCCCCTCCTTTCCCGGCGAGCCCTCCGCCGAAGACGAGTTCGAGGCCTACCGGCTCGCGCTCGCGTGCGGTGTCGACGTCGAAGTCCTCTCCCTGCGCGACATCGACCGCCAGGTGTTCGCCACGACCGCCGGAACCCTCGACGCGCAGATCGCCGTCGAGCCGTACCAGGTGCGCAACGCCGAAGGCGCCTGGACGCCGATCGACCCGACCCTCGTGCCGCGTCCCGACGGATCGGCCGCCGCGGCGGCGACCGTGATCGGCGTGTCGACCAGTGCCGGCGGCGACGCGCCCTTCGTCACCGCGACCGACCCCGGCGGCGGCGTGCTGTCGCTGCGCTGGCCCAAGGGCCCGCTGCCCGCGCCCGTCGTCAGCGGCTCGGTGGCGACTTACCCGAACGTGCTGCCCGACATCGACCTCGCCGTGCAGGCCGAGTCGGTCGGCTTCTCCTGGCTGCTGATCGTCAAGACGGAGGAAGCCAGGGCGAACCCCGAACTGGCGACCATCGAGGTCGGCATCGAGACCGTCGGCCTGACGGTCGTCGAGGACCCCGAGTCGAGCCGGATCGAGGTCCTCGACGCCGAGGGGAGCGTCATCTTCGAGGCCGGCCAGGGCATCATGTGGGACTCCTCGACCGCGGCTGAGCCCGCCGGGTTCGCCGCGACCGCCGAAGAGCCCGCCTCCGACCCCGGCCGCATCGGGGACGTCGACGTCCAGCACACCGGCACCGGCATCACGCTGGTCCCCGACACGGCGATGCTCGCCGACCCGGACCTGACCTTCCCGCTCTACATCGACCCGCCGTTCACCTCGACGCGCAAGGCGTGGGCGAACGTCCTGCAGAGCAAGTCGGGCACGGGCTGGACCGGCGACAGCAGCTGGCCCCGCTCGGGTGGCATGCGCGTCGGACTCGACACCTGGAGCACCTGCGGCAGCGGCTGCGGCCTGTGGCGTTCGGCGATCACGCTCAACATCGGCGCCCTGAAGGGCAAGTACATCGCCTCGGCGAGCGTGAACATGCTCCAGACCCACATGGGCGGTTGCGACGACCGCTACCTCCAGCTGTGGCGGACGGGCGCGATCTCCAACGGCACCTCCTGGAACGGCGTCGACTGGCTCTACGGGGAGCAACTGCAGTCCAAGCTCGTCCCGTCGTCGAACCAGACGGGCTGCTCGGGCAAGGACAACGAGTGGGTCGAGTTCGACGGGGGAGAGGTCAAGAAGCGCGTCCAGTCGGCCGCCGACCAGCGCCACTCCACCATCTCCTTCGGTCTGCGCTCGTCCAATGAGGACACCCGCGACGCCTGGCGCCGGATCAAGACCGACACGGTGAAGCTGCACGTCACGTACTACATCTACCCGCCGCAGCCGGACCGGTTGACCGTCGACGGGACCAGCTGCAAGTCGACCCTGGCGAGCGCGCCCTGGATCGGCGAGCGCTACCCGACCTTCTCGGGACGGGCGCGTTCGTCGGAGGACGAGTCGGTCTACATGCGCCTGCGGGTGCACAAGGCGAACGCGGCGACGAACCTGTTCTGGTACCGCACACCCGATCCGGTGGCTCCCTACACGACGGTCACGAAGACGTCCACCACCGCGCTGGCCGACGGCGAGTACCGCTGGCAGGCCAGGAGCGACGCGCGCCAGACCGACGCGGTGAACTCCGGGTACACCGGTTACTGCTACTTCAAGGTCGATGCGACCAAGCCGACGGTTCCGGTGGTGACGGGCCCGCCGGGGGCCGTCACAGCGGGCACGAACGTCTCGATCGACGTCTCCGGCACCGATCCGGTGGTCGGCGGGTTCAGCTCGGGCGTCGACCGCTTCGAGTACTCCTGGAACAGCGACGACTTCGGCCAGACGGTGACCTCGACCGGCTCGGCGACGATCACCCGATCGGCGATCACGGCGGGCCGGCACGTCCTGTACGTGCGGACCGTCGACAAGGCGGGCAACAAGTCGAACCACAGGGTGTTCACCTTCTTCGCCGGTCGTGACGTCCCCGCCACGCCCATGGGCATGTGGCGCTTCGACGGCGACGCCTACGACGACACCGGGCACGGCCACGACCTGTCGGTCTTCAACGGAACCGCCGCCTACGGCTCCGACGGATCCGGTCGCGCCAACGCTGCTCTCGCACTCGCCGGTTCGGGGTGCCTGTCCAGTGCCCGTGTGCCGATCCGCACCGACGCGGCCTTCACCGTGGCGCTGTCGGTCCGGCTCGACTCGGCGACCGGCTACACCAAGGTGCTCACCCAGGGCGGTGACCTGCACTCCGCCTATCAGATCCAGCACGACGCGGCCACGAACAAGTGGACCTTCTCGCTGCTGACGGATCCTGGCGCGGAGTTCGCGTGGAAGAGCCTGAGCGTCGCCAACCCCGTGGCATACGGGCAGTGGCTGCACATCGCCGGCAGCTTCGACCCCGAGACCGGCCTGCAGCGCATGTTCTTCAACGGCGCCCTGGTCGCCGAGCAGACGGTCGCCTTCACGGCGTGGAACGCCACGAAGACCTTCACCGTCGGCTGCCTGCGCAACCCCTCGGGCTCCAGCGGCCATTACCTGAACGGCGCGGTCGACAACGTCGGCGTCTGGCAGGGCCTGGCCACCTCCGCGCAGCTGCTCAGCGCGAAGAGCGAGTTGCCGGCCGCCGCCGAGGTGGCGCGCTGGGAACTGCGCGACGGTGGAGCCGACTCGTCGCGGTACGGGCGCGGCCTGACGCTTCCGGCCTCGGCCGAGCGGGGCTTCGACCCCTTCGGCCGTCCCGACGGGGCGCTCGTCCTCGACGGCCAGTCGTGCGCGAAGACCGGTGGCGCGATCGTTCCGGCCGGCGGTGCCTTCGCCGTCAGCGCCTGGGTGAAGCCCACCGCCGTCGGAGGCGGCAGGTACCAGGCGGTGCTGTCCCAGACGGACGCGGCGGGCAACGGCCTCGTCCTGGCCATCGATGAGAACGGTGCGTGGGAGTTCGGTGCGCTGAGCACCGCCGGACCGGCGTCGGCTCCGGCGTTCGGGCCCATGTCCGTGACCCTCGACCGGCCGGTGGCGGGGAAGTGGCAGCACATGGCCCTCGCCTACGACGGCGTCGGATCGTGGACTCTGTACGTCAACGGCCGTG
Organism: Phytomonospora sp. NPDC050363; assembly: GCF_040655735.1. NCBI lineage: Bacteria > Bacillati > Actinomycetota > Actinomycetes > Micromonosporales > Micromonosporaceae > Phytomonospora > Phytomonospora sp. NPDC050363. Next base: position 654,092 of record NZ_JBFAKK010000003.1, read on the forward strand.
AGCAGACCTTCGGCCGGACCGGCAGCCCCGGCAAGGCCGCGGGGCCGTTCGCCATCGGCTGCCTGAACAACGCCCACCACTTCGGCGGGATGCTCCATGACGTCCGCGTCATGCGCGGCGACCTGAGTGAGACCGGGATGCCCGGCCTGGGCATCGTCCCCGCCGAACTCGCCTCCTACTGGTCCCTCGCGGGCAGCGGAGCCGATGAGTCCGGCAACGGCCGCGACCTGGCCTTCACCGGCGGGCTCCTGCCCACCGATGGCTGGTGGGCCAACCCGGACGGCGCCGCCCACTTCACCGGCACCAACAGCGCCGCGACCTCCGTGCCGGTCGTCAACACCGACGAGTCCTTCACCGTCGGCGCGTGGGTCAAACTCGACTCGATCGCCGAGAACTCGACCTTCGTGTCGGGCGCCGGGGTGAACAACACCGCCTTCCGCCTGCGGCTCAACGCCACCAGCAAGCTCTTCGAGTTCGCGATGGTCTCCAAGGACGCCGCCGACACCGAGGGCGCGGTGATCACCGCCGCCAAGGGCGGGCCGACGGTGGCCACCGGTATCTGGTACTTCGTGGTCGGGTCCTTCGACCTGCGCACCAAAGCGCTTCGCCTGTACGTCAACGGCTCCGAAGTCGCCAAGGGCACCGGTCCGTCGAGCCCCTGGAAGGCCACCGGTCCGCTGGTGATCGGCGCGGCCGGAAAGGCCGTCGGCCGCTGGCAGTACACGCAGGGCAACATCGACGACGTCGTCGTCTGGCAGGGCACGGTCTCGGCCCGGTCGATCGCCAACATGTACGGCACCGACACCACGGCGGGGAGTTAGCCATGCGCCGACCCAAGGCCAAGGCCGGTGCCGTCACCGCCTCGATGGTCCTCTCCATGCTGGTGCTGTCGTCGTCGGCGGTCGCCGACTTCGACCGCAACCCGCAGCCCTACTCCTCCACCCAGGTCGAGACCGTCGCCGGTGCCGACTCCGCCTTCCAGGACGCCGCGGCGGACTGGAGCGGCGGGGCGGCCGACGCGGCGGGCGACGCCGAGGACGGCGACTGGGCCGCAACGGACCTCGCCGCCGCGGGCTCCTGGTCCCAGGGCGGTTCCTCGGGGGCCTTCAGCTACTCCTACGACATGCGCGTCCCACCGGCGTCCGGACCGGTGCCCGAGCTCGGGCTGTCCTACTCCTCGGCCGAACACGACGGGCGCACCTCGGGCACCAACAACCAGGCGTCCACAGTGGGCGACGGCTGGTCGTACTCGACCAGCTTCATCGAGCGCACCTACACGTCGTGCTCGGAGGACGAGGACGGCAATCAGGGCGACGACGAGACCGGGGACCGCTGCTGGGACGGCGATTCACCGTCCATCACGGTCTCCCTCGACGGTGTGAGCACCTCGCTGGTGCTCGATGACACGACGGGCAAGTGGCGCGCCGCCTCCGACGACAACTGGCGGGTGGCCTACTCGGGTGCGAAGGCGAGCGCGAGCGGCGCGACCACCGAGCAGTGGACCATCACGACGACCGACGGGACCGTCCATCATTTCGGCGCCGTCGCGAGCTCGCGATGGACGGTGCCGGTGTTCGGCAACCATTCGGGCGAGGCATGCTTCACGTCGGGTGACTTCAAGGGATCCCGCTGCGACCAGGCCTATCGCTGGATGCTCGACAAGTCCGTCGACGTGCACGGGAACTTCTCCCGCTTCACCTACCAGACCGAGAACGGGCGTTACGCGCCCGCGGTCGACTCCGACACGCAGGCGAGTTTCGTCCGCGAGGGCTGGCTCCAGCGGATCGAGTACGGGCTGCGGACCGGGGCGAGCACGATCACGACCGCCAAGGTCGAGTTCACCATGGCCGACCGCTGCCTCTCCGACTGCCGCGAGTCCAATGGGGACCCGAAGAAGTCGAAGTGGCCGGACACGCCCTGGGACCTGGCGTGCAAGTCCGGGACGACCTGCGAGCAGTACTCGCCGGCGTTCTTCTCCAGCAAGCGCCTCGTCGGCGTGAGCACCTACGTAGGTGCGGCCGGTGCGTACTCCCTCGTGGACTCGTGGGCCTTGACGCACAAGTTCAAGGACTACGGCGACGAGGACCAGGTCGTGCTGTGGCTGGCCTCGGTCAAGCACACCGGCCATGTCGGCGGCACCGCGACGACGCCGCCGATGGAGTTCGGCGGCACCTTCCTGCCCAACCGCGTCGACACCGGCGAGTCCTTCCCGGGGAACTGGCGTCCGCGCCTGACCTCGATCAAGAACGAGTCCGGTGGCGTCACGACGATCAACTACACCGAACCCGAGTGCGGGCCCGGGAACATGCCCGCCAGTGCGCACCAGAACGACCGCAGGTGCTTCCCGTCGCGCTACACGCCCGAGGGTCTGTACGAGCCGGTCGACGTGTACTTCCACAAGTACGTCGTGCGCTCGGTCGCCGAGTCGGACGCCACGGGCGCCGGCGAGACGGTGTGGCGTTTCTACGACTACTCCACGACCGGCGGCGGCACGAGCGCGCTGTGGGCCTGGAACGACGCCGAGTTCGTCGAGAAGAAGGACCGCGACTGGAACCAGTGGCGAGGCTACGCCCAGGTCGTCACGCGGACCGGTGATCCCGCCGATCCCCTGCCGCAGTTGCAGTCCCGCGCCCGCTTCTACCGGGGCATGGACGGCGACAAGTTGCCCGACAGTGCGAAACGGTCGGTGTCCGTGACCGACGCGGCGGGCAACACCGCGACGGATCACCGGGCCCTGGCCGGATCGGAGTTCGAGACGGCGTCCTTCGACGGCACGACGCTGATCGGGACGGAGACGAGTTGGTACTGGACGTCACGGACCGCCAAGCGCACCTATGAAGGCGGATTCATCGAGGCGTGGCTGACCGGTGAGCGCCGGACCGACACGCGCACCCTGCTCGCGCCCTCGGTGTGGCGGACCACGCGGACCGAGACCTCCTATGACGTTTACGGACGCGTCGAAAAGGTCGACTCGCACGGCGACATCGCCAAGACCGGCGACGAACAGTGCGCCCGCACGTCATACGCGGACAACACCTCGGCGTGGCTGCTCGCGTCGGTGGCCACCATGGAATCGGTCTCGGTCGGCTGCTCGGCGACCGTGTCGCGTCCGGCGGACGTGATCGGCTCGGTCCGCGCGTACTACGACGGGAACGCCTCGCTCACCGCCGCCCCCACCCACGGGCTCATGACGCGCTCGGAGGCACTGGAACACTGGGACGCAGGTGCGGTCTGGGCGACGATCGGCAAGTCCACGTTCGACGGCCTCGGCCGTCAGCGGACCGCGACCGACGCGCTCGACAACACGACCACGACCGCCTACACGCCCACCAACGGCGGGCCGGTCACGTCGACGGTCACCACCAACCCCCTCGGGCACGCCACGACGACGCGACTGGCGCCGGCGTGGGGAGCGACCACTGAGACGGTGGCGCCGAACGCGCGGCGCACGGTCGTCGCCCACGACGCGCTCGGACGCCGGACCGCGGTCTGGCTGCCGGGACGGGATCCGGCGAGCGAGGGGGCGAACCTGAAGTTCGCCTACAACGTCTCGCAGACGGCGCCGACCACCGTCACCACCGAGAAGATGATCCACGACGGCTCTTACCTGACGTCGGTCACGCTGTACGACTCCCTGCTGCGGGAACGCCAGACGCAGGCGAGGACCTACGGCGGCCGGCTCATCACCCAGACGGTCTACGACTCCTACGGCCGCGCCCGGTACGACTCGGGAGCGGTGTACAACAACGAGTCCGGGCCCACCGGGACGCTGGTGCGGATCAGCCGCAACAACGACGTGGCGCGAACCGAACTGACCTACGACACCGCAGGCCGTGTCACCGACGAGATCTTCGTCGTCAAGGGCGAGGAGAAGTGGCGCACTTCGTACCGCTTCGGCGGCGACGCCGCCAACTGGAAGACGACGACGATCCCGCCGCAGGGCGGGACGGCGACGTCGACCATGGACGACGCCCTGGGACGCACTGTCGAGCTGCGGCAGTACCACGACCGCGGAGCCACGGGCGCGTTCGACACCACCGCCTACGCCTACGCCGGCAACGGGCAGCTCGACAGTGTCACCGACCCGGCGGGCAACACGTGGGGCTACGAGTACGACCTGCGCGGCCGGCGCTCGGCCCTGCACGACCCCGACACCGGGACCTCCACGACGTCCTACAACGCCGCCGGACAGGTCACGGCCACGACCGACGGGAACGGTGAGAACCTGGCCTACGAGTACGACGCGCTCGGCCGGCCGACGAAGGTGAAGTCGGGCGCCGAACTGCTCATCGAGCGCAAGTACGACGGCGCCGAGTACGGCGTCGGCATGCCCTTCACCTCGACCCGATGGGTCGACGGGCAGGCGTGGACGACCGAGACCCGCAAGTACACGCCCGAAGGACGGCCGTCCCAGAAGTACACGCACCTGCCGGCCGCCGCGGGCGCGCTCGCCGGGTCGTACTGGGAGTCGATCACCTACAACGAGGACGGCAGCCCGCGCACCTACGGCGCGAAGGCCGCCGGAAGCCTTGGCACGGAGGTCATGACCCAGTCCTACGACGAGATGGGCAAGCCCGGACGGCTCACCTCGTGGGCCCCCGACATCAAGCTCGGCCAGGTCTATGTGGACGAGGCCGTGTACTCGCCGTACGGGCAGCTGCTCCAGCGGACGCTCGGCGACCCCGAGGACGTCGGCGGCACCAGGGGCCAGGTGTGGCAGACGTGGATGTACGAGGAAGGGACCGGAAGGCTCGCGGAGTACTACCTGGACAAGGACACCGCCGGCGAGTGGGACGGCGCGAACTACGGTGTCGCGGCGCTGGCCTACCGCTACGACCAGTCCGGGAACCTGCTGTCCATCAAGGACCAGCCGGTGCACACCTCGCAGTCGCTGGATCCGGAGACGCAGTGCTTCCGCTACGACCGCCTCCAGCGGCTCACCGACGCGTGGTCGCAGGCCGGCGCGTCGGCGGAGTGCGCGGTGACGCCGACCGCCGCGGCCGTCGGCGGACCGGGCGCCTACTGGTCGTCGTACGACTACGACCTGGTCGGCAACCGAACCGGTGAGACGAAGTGGACGCCGAGCGGGCCGGTCGAGAAGACCTACACCTACGACGAGGAGGCCGACGCGGGGCCGCACGAGCTGACCGAGGTCAGTGGTGGCGGCGCGTCGACGGCTTTCAGTTACGACAAGGCCGGGTTCACCACCGGGATCGACCGCGGCGGCGAGGTGGACGTGCTCGATTGGGCGCCCACCGGGCGGCTGGAGTCGATCGAGTCGGTGGAGGGGACCTCGACGTTCTTCGACAACGCCGACGGGCAGCGGCTGCTGCGCGCCGACGCCGACGGGGACCTGACGGCCTGGGTCGCCGGGTACGAACTGAAGTACACCAAGGCGACCGGGAAGGTCGAGGCGACGAGGTACTACAAGCACGGCAGTGATGTGGTCGGGGTCCGCAACGGGCTCGGGGACATCAAGTGGATCGCGGGTGACCACCACGGGACGAACCAGTGGGTGGTCAACGGGGACACGCTGACGGTGACCGTTCAGCGGCGGGATCCCTTCGGGAACGTGCGCGGTGCGGCGGCGGTGACGTGGCCGGACGAGCGAGGGTTCGTCGGTGGGATCGAGAACGAGGATGTCGGACTGACGACGGTCGGGGCGCGGGAGTACGACGCGTTGACCGGGCGGTTCATGTCGGCGGATCCGATCATGGACCTGACGGATCCGCAGCAGTTGAACGGGTACGCGTACGGGAACAACGCGCCGACGGTGCTGTCGGACGCGAGCGGGTTGAAGAGCCTGAAGAAGGCTTCGCGCGGAGGGCCGAGCTCGAAGGGGAAGGATCTGAAGAAGAAGCCGAAGAAGCCGAAGAGCAACGGCAGGAAGGGCGGTGGCGGCGACGGTTCGGCGGGCCGGGGCACGGGCGCGGGCAACGAGAAAGGCAATGATCCCGGCGGCTCCGAGCGTCAGAGGCATCGGCCCGGCCCGACCTACAACCCTGCTGGTCGAGGCTTCGTGGCGGCTCCCCCTGACCCTGAGGAAAACGAGTACCGCGAGTGCGGCATCTTCGACACGGTCTGCCAGATGCAGTTGGCGATGGACATGGCCAACTCCCTCACCGGCGACGCCGGCGAGGCCTACAACCAGGGCCAGTCCCGCATCTTGGGCGAGTACGTCGAGACGTGGACGGAGATGACCGGAGGTTCGTGCGAGAAGATGAGCGGGCTCAACGTGTGCGAGGGAGGCATGGTGCCGCGCGGCGGCAGCGGGACGATCTACGGTGACACGTTCATCTCCGAGCACACCCTGGACGACGTGCGCGGAAACTCCGGCCTGATCGACCACGAGACCTATCACCGCGACGAGCAGTGGGAGGAGTACGGCTTGGGCTTCGGCCTTCTGTACGCGGGTTCGCTGATCTCCGACGATCTGATGAACATTGGCGACCATGCCTGCAACAGGTATGAGGCGGCCGCGGAGGATTCCACGGTGAAAAACGCCCAAGGCGAGGGCGGGGGCGGTTACCCCCCCTGCTGACCGAGGTGGCCGGCGGCGCTTGTGCGTCGCCGGCCGCTTGGGGGTGACCTCGCCTCGCCTCGCCTCGCCTCGCCTCGGCGGGGCGGGGCTGTTCTTGCGCTGGGTTCGGCTGGTTCGGTGTGATCTGCCCCGCGTCAGGCCGGCTGGGTGGCTCCGCCCCCAGCACCCCCGCTGGGAGGCTTCGCCCCCAGACCCCCACCAAGGACTCCGTCCCTGGACCCTGCTGGGGCTCCGCCCCAGACCCCCACCAAGGACTCCGTCCCTGGACCCTGCTGGGGCTCCGCCCCAGACCCCGCCAGGAACTCCGTCCCTGGACCCTGGTCTGCGCTTGGGGTCGGCGTTCTGGGCTTTCCTTGGCCTTGCCTTTCCTTGTCCTGTGGGGTGTCTACCTTCGGCCAATGGCGTGTGCTCGCCACGTCCGACTCTGTTCACACGTGTTGATCTCCCATAGCGTCTCTCCCGCACCCGTCCCCACCGGTGCACCACCCCTTGCCCACCGAAGGCCTGTGCCCCCACGGGTCGAGGAGAGACTGTGACAACCCCAAGCAACCGGCGGCGGCGTGTCATCGCCGTGGCGGCCGTCGCCGTGTTCGCGGCCACGGCGGCCGGGGCCGCGCCCTTCGCGGCGCCGCCCGCGAACGCCGCCGACAAGATCGACGCCTCCGTGCGCGCCGACCTCGCCGAGGACGGAACGGCCACGTTCTACCTCCGCATCGACGACGGCGCCGACCTCGCCGCCGCCACCGGGTCCGCGGCCACCGACGACGAGCGCGCCCGCTCGACATTCGACGCCCTCCACGCCCACGCCGACCGGACACAGGCCGGCCTCCGCACGATCCTCGACGAGGCGGGCGCGACCTACGAGACCTTCTGGATCGCCAACACGATCAAGGCGACCGGCGATGAAAGACTCGTCGACGCTCTCGCCGAGCGCCCCGAGGTCACCAAGGTCCGCTCCGAGAAGGCCTTGACCCTCGCCGAACCCGTCGCCGCCCAGGACGCCGAAGCCGCCGACGGCACTCCCCAGTGGGGACTCGACATGATCGGCGCCCCACGGGTGTGGGACGAGTTCGCCACCCGCGGGCAGGGCGTCGTCATCGCCAACATCGACAGCGGCGTGCAGTACGACCACCCCTCGCTCGTCGGGTCCTACCGCGGCAACAACGGCGACGGCACCTTCAGTCACGACTACAACTGGTTCGATCCCACCGGCACCTGCGCCACCGCGCCCTGCGACAACAACGGCCACGGCACGCACACGATGGGCACCATGGTCGGCGCCGACGGCTACGGCGTCGCACCCGGCGCCACCTGGATCGCGGCGAAGGGCTGCGAGGCCCGCTCCTGCACCGAGACCTCGCTCCTGCGCGCGGGCGAGTGGATCCTGGCCCCCACCGACGTCAACGGCGAAAACCCCCGCCCGGACCTCGCCCCCGACATCGTCAACAACTCCTGGGGCGGCGGCCGGGGCGACACCTGGTACTCCGAGATCATCGAGTCCTGGCGCGCGGCCGGGATCTTCCCCGCCTTCGCCGCCGGCAACTACGGCAACGGGGTCTGCGGGACCGTCGACTCGCCCGGTGACAACGCCGCCGCGTACACCGTCGGCGCCGTCGACTCCACCGGCACGGTCGCCGGCTTCTCCGGCCTGGGCCCCTCCGGCATCGCCGAGGGGAAACCCGACATCACCGCCCCCGGCGTCGACGTCGTGTCCACCATGCCCGGCGGCAAGTACCAGGCACTCTCCGGCACGTCCATGGCCACGCCTCACGTGGCCGGAGCCGTCGCCCTGCTGTGGTCGGCGGCGCCCGCGCTCGCCGGTGACATCGAGGGCACCTCCGCGGCGCTCGGACTCGCCGCAGCCGACAAGGAGGACCTGCGCTGCGGTGGCGACGCCGCCCGCAACGGCGTCTACGGCGAAGGCGTCCTCGACGTCTACCAAGCCGTTCTCGACGCCCCGCGCGGCAACGCCGGCCACCTGACCGGCACCGTCACCGACGCCGCCACGGGCGAGCCCCTGGCGAAGACGGGCATCACCGCCACCGGAACGCAGACGCGCTCCACGCTCACCGACGCCGAAGGCCACTATCGGCTGCGGCTGGTCGGCGGCGCCTACACCGTCGGCGCCGCGCTCTACGGCTACCAGTCGGCCACATCCACCGTGGACGTCGCTGCGGGCGGCGAGCACGTCGTCGACCTCACCCTGACGCCGGCCGCGACGCACAAGGTCGCCGGCACCGTCTCCGACCCGCAGGGCCGCCGCGTGCCGGGCGCGAGCGTCCACATCGACGGCGCCCCGATCGACGCGCTGACCACGACCGCCGACGGCTCCTTCGCCTTCCCGAAGGTCGCCGAGGGCGCCTACCAGATCACCGTCGTCCCCGCCGAACCCGCGCTGTGCCTCGGACCGCTGCACGGCGACCTCGTCGTCGACGGCGACGAGAGCGTCGCGCTGACCCTCCCGTACCGGACCGACGCGTTCGGATGGCACTGCGAACAGGCGCGCCCGGCGTGGATCGACGGCCGCCAGACCGTCGCGATCGCCGGTGACGAGGACGCCGTGACCATCGGCCTCCCGTTCCCCGTGACGCTCTACAACGGCACCTACGACCAGATCGCCGTCACCACCAACGGCCTCCTCAACGTCGAGGCGCCCCGCCTCGGCGACTACGCCAACACGCCCCTCGGCGACGGCTTCAAGCCCAGCGGCGTCATCGCGCCCTTCTGGGACGACCTGATCGTCGACGACCGCGCCGGCGTCCGCACCGCCGTCACCGGCAGCGCCGGGCAGCGCCTGTTCGCCGTCGAATGGCACGACGTCCGCCTCGCCGACCAGCCGACGGCGCGGGTGAGCTTCGAGGTCGTCTTCGCCGAGACCGGCGGCTTCACCTTCCAGTACCGCGGCCTGTCCGGCGACCTCGAACGCGGCGCCTCGGCGACCGTCGGCATCGAGGACACCAGCGGCGGCATCGCCCGCCAGTACTCGTTCGAGCTGCCCGTTCTGCGCGACGGCGTCGCCATCAGGTTCGGGAAGTAGGAGAGACATGACCACCAGCAGCAGAAAACGCGTGGTGCCGCTCCTGGCCGCCACCGCCGTCCTGGCGCTCGGCCTTTCGGCATCGGCCTACGCCGACCCCGTCGCGCCCACCACCGCACCGACGGCCGGGCTCAGCGCCGAACAGCGCGCCGACATCGAGTACCGCCTGTCCAACCTCGCCGCCACCGAACCGGTCGGCGAGACCGCCACCGCCACCGACGCCTCGACCACCGCCGGCGACGCGCTCGCCTTCACCGAGAAGGCGTCGCTGGAAAGCGACAGCGGCCTCGGCGCCCTCGCGCCGCTCGGCGGCACGCGCGGCGGTCAGGTCCTCGTCAACACCTACGGCACTCTCACGCGCCTCGACGCCGACCAGGACGTCGTCTGGCGGCGCACCCCGAGCACCCTGTGGCCGGAGTGGAACCTCAAGCCGCTGCGGCCCTGGGATCGCGGCGTGCCCGCCTTCCGCGTCGCGGTCGGCCTGTCGGCGACCGGGTCCACCGGCGACTACATCGACCGGGGTTACGCGGCCGGCGATCTCAACGGCGACGGCGTCGACGAGGTCGCCTTCATCTCCTATGTCGGCGAGAACCCGTCCTACGCGGTCAAGTTCCCCGACACGACGATGACGCAGGCGAGCTTCGTCGACGTCCTCGACGGCCGTACCGGCACGACCCTCTGGCAGCACCGCTACGCCGGCGCCCGCATGGTCCACATCGCCGACGGCACCCTGATCGTGGCCGACCAGCCCTCGGGCAACCGGACCGCGCCGGCCGACGCCGTCGCCCGGACCTACGCCTACACCTTCGCCGTCACCGGTGAGACCCTCACCGCGACCGACGCCTGGACCGTCGACACCGGTCTGCGCACGCCCGCGTGGAACGTGCTCGAACCGGCCGGCGAGGGCCGCGTCGCCCTGGCCTGGAGCGAGCCCGCCTCCCTCCAGAAGGGCGGGCACCTGATGGTCCTCGACGTGGCCACCGGCGCGGCGGCCTGGAACGTCGCGACTCCCCAGCCGGTCCGCACGCTCGCCCTCGACACCCGCCGCGGTGTCCTGGCGGCCACCGAGCAGTCGACCTACACCGCCGACGTCAACTACGCACTGGCCGTATTCGGCCTGGCCGACGGTGCCCGCACCGCACTCGGCACGCGGGTCAACGCGCTGCCGACGGCCATGGCGGTCGCCGACATCACGGGCGGGCGCGACGCCGAGTACGTCGTCGCCGAGGCCATGCCCGACGCCTACGGCTACATGCACGCCGCCCAGGTCCGCGCCACCGACGGCACCGGATCCCAGTTGTGGACCCACACGGTCAAGCGCAACCCCACGTGGGACAAGGACGGCCCGCTGATGTTCGGCCTCCAGGTCGCCGACGGCACCGTCGTGGTCAACTGGCTCGACGACACCGAGATCGGCCTGGCCGGCGCCCGGGCGCGTGAGCACATCGCCGGCGTCGCGGCCCTGCGCGGCCGCGACGGCGAGGTCCGCTGGACGATCCGGGGCGGCGCCACCGCCTCCCCGATCTACTCCCTGGTCGACGACGGACGCGTCACGACGGTCTCGGTCGACCAGACCCGCCACGTCTACCGTCTCGACAACGGCCGCGAGCTGGACAAGACCGCCCTCTACGGGTCCTTCAGCAGCGCGGTCACCTACGACGTGTCCGGCGACGGCGTGAAGGACCTCATCGTCGGCGGCAGTGCCCACGGAGTGATGGCCTTCGACGGCACCCATCTCGGCCCGAGGCCGCGGCTGTTGTGGCGCACCACCGTCGCAGGATCCGTGCACGACCTCCAGCTCGCCGACGTCACCGGCTCCTCGCGGCCCGAGGTCGTCGCGGCGGCGACCGACGCCGCGGTGGTCCTCGACGTCCGCGACGGCGACGTGGAGTCCACCGTCGACGGCGGGCACGGTCTGGTGTGGACGGTCGCGGTCGGCGACCTCGACCGCGACGAGGACGCCGAGATCGTCGTGCCCACCGACGCGATGCGCGCCTACAACGGCGACGGCCGCCGACTGTGGACCCACGACGACGGCGAGGGTCTCGTCTACGCCGAGGCGTCCATCGCCCACGACACCGTCTACGGCATGTACGTCACCCGCCCGGGCACCGAGCACCGCGGACTGGCCGCCTTCGGCCTCGACGGTGAACGCGGCCGCGCGAAGTGGACGGTCGACGGCGATCCGTCGATCGAGGGCAACATCTCGCTGTGGGGCGGGGTCTACGCGGGCGTCGACGTGCCCTTCGCCGACGGCCACGCGGTCGCCTTCGCGATGGGGTCGGCGGCCGCCGACACCGGCTTCGAGGTGCGCGACGGCCGCACCGGCGAACTGCTCGCGGCCTCCTCGGGGACCAGCGGCGCGGGATTCAACCATGAACTCGCCGGTGGGCCCGACGGCTTCTGGCAGGCGCGCGCCTTCCAGCTCTCGCTAGTCGGACCCGCGGGGACCTCGACGGTGAAGTCGCTGATCCCCAACCCCTTCGGTGTCGAGTTCGCCACCGGCCCCAACGGCGAGAACCTCGTCGTCACCGGCAACGAGGGCTACCTGTCGACGTGGAACACGTCGGTGATGGCCGGCCCGGGCGCCTACCCGTCCTCGCTGGCGACCTCGGTGGCGAGCCTGGAGAACTGGAACGTCCTGGTCGACGACCTCGACGGCGACGGCGTCGACGAGGTCATCGGCCTGGCCAACGACGCGGTCGGCTACGACCTCGTGCTCGACGCCGTCGGCTCCGGGTACTGGGGGACCGTCGTGGGCCGCGCGGGGATCGGGGTCTTCGCGATCACCGCGGCCTGACACACGCGTGACGACGGCCCGCCGGGTGATCCCGGCGGGCCGTTTCGCCTGTCAGGAGCGCGATTCGCGACGGCGGCGGACCAGCGCGAGCAGGGCGACACCGAGCAGGGCGAGGCCCATGCCGCTCAGCCCGACCAGGAACACCGTCGAACCGGTGACGGCGAGGCCCCCGCCGTCGTTGTCGTCGGGGCCGGGCGGCGGGTTCGGCTCATTCGTCGACGAGGTCGGGCCGTCCGAGGACGTCGTCGGCCCCGGCCCGCCGGTGGACGAACCGGCACTGTCGGTCGGCGACGGGCTCTCCGAAGAAGGGCTGGGGGAGTGCGACATGTGAGTGGTCGTCGGCGACGGACTCACCGTTGGCGAGGGGCTCTCGGTCGGGGAAGGGCTTTCGGTGGGACTAGGGCTCTCCGTCGGCGAAGGGCTCTCGGTCGGCGACGGGCTCTCGGTCGGGCTGGGACTCTCCGTCGGCGAAGGACTCTCCGTGGGACTAGGGCTGTCCGTGGGGGAGGGGCTCTCCGTCGGCGAGGCGCTCGAACTGCTCGGCGACGGCATGATCCGCGGCTGGCAGCTGACCTTCACGTGCGCGAGGGTGAGGTCGATGATCCGCCCGGCGTAGAGGTCGTCGCCCTCGGCGTCCTGCAGGTCGGCCTCGACGGTGACCCGGACGTAGGCCTCGGCGCTCGCCTCGGTCGGCACGTTGATGACGGCCTGGTACTGGTCGTAGGTGACGGTCAACGTGCCCGTCACCCCGTCGGGGAGGCCGAGCTGCGGCCCGGTGACGTCCACCGTGCGCGTTCCCTCGGCGAAGTCCATTCCGGCGACCGCCACGATCCCGGTGTTGGAGCGGGAGTAGGCCAGGATCGCCTGCTCCTTGACGCATTGGGCGTAGGCGTCCAGGGAACCGATCGTGATGAAGCGGCCGATGCCGTTGTACTCCATCTCGAAGTCGGTGGCGTTCGCGCGGGCGGTCAGCTGCCCGGATGTGGCGTCCCAGCTCGTCTGTACCAGTTCGGTGCCGTTGGCGTTGGCGTGGTCCTGGACGCCGTCGGGGTCGCTGTAGTCGCCGGGGTCGTCGTCGGAGGCCAGCGACAGGTCGGGCGTGTCCGCCCTCCCGTAGACGCCGTTGAAGCCGGCGACGCCGAGCTCGGGCACGTCGTCGATGGTGACGTCGTAGAGCCGCGCCAGGGCCGTGCGCGGGTCGGCGCCCTGCGAGGACTGCGCGAACAGCAGAGCGAGCGCGGTGACGCCCGCGATGACGATCGCGAAGGACCACACGGGCAGGGCCCGCAAGGCGAGTTCACGCCGGTGGCGGTGTGGCTGTGCCGACGACACGGACACGCAGACTCCCAATGAGGAACGAGGGAGGGGTGCCGATAATGCTGACATTGTAGACTTATATGGACAAGAGTCTACTTCCGCCTCTGGTATCGCGCTTTAGGATCGTCGAATGGCACTGCGACCCGTGCAGGTGAACATCAAGGCCGTCGACGCCGCGGCGGTCGGCCGGTTCTGGGCGGAGGCGCTCGGCTGGAGCATCACCGGCGGAAGGCCCGGCGTGACGGCGTACGTCGGACCGGCGGGCGACCTCGTGTGGCCGGACCCCGACTTCGTCGGCGTCGACGTGGTCACCGTCCCCGAGCCCAAGGGCGCGGCGAAGAACCGGGCGCACCTCGACCTGGCCACCACCTCCGCGGCCCATCAGGCGGAGCTGGTCGCGCGCCTGGAAAGTCTCGGCGCGCGAGCCGTCGACATAGGGCAGGGCGACGTTCCGTGGAAGGTCCTGGCCGACCCGGAGGGCAACGAGTTCTGCGTGCTGGAGCCCCGGGAGATCTACCGGGACACCGGGCCGATCGCCGCGATCGTGGTCGACTGCGTCGACCCGGGGGCCACGGCCGGGTTCTGGGGCGAGGCCACGGACTGGATCCCGCACATGGTGACCGACGACCGGGTCTTGCTGCGGTCGGCGAGGGACGCCGGCCCGTATCTGGAGTTCTTCGGCACGCCCGGCGCCAAGACCGTGCCGGACCGCGTCCATCTCGACCTGCTCCCATACCCCGGAGACGACAAGGAGGCGGAGGTGACCCGGCTGCGGGCCCTCGGCGCCGCCGACCTCGATCTCGGCCAGGGCGACGTCCCGTGGACGTGCCTTATCGACCCAGAGGGCCACGAGTTCTGCGTGCTCGCCTCGGACTGAGGGGCGGCACGCGGAGGCTTCCGGGAGTTCGTGCGGTCCCCCGGGCTGTCATGCCATCAGCAGGCTTCGCCGGTTCTCCATGGTGTGACACGCGACCCTGCGATGGCCGGAGGCGTGATCGTCTGCTCGATGCGGCTCGAAGGCGGGGTTCCCACGCCGAATCTCGGCTTCGATGTGGGCGGCGATGGACGCCATCCGCACGACGGCGAGGTCGACGAGGTCGGCCGGGGCGGCCGAGCGAAGTCGCCGCCCGGCATGACATCGTCCACGACGTTCATGCCGCCCATGGGAGTGCGGTGGACGAGCAGACCGATACGCCGGGTTCTGTCCCCGAAGCGCGTCGCCGCGTTGCCTCGGGTGACGGCCATCCATCTAGGCCCGCCGTCGCCGACGGGCTCGTGCGGTCTACCCGCGGACTCGGGCGGGCCGCCCTCGAACATCCGCGCAGGGCCCGAGGGCCCCTCTTGACCTTGCTCCGGGTGGGGTTTACCGAGCCGTCCCGGTCACCCGGGACGCTGGTGGTCTCTTACACCACCGTTTCACCCTTACCGCATGCCCGAAGGCCGCGGCGGTCTGTTCTCTGTGGCACTTTCCCGCGGGTCACCCCGGGTTGCCGTTAGCAACCACCCTGCCCTGTGGAGCCCGGACGTTCCTCGACGCCGCCGAAGCGGAGCCGCGGCCGCCTGGCCTGCTCATCCACCGGTGGCAATGGTAGAGCGACCGGACGTCCCCGCGCGCACGGGGAGCGGCGCCCCATCACCACCTCGCACAACGCCCCCGACGAACGCCGGCGACCGGCCGCACCCCACGACCCACCCCACCCCCGCGCGCGTAGGCTGCCCCGGATGGAGATCCACGAGGTCCTGCTCCTCCTGGCCGCCGGTCTGTTCGCGGGCACCGTCAACGCCGTCGCCGGCGGCGGTGCCCTGCTGCTCTACCCGGCCCTGCTCAGCGTCGGCCTCACCCCCGTCGCCGCCAACGTGACCAACTCCGTCGCGATCAGCCCCGGCTACGTGGCCTCCATCTTCGGCGCCCGCAGGGACCTCAAAGGACAGCGCGCCCGCGTCCGCGCCTCCATCCCCACCGCCGTCGCCGGCACCGTCGCCGGCTCGGTCCTCCTCCTGGTCACCCCCGCCAGCGCCTTCGAGGCCGTCGTCCCCTACCTCGTCATCGGCGCCGCACTCCTGCTCGCCTTCCAGGGACAGGTCCGCAAACTCGTCGGCCACCCCGCGAGCCTGCCCACCTGGCTCGGCCACGTCCTCGTCGGCCTCGCCACCGTCTACGGCGGCTACTTCGGCGCGGCCCTCGGCGTCATCACCATCGCCGTCCTCTCCCTCGTCCTCGACGAGACCATCGGCCGCATCACCGCCCTCAAGAACGTCATCACCGCCGCCAGCGGCCTCACCACCGTCGTCGTGTTCGCCCTGTTCGGGCCCGTCGACTGGCTCGCCGTCCTGCTGCTCACACCGATGACGGTCATCGGCGGCTTCGCCGGCTCCAAACTCGCCCGAGTCCTCAAACCGGCCGTGCTCCGCGTGGTCATCGTCGCCTTCGGACTGACCGCCGGCGTGTATTTGCTCATACGCGGCTGACCCGGCCGGGGTCCGTGCGGGAGAATGCACACATGGCCGCAACGTCGACACTGCGCATCGCCCTCGCCCAGACCGACCCCACCGTGGGAGACCTCGACGGCAACGCCGCCCAGGTCCTCGCATGGACCGCGAGGGCCGCCGAAGCCGGCGCGCACCTCGTCGCCTTCGGCGAGATGCAACTGACCGGATACCCCGTCGAGGACCTCGTCTTCCGGGAGTCCTTCGTCAAGGCCAGCCGCGCCCGCGTCGACGCCCTCGCCACCGAACTCGCCGACGCCGGCCTCGGCGAGACCGTCGTGGTCACCGGCTACGTCGACGCCGACGGCCCCGCGCGGCTCGACTCCGACTCCGACCCCGACCGCGGCCCCCGCGACGCCCTCGCCGTCATCCACCGCGGCCGCGTCGCCGCCCGCTACTTCAAGCACCACCTGCCCAACTACGGCGTCTTCGACGAGGACCGCTACTTCGTCTCCGGCGACGTCCTCCAGGTCGTGCGGATCGCCGGCGTCGACGTCGCCTTCACCATCTGCGAGGACATCTGGCAGGCCGGCGGGCCCTTCGCGGTCGCCCGCGGCGCCGGAGTCGGCCTCGTGGTCAACATCAACGCCTCGCCCTACGAGCGCAACAAGGACGACCGGCGCGCCTCCCTCGTCAAGCGCCGGGCCGCCGAGGCCGGCGCGACCGTCGCCTTCGTCAACATCGTCGGCGGACAGGACGAACTCGTCTTCGACGGCGACTCCCTCATCGTCGACACCGCCGGCACGGTCCTCGCCCGCGGACCCCAGTTCGACGAACACCTGCTCGTCCACGACCTCACGCTCCCCGTCGCCGGCGAGCCGCCCCAGGCCGACGTCGACGCCGGCCCGCCCGAGATGACCGTCGAGCACACCGTCGTCACCGCCGCGTCCCTCCCCGAGCCCGCCGAGCTCGCCGTCGCCGGCGTCGCCGAGCCGCTGTCCGACCTCGCCGAGATCTGGTACGCCCTGGTCACCGGCCTGCGCGACTATGTCCGCAAGAACGGGTTCAGGACGGTCGTGTTCGGCCTCTCCGGCGGCATCGACTCGGCCCTGGTCGCCGCCCTGTCGGCCGACGCCGTCGGACCGGAGAACGTCTACGCGGTGTCCATGCCGAGCCGCTTCTCCTCGGAGCACTCCCGCGACGACGCCGCCGACCTCGCCAAGCGCACCGGCATCAACTACGTCGCCGAGCCGATCGAGACGGTCATGGACGCGTTCCTCGCCCAGATCGGCCTGTCGGGCCTCGCCCTGGAGAACCTCCAGCCGCGCATCCGCGGCCTGATCCTCATGGGCCTGTCCAACCAGCACGGGCACCTGGTGCTCGCGCCGGGCAACAAGACCGAGTACGCCACCGGCTACTCGACCCTCTACGGCGACACCGTCGGCGGCTACGCGCCCATCAAGGACGTCATGAAGCTGACCGTCTTCGCGCTGGCGGGCTGGCGCAACGAGGAGGCGGTCCGGCGCGGCGAGACCCCGCCGATCCCGGAGAACTCGATCGTCAAGCCGCCCTCGGCGGAGCTGCGCGAGGACCAGCAGGACACCGACTCGCTGCCCCCGTACGAGATCCTCGACCCCATCGTCGAGGGTTACGTCGACGGCGACCTCGGCCGCGCCGGCCTGGTCGCCGCGGGACACGATCCCGAGCTCGTCGACCGCGTCCTCAAGCTGATCGACCGCGCCGAGTACAAGCGCCGCCAGACCGCGCCCGGACCGAAGATCTCGGTGAAGAACTTCGGACGTGACCGACGTCTCCCGATCACGAACAGATGGGTGGAAAAGGCTTAGTCTGTCGTGGACAACCCAACCCAGGGACCCACCGCGGCCTTGAGGATCGAAGGAGTCGACGATGACGCACGACGAAGTGCCCGTCCTGTACGGCCGAAAGGCCAGTAGCCGGGTCCGCACACGCGACCTGCTCGCCGCCAAGCAGCGCGGCGAGAAGTGGGCGATGCTGACCAGCTACGACCAGTACACCGCCGCCATGTTCGACGAGATCGGCATCCCCGCGCTGCTGATCGGCGACTCGGCGGCCAACAACGTATACGGCTACGAGACGACCATCCCGATCTCGGCCGAGGAGCTGCTGCCCCTGGTCGCGGCGGTCGCCCGCTCCACGAGCCGCACGCTCGTGGTCGCCGACCTGCCCTTCGGTTCCTACGAGGCGGGTCCCGAGCAGGCTCTGGCCACCGCCGTCCGCTTCATGAAGGCCGGCGCGCAAGCGGTCAAGCTCGAAGGCGGACGCCGCATGACGGCCCAGATCGCCGCGCTGACCGGCGCGGGCATCCCGGTCATGGCCCACATCGGGTTCACGCCGCAGAGCGAGCACACGCTTGGCGGCTACCGGGTGCAGGGCCGGGCCGAGACCGGGGAGGAGATCGTCGCCGACGCGCACGCGGTCGCCGAGGCGGGTGCCTTCGCGGTCGTGCTGGAGATGGTGATGGCCGACGTCGCCGCGCGTGTCACCAAGGAGCTGGAGATCCCGACGGTCGGCATCGGCGCGGGCGCCGAGACCGACGCGCAGGTCCTCGTCTGGCAGGACATGGCCGGGATGCGCCGGGGCAAGGCGCCGCGCTTCGTCAAGCGCTACGCCGACGTCGCCACGGTCATCGAGGACGCCGCGCGAAAGTTCGCCGAGGAGGTCCGTGACGGGGAGTTCCCCGCCCCGGAGCACGGCTTCCACTAGCAATGGCCGACGGCCGCCGCGCGGGAACGCGTGGCGGCCGTTCGCTCGCTTTCGACTCGCGGAACCATCGCGCTCAACCTTCGCGGTACCGCCTGCGCATGCCGAACCACCTGCCGCCGAGGGCGAGGGCTCGGCCGGCTCGGAGATCGTGATCGCCGAGGTGCAGCCGGGGTCCCCGGAGCCGGCGGAGGGCTCACCTCGACCGCGGCGAGCGCGGTGCAGATGGTGGCAGCGCGGCCGGTGAGCGTGCTTGGAAGTCGTGAACATCCTCCGAAGGAGAATTCAGCTCAAAGGCGTGCTATCGGAACATTCCCGTTCCTCGTCGTCGGCGCGCGGGCGGGTCTCGCGTAGCATCGCCCGCGATGAAACTCCCCATTCCGGCCGGACCGGCGCGCCGCTTCCTGCTCCTCGTCGTGGTCCTCATCGCGATCGGGGTGACCGCGCTCGTCCTCGGTCCTCCGGATCAGGCGTGGCTCGCCTCGCTGGCCGACCGGGCGGGGTCGGTCGGGCCGGTGGTCGCCGTCGCCGGGTACGCCGTCGGGGTCGTGGTGATGGTGCCGCGAACGATGCTGTCCTTCGTGTCGGGCCTGCTGTTCGGGTGGATGCCCGGTTTCGTGTACGCCATGCTGGGCGCCCTCATCGGCTCCAGCGCCGGTTTCGCCGCCGGGCGCCTGCTCGGCCGCGACTTCGTCGACTCGCGCCTCGACGCGTGGTCGCGGCTGGAGGGCGAGGAGCCCGAGACCGTCCGGGGGCGGCTGTCGCGATGGGTTCGCAGGCGGCTCGCCATCGCCGACAAATGGCTGGAGCGGCGGGGGATTCTGGGCGTGTGGATCCTGCGCACGATCCCGGTGGCGCACTACGGGCTGACGTCCTACGCGTGCGGTACGGCGGCGGTCCGCTACCGGCATTTCCTGCTGGGGACGCTGGGCGGGTCGATCCCGGGGGCGCTGGGGTACACGGCCGTCGGGTCCTCGCTGCTCGATACCGCGAGCCTGCCGCTCACGCTCGGCCTCGCCTGGGCGCTGACCCTGGTCAGCCTCGGCGCGGTGACGCTGGTGCGCCGGCGGACGGAGGCGCGCGCCGCCTCAGCGCAGGGCGTCGGCGAGTCGGCGTGAGAGCAGTCCGTGCGCCTCGACGAGCGACGGGCCGTGCCAGGTGAGGTGCCGCCCGGAGATCAGCGCGCAGGGCAGCCCGCCGAACGCCTCGGGCCCGTCCACGGCGCCGAAGGCGTAGGGCTCGTCGGGGAGGACCAGCAGCTCGGGTTCGCGGGCGAGGATCTGCTCGACATCGGTGCGCGGGTAGGGCTCGGCGGCGTCTTCGAAGGCGTTGACGACCCCGAGGCGGCGGAGCACGTCGCCGGCGAAGGTCCCCGCGCCGAGCACCATCCACGGGCGGCGCCAGATCGGCACGACCGCCCGGACGCGCGGCGGCGCGGGTTCGCGCCACAGCTCGGCGGCCTCGCCGATCCACGCCGGTTCCGGCAGTCGCAGCGCGTGCTCGAACATCGCCGCCGCCGAGGTCAGCGACTCGGGCACGGTGCGCGGGAAGCTCGTCCACACCGCGACGCCGGCCGCGCGCAGGGCCTCGGCGTCGGCGCGGCGGTTCTCCTCGGCGTTGGCCAGCACCAGATCCGGTCTCAGTGCGAGGATCCGGTCGATCTTCGGGTACTTGCTGCCGCCGACGCGCTCGGCTTCCAGCCCCGGCGGGTGCGTGCAGTAGTCGGTGACGCCGACCAGCAGGCCGGGGTCGGCGAGCGCGACGGCCTCGGTCGTCGAGGGCACCAGGGAGACCACCCGCCGGGGGCGGGTGGTCGGGGTGAAGGGTTCGCCGAGGTCGTCGGTGATCACAGGTCGGTGACGCGGACGCCGACGTGGGCCTTGTAGCGGCGGTTGATGGCGATGAGGTTGGCGGTGAGCGCCTCGACCTGGCCGGCGTTGCGCAGTCGGCCGGCGAAGACGCCGCGCATCCCGGCGATCCGTCCGGCGAGGGCCTGGACGAGGGCAGCCGCCTCGCGGTCGTCGCCGAGGACCAGGACGTCGGTGTCGAGGCTGGCGACCTCGGCGTCGGCCAGCAGCACCGCCGAGACGTGGTGGAAGGCGGCCGTCACGCGCGATTCGGGCAGGAGCGCGGCGGCCTGCGCGGCGGCGCTGCCCTCGGGGACTTCGAGGGCGTAGGCGCCCTGCTTGTCGAAGCCGAGCGGGTTGACGCAGTCGACGACGACGCGCCCGGCGAGCGCGCCGGCCAGTTCGGTGAGGAGCTCGGCGTGACCCTCCCAGGGGACGGCGACGATCACGACGTCGGCGTCGCAGGCGCCGGCGTTGGACGCGCCGGTGAGCAGGCCGTCGGCGACCCCGGGGAGGTCGGCGAGCGCCCGTGCGGTCGACTCGGCGCGCTCGGCCGAGCGCGAACCGATCCGGACGGCGTGCCCGGCGAGGGCGAAACGGTACGCGAGGCCGCGGCCCTGCGGTCCGGTTCCACCGAGAATGCCGACGCTCAGACCGCTGGCGTCGGGGAGTGCCACGTCATCGAAACCCATGACAGCCATACTTGCAGGCGTAGTGC
Organism: Phytomonospora sp. NPDC050363; assembly: GCF_040655735.1. Taxonomy (NCBI): domain Bacteria; kingdom Bacillati; phylum Actinomycetota; class Actinomycetes; order Micromonosporales; family Micromonosporaceae; genus Phytomonospora; species Phytomonospora sp. NPDC050363. The sequence goes on from NZ_JBFAKK010000003.1 coordinate 675,521, forward strand.
CGACGGGCCAAAGGGCTCGGATGTGACCCGCAACGTCACCGAAACAAGGCCGGTGCAGACTGGGCACAAAGGGCACGACGATCAAGGAGGCGAGTGCGGTGGACCGGCAGCAGGAGTTCGTCCTGCGGACACTCGAAGAGCGCGACATCCGTTTTGTCCGGTTGTGGTTCACCGACGTCCTCGGCACGCTCAAGTCGGTCAGCGTGGCGCCGGCCGAGCTGGAGTCGGCGTTCTCGGAGGGCATCGGCTTCGACGGGTCGGCGATCGAGGGTTTCGCACGGGTCTACGAGTCGGACATGATCGCCATGCCCGACCCCACGACCTTCCAGGTCTTCCCCTTCGAGGGCGGGGCCACCGGTGAGAGCGCGCGGATGTTCTGCGACATCCTCAACCCCGACGGCTCGCCGTGCTGGGCCGACCCGCGCCACGTGCTGCGCCGGGCGCTGTCCCGCGCCGCCGAGCACGGGTTCACGTTCTACACCCACCCCGAGATCGAGTTCTTCCTCTTCGCCGACCTCCCCAAGGACGGCAGCGACCCCACACCGGTCGACGACGGCGGCTACTTCGACCACACCACGCACGCCGTGGCCCGCGACTTCCGCCGCCAGGCCGTCACGGCGCTGGAGCGCATCGGCATCTCGGTGGAGTTCAGCCACCACGAGGTCGCGCCCGGCCAGCAGGAGATCGACCTGCGCTACGCCGACGCGCTGGCCACCGCCGACAACATCATGACCTTCCGGCACGTCATCAAGGAGGTCGCGCTCTCCTCGAACGTGCACGCCTCCTTCATGCCCAAGCCGTACACCGACCAGCCCGGCAGCGGCATGCACACGCACCTGTCGCTGTTCGAGGGCGAGCGCAACGCCTTCCACGACCCGGCCGACTCGATGAAGATGTCGAAGACCGGCAAGGCGTTCATCGCCGGTCTGCTGCGTCACGCGCGGGAGTACACCGCCATCACCAACCAGTGGGTGAACTCCTACAAGCGCCTGTTCCCGCAGCCGGTGCCCAACCGCACCACCGAGTCGCCCGCCTACGTCTGCTGGGGCCACGCCAACCGCTCGGCGCTGGTGCGCGTGCCCGCCTACGGCAAGCCGAACTCCGCGCGCGTCGAGCTGCGCTCGCTCGACTCGGCCTCCAACCCCTACCTCGCCTTCGCGGTGCTCCTGGGCGCCGGCCTGAAGGGCATTTCGGAGGGTTACGAGCTGCCGCCTGGCGCCGAGGACGACGTGTGGGCACTCTCCGACGCCGAGCGGCGCGCGGCGGGCTACGACGCGCTCCCGGGGGACCTGTCGGAGGCCATCGAGGTCATGGCGGGCTCGGAGCTGGTCGCCGAGGTGCTGGGGGAGCAGGTCTTCGACTTCTTCCTGAAGAACAAGCGGGCCGAGTCGGAGGAGTACCGCCGTCAGGTGACGCCCTACGAGCGGAAGATGTACCTGGGGGCGTTGTAGCCGGCGCTCTTCGGCGTCGGTGGCGATCCTTTCGAACGCCACCGACGCCGACCGGCCCTCACCCCACCGCCCCCTCCACCGTCAACGTCCCCGCGACCGCGTCCAGCGTCGCGCGCGTCCCGTACGGCACGGTCTCCTGCCGGATGCCGTGCCCGACCGGCAGTCCGCCCAGGATCGGCACACCCAGCCCCGAGAGGGCCTTCGCGAGCACGTCGACGATGTCCACGCCCCAGTCGTCGGCGCAGTCGGTGAAGTTCCCCAGCGCGATCCCCGCGACCGCCCCCAGCACGCCCGCCCGTCGCAGCTGCGTCAGCGCGCGGTCGACGCGGTAGGGCTCCTCGTTGATCTCCTCCAGAAGCAGGATCGAACCGGTGTAGTCCGGGTGCGTCGGCGTGCCAAGCGCGTCGACGACCAGCGAGAGGTTCCCGCCCAGCAGCGGACCGGTCGCCGGCGCGGTCCCGCCGGTCAGCAGGCGGGTCGGCTCGTAGTCGGTGGGCGTCAGCACGACCGGACCGGTCTCGAACAGCGCCGAGCGCAGTGCCTTGACCACCGCGCCGTCCTCGGACTCCGCCGTCGCGAACGACGTCAGCACCGGCCCGTGCACCGAGGCGACGCCCGCGTGCCGGTACAGGGCCATCTGGATCGCCGTGATGTCGGAGTACCCGACGACCGGCTTCGGGTCGCGCCGGACGGCGGCGAAGTCGATCTCGTCGATGATCCGGGTCACCCCGTAGCCGCCGCGCCCGCAGAACACCGCCCGTACCGCGGGGTCGGCCAGCGCCGCGTTGAACTCGGCGAGCCGGGCCCCGTCGGAACCGGCGAGGTACCCGTCCCGGTCGTAGACGCTGTCGGGGACCTGCACGTCCAGGCCCCATTCGGTGAGCATGGCCAGCCCGGCGCCGAGGCGACCGGGCGAGGGCGGACCGGAGGGTGTGACGACCCGGACGGTGTCGCCGGGACGAAGAGCCGGGGGCCTTGTCGCCGACGCGGCGGACTCGGTGTTCATGGCTGGAAAAGATACGCTCGGCAGCATGGGTGCCGATATGAGATACGCGCTGGTGGTGGAGAACGATCCGACCTGTGATGTGCGACTGCTGGGCGGCTGGCTCGAAGACGCCGGCCTCGAACTGAGAATCCTGCGTCCCTACAAGGGCGACCCGGTACCCGGGGAACTCGAAGCGGCCGCCCTCATCGTCCTCGGCGGCGGCCAGCACGCCTACCCCGACTCCCAGGGGCACCGCGACGCCGACTGGCTCCCGGCACTCGACGCACTCCTGCGCGCCGCCGTCGCCGCACGAGTGCCGACCCTCGGACTCGGCCTCGGCTCCCAGCTGCTCGCACAGGCCCTCGGCGGGAGGGTCGCGCCCGCCGCGTCCCCGGTCATCGGCCCCCGCCTCCTCAGCCGCCGCGACGCCGCCGAGTACGACCCCCTCTTCGCCGCCGCCCCGATGGCCCTCGACGTGGTGCTCAGCCGCCACGACGAGATCATCTCCCTGCCCCCCGGCGCGACCCTCCTGGCAGCCTCCCCGTACGGCGCCATCGAGGCCTTCCGGGTCGGCACGCACGCCTGGGGCATGCAGTTCCACATCGAGTGCGACACGGCCATGCTCGACCGCTGGGTGAGCCTGTCCGGCCTCGACCCCACGGCCGCGGCCCGCGCGGTGACCGTCCTCGACGACGTCGCCGAAACATGGCGGCCCGTCGCCGAGCGCTTCGCCACGCTCGCCCTCGGCCGGTTCGGGACCGGAACACCGCTGCCGCTGCTGGAGGGCTGACGATTGGCCGAGGCCGTGGACGCGCAACTCGCGCGGCTCAGCGAGGCCGACCCGGAGCTGGCCGCCGCCGGCGACGAGGTCCGCGACCGGCTCCGGGCGGTGCTCGCCGCCTCCACGGCCCTGGCCGACCACCTCACCGTCCACCCCGAACAGTGGCGGCGCCTCCGCGACGACGGATACCCCGAAGCGCTCGCCGAAGCCGCCGACGAGAACGAGGTCCGCCTCGCCTACCGAGGCGGGCTCCTGCGCATCGCCGCCGCCGACCTCACCGGCGAGTGGGACTTCGCCAAGGTCACCGGCGAACTGTCCGCGCTCGCCGAGCACACCTTGCGCGCGGGTCTGCGCATCGCCGCCGAGGAGACGCCCGACGCCGAGACGGCGACCCTCGCGGTCATCGCGATGGGCAAGTGTGGCGGCCGCGAGCTCAACTACGTCAGCGACGTCGACGTCGTGTTCGCCGCCGAGGGCGACCTCACCGTCGCCGCGCGACTGGCCTCCCGGCTGATGGCGGTCTGCGCCCACGCGGCCTGGCCCGTCGACGCCGGACTGCGACCCGAAGGCCGGCACGGCCCGCTCGTGCGCACGCTCGCCTCACACGTCGCCTACTACAAGAAGTGGGCCCGCACCTGGGAGTTCCAGGCGCTCATCAAGGCCCGCCCGGTCGCCGGCGACGCCGACCTCGGCGAGCGGTGGATGGACGAGCTGCGCCCGATGGTGTGGACCGCCGCCGACCGCGGCGAAGTCGTCGGCGAGGTCCGCGCGATGCGGCGCCGGGTCGAGGCGCACCTGCCCAAGGCCGACGCCGACAAGGAGATCAAGCTCGGGCGCGGCGGCCTGCGCGACATCGAGTTCGCCGTCCAGCTCCTCCAGCTCGTGCACGGCCGCAGCGACCAGACGCTGCGCGCGACGTCCACACTGGACGCCCTCGCCGCGCTCACGGCGGGCGGCTACATCGGCCGCGAGGACGGCCGGACCCTCGCCGAGGCATACCGCTTCCTGCGCACCGTCGAGCACCGCCTCCAGCTCCAGCGCCTGCGCCGCACCCACCGCATCCCCGACGACGCCGAGTCGGTCGCCTGGCTCGCCAAGGTGCTCGGCCACCGCACCGGCGACGCCTTCCTCGCCGAATGGCGCGGCTACGCCAAGGAAGTACGGCGGCTCCACGAGAAACTGTTCTACCGGCCCCTCCTCGAAGTCGTCGCCAAGGTTCCCACCGAAGACCTGCGGCTCACCCCGAAAGCGGCCCGCGAACGCCTCACCGTCCTCGGATTCGCCGACCCCACCGGGGCACTGCGCCACATCGAGGCGCTCATCTCCGGCGTCAACCGCACCACCGCCATCCAGCGGCAGCTCCTGCCCGTCCTGCTCGGCGAGTTCGCCGACGCGCCCGAACCCGACCGGGGACTGCTCGCCTACCGCCAGATCTCCGACGCCCTCGGCAACACGCCCTGGTACCTCGGCGTCATGCGCGACGGCGGCCCCATCGCGCAGCGGCTCGCCTTCCTCCTGGGGACCTCCCGCTACGTCACCGAACTCCTCGCCCGCGACCCCGCGGCGCTTCGCATGCTCGCCGACGACCGCGACCTCGCGCCCCGGGACCCGAAGACGCTCGCCGCGGGCATGACCGCCGCCGTCGCCCGCCACGACGAACCCGCCGCCGCCGTCGGCGCGCTGCGAGCCATGCGCCGGCGCGAACTGCTCCGCATCGCCAGCGCCGACCTGCTCGGACTCATCGGGATCGAGGAGGTCGGGACGGCGCTGGCGGCCCTGACCGACGCCGCGCTGGCCGCCGCGCTGTCCATCGTCGACCCCGACGGCCGCCTCGCGATCATCGGCATGGGCCGCCTCGGCGGCGCCGAGACCGGCTACGGATCCGATGCCGACGTGCTCTTCGTGTGCGCGGACGGCGACGAGGCCGTCGCCGTCGAACGCGCCGAACGCCTCCGCTCCCTGCTGTCGGCGCCCGCCGCCGACCCGCCGCTCCAGGTCGACGCCGGCCTGCGTCCCGAAGGACGCCAGGGCCCTCTGGTGCGCAGCCTGTCGGCCTACCGCGCCTACTACGCGCGCTGGTCGCGAGTATGGGAGGCGCAGGCGCTCCTGAGGGCCCGCTTCGTGGCCGGCGACGCGAAGCTGGGCGAGGCGTTCGTCGACATGGCCGACCGGATCCGCTACCCCGCCGGTGGACTGTCCGACACGCAGGTCACCGAGATCCGCCGCCTCAAAGTCCGCGTCGACACCGAACGCCTACCCCGCGGCGCCGACCCCGCCACCCACACCAAATTCGGCCGCGGCGGACTGTCCGATGTGGAATGGAGCGTGCAGCTGCTCCAACTCCGCAACGCCGACCAAGTCCCGGGACTGCGCACCACCGGAACCCTCGACGCCATCACCGCCGCCGCCGACGCACACCTCCTCACCCCCGCCGACGCCGAAGCCCTCGCCCTCGCCTGGCGACTCGTCTCACGAGTACGAGGAGCCCTCATGCTGGTCCGCGGCAAACCCAGCGACCAACTACCCACCCGCGGAGTCGCCCTCGCAGGCGTCACCCGGGCACTGGGCCGCCCCCTCGACGAAGACCCCGGAGCATTCCTCGACGACTACCTCCGCACAGCACGACACGCGCACGCGGTAGCCGAAACGGTCCTGTACTGAGTCCTGCCAGACAGGGGATCGGGTTACGGCGCCTTCCCACCGGGACCGGGACCGGGGCCGGGTTCCCGGGGTGGGGGACGCGGGAGCGGACGGGTGCCAGGCGCGAAGCGGCCGGGCTGGCTTGCGGCCGAGGCGAAGCCGGCCGCTCAAAGGCAGGGAAGTAGGGCCCCCAGCCCAGCGCGGGGCCGGGTTCCCAGTGTGGGGGACGCGTGAACTGGCAGGCCCCCGGCGCGAAGCGGCCGGGCCCCGAGCTGGGGTGACGCCTGAAGTGGCGGCCCCGGCGCGAAGCTGCCGGCACCGGCGTGGGGCGACGCCTGAAGTGGCGGGTGCCCGGCAGATGGTTGGCGGGCCGACGGCCAGCGGCCAGCGGCCAGCGGCCGAGGCGAAGCCGGCCGCACACAAGAGCCGACCAAACGGCCCGCAACCCAGGCGAGAGAACCGGGTCCAGGGACGGAGTTCCTGGTGGGG